>NZ_JPJE01000037.1 GCF_000765215.1 Eubacterium sp. ER2
TTATTGTCATACAGTTTTCAAGGTACTGATTGCAACGAAAAGTCGTTGCCACTTTTTTACTTGACTTTCTTTAATAGTTAGTCTTATTTTTCCAGCTCTCCCATGAGCATGTCCAGATCATCCTCAATCCGGCCCTCACGTCCTCTGCCCTTGAAAAAGCCGCAGTTTCTTCCCATATCCTTCTCTTTTTTGCACCGGGAGACCATGAACCGGATGCGGAAGGTGAAATCCTCCGCCTCCATGGTGGTAAAGGGATGCTCCTCCGCGGCCACCACTTCCACGTTTCCCCTCGTATAGACGGGATACTTCCCGCAAAATCCGGCCCGGTGCAGTCTCTGGTGAACACGCTTTCTCGCCCTCAGGATCTCCCCGTCCAGGGCCTCCCCGTAGACTCTCTTCGGATATTTCAGGGAAGCGGCCCTCACCTTCCCGTAGATCGTCTCGTACAGTCTCTGCCTTGCCGGGTCACACAGCTTCCTTGCCAGCTTTTTCTTTAAAAATCCGAAGGGGAACCTGGCATACAGGCCGGCCAGCCTGGCGTAGCTCTTATCCCCCGCCTCCAGCGCCAGCCCCCGCATGCACAGGGCTCCCTCCCGGGTGGAGGGATACCGGTCGTCCAATGGCTCGTCTATGGGGGACCAGTAGCGGAAGGGCGGGAATTCGATGAGACGCATGAATTTCTTCTCGCCCTCATTGCAGGCCGCGTCGCCCAGATACTGGTACTTCTCGTAGACCGTCCCCGCCATATAGACGAGCTGTCTCCACTGCTCCTGCCCCTTTACCCAGAAGTGGCCGATCCGGTGATACTGATAGCACTGGAACACCTCTGTCAGCTCAGAAAACCAGATGGTAAATACATTCTCCCTGCCCTGCTTTACGATGAGAGCCGACCGGTCATCCCTCCAGGCAAGCTGCCCCTGTATAGGGTACTCCTCCTGATCCAGATCCAGATAATCTCCGGTCATCCAGGCATCCCTCAGCACCAGATAGCACTCCAGGGCATCGTTCATCATGTAGGGGATATAGTAATCCACCTTCCTGCCCCTGTCTTCTCCCAGGTGCAGTTCAAACACATGAAACTGAAAGATCTCCGCCAGCTTCCCGTAGCTCTCCGGCATGTCCCTTTGAAGCCCCGGCAGAAATTCCTTCAGCTCTTCAAATCTTTCTATCATAAACCAAGCTTCTCCTTTACCTGCGCCAGGCGTCTGTAGAACTCCCCATAGAAGTCCTCCCCGTCCCAGGGCGTCTGATAAAATGCGCGAAGCAGATACATCTGCAGTATTTTCAGGCTGTCCCCGTCCAGCCCCTCTGACTCCCTCTCACAGACTTTCAAAAAGCTGTGCCAGTCAAAGATATAGGTCTCATATCTCTTGAGATCCGGAATGTCCAGCCAGCTCCTGACCCTGACCTTGGTCCGATCCTTCTTGGGGCACTCGTGCACCTGGAGGAAATAGCGAAATCCCGTCTCCTCATAGTACCGCCCCAGGGGAAACATCCGGCAGATCCCCGGCCTGAAGGGGTGGATGGAGCACCGTCCCTCCCGGTCCAGAAAGGTGCAGGTCTCCTCCTTTCCCGCCATCCGAAGACAGGGCAGGACAATCCCGTCCGACAGGACAAGCTCTGCATGCTCTGCCAGAAGTCCCTCAAAGTCCTTCCCGGTTCCCTTTGTCAAAAGCCAGATATCCCGCGGATCCAGCAGGATGGAGCTTCCCATGCCTTGACAGCAGGCAGAGCATCCCTGGCATCCCCGGCAGTCCGCCCGCACCATGTCCTGCGCCGTGTAGAGCTTTCCGTCAGAGATATCCTTCAGTCTTACATTTCTCCTCATCCACTCATCCTCCTGTTTCTTCCTTCTGTTCTGTCCGGCTGCTGCCTTTATTCCTTAATTTCCCAGCTCAAAGAGGCTCATCTGATGGCAGGTCTCCTCCTTTTTTACCGGGATCTCCTTCTCCCGTTTGAGAACTGTCTCAGGCAGCTCTGCCAGGAACCTGGACTCCTCCCCGGAGCAGGTGAGGATCAGCTCCTCCTTTGCCCGGGTCATGCCCACGTAGAGAAGTCTTCGCTCCTCTTCTTCATCCGACGGACGCTTCTCATTTTCCAGAGGGATATTCCCCTCTCTGGCGCCGTAAATGAACACTGCCGGGAACTCCAGGCCCTTGGAACCGTGGAGGGTCATCAGGGTAACAGCCCCTGACGTGTAATTTTTCCCGCCGCATCGCTTCAGGTCGCTCTCCACGCCCAGCACAAGATCCCGCAAAAAGTCCGGCATGGTCTTGTAGAAGACGGTCATGGCTGCCAGCTTCTTCACAGCGTCCTCCTTCTGAAGGCCCTGTTCCTCCATCCACATCTCCAGGAATTTCCCCGGCTTCTTCTTTTCAAAGAGAGGGCGGTATTTCTCCGCCATGGCACGGATCATCTCCTCTGTCAGCTGGTTCCAGGAAAGTCCCAGGAGAAGCTCCGCCGCCATCTGCGCCGCAGACTCGTTCTCCGGATTTTCCAGATACTGAAAGAAGCAGATGCTTCCCTGCACCTTGTCATCCTCCAGAAATCCCTCCCTGCCGGCCACGATATAGGGGATCCCCTCTTTTCGCAGGCACATTTCCACCAGATCCGCCTGCCGGTGGGTCCTGGCAAGGACAGCGATCTCATCAAAGGACCTTGTCTGTCTCTCTTTGCTGCCGGACAGCTCCTGAGCCTCCAGCATGCCGATGCCTCCGGCCATACGCCCGATCTCCTTGGCGATGAAAATGGCCTCCCCCAGCTCGCTTCCCGCTCTCAGAAGACGCACAGGCGCTCCCTCCGGGCAGTTGGGATGCAGAGGCTCACAGCCCTGCATCCTGCGGGCTGCCTCCAGGATCTGGGGCGTGGAGCGGTAGTTCTCCCTAAGCTCCACCAGACAGAACTCCCCGCCGGCCGCCTCCACATCCGCCCGCAGCCGCTCAAAGCAGCCGGCGTCTGCCCCTCGGAAGCCGTAGATAGACTGGTTCGGATCCCCGATGACAAAGAGCTCTCTGGCATCCCGGTCCCAGGCTCTCACAAGTCTGTACTGGAGGGGATCGATGTCCTGAAACTCATCGATAAGCAGACAGGTGAACTGCTTTCCCGCAGGGGCGCCGCCCTCCAGCAGCCTCAGCGTCTCCAGAAGCAGGTCGTCAAAATCAAGGAGCCTCATCTCCTGCTTCTTCTTTTTGTAGAGCTCTTCCGCCTGCCGAAAGCGCTCCTCCTCACACACGGACAGGCCCGCCTGTTTCCGCGAGAGGCTCTCCAGAAATTTTCCGGCACCAACGGAAAGCCCCGCCTCCGACACAGCCTCCCCGGCCATCTGCCGGCACTGAGCCTCGCTTGCCAGGGAGAATTCCACTCCCGCCTTCCGCAGAAAATGCAGACAGATGCTGTGGAAGGTGCCGATCTGCAGACCGCTGACCCGCCGGCTTCCCATCTCCTTTTTCAGCCGCTCCCGCATCTCACCGGCAGCCTGGTTGGTGAAGGTAACCGCGGTGATCTCGGAGGGCTTTACCTTCCTGTGCTCCAGCAGATACTGGATCCGGGACACCAGGGTCTTTGTCTTTCCGGTGCCCGGCCCGGCAACCACCGCCAAATGCCGGCAGATCCTCCTCACAGCCTCCCGCTGCTCCGGGTTGAGGGAAGGAGCGCCGCCGGCAGCTGCCTCCTGCCGCTCCTCCTTCAAAGCGCTCACCGGCTCCTTTTCTGAAAGGACGGGCTGCGCCTCCCTCTGCCCCTTTTCGAGGGCTTCCGGCTCCACGCCGATGAGGCTGAAGAAATCCATCTGCCCATCCGTGTTCTCAAGCTCGTCCGCCGTAAAAAGCCGGATTGTCCCGTACTCCCCGTCAAATCCCGGGATCCGCTCCACCTTTCCCTGCCTGAGCCGCATGATGCCCTGGGCGATCCGGTGGCCCGCCGCCTTCTGGATATCCTCCTGGGGGATCGTCCGCAGGATCTCAAACTCCGGCCCCAGCTTTCCCAGCATTTCCTCATACTCTCTTAAGACCTTGCGGCTGACCGAAGAATGACCCAGAGATGCGCCGATGACCTCCGGCAGCGGCACCAGGCTCTCAAAGGCAGCGCCGTCAGTCCTGACATAATCCTCCGGCCGGTCGGCCAGCTCCTCCACCCGGTGGGAGACGCCGATGGTAATCTTCCGACCGCACACCGGGCAGACGCCGCCATATTTTTCCGTCTCAGAGGGCGTCAGGCACAGGCCGCATTTCCGGTGCCCGTCCAGATGGTATTTCCCCTCCTCCGGGAAAAACTCAATGGTACCCTGAAGCCCCGTCCCATCCTGGATAGCCCTGCGCAGCCCCTCGTAGGACATCTCGATGTCAAGTAGGTTGGCCTCCCGCCCCAGCTTAGCCGGGGAGTGGGCATCTGAGTTGGAGATGAGATGGTATCTGTCCAGGGCAGACACTCTCCAGTTCATGGGTGGGTCTGACGAGAGTCCCGTCTCCACTGCGTGAATGTAGGGCGTCAGATCCTCAAAGCACTCCTCCACCGTGTCAAAGCCGGAGAAAGCCCCGAACAGGGAGAAGTGGGGCGTCCAGATATGAGCCGGCACATAGATGCTCTCCGGGCAGGAGGTGAGCAGGATCTCCAACAGGTCATGGCAGGAGAGCCCCAGGATAGGCCGGCCATCAGAATGGATATTTCCGATCTCTTCCAGCCTGCCCGCAATCTCCTCCGCCGCCTCCAGACCGGGCAGAAGGATCAGGCTGTGAACCTTGCGCACTCTCCCTCCCTTTTTGTAGATGGAGCTGATTTCCCCCGTAACAACAAAACGAGGAGTCATACTGCCCCTCACTGTCTCATCCTCTATCCTGTATTCGTCTTTCAGCACGTACAGCCCGTCCTCCGCGGGCTTCAGTTTTTCCTTCAGCTCCTCCCTCCAGGCCGGGTGGGTGAAATCTCCGGTTCCCACAATGTGGATCCCCTTCCGCCTGGCCCACAGATCCAGGTGCTCCGGCGTACAGTCCTTACTGGTAGCCCGGGAATACCGGGAGTGTATATGAAGGTCCGCTATGTACATGATCATTCCCTCTTTCGTCTGCGCCCTGCCCGTTTCCACAGCTCCGCTTTCCCGGGCAGGGCTTATCTTATTTATTATAATATGGATGGCGGAAAAATACAATTCCCGGAGATTTCTATTCTGGATTTTCTATATATAGATTTCTATTCCACATTTTTCACGCATCCCGTCACAGGCAGGCCTACATGTTCCGGGCCTTTTCCACTTCCTCCTCCGTGGCCCCGGTGAGGCGCATGATCTCTTCCGGGCTGGTGCCGCCCTCCAGCATCCGGCGGACTATAGACAGCCGGCCCTGCTCTCTGCCTTTCTGCAGACCTTTCTCCATTCCTTTCTCCATGCCGGTCTCCCAGGCGCTGCTCATGATGGCATCGTGGTCCCGAATGGCCTTCTGCCGGGCCTCGTACTCCAGCCTGGCCCTCTCGTCCGCGCTCATCCTCTCCAGTTCCCTGTAGGCCTCCTCGATATATTCGCTTGTACTTGCCATATCCTCCAACTCCTTCCGGTCCTTCCCAGCCAGGAAGCGCATCCACTGGATGACCTCATCGTCCTCCCGCAGATCCCCCGGCAGCTTCTTCAGCTCCAGGATCTGCAGCTCCAGAAGGTCTGTGTACTTTTCCCCTGTCTGCTCATCGCACAGGCTGATGGTCCGGTGGCATTTCCTGTCATCCGCAAAGCGGATAAAGTCCAGTATGCTCACATGGATACACTTTTTCAGCTTCGTGTAGGGATCGCCCCTCCCGATCTGATCTGTGTACATTTTACTCAGATAAAACAGGGATCTGGCGTCCCACTGCCCGAAGGGGTACGCCTGCATCTCCATGTTGACCTGCGCCCCTTTCTCACCTTGGGATTGTACATCAGTCCCTTAAAGCACACGTCCACGGTGGGAAGCATGATAAACTTGTCGTTTTTCTTCGTCACTTGCCTTCTCCTTTCCTGGGTAGCTCATGCAGAAAAGGGGCATGTCTGTTTTTTGGCATATCCGGTCCGAATACCGGAGGCACGGCCCTCATTTCCTGCTCTGTTCAGTTGTGCAACAATCGGGTCATGCCTGGAAATCAGGCTCCGAATAGCCAGATGCGCCGCCTTGACTTTGCGGTGCACTTGATGTGTATGCCTGGCGGCAGATGCGCCGCCTTGACATATTCAGAATAACATAATTCATTTTGGACTGCAATAGAAAATTTGTATTTAAATCCGGTTGTTAAATCTGATTGAAATTCATTTTTTACTCCGCGTTTTCTCCGATCCGCCCGTACACCTTCACCGCGTCCAGCACGTGGTAGGGCTCACTCTGGTGATCTCCCGGCGCCCCGGCTGTCACAAGGACATACTCTTTTCCATTCACCTCAGCCAGGCTGGCCAGACAAAGGCCCGCTTCTTGCGTGTACCCGGTCTTTCCTCCCAGTATCTCTCCCCCTGTGACGGACGGATCTGAAAGGCTGGCAAAGAGAGTGCTTGTCACGGTAAATCCCCCGGGATGAAAGGCGGTGGATGCCATGGTGTAGGATCTGCTGGTAAAGGCCTGCCGGAAGGTGTCATTTTTCAGGGCATACACCACAAGCCGGGCCATATCCTCCGCCGTAGAGTAATGCTTTCTGTCGTGGAGCCCGGTGCAGTTGGTAAAATGGGTGTCCCTCATCCCCAGCTCCCGCGCCTTTTCATTCATCATCTCCGCAAAGCCGCTCTCGCTGCCCGCAATTTTCTCCGCAAAGGCCATGCAGCACTCCGCCCCGGAGGGAAGGAGCGCTCCGTAGAGAAGCTCCCGGTACGATACCTCCTCACCCGGCTCAAATCCGGCCATGGAGGCGTTTTCCTCATAGAGCTGCCCGTAGAAATCTCCCGGCATGGTGATAGTCTCATCCAGGCTGGAGATGTGCTCCAGCGCCACCACGGCGGTCATGATCTTAGTCATGGATGCAGGATAGATCCGCCTGCTCCCGCCGGCGGCTCCCAGCTTCTCACCGGTTCCGGCATCCACCAGAGCCGCCGAGGGACTGTACAGATCCTCCAGACAGGCGGACAGCCTCCCTCCGTCCCCGGATCCGGGAAGTCCCAGTCCCTCCATATTCATATAATTTCTCGCTCCAAGCCATATGAAAAACAGCATCAGCACCAGCAAGACAGCGGTGAGCCGGTTTCTCCTGCGTCTTCGCAGCTTTTTCTTTCTTCTATCCATAGCGTTCTCTCCCTTCTTCTGGCTCTTAATCTACCAGAGGAGGGAGAGTGGAACTTTAATATGAAATTGTTTGATTGCTAAGAAAAGATTAAGACTTTGTGAGTATCTGAAAGGATTTGCCCGGCAGCTGCGCCTAACACCAGGCCGGCAGGCGCACCTCGAACCTGGTAATCCTCTCCTCACTGTAGGCGGCGATGCTGCCGCCGTGCTGGCTGACGATCTCCTTCGCAATGGCAAGCCCCAGGCCGGATCCCCCTGTCTGGGCACCCCGTGCATCGTCCAGGCGGAAGAATTTGTCAAAGATCATCTCCAGCTTTTCCCCGGGTATGGTGACCCCTGTATTTTCAAAAATAATAGCGATCTCCTCCCCTGTTCGCTGGGTCCATATCTTAATGGGGGTATCCCGGTCGCTGTAAGCCGCCCCGTTCTTCAGCAGATTGTTAAAGACCCGGGCCATCTTCTCCGGGTCAGCGTAAATATACTCCTCCTCATCCACCTCATTTTCCACTTCGTTTCCGTGCTTTTCAAGGGCAGGGTAGAGCTCCTCTGTCACCTGCACAAGGAGGGCGCACAGATTGACCCGCCGTTTTTCCAGAGGCATTTTCTGGAGATTGTACCGGGTGATGTCAAAAAATTCATTGATCAGCCCCTCCAGACGCTCCGCCTTGGAGAGGGCCGTGTGCAGGTATTTTCCCCGCTGCTCTCCCGGCATGTCCGGCGCCTCGTCAAGAAGGCTCAGATATCCGATGACTGAGGTGAGGGGCGTCTTCAGGTCGTGGGCCAGGTAAGCGATCAGATCATCCTTTCGCCGCATCTCGTCCTCGATGACCTGGGCCTGCCTCTTCTGCTCTTCCTTCATGCTGTCCATACTCTCCCTGGCCTCCTGCCGGATTTTTGCCGTATTTCTCTCTGTAAAAACAAAGACAAGGAGGATGACAGCGGCCGCCACCACGGCCATGCTCCAGAAGATAAAATTTTTCAGGGAAGGCCAGAAAATCTCATCTCTCATAACCGTGTTCCCTGTCTGGGGATCATACCAGGCCGGCACCGAGGTGACAAAATTCCTCGTAAACCACTCTACAAACACGCCGTTGCAGACATAATCCACAAAATCAAACAGAAAATAGAGCGCCAGCAGAGCTGCCAGGACCCCGCCCGCTGCCTTCCAGTACTTTTTACTGTTCTTCAATTTTGTAACCACACCCCCAGACTGTCTTAATGTATCTCGGATGGTCGATGGAGTCCCCCATCTTCTCCCGCAGATGCCGAATATGCACGGTGATAGTGTTATTTTTCCGACTGTAGTACTCGTCCTTCCATATGGCGTGGAACAGCTCCTCGGAGCTGACCACGCTGCCTCTCTTCCGGCACAGGATCTCCAGTACGGAAAACTCTGTGGGAGTCAGCTTTAGGTCCTTTCCCCCAAGGGTGCACTGATGGGTTCTCACATTCAAGGTGAGGCCTCCCCGCACAAGCAGATCCTCCTCCTGGCCGGGACAGTTGTACTTCTTGCAGCGCCGCAGCTGGGCCTTCACCCGGGCCACCATCTCCAGAGGGCGGAAGGGCTTTGTGATGTAGTCGTCCGCCCCCAGAGCCAGGCCGTTGATCTTGTCGATCTCCTCCCCTTTTGCCGTCAGGAAAATAACCGGATAGGTGTCTTTTTTTCGTATCTCCCGGCAGACCGTAAGGCCGCTCACCCCCGGCATCATGATGTCCAGGATGGCAAGGTCCGGCTTCTCCCGGCGTATTTCCTCCAGCGCCTCCTGGCCGGAATAGCACACTCTTGTCTCATAGTTTTCGTTCTGAAGATAAAGGCAGACGAGATCCGCGATATCCGGTTCGTCGTCTGCCACTAAAATCCTCTCGTTCATCTGTTTCTCTCCTTCCTGCCCTCCCATAAATAAAACAAATGGGAAAGGTACCACCTCCTGTAAGAAATGGTACCTTCATGATAGCAGGAAGACTTTAATGTTTTCCTTGCAAAATCTTAAGATTTTATAAATCCTTTTTCCCCTTTCTGTGCTTCACGCACTCTGTCAGGAGATACTCGATCTGCCCGTTCATGGAGCGGAAGTCGTCCTCCGCCCACCGGGCAATCTCATCGCACAGCTTTTTTGTCTATAGCCCCCTGTCGTAGGGAAGCTTCTTGAAATAATACTTTTTGTCCTCCTCCGTGATACAGCGGATCACCTTTGCCGGGTTTCCTCCTACGATCACGCCGTCCGGCACGTCCTTTGTGACCACGCTGCCGGATGCGATGACGCAGTCATTCCCAATGGTCACTCCGGGATTGATCACGCTTCTGCCGCCGATCCACACCCGGTCTCCGATCTTCACCTCCATGGCGTACTCCCACTCTGTACAGCGGGTCTCGGGGTGCACCGGATGCCCGGCTGTGTAGATATCCACGTTGGGGCCTATCATCACATCATGCCCAAAGGTCACCTTCGCACAGTCCAACACGGTAAAGTGCACATTCGAATAAAAGTTATCTCCAAACTCTATGTTCGTCCCATAGTCACAGTAAAAGGGCGCCTCGATCCACGTGTGCTCCGCCTGCTCACCGATAATCTCCTTCATGATAGCGGCCCGCTTCTCCATGTCCGCAGGATCACATGTATTGTAAAGGTATGTCAGATGCTTTGCCCGGATGCGGGCCTCACAGAGCTCCCGATCTGCTGCGTTGTACAAAAGTCCCGCCAGCATCCGCTCTCTCTGTGACATTTTCTGTGTCGGTTTTTCAGCCATTGCCTGCCTCCTCCTTATCCTTCATGCATGTTCAGTCACGGTTAACGTTACACCCTCTGCGGATAAAAAGCAAGCTAATTGTGATACACCTCGTAAAAGCATCTGGCACAGAGCTGGCCCGCCCCCTCCACATAGTATCTTCTGCCTGCAATATGACTGTCTCTGCGCACCGGAACCATACGCCCGCACAGCACACATTTTTCCATCAGCTCTTCGTCCTCTGCGGCCTGGCGGTATGTCTCCTCCATCCTGCATGTCCCCTTTCCGGCAAGTCCTGTTTTTTACAGTCTATACCAGAAGAGGAAAATATATACCATCTGCCTGGAGTCCTTTTTATCTGCTCAGCTTTACGGGTATATAGTCGTGATGCACTGCCTTCAGAAATTTTCCCAGCACATCCTCTGTCTTCAGCCGGATGCTGGACGTGTTGACGCAGGGATGGCAGGCAAAATACTCCTCTCCCAGCACCTCCTCATCTATCAGGAGCTGTACCTTGTTTTCCGGATCAAAGATCAGCCCCATGATAGTGGCGGACCCAGGCGTCACATTCAGATATTTCTCCATATCCTCCCCGGACGCAAAGGAAAGCCTGGATGAGGGAATCTGGGGCGAAAGCTCCTTTGCCTGCAGATTTTTCCCGCCCGGCATGACGAGAAGATAGTAGTTTGTCTTCTGCCGGTTGCACAGGAACAGGTTCTTGCAGATCTCTATGTGCAGCGCCTCGTCCACCTCCCTGCAGGCCTCAATAGTCATCACAGCCTCGTGGTCGGTCCGGACATAGGGTATCCCCAGTTCGTCCAGAAGATCGTAGACCTTCATCTCCTTTTCCAGTCTGCCCACCGCCTGGGCCGGGCGGCCCTCATATATCCGCATTGCTCTCACTCCTTCGTCCTGTATCCTGGTATGGTTCCTTTTGATGGCTCCGGAACGGGTCTTCCCCTATCCCTTCCCTTATTATATCCGCATTTATCTTCCATGACAACGCCCGTTTCGCCTGCAGTATCTATCGAAGTGCCCAGCACAGCATACCTGCAGTTCACGCACACATGGGTCCCCTCCGGGACAATCCTTCCGCAGATCACACAGTAATCCATCCTGTCACTTCCTTTTCCTTATACGCAGCGCCCACAGCATCAGGGCAAGGGATCCGGCCAGCGCCGCTCCAAGCCATGGAATATAAGAGATATCTCCTGTCCTTGGAGCCTTCACCAGTAGCTGATCCAGCATCTCCACCTTCTGTTCTTCTCCCGTCTCCTTAAGAGTGAAGCTTACAGGCTCTGCCTTCTCATAGCCCTCCGGCGCCTGCTCCTCTGTCAGCACGTACTCCCCGGGCTCCAGTCTGTCAAATTTCTTTTCCTCTTTACCGGAAGTCCAGCTCTCCACCAGCTCCCTTTCTCCGCTCTCCAGAACTCTCTCCAGCTTCAGCCCGGCCCCGGGCAGATACTGGCGGTTTCCCCCGTCCAGCTTGGAGACGCGCAGCTTGGTATAGTCGTTTTCAAATTCCACCACACAGACAGCCTTATCCTCAATCTGTCCCCGGGAGTCCACACAGATCTCACGGATCGTACCGTCGGGAATATATCCCGGCAGAGCTTCCACCTCCTGTATACAATAAGTGCTGTCCGGCAGAAGATAGGGGATTTCAATCCTTCCTTCTTCGTCCGTCTCATAGACCTCTTCCAGTGTGTATCCAGGATCCACCGTATCCGCCTGCATGACTGTGTCCTCTCCCATGACTGCCTCCTCTTCCACAGCCTCATCCTGCTTCAGCCACACCTTAAACCTGACTCCTGCCAGGGCTGTCTTCTCCTCCGAGCCCTTTTCATATTTCAGGAGCACAAGAGAAGTCGGCTCATTATAGACAGTGAGATGCTCCTCCACCACAGGGGTCGTCTGATCCTTATATTTCAGCTCCACCTGGAACGCTTTCTCCGGAAGAGCAAATCCGGGAACCTGCTTTGTCTCCCTGACCGTATATTTCCCGAGGAACAACTCCTCGGACACAGCTGTCTCATTCCCCGTCGTTAGGGTCCCGGCCAGCTCCCCCTTTTTCAGGCGAACCGTCCCGTCAGGCGTCACGATGTCCTCCGCTGCCTGTATCTCAAACTCTGTTCCCGCTAGGTACTCTTCCTTCCCCTCCTCATACTTGTCGATGCTGATCCTTCCCATGGCGTTCTCATCGGCAAACCGCACGGTCAGAGGACTTCCCCAGTCCTTGTCCTCCTCCACGGTGAAGGCAAGCTCCTCCCCGTTCAGGAGGTACCCCTTGGGCGCCTTCACTTCACGCAGATAATAAGTCCCGTATTTCAGCTTTTCTGGGAATGTAAAACGCCCTTCCTCGTCTGTGACAAAGGTCTCGTACACCTGATATTCCGGATAGTGCGATGTCATAGTCACCACATTCCGGTCTGCGTCCAGCAGCTGGAATTCCGTCCCCGCGACGGGGATCGTCTTACCCGTGGAGGCATCCACCTTCAGCACCTGGATGGGACTGGTGATGAGCGTGTCCTGCCTGTATATGCCGCTGACCGTCACATTTTCTTCCGAGATCTCCACCTCAAAGGGCTTGACGGGATTGTACCCTTCCGGCGTTTTGGTCTCTGTCACCAGGTAGGTATCATACACCAGTCTGCCCCTTGGATAGTCCTCGCTCCTGGTGGTGGCCTTCCCCTCGCGGTCCGTCACGATCCGCAGGACCTCCTGCCCTGTTGTCCTGGAAGTGAGCGTAAATTCCACTCCCTCGATGCCCTCCAGCACATCCTCCTTTTCCTCCTCATTTTGGTACACCTTGATGAGCTCCAGGTCTCCCCGGATCACATCCTCCTCAAAGGCCGGCGTCTGGTATGTCTGCACCTGCTCACCGGTTCCCTCCGGCGTAACGCGCACAAGCTGCGTCTCACTGTTCAGATTATATCCCTGTGGAGCTTTTGTCTCCTGTATCGTCACTGTTCCAAGAGGGAGGAAAAATCCGCCGTTTCCGTCCCGCCACACCGGATCTCCCTCCAAAAAATACTCCTCCTGTGTGGACACAAATCCCCTGTCGTTGCTTCGGAATACCCAGGTCCTGGCAGGGCTCACTCCCTCCAGCTTTTCCAGGCTGTCATAGTCTCCCGTGTAAAACCGGAAGGTAAATTCCGCTCCCGCCAGAGAGGCCGCTCCCTGAGGCGCATTTCCCTCCTCCTGGAAATCCAGCTCTCCGTCATATTTCTTCAGCAGCACCTCCACCGGATTTTTCTGGGGAATGTCCTTTGCGCTCACCTGGGCTGTCTGTCCTGCCTGGACGTCCACCCTGTACACGGTCCCATCCAGGGCGTAGCCTCTGGGCGGTGTCTTTTCTTTTACATAGTAGGTTCCCGCGTTGACGGACAGAAGCCCACTCTTTCCGGACGCGTCTGTCACCAGCTCCCCTGCCTGGGCCGTGCAGCCTGCGTCTGTATACACGCCGTACACAGCCCCCTCCAGGCTATAGCAGGAGTTTCTCTCCGTTATGTCGATCTGTGCGGACACCTTCTGGAGCTGCACATTTCCCTTTGGCTGCTCCTCCAGCCAGACAATGTCCTGCTGATCATTGTAGGCAATGTACACCTGATACCGGTCCAGATTTTCGTGGATCTCCGGCGCCCAGGATCCCTGCACAGCAGCTGTGGCATAGTGGACCATGTTTGTCACACCTGCCTGCATGCTGGCGCTCAGGCCGGTAAGGCTTCCCTCGTAGGCGTAGCTCAGCGCCGCGTGAGCGTAGGCATAGGTATTGTTGTCAGCCTCATTATAAATAATTTTCCCATATGCCTCATAATAGGGATAGCCCGGTGCCATCATCAGGAGCGCCTTCATCACATCGTTGTCAAGCCGGGACACCTGGTATGTCCCCGAGGGTGGCGGGCTCATAGGCTGCACACAGTACCCCGTATAGTTTCCTGTCTCAGCCGCCACGTAAAATTCCCTCGTAAACCAGCTCCCGTAGCTGTGGCTGGCGCCGTAGGAGATGGTGCAAAGAGAGCCGACCGCTGACCTGGGCATAATGCCTCCCTCCGTCACACCGAGCCGGTCCGTCTCCACTCTTTCGCTGTCTCGCCCCAGCGTCCAGCTGATCTCACTGCCGCCTCCCGGATCTGTCTCCGGGCTGTCCTCCTCCGCCCGGGACTGCAGCGCAGAGCTGCCCAGAAGGGCTGCAAACAAAAACAAAGCACAACAAAGAATACATACAAATCTTTTCAATTATGTTTACCTCCGTTTTTCTGTAAAATGCCTGTCGTCTAAAAACAAAGTTTGCTTGCAGATCACCTCCCGTCTCGGCTGAACCTGTAAATGTTCTGGTAATTGTCCGGCGAAACGCCTGATTAAGTAAATAGAATATAGTGATAAATAAGAATAGCAGAACTGCTTTTCTATATGTACAAAGTTAACATAGCCTTTCGAAAAATGCAAGAGAAAAATACATTTATCAATATTTTTATACGCCGTATAAAAGACCGCCTGCCAGGGAAAGCTAAAACAGGCCGAAGCTTCTCTCGCATATAGAACATATATAAATACATAAAAACTGAAAGGAGACAGAGCAAATGAAAGCAGAAAAGAGAAAAGTTGTCATTGTAGGCACCGGCATGGTGGGGATGAGCTATGCCTACTGCCTCCTGAACCAGTCCGTCTGCGACGAGCTGGTTCTCATCGACGTGAACCGGGAGCGGGCCGAGGGGGAGGCCATGGACCTCAATCACGGCCTGGCATTTGCCGGCTCCAATATGCAGATCTACGCCGGGGAGTACCAGGACTGCCGCGACGCGGATCTGGTGGTCATCTGCGCGGGGGTAGCCCAGCAAAACGGAGAGTCCAGGCTGAACCTCCTGAAGAGGAACGCAGCCGTCTTCCGCTCTATCGTGGAGCCCGTCACGGCCTCCGGCTTCCTGGGCATCTTTCTTGTAGCCACAAACCCGGTGGACATTATGACAAGGATTACCTGCGACCTCTCGGGCTTTCCCTCCCAAAAAGTATTCGGCAGCGGCACCGCTCTGGACACCGCCCGGCTCCGCTACCTTCTCGGCGACTACCTGAAGGTGGATCCCCGCAACATTCACGCCTACGTGATTGGCGAGCACGGGGACAGCGAGTTTGTCCCCTGGAGCCAGGCCCTGCTGGCAACCAAGCCCATCCTGGAGCTGGCCAGAGAGACAAAGTACCACACCTCCCCCGCCCGCCTCATGCAGATTGAGGAGGAAGTTCGCACCGCCGCCTACAAGATCATCGAGGCAAAAAAGGCCACCTACTACGGCATCGGCATGGCTCTGGCCAGGATCACAAAGGCAGTCCTGGGGGATGAGCACAGCGTCCTCACTGTTTCTGTCAAGGCTGACGGCCTCTATGGGCAAAGGGATGTATTTACCGGCATGCCCGCCATCATCGGCCAGACCGGCATCCAGGGGATCCTGCCCCTGTCCCTGACAGAGGAGGAGCAGGACAAGCTGAACGCCTCCTGCGACACTCTTTGCCGCAGCTACGAAGGCATCATCTGACATTTCCCCGAATTTATGCTATGATAAGGGCAGGATAATCAATAACAGTAAAGGGGGATTTCCATGGATACGAAATTTGCAATCGTCAGCGACGGCTCCTGCGACCTGCCCGCAGAGGAAGCCGCAAAAAACCACATTCACATCGTCCATTTTCTCGTCTCTTTCGATGGACAGGCCTACAAAAGGGAGGGCGTAGAGATCGAACTGAAGGATTTCTATCAGAAAATGGTGGACGAGCCCGGACATTTCCCCAAAACCGCGGCCCCTTCTCCTGAAGACTTCTATCAGGCCTTTGCAGACTGCGCCAGGATGGGTCGGCCCATCCTGTGTATCTGCATTTCCACCAAACTGAGCTCCTCCATGCAGTCTGCCCAGATTGCAAAGCGGATGCTGGAAAATGAATACCCGGACATCCCGGTCATCGTCCAGGACTCTCTTTGCGCCACCCTGATGCAGAGCGCCTACGTGCTGGAGGCCTGTCGTCTGCGGGACGCAGGGTACACGCTGGAAGAGGCCGCCGACCTTCTGTCAGGCCTGCGCAGTACCGCCCGCATCCTTTTCACGGTAGGCAGTCTGGACTACATACAGCACGGCGGACGCATCGGCAGGATGACCGGCATAGCGGGAACTCTCTTACAGATCAAGCCCCTGATCACACTGCAGGACGGGGAAATCCACTCCTCCGGCATCCGCCGGGGCAGGCGCAGATCCATAGAAGGCGTGGTGGATCTCCTTGTCTCCTACCTGAAAGACAACAGCCTGGCCCCCTCAGACTGTCGCATCCTGGCCGGCTACGGATATGACCGGGAGGAGGCAGAGCGCTTTCGGGATCTGACAAAATCCCGGCTTCTTTCGGAATTTGGCCAGACACCCGACCTGCCTCTCTGCCAGATCGGCGCCACAATCGGCGTCCACGCAGGTCCCTACTCCGTCGGCTTCGGCGTGATCCAGAAAAGCAGGCTCTAAATACCCATTTTCCGGAACAGGGTGCGGAATTCTTCCGCATCCTTCAGGGTATGCCTCCATCCAAACCGCTTCATGTCCACCTGCCATCCATCCCTGGTTCCAAAAACCTCCACCCCTTCTCCCTCCAGAAGGTTTTTCTGCATGTCAAATGTCTCAAAGGCCGCTGCTCCGCTGAGCAGCCCTCTTCCATTGACCACCCTGTGGGCCGGTACATCCTCCCCCAGCTTTCCCCTGTTCAGAGCGTACCCCACCTGTCGGGCGTTCTTCGGCTTTCCGCTAAGAAGAGCAATCTGCCCGTAGGAGGCCACCTTCCCCCTGGGAATACACCTGCACACAATGCCGGCTCTCTGATAAAAATCCACTTTTTTACTCCTTTATGAATACATATTCCGCCGGTCCGGAAAGCTCTTCCCTGAACCGGTATCCCAGGCGGTCAAATCCACGGGCATCCTCGGGCTCCCGCCCCCCTGTCTGCGCCAGATAGCGCACCATCTCTCCCCGGGCCATCTTGGCCAGAGTCCCCTTCTGGCGCACCTTTCCATCAACCAGCTCCCCGAACACACAGGTCACAAACCGATCCCCCGGCCCCAGATACTTTTCTACACATTTAGAATACTCTTTGGAGGCCAGATTGAGGATAGTCCCATCCCCTGCCGTCACCGCCCGGCAGATTGCATCTCCCCAGAACTCATAGAGGTTCCTTGTCCCGGCCACCGCCGCCTTTGCCTGCATTTCCAGGCGGTAGGGCGTGACTCCGTCCAGAGGCCGCAGGACACCGTAAAATCCCGAGAGTATGTACAGGTGCTCCTGGATATACTGAATTTCCTTTCCCTCGAATACGGACGGAGCCATATACTGGTACTGGATCCCCTCGTAGGAGAGGATGGCCGGCGTCAAGTTCTTCTCCAGCTCCATAGTCTGAAAGCGCTGATAATTTTCCCGGGCAATGGCGTCATTGCATTTCCACAGCTCCTTTGCCTCCTGGCAGGTCAGCTTTTTCATCCACTGCGCCAGCTCCCGGGTCCTGCCCAAAAAGGCTGGCAGCCCGCTGCAGGGATACAGATCCGGCTCACTTTTCATTTTCTTTGCGGGTGAGATAATCATTTTCACAGCTGTTCCTCCTTCTGCATGGCCAAAAGCCATTCAATGAACCTGGCCACTCCGTCCTCATCATTGGAGCCTGCGATGTAGTCCGCCGCCTGCAGGCAGCCCTGAGATCCGTTGGAGACCGCAATGCCAATCCCCGCAAACGCCAGCATCCCCCTGTCGTTGTCCCCGTCTCCAAAGGCTGCCGACTCCGTCTGCTCCAGCCCCAGATACCGCAGCAGAAACTTAAGAGCAGACTCCTTGCCCGCATCCCTGTAGGAGATCTCCAGAAGCTGGGGGACTGAGGAAGTCACATAGATATCCGTCACCTCCCGCTCCAGGAGGCACCACAGACTGCGCTTTTTCTCCTCCCCCTTCACCACCACGTCCAGACAGTCCAGCTTCCCTTCTGCCGCATGCGCCCGGATAAAGGCCTCCATACCCGCCACCGGCTCCCGGGTTCTCTGGATATAGCCGATGGCTGCGGGCATGGCTCCATACCGCACCGGGTCTTCCACATACTCCTTCTGGGCATAGGGCTTTCCATCTATAAAAGCCTCAAAGACTACATCCCTGCCGTCCATGAGCCAAAGGATCTTCTCCACAGACTCCTCTGTCAGCGAGAATTTCCGCAGGTACTCTCCCGTATGAACCTCCACCACAGCTGTCCCGTTGGAGGTGATAGCATATCGTATCCCGGAGATGCTCAGAATCTCCTCCGGCAGGGAATCAAAGGAGCGTCCGCTGGCCGGGATGACACAGATTCCTCTCTCCAGCGCCTCCGCAATGGCCCGCCTTGTTCTCTCGCTCAGTATGCCCCGGCTGTTCAGCGTAGTCCCATCCAGATCCAGGGCAATGCTTGTGATCTTCATAGTCTGCTCTCCTTTGTTCTGTCTGTATATTGCACTTGTCATCCGCACACCTTCCGCAACTGCTTTTCATCTGTCTCAGGGTACAGCTCTCTCACATGATCCAGTATCCTCTGGAAGGATTTCTCCGGCGCTTCCCTGTAGGCGGATGACACCAGCTCATACCCCCACAACGCCTCTGGAGCGGCATAGACGGAGGCCGCCATCCCGTAGGCCTGTCCCTTGCGGTTCCTCTTCTGGCGGAAGTCCTTTGTCACCAGGTAGGTCTGCATCTGCAGCTCCGTCACAATGCCGCTGAAATTCTTCTCCCCGCCTTTGCCAAAGCCTGCCTCCTTCTTCAGCTCGTGGGAGGCATACTCCTCCCTCGCCTCAAAGAGATCCATGATCTTCTTGCTCCGGTATCCGGCCAGGCCGTCCTCCCACCTGGCGTCGAAGTCGTAGCCGTCCCGCCTGTAGTTGGCAAACCAGGGAAACCACTCCAGGGAAATAAAACCGGCCTTTTTGTTGAAAAATTTCCCGTACGCCACTCTCCCGCTTCTGGCAACGATGGCACGCCACTCCCAGGGATCCTGCTCCGGATCCCCGGTCCACCAAAAGAGGGGCGAGGTCTTCTCCTCCACGGAAAACCCCTTCACCTCATTTTGAAACAGGGGAAGAAAGCCAACCCTGTCCACGTAGTCTATCAGCTCCCTCCAGGAACGGATCCGCTCCGGGCTGTCCCAGGCCGTGCCGTGTAGGATCCACTCTCCATTTTCAACTGCCATGGTCATCATCTCCTCTATATCACAGCTGTATCAACAGCCTTTCACCCTATCTCTTCCACTTCCCCCAAAGCCTTCAGGAACTTCTTGCGCCCGTAGCCCTCAAACTCCACCTCGACCATCATCTCATCCTCCCCCACAATGGTTCCTTCTCCATACTTCCGATGTCGGGCTCTGCGGACCTCTTCCTCCGCCGGATGTGCATCTCCCACACAGGACTCCATCGGTCTGGAGCCAGGGTTAAGGTCTGTCTTCCGCTCTGCGCGGCTTTTCCGCATCTGCGCCGCCACCTCTCTTCGGAGCTCCTGCAGATCAGCTTTCTTTTCCTTCTGACTCCGAGCCTCGCTCCAGTCCAGTAGATGCTCCGGGATCATCCGCAAATAGGAGCTGTATCCCTCCAGCACTCCTGGCTCTCCGGGATTTGTGTAGTAGGACAGCTCCAGATGGTTCCTGGCTCTTGTAATGCCCACAAAGAAGAGCCGCCTCTCCTCTTCCTCCTGCTCATAGCTCTGACACCGCAGAGGGATCAGCCCCGGGTTCACGCCAATCAGAAACACTGTATCAAACTCCAGCCCTTTGGAGGCGTGGAGCGTCATCAGCCGGACGCCATCGTCCTCCTGCTCGCTCCCCTTCAGGAACTCCAGTCCATAGAGCATGGAGCTGTCCAGGAAACGGCGCAGGTTTTCCAGAAAGGAGCCGTCCTGCTCCCGGCAGAACCGGCACAGATGCTCCAGCAGCTTCTCGGCTTCCTTGGCATCCTTTTCATAGTCAGCCGAGGTAGGGTGCAGTCGGGTACAAAGGTCAAAGTAATCGAACAGCCACTGGGCTGAAATTCCATCCTTATCTTTATCCTTTTCCACCGCTGCCTCCTGGAACCCGGTCATTCTGTCAAGGAGAGGCAGGGCGCCTCCCTCTCCCTTTTCCAGGATGGAGGCTGCTCTCTTCGGAGTGGCTTTCTCTCCATATTTCCGGTTCGTCAGCACCTGCAATCCCGTCTGGCGGTCAGCGGGATTGACAGAGAATTTAAGGATCTTCACCAGGTAGTCCAGTACTGGCACATCCCCCAGTGTCTTTTTCAGTGAGAGACTGCAGAGGATACCTGCCTTCTGAAAAACCTTCTCCAGAACCTCCGACTGTCGCTGCAGCCGGTAAAAGACAGCTATCTCTCTGTAGGCCAGCCCGTCCCTGTGGAGACTCTCTATCCGGTCAGCCAGATATTCCGCCTCCTGGAATGGATCGTAGTGGTTGCGGACCGTGATCTTTTCACCCCCGCCCCGGCTTCCCTCAATCTTCCCTCCGAACTGGAGAAAACGGTTCGCCGCCTCCAGGATCGAGGCGTTGGACCGGTAATTCACAGGGAGGGAGAGCTCCTTTGCCTGGAATCTGTGCTTGAGAAGAAAAAACATATTTTCCGTTGTCCCCCGCCAGCTGTAGATCACCTGGTTGGGGTCGCCCACGGCAAAAAGCCGGGACCGGCGCTCTCCGGCAATGTCTGTCCCCAGCGCCTCCAGAAAATCCATCTGGAGGGAGTCGCTGTCCTGCACCTCGTCCACAATGATCCACTCCGGGCACCTGTTCTCTTTATTCAGAAGGGCTGTGCTCACCCGGATCAGGTCGGAAAAGGTCATCTTGTTCTGTCTTTTCTTTTCCTCCTCCAGCAGAGGGAACAGCAGAAAAAGCTCGTCCTTATACCTGGGATTTCTCCCCTTCAGCCAGGAAGCGTACTCCTGCTCCAGACGCTTTTTCAGTCTGTTTTTATACTTGATCTTCAAGCCCCGCTCCGCCGCGATGGCCAGGGCAAGCTCCGCCTCCTCATCCGGATCCATCACCGAGAACTCCCTGGTCCACCCCGCCTCCTCTGTGGGAAGGCAGTTTTTCAGCAGATACAGCGCCACACTGTGAAACGTCCCAAAGCAGGCTGTCTCTTCTTTTGTGACAGAGGGCTCCCGCTGGGCAAGCCGCTGCAGGATCTCATCTGCGGCTTTGTTGGTAAAGGTCAGCACCACCATGTCCTTAAGGGGCACCTGCTTCTCAAAGTGCAGGTGGAGGATCTTCTCAATGAGCACCGTAGTCTTCCCGCTCCCCACATTGGCGTTGACCATACAGGCGGGACTCTCATCCAACACCGCCTCCATCTGATAGGTATTCAGCCGATATGTGTTATGAAAGTCTGTCATCGTATCTGCGCCTCAGCTTTCCCTTTGTCTTTTCCACCCGCTCTGCGTCCTCCTCCACCCGGAAGCGCACCTGCATGTCCGCCGGACAGACCGCATAGTATCGCAGGGTATTCTCCAGGCCCCGCCGGTTGTCCGGATCCTCCAGCCAGGTCTCGTAAAAGCGGCTTCCAAGAGTCAGAGTCAGGCAGTGCCCCTCCACCTCCACTTTCCGGATCATTCCCAGGAAGGCACCTCCGCTCTCCCCGCTTCTCACTACCCGGTCACAGAAAGCAGGCCACTGATCCGCCAGCCTGAAAAAGGAAAATTCCTTCTCTATAGCAGGCACCTCCGCCTCCATCTGTTTGCCGTGAAAGGCCGGGGGCTCTGTCTGTTCTCTCAGGTTTTCCAGGCCCCACAGGACCATCTTTTTATTCAGGCTATAATCCCCCACACAGGCGGGGCAGCCGTCCTCGCAGGCACATCCTCCTACCATCCGGATAGCCGCGTCCACGATCTGGGGGATCAGGTCATAGATCTTCTCGGAATAGCCCAGCCCGCCCTCATATTTGTCGTAAATAAAGAGAGAGACCTCCTCTTCCCTGCTGCCGTTTGGGATAATTGCGTTGTTGGAGACGATAACATCTATATCGTCCCGCTCTGTCATGGTCACCATCATAGCTGCATTTTTAATAGCGTAAGCCAGTCCTTCGAAGTGGTTATTCAGCGCCAGCTCTCCCGTCCTGGTGGGGGCCAGAAGGCTCCGGTAGGTCTGAACCACATTTTCCGGAATCCTGATCCAGGTGCTCTCCGTGTCATAGTCCTTCTGCAGGGGAACGGTCAGAGAGACATAGCCCAGGTTCTGATGGTTGTGGAACTGGAGCTTTTTGTACATGGAGATTACCTCGTTCACATTGATGTCCCCGAAGCAGATATGGCTCCGCTCAAACTCCTCCTGCTGGAACACCTGAAGGATTCTGGTCTCCTGGGTTCCCGAAGGCACAGTGTAGTAGTTGCCCTCAAAGGGCACTGCCTCCGCGGTCCGGCGTACAAGATCCAGCTTCAGCACCTCGTAGAGCTCCCCATCGTGCATGTAGACCGCCCCCGGGTGAAGCTCATGGTAGGCCTGGGACTCATCCATCTCTGTGATCTCCCGCATGTCCCCATCTTCCCCTGACCGGAGGAGCAGCTTGTACCTTGTCTTGTCCATGTTTCTCAGACTGTAATCTCCTGCCGGGAAGGCAGGGCCTGACCAGGCAAATCTCCCCGCCAGTGTCCTCACTTCCTCTGCTCCAAGGAGCACCGGGATCACCTCCCCCAGATCCGGAAAAAGAGCCGCGTCGTCCAGCGACAGGGGGAGCTCCGCCGCTGCCGCCCGTATGTGGGAGAGCTGGATCAGCAGGTTGTCCGGATCCACAATGGCATTTTCGCTGCCGCCGGCAAAGAGCCAGTCCGGGTCGATGGCAATATACTGATCAAAGGGCTGATTTTCCAGGATCAGATAGTTGACGCACTTCTCCCCGTTTCTCCCGGCCCGCCCGGTCTGCTGCCAGAAGGAGGCTCTCGTCCCCGGGTAGCCCACGATCACCGTGGAGTCCAGCTTCCCGATGTCGATCCCCAGCTCCAGAGCGTTGGTGGACACGAGGCCCAACAGCTCACCGGCAGCCATCTTCCCCTCGATCTTTCGCCTCTCCTGTGGGGTGTAGCCCCCTCTGTATCCGGCGATCCGGGAGCTGTCCGCCCTGGACAGAAATCCAGCTCCGTCCAGCCTGTCCCTGGCCTCCTTTAAAATGACCTCCACATTTCTCCGGCTCTTTCCAAAGGCGATAAAATGGTGCCCCTCCTCCGCAAGCCGCGGGATCAGCTCCGCCGCCACGGAAGAGGCGGAGCGCCTGCCGTACACCTTGTCATTGCTGCCCTTGATCCGGGGCGGCTGCAAGATCCGGTACTCCTTCTCCGGAGCCGGAGAACCGTCCCTGTCGATCAGCGCAAAGGGCACTCCGCATATCTTTTCCGCCAGCTCCACCGGATTGGCGATCGTGGCCGAGCTGCAGAGAAACTGAGGCCCGGACCGGTAATACCCGCAGACTCTCTTCATCCTCCGGAAAATATTGGCAAGGTGGGCCCCAAAGGCGCCCCGGTAGCTGTGGAGCTCGTCGATCACCACGTATTTCAGATTTGCAAAGATAAAGTCAAATCCATATTTACTGTGATTGGGAAGAAAGGCCGCGTTCAGCATCTCCGGGTTTGTAAGGATAATGTTGGCATTCTTCCGGATCCTGCTCCTCTCAGCAGGCAGAGTATCCCCATCGTACACCCCCGCCGAGATACGGCCCTCCCCGAAATATTCCAGCACCGGCTGCAGCGCCCGGTACTGGTCGCTGGCCAGAGCCTTTGTGGGGTAGACAAAAACAGCTCTCGTCAGAGGGTCTGTAAGGGCAGCCTGCAGCACAGGCAGCAGAAAGCTCAGCGTCTTGCCGCTGGCCGTGGATGTGGTGATGACCACGTTTTTCCCTGCGGCTGCCTTCTCGAACATCTCCGCCTGGTGGGTGTAGAGCCTGGAAATCCCCTGCCCTTCCAGATAGGCCCTTATTTCCGGCAGGAGAGCGCTGGGAAAGTCCGCATACTCTCCTGTCCGCGCCGGAACGGTCTTTGTGTAGATTGTCAGGTCTTCGCTCGTCTGCTCTCGCACTGTAGCCACTTCCTTTTTTCGAACATGTGTTTGTCTATGTATCATAACATATTGTGGTGCCGGATACAATCCTCAATGCAGCCTTTTTTCCATAATCTCGTATACAAGCACCGCCCCGTCGAAAACAGACATGCTCTGATGGGAGACCGTCTTATACCCGAGCTTCTCGTAAAAGCAGCAGGCCGGGAGAGAGGCATCCAGCACTGCCCTGTCATGGTGCTTGCGGATTTCCTTTTCCAGTTCCCCCATGATCCAGGCGCCATATCCCTTTCCCTGGAACTCAGGCAGCACATACACTCTTGTAACGTGCTCCTCCTCCAGGCTCCCGGTTCCGATGATGCGCCCGTCCAATCGCAGCACCCACACCTTCCCCTCCAGTATATCCTGCGAAATCCTGTCCTTGCTGTGAAACATAGCGAAAAAATCTGCCACTGCCTGCGGATAATATTTGGGGTAAACTGTCCGCACTGTCTTCTGCACCAGTTCCGAAATTTCCCTGGCGCTGGTCTTCCCCGCCTTCACAAACGAAACGGTCGGCTCATATGCAGGGCTGCCCAGCGATTTCTGAACACTCTCTATCCTCTCCCGAACCTTGCGCACTTCAACCTTCTTCCAAGCTTCCAGCAGAGGGATAAACTCTCTTTTCCCGCTGTTTCGGATCATTTCCAGCACATCAAACACCACCTGCCGGTTAATATCCTTCATCCTGGTGATGACAGACTGTTCCCCCTCGCTCAGGGCACGGCAAAATTCTGCGTAAATCTCTTCCGCAAACGTCTTCTCCTCAATCCCCCATCCTTTTTCGGAAAAAACAAGCATGGGAAGCCTTCCGCTGTACTCAATCCGCAGATAGTCCTCCTCCAGAGTCCAGTCCACTCTTCTGGATATTTCTTCCATCGTCAGGCTGCGGTAATATCCGTATACAGGACACTCATCCAGGTGATGCTCCAGGATTTTCTTATCTTTGGAGCCCTTCAATATTTTCACCAGCATGCTTCGTCCTCCCACACCGATCAGCTCATCCGCCGCCCGCAGAATGGCCCGTATCTCCTCGTCCCTCAATTTTACAACATCTCCCGAGTCCAGGGATACCCCGACTCTCTGCCGTCTTCTTCCCATAAAGACCTCCTAAAATCCAGCCCGTCCAAGCTCGTCCATCATGGCGGATCTTCGCCGGTACTTTTGTTTCCATTCGTCTGCAATCTTCCGGGCCATCTTCTCTCCGTCAGGATATCTCTTTATCTTCTTTAAATATACCACAAGCTCCTTATACATTTTCCTGTAGGATGTCCTTTCCGCCTGACTCTGCACATAGCGGATATACATATCCCTTACTCTCTCCGGGAAATGCTCCTTCAGCACTTTTTCATACTGGTCAAGCCGACTGATCCATCCTTCCCTCTCTATTTCCGCCAGAAGCCGCCCGTATAGTTTCTCATGCTCCAGCAGCATAAACTTCACAGGCTCTCTTCCCGACTGCTCCAGATATTTCTCCCGGTATCCGTTCCATTCCTGTTCAGTACATATTTTTTTTAGTCTCATAAGACGTTCCAGGTCGCTCTGTCCACAGTGAAATATATTCCAGAGGAGCTCCTTCCTGTAAGAAACCTGATCTCCCGTCCTTTCATAGATGTCGATCAGCTTCTGACTGTAATCTGACACCAGGCCGCACTTGTCCTTATCCAGCTCTTTGCTCTCTCTCAGCACCTCCGCAGCCTTATCATAGTCTCTATCCTGCTGGTACTCTCTGACTTCCTGCATGCGTATCCCGGAGAATTGTCGGTACTGGTCTCTGTACGTCCGTATGTCCTGCCTGGAATATCCCAGACGCTCCATAATGCTGATCCGGCGCAGGACTGCCTCCTCACACTGATATCCGGCATACCAGTCCTTGTCCACGCTCTGCTCCAGCTCCCTGATCTGTCCATCCAGATCCCGCAGCTGTTCGTGGAGCAACTCCTCATTGCCAAACTCACTTATCATGAACTCTTCCATGACATCCTGCAGGTAGTCCAGGACATACCATTTCCGATGCTCCTGAAACCACCGGATCATTTCTTCCTCTTCCCTCTCATCTGACGCATCCAATATCCGGCGCCACATCTCATAGCACGCGCCTGCCACCTCCATCGTCCCACCATCAGAATCGTCCATATCCCTGGTCCCAATTTCGTGGAAGACATGGTTGGTCAGTTCAAATGCCTCCTTCAGACAATTTCTCCCGATCAGCTCAGGCACGTGCTCGTATAGGACATCCTGTAATTCACATGCATAATCATAGGCTTCCTCATAGTCCACAAAGCCGCTCTGGTCAGAGTGTCGCCATCCGATCTCATCCACCTCTTTTTCCAGACGCACAAGCATCATCGGATCCCTGGGTCCGTATTTTGTCAGGAGAGTATTGCAAAAAGATGTATCCTGACGCGCCAGGGATATGACAATACCCCGAAGCTCCTCCTCAGGAATAGACGCTACGATTTCCTGTATCTGATCCTCTTTTTTATTTTTGCTTTTCTTTACTTTATCAGCCTGGGCACTCTTGCCGCGGTTTCCGGAGGCGAAGACTTCTACATCTTCCTCCTCCACCGCGTAGAGCACTGCCGCCATATGCTTGCAGTAATTGCCGTCGTCCGCATAGGGGCAGTCACAGTACATTTCTGCAATCTCATCCCCATCCAACTCAATCTCCACCTCATAGTCCTCTGTTCCCGACACAGTGGCCCTATAGCCTGTAGGCGTTGTGGTGAAAGACTGTACCGCACCGTCCTTATAATAGTTCCAGCCCCGCTCCAGGATGCGGGGAAGAAAATATTCCTGCCAGTTTTTCATTGGTGTTCTCCATTTAATATTTGCCCTTCATCTTTAACATATATATCAACTTTTTTTAGCGCTGTTGCCAGTACTGTCAGTAAATTCTCTATAGCTTCATAATAGAATTCCAAATCCGAAATTTTCATATCATACAAATGGCCTTCCCCATTTTCATTCCCCCATATCACATCTCTACTTTTCAGATAATCGATTTGTACACTCTTATCCGATGCAAATTCCAAAAAATTTTTAAATTGATAAAATCCGAAAAATTGTGTTGACCACAAATTTGTAAAATCATATGTTACCTTGCTTTTTTCATTTTGTGCCTTTTCAAACATTTACTCTCCTTATCTCTTTATCCAGAATATAGTGTTTAATCACTGTTAAACACGCAAACAAAATTAGTATGATCATTGTACCATTATTAAATTTAATTAACAAGAAACTCACTTCCTGTTATCCACCCATATCATAACAGAAAGTGAGTCCCATAAACCGGACTTAATTGTCCCTCCAGCCTTCTTTGATTGTAAGTCTTAACGCTATGATTATTTCTCTCCCTTTATTTCCTCCTCACCGGAAAATACACCTCCGTCTCCCAGTCCTCCGGGGAAAGTGTGTCAAACTGGGTCCTGAGATAGAGCTCAAAGGGCTCCCCCGCCATCTCATAGCCGTTCTCCATGATCCAGGAGACCACCGCCCCGTAGGCCTCCGAGAGGGTGGAGTAGCTGCCCCTGTGGAGCGTCATGGCGCACAGGCAGGGCTCCATCACCTCATCCGCCTTGTCCTTCTCTTTTATTCCGATAAAGAGCTCAATATCCGAGGACTCCCGGTCAAACTCCTTGTCGTAGTACCTGGACCCGTTTATTCCGGTGGGGGTCACCCGCTCCTTTGGCACCCGCTCAAAGAGGGGGCTGTAGTACTTCCCGAATTCATCCACG
This sequence comes from Eubacterium sp. ER2, assembly GCF_000765215.1. Lineage (GTDB taxonomy): Bacteria > Bacillota > Clostridia > Lachnospirales > Lachnospiraceae > Claveliimonas > Claveliimonas intestinigallinarum. Next base: position 27,761 of record NZ_JPJE01000037.1, read on the forward strand.
CTCATCATGGCCCGGTTTGTCAGCACGTTCATGGCCGGCGATTCCTTCACTTCGATCCTGTAGCCTTTCTGGTATGTCATCATGTCACCTGTCCTTTCAAATACAGAAATATGTGTCTGGAGCTCGTTCAGGATGAGGGCCCTCTCCTGCTGCTCCCACTTGATCTTTTCTTTCTGCTGCCGCAGCATGGTCAAAATCTCTCTGTCCTCTGAAAGGGTGAGCAGCTTCTGTATCTCCTCCAGCGAAAACCCGTAGCGCTTCAGGCGCTGGATATAGTTCATGACATCGATCTGCTCCGCCTCATAGTAGCGGTACCCTGTCAGGGCGTCCACCTTTGCAGGTGCCAGGAGCCCGATCCTGTCATAGTGGTGCAGCGTCTTGACGCTCACCTGGCATATTCTTGAAAATTCACCAATCTGAAGCATATTCTCTTCCCCTTTCCGCAGCTTTGTGATCCGGATCTGATACCAGTGTAGGCCCTGCCCCAGGAGGAGGGTCAATCCCTTTTTGCAAATTTCCTTTTATTTTTAGCAGATCACATCACAGCTCCCCGAAGCCGCCTCTCAAAGGCAGCTGCCAGCTCCCCCTCGTTCTCATATCCGCTCACCAGCAGGTAGCTCCTCTTCCCCTGCTTTTTATTGGGGTATTCCACCAGGCATCGCACCCGCAGGCCGTCTCCTGCAGGCCGTATCTTCTCTACAGACAGGATCTGGGTCTCCACACCTGTGAGGCTGGGGCTCTGGCGCAGATACCGTTCCAGGATGTGATTTTTCTTCATATTGGTCTTTGCCTTCTGCATCTGAAAGAGCATCTGGATAAACCCGGGCAGGCCCCTCTGGTATCCCACAAATTTCCGGATATCCACTGCAAAGAGTCTTCCCTCATCGTCCTGGCAGAAGACCGTGCAGTATTGATGAACCTTCCTCCCGATCTGCCTTGCGAAAAACAGCGCCAGCGCCACTCCGATCAGGCAGGCTGCCATTGACACCTCCGCCACCGGCCAGTCCAATATCAGGGCCAGTACGACAATCCCGCAGGGCAGAGCGATGACGGCAGCCACCAGCCCCGCAAAAGCCAGCGTGATCTTTGCCGCAAAATGGTCCCTCTCCCCCGCCTGTTCTTCCATCCAAATCCTCATATTCCGTACTCCTTTCTCTCCTGCCCGGCCTTCTCTCCACGCCCCAGCCCGAGGCCCACAGCCTGCTCGACTCCACGCCCCTATTTACTCCACAGCCCGGATCCGCTCCACGATGCTTCCGCCCCGCATCAGGGCCCGGCCGCAGGCCAGGGGCACCAGCACACAGATAAAGACCGCAAAGACGGCCATGCCGGCCACGGGCCAGAGGGGCACATAGAAATCTGCTCCCATATAATTCATGGACTGATAGATCACGTAGGTGACTCCAAGCCCCAGGGTTCCCACGAGAAGGAGGGAGCCTGCCGCCACCAGAAGCCCTTCCATGACCAGCATCCGCCTCATCTGCCGGTCCGTCATGCCGATGCTTTCCAGGGCCGCCAGCTCTCTCTTCCGGCTCTGGATATTGCCGATCACCGTGTTGATATAGTTGAGGATGCCTATAAAGGCCAGGACGGCCGCCACGCCGATGCCCACCTCCATCATGTTCCCCTGGGCGCTCTTGACAGTTTCCGCCTCGCGGATCCTGGACGTATAGGAAAAGTCCTTTGCGTCCGGGCTCGCATCCATAAGGGAGAGGACCGCGCTCTCCGTCTCTTCGTCGTAGCTCTCCTTGTACTGCACCGCCGCCTTGGACACGTAGTACCTGTCTGTAAACTCCCGCACCGCCTGCTCGCTCACAATGACCACGGGCGGGCAGCCCAGCATGGGGCCGGTAAAATAGCTCTCATCCGTCAGGCCTGCGATCTCAAAGCTGCAGGTGTTTCCAAGGGCCTCCTCGTTCAGGACGGCGTCCGCCTCCCCGGCAAGGCCCTCCACCGGGTATTCCCCGCATGTCACCGTCTTTCCCATCACGTCCGCATCGGTGAGTTCCAGGCTGTTCCGGTACAGGACGCAGGTCTTGCCCGCCAGGAAATCCTCTCTGTCAATCTCCGCGTCCACAAAGTCCGTCAGATAGTCAAGATCCGACTCCGTGATGCCCACCAGGAAGGACCCAAAGTTTTCCGGGTGTTCCTTATACTCCTGCAGGTCATCCTCATAGGGGATATACATCCACATGTCATAGAACTCCCGCATCCACATGTCCGCGAAATCCGGCTCCCATGGCACGGTAATCTGGGCCGCCAGCACCGGACTTACCCGGGACACCCCCTCCGTGTCCGACAGCCGCTCCAGGAAGTCCCCTCCCAGGATGTCCTTCCACTGCCGGTTGTCCGCCCTGGCCATGGTCTCATTGTCAATCTCCATGTCCTGATCCATGAAGTTGGAGACGTAGGTCCGGGGGCCCTGACTCTGTATCATGGTGACCAGGCACAGGAACACGGAAAAGCCGGCCGCCAGAGATAAAATGATGACCGCTGACTTTCGTTTGTCCTTTGTGAGCTGCTGCAGCGCCAGCCGCCACAGAAGGCGGCCCTTCCCGGTTTTTCGCACGCTCTTCCCGCCGTACACCGGCCGGTAGCCCGCCGCCTCGATGGGGGAGACACAGACCGCCAGCTTCACCGGCTTGCGGCTGCCGATCCAGACCGTGGCTCCGGTCAGGAGGATGGTCAGAAGGAAGACCGCCGGGTGGAAGCTGATCTCTATGGGCCCCGCCTCCTTCGCCCTCACTCCGAGGAACCGGATGATGGAGGGGATGAGGAAGAAGGACACCCCTGTCCCGAAAAGCAGCCCCGCCGCTATGCCGGCACCGCCCACAAGGACGCTCTGGCGCCCCATCAGAGCGCGTATCTGCCGCCCTGTCATGCCGATGGTCTGGAGGAGTCCGTAGTACCGGACATTCCCTGCCACGGACAGGTACAGGATGTTGTAGATCAGAAGGCAGGCGCACAGGCAGGTGACAAGGGCAATGCCCCCAAGCCCCAGGACAATGGGGATAGAGTACCCGGCCTCCACAGAGAAGAAAATATTCTGCTGCTTCTCCAGGTCCATGCTGTCGATGAAGGCCGTCTGCTCCTCCTGGGTCCAGAAATTCCTGTGAAAGGTCATGAAATAGCGGCCGGAAGCCACCTCCGACAGTTGGTAGCCGCACTGGTCATAGAAGGCCTTGGACACGTAGAACTCGTTCTGCGACCCGTAGCCCTCCCAGATGCCGGAGATTTTAAACTCCCTCTCCATCTGGTTGCCCTGTCCGTCCTGCCAGAGGGCCCGGAAGGTGTCGCCTATGCCCAGCCCCATGTCCTCAAAGCCGCAGGTCTCAAGCGCCCCTTGCGTCAGCATGACCTCGTTTTCCTCCTGAGGATAGGAACCCTTCACCTGGGTCCTGGCAGGCGCCATGATATCGTTCCAGTACACATCGTCCGCCCAGATGCAGCCCACATTGACAGTATTGTCGTAATCCGTGGAGAGGACGGAGCCGGCCACGGCGGCAATGCCGATCCTGTCGATGTCCGGATTTTCCTCACATTTCTCCCTCTGCTCCTCTGTCATGCCGTACATGACCGCGTCAAAGTCCCCGCCTGCCAGGCGGATATTCTGGAGATGGTACATGTGGAACCAGGTGATCCCCACAGTGAACACAGAAAAGAGCATAAAGGCCGACAGGGCCACGGCCAGGCCCATGATGACGGTCCTGCGCCGGCTGCTTGCAAGAGACCGTCTCGCCATCCGGCGGATGACTCCCTGATTGTTGTTAGCCAGCATAGGTATCACCTGCCTTCACGATCCGTCCGTCCTCGATGTGCACGATGCGGTCCGCCATCTGGGCGATGTCGCTGTCGTGGGTGATGAGGATGATAGTCTGCTGAAACTGTTTCGCCGCCACCTTCAAAAGCCCCATCACGTCGTGGCTGGTGGCCGTGTCCAGGTTGCCTGTTGGCTCGTCTGCCAAAATGATGGCGGGCTTGCTGGCGATGGCCCGGGCAATGGCCACCCGCTGCTGCTGTCCCCCGGACAGGGTGCCGGGCAGGGCCTCCCGCTTTTCTTCCAGTGCCAGTAGGGACAGGATCTCATCCACAAACGCCCGGTCGATCCTGCGCCCGTCCAGCTCGATGGGCAGGACAATGTTCTCATACACGTTCAGGTCCGGCACCAGGTTGTAGCTCTGGAAGACAAAACCCACCTTCCTGCGCCGGAAGACGGCAAGCTGCTCCCGGCTCATGCCCGCAAGCCTCCGGCCGTCCACGTACACCTCCCCGGAGGTGGGCTCATCCAGCCCTCCGATCATGTGCAGAAGAGTGCTCTTGCCGCTTCCGGATTTTCCGATAATGGCCACAAACTCCCGCTCTGCCGCGGCAAAGTCCACTCCGTCCAGGGCCTTCACCGTGTTCTTTCCAAGCTGATAGTATTTCTTTAAATTTTTCGTCTTTACGATCCAGTTATCCACTTTTACGCCTCCTTTTCTCGTCCGGCCATAGATCCCTCTGGCCATGGCTTTATTGTAAAGCGCAAAAGTCACAAACCAGTCTCAGTTCCGAATCATCACAAAACTGTGACCGCGTCACTCCCTCTCCTGCAGGGGAAGGCAGATGGCAAAGTCGGCCCCCTCCCCTTCCCGGGAGCGGACCTCCACATATCCGCCCTGGAGCTCTGCGATCCGCCTTGTCAGGTACAGGCCGATCCCGATCCCCTCCACGTCGTGGACCTCCGGCTCCCGGTAAAACCGGGTAAAGATTTCCGCCTGCCTCTCCAGAGGGATTCCTTTTCCCGTATCTTTCACATGGATTTCCGCAAAGATTTCCCCCTTCTTGACAGACAGTCCTATCCGGCCTCCCCGCCCGGTGTACTTCACCGCGTTGTCCAGAAGGTTGAACACCGCTTCTTCTGTCCACCTGGGGTCGTGGGATAAAAGGAAAGGCCCCTCCGCCTCCGCCCGGATCTCGATATCCTTTGCGGCAGCGGCGGCCACCACGGCGGAGATGGCCCGCTTCAGCGTCTCCGCCAGATCGCAGTCCCTCTTTTTTATCTGGATGATCCCCGTCTCCAGCCGGGACATTTTCACCAGGCTGCGAAAGAGAAAGTCCAGCTTGTCCGTCTGGTGCTCCAGCCTGTCTAGAAAAACTCCGGTCTCCTCCGGGAGCTCCTCCCTCCTGAGGATTTCCAGGCAGAGCTTCTGATTGGCGATGGGCGTCCTTGTCTGATGGGAAATATCTGAGATGAGCTCCTTCATCTGCTCCTTGGCCTCCAGGCTCTCCTGCTCTCTTCTCTCCTGGATATGCTGGATGCGGGCCAGTTTCTCATTTACCTTCCCGGACAGGGTATCCCTGGTCTCCTGGTCATTTTTCAGGGGTTCCCCCGCAAGGAGGGCATCCAGGTTCTCCTCCAGCTCCTCTGTAAATGTATATATATCCTTTTTCTGCCGCCCCATCCTCCAGATGGAAATCCCTGCCAGGACAAGGGCCGCGGCTGTGATCGCCATCATCTGATCCACTGATATCCCATCCCGTACACATTTGAAATATATTTGTGGTCCTCGTCCTCTATCTTACCCCGGAGGCGGCCGATATTGACCGTCAGGGCGTGCCGGTCCACGATCTGACTGCCGCCCTCCCAGAGCCGGTCCAGCAGCACGTCGTAGGTGAGGAGCTGCCCTTTATGGGAGAGGAATTCCTTAAGGAGCCGGAATTCCGTGGGCGTCACCGGACAGGGCCGGCCCTCCACCTCCGCCTTTGCCCCCAGAAGGTCCAGGCGCAGATGCCCGTCGTCAAAAATCTGCCCCGCGTCCTTCTTCTCCCTCCTGAGTATCACATCGATCTTCTTCAAGAGCACCTTCATGGAAAAGGGCTTGGTCACATAGTCCTGGGCTCCCAGCTCATAGCCCTTCAGCATGTCCTCCTCCAGGTCCCGGGCCGTGAGGAAGAGGACCGGGGTCCTGCTCCGGCCTCCCCCGCTCTCCGCCAGATACCGGCAGAAGTCAAAGCCCTCCCCGTCCGGCAGGTTCACATCCAAAAGTACCAGGTCCGCCCCCTCTCCCCGGTGCAGTCTCCCGGCCTCCGAAAGCGAGCGGGCCACAAGGGGGATAAAGCCCTCCTTCTCCAGCATCCAGGCAATCCCCTCTGCCAGCTCCCGGTCGTCCTCCACAACCAGGATCCTCCCGCCCGGCATCTTCCCCGGTGCCATGCCTGGTCTTTTGTCCGGCATCTTATCTCTCATCTTTCCACTCCCTCTTTAAAAATTCCGCAATGTCCACCGCCTTGGGCGGGCAGCCTGCCAGTGATCTCCGGAAGCAGCGGGTGCAGTTTCCCACACCCAGCTCTCCCTCCTTCCCCCGGAACCCCTGGCCGATGGCAATACTCTCTCTTACCTTTCCCTTAAGGTACCCCGTCTCGTCCAGCCGGTCCGGGGCGTAGATGAGGGAGCCGTAGCAGGCCTCCAAAAGCTCCCTGGTCATCTCACAGTAATCCTTTCCCTGAGTGATATAAATATCCGTCTTCTCCATATTCCGTCACTCCCATCCGGCGTTTCTTATCAGTACAGCTTCCGGTAGATTTCCTCCATCTCGTCCGCCGTGAATTTCACATAGCTCTGGTTTAAAAGCCGCTGCTGAGTCGCCTCCACGCTCTCGGCAAAGGCCCTGATCTCCTCCTCCTTCATGCCATATTCGCGGAGGGGCTTTCTATGGATCAGGCTGCCCAGAAGCTCCTCTATCTCCCGGTAGACACGCCCGGGCCCGCATCCCAGGATACCTGCCAGGAACTCATTGAGCCCACCTATGTCGCCCTCCGGGGCCTTCTCCTGGTAGGCCTGGAACACGGCTGTGAGGAACTGGTAGTTGGCCTCCCCGTGGGTCACATGGTACACCCCGCTCAAAGGATAGGACATGGCGTGGACAGCGCCGGTCCCCGCATTGGCAAAGGAGATGCCCGCCATGTTGCTGGCCACAAGGAACTCCTCATACAGGCTCTCTCTGCAGCCCTGCCCCTCCCCTGCCAGCTTCCGAAAGCCTCCAAGCAGCATTTCCATGGCCTGCTTTGCAAACATCCTTGTGTAGAGATTGCTCTTGGGCGACACATAGGACTCAATGGCGTGTATCAGGGCGTCGATGGCGCTGGTGACAAAGAAATGCCAGGGCAGCTCCTTTAAAAGCTCCGGGATCAGCACCGCGTGGTCCGGGTAAATCTCATCACAGGCCAGTCCCAGCTTTGTGTGCAGCTCCGTCACCTCCGCGATGGACACGCTGGACACCTCCGAGCCGGCGCCGCAGGTGGTGGGCACAGCCACCAGGGAGCGCACCTTATTAAGCTCTGTCCTTCTCTGGTAAATATCCGCTGCCGGGGCATCTCCGTCCAGCACCAGTATCTTGGCCATATCGATGACCGCACCGCCGCCGATGGCAATGATCCTTCCACAGCCTGTCTTTCGGAAGTCCGCAAGAAGCGCGTCCACCATCAGGTCTGTAGGCTCTCCCTGGCCATACCGGCTCTTGCAGCGTATCACTGCACCGGTCTTCTCCAGCCCCGCAAAATGGGCCTCAAGCACGGATTTCCCCGCCAGGACAAAATCCCCTTCCCCAATCTGGAAATCCTCCACAAACTCCTGCGCGCCGCCGTACTGATGCACCTCCGGCTTCTCCTGAAATAGTTTCATATCCTCTGTCCTCCCGTCAAAATCAGCTTTTGTATCATTGTATCATATCTGTCCGCTTTTTCGGCAAAATCCTCTCCGTCTAGAGCGCCCTGATATCCCTCAGGAGGGCCTGCACATCCGCCTCCTTTGTGCTCCAGCTCGTGCAGAAGCGGACGCAGAAACGGCCGTCCCTGGTCTGGAACTGATTTTCAAAGATATGGTTTTTGGCCAGCTTTTCCTTCTGCTCCTCTGTCAGAAGGAGGAACTGCTGGTTTGTGGGGCTGTCGATGTAGGACTCTATGCCCTTTTCGGCAAAAGCCCGGCGTATGTCCATGGCGTACCCGTCCGCCCGCTCTGTGATGTCAAAGTAGGTGCCGTCCCTGAACAGGGTGTAGAACTGGAGACCCAGCACCCAGCCCTTGGCCAGCAGTCCCCCGTTCTGCTTCATATAGCTGCGGAAATGGTCCTTCAGCTCCTCATTCACGATGACCACAGCCTCCCCCATCATGGCCCCGCACTTGGTGCCGCCTATGTAGAAAATATCCGCCGCGGCCGCAATGTCCGCCAGGGTCACGTCATTTCCCTCAGCGCCCAGCCCGTAGCCCATCCTGGCGCCGTCCACCATCAGGTACAGGCCGTACTTGCGGCAGACCCGGCTGATGTCCGAGAGCTCCTCCTTTGTGTAGATAGTCCCGTACTCGGAGGGGAAGGACAGGAATACCATCTTCGGCTGGGTCACATGCTCCGGGATGTCGCTTGAGCGGTAGTCCTCCGCCTCCCTCTCCACAGCCCGGGCCGTGATCTTCCCCTTCACCCCCGGGACTACGTGTATCTTGTGCCCGGTGTGCTCCACCGCCCCGGTCTCATGGACCTGGATGTGCCCTGAGTCCGCGCAGATGATCCCCTGGTAGGGGCGCAGCGCCGCGGCGATCATGGTGTAGTTCACCTGGGTGCCTCCCAGCATGAAGTGGATGTCTGCATCAGCCCCTCCCAGGTGCTTCTTTATCTCACCGGCTGCCCGCTCGCACCACTCGTCCATACCGTAGCCTCCGTAGCTCTCGCCGTTCGTATCCATAAACGCCTGTAAAATAGCGGGATGAGCCCCGCAGTTGTAGTCATTGTTCCATCTGATCATTTTCCCTCTCCTTTTTTACCTCTTTGTATCAATCTGCAGGCATCATAGCCCCGGGCTTTTGGCCTTAACATCATTTTATACAATATCATTTGCCGCCGCAATCCGAAAATTTTCATCTGTCATTTCCCCTCTCTTTATGCTATGGTAAAAGAAAAGGCAGCGCCGGCAGACCCCGGCGTTTTAGAAAGGAATGGTATATCATATGGAACGCGATATCAGAACCATTGTCAGCCAGATGACTCTGGAGGAAAAGGCCGGCATGTGCTCCGGCAGGGATTTCTGGCACCTGAAGGGCGTGGAGCGCCTGGGCGTCCCGGAGGTCATGGTGAGCGACGGCCCCCACGGCCTGCGCAAGCAGAACGAGAAGGCGGACCACCTGGGAGCAAACGAGAGCATCAAGGCGGTCTGCTTTCCCACCGCCTGCGCCACAGCCTGCTCCTTTGACCGGGAGCTCCTAAGAGAGCTGGGGGAGGCGCTGGGAGACGAGTGCCAGGCGGAGGACGTGTCCGTCATCCTGGGCCCCGCGGTGAACATCAAGCGCTCCCCCTTATGCGGGCGCAATTTCGAATATTTTTCCGAGGACCCCTATCTGGCCTCCCAGATGGCAGCCGCCCACATCCAGGGCGTGCAGTCCAAAAATGTGGGCACCTCCATCAAGCACTTCGCAGCCAACAACCAGGAGTACCGCCGTCTGTCCTGCTCCTCAGAGATCGACGAGCGGACTCTCAGGGAAATCTACCTGGCTGCCTTTGAGACGGCCGTCAGGGAGGGAAAACCTGACACCGTCATGTGCTCCTACAACAAAATCAACGGCACCTTTGCCTCCGAAAACCACTGGCTCCTGACAGAGGTCCTGCGGGACGAGTGGGGCTTTGAGGGCTATGTCATGTCCGACTGGGGCGCTGTCAACGACAGAGTCCGGGGACTGGAGGCCGGGCTGGACCTGGAGATGCCCGCCAGCGGCGGACACACGGACGCAGAGATCGTGGCCGCTGTCAAAGACGGGACCCTGGACGAGGCTGTCCTTAACAGAGCCGTGGAGCGCATCCTGCGCATCATCTTTAAATTCGCGGACGACCGCAGGCCCGGCGACTTTGACAAGGAGAAGCATGACAGGCTTGCGGAAAAGATTGCGGAGGAATCCATGGTCCTCCTAAAGAATGATGGTCTTCTCCCCCTGCCGAAAGCGGGAAAGAAGATCGCCTTTATCGGAAAATTTGCCCAGAAGCCCAGATTCCAGGGCGGCGGCAGCTCCCACATCAACTCCTGCAAGATCACGGGAGCCCTGGAGGCGGCAGGGCAGCTGCCGGAGATCACCTCTGATATCACCTACGCCCAGGGCTACGATACAGCGGAGGACAGGACCGACCCGGCCCTCCTCGCCGAGGCGGTAAAGGCCGCAGAGGAGGCGGACGTTGCCGTCATCTTCGCCGGCCTCCCGGACGCCTTTGAGTCCGAGGGCTACGACCGGTCTCACATGCAGATGCCAGAGTGCCAGAATGAGCTTATCCGGGAAATCCTCCGAGTACAGAAAAACACGGTCGTCGTCCTCCACAATGGCTCCCCGGTGGAGATGCCCTGGGCCGGCGATGTAAATGCCATCCTGGAATCCTACCTCTGCGGCCAGGCGGTGGGCGCCGCCCAGGTGCGCCTCCTCTTCGGCCTTGCCAATCCCTGCGGGAAGCTGGCTGAGACGATCCCCCTGAAGCTGCAGGACAATCCCTCCTATCTGAATTTCCCGGGAGACGGGCAGACGGTAGAGTACAAAGAAGGAGTGTTCGTGGGCTACCGGTACTATGACACGAAGGAGATGGACGTACGCTTCCCCTTTGGCCACGGGCTCTCCTACACCACCTTCCAGTACAGCGACATGCAGCTCTCCAGAGGACAGCTCTCGGACCGTGACACCCTGACCGTATCCCTCAAGGTGAAAAACACCGGAACCGTGGCCGGAAAGGAGATCGTTCAGCTCTACGTGGCAGACCGGACAGGCGCTGCAAACCGGCCGGTGAAGGAGCTGAAAAACTTCACCAAGGTCTTCCTGGAGCCAGGACAGGAGAAGACTGTGGAGATGACGCTGGACAAGCGCAGCTTCGCCTGGTACAACACGCGGATACACGACTGGTACGCGGCCACCGGCGACTACGAGATCCTGGCCGGGGCCTCCTCAAGGGACATCCGCCTGACAAAGACCGTCCACTTTGTCACAGAGACACAGCTTCCCTTCCACATCCACAGGAACACCACCGTGGCAGAGCTTCTGGCCGATGAGCGGACCGCCCCTGTCATCCGCTCCATGATGACCAGTCTCGCCTCAGACATGACCGGAGGCGGGGACAACTCCTCAGAGGCCGCTTCCGAGGCGATCACCCCGGAAATGACTCTGAAAATGCTGGAGAACTCTCCGCTCCGCTCCTTCAAGAGCTTCTCCGGACTGTCGGAGGAGGAGCTGACTTCCCTCATCCAGACACTCCAGGAGGCTGCCGACACCGTCAGGTAGCCCCTGAGATCCACACAGGAGCAGACCTTAAAGGTCCGCTCCTGTTTTATCTGAAAATTTTGATTTTTATATGCAAATTAAAAATTTTATTTTGTTTATAATTCTTTTTAATCTGTTATTTTTGTTATTTATTTTATTTTTTCTGTTTTTTTATATTGACATTTCCAGTTTTGTGAGGTATTATAATGACAACAAAAGAAAAGGAGGACGGACCACCGAAAACTTAATCTTAAATCCAAATTATCAACAAAACTAATGAAAGAGGTAAAGACCAATGGGAAAGTAATTTAAATCCAAAAAATTCACTATTTGAGATAATAGTTTCAAATAGATATCAAGTAAATAAGGAGGTAAATTCCAATGGATGGAATAAGTTGAAAATCCACTGTACCTTTAAAAATCAAAAGATACAGTGGATTTTCTTTGTGCTCTTATTTACTTTTCAGGAGCATGTCCAACATGCGGAGGGGTCACATGGAAAGCTTGATCCTCAGTATCCTCTCCACAGACTGGTCTATCCGCTCTTCTGTCAGCCGTCCGTCGCTGACCGCCTGGAGCACTCCCTGGAAGGCGCTCTCAAAATCCTCCGGCATGAGCAGCATGTCCACTCCCGCCTGCAGTGCCTTCACCGCCGCGTCGGCGGAGGAGTACTGCGAGGTGATGGCTCCCATATTGAGGGCGTCTGTCATGACCATCCCGTCAAATCCCATCTGACCGCGCAGCACATCCGTGATCATCACGGAGGACAGCGTGGCCGGCGTATTGTCTCCTGTCACGTTGGGGCAGGCAATATGGCTCACCATGATGACCTGCACCCCCTTGTCGATGCCGTCCTGAAAGGGCACCAGCGCCTGGCTCATGAGCTGCTCCAGATTTTCCTCCACATAGGCATACCCCTGGTGGGAGTCCGCCATGGTCCCTCCGTGGCCCGGAAAATGCTTGTACATGCCGATGATGCCCTGCTCCCGAAGCCCCTGCAGCTCCGCCTCCGCCATAGAGGCCACAAGCCGGGGGTCCGATCCGAAGGAGCGGTATTTCACCACCTCGTTGGCAGGGTTGGTCAGCACATCCGCATCCGGCGCCGCATCCATATTAAAGCCCAGGTCCCGCAGGTAGGCCCCGATCTGACTCCCGATGTCATAGGCCTCCTGGGTATTTCCCCTCTGCCCCACCTGGCTCATGTACTCAAAGGACGGAACCTGGAAGGCAGGATTTGAGGCAATCCTCGACACCTGGCCTCCCTCCTCGTCTACGGAGAGGAATATAGGAAAGCCCGCGGCCTCCTCCCCATACTGGCTTGTATTAGCCAGCATCTGCCGGGTCTGGTCCGGGCTCTGCAGATTCTGGGCAAAATAGATCACACCCCCTACCGGGTGCTGCTCAAGGGCCGCCCTGGTAGCCTCCCCCGCCTGCACAGCCGTGCCCACTCCCGTCAGCTGCTCCGGTGTCACCATGAAGAGCTGGTTCACTTTTTCTTCCAGTGTCATCCCATCCAGCGTCTCCTTCACTCTCGCCGCCAGCTGCTCCTCCGGGGTCTGATCCTCGGTCTCTTCCCCGGCTGCATCGTCCTCCTCTGCCGGCCGTCCCTCTTCCTCTGCCTGCCGGCCGTCCTGGTCTGTCCCGGCTGTGTCTGTTTTCCCCTGTCCGCCGCCTCTCAGGAGTATCCAGGCCGTCCCGCACAGCGCCGCCGCCAGCAGGATACCAAGGACCGCCAGCGCCGCCTTTTTCTTTGCGGAGGAGCTTCTTCCCTGTCTTCTCATCATCTTACCCTATTCCCTTACATTTGTTTTCGTACGATCCTGTAATCATCCCCGCTGCGGTAGTAGGGACAGGCATAGCGGCTGTCCGATATGAGCCGGACATACTCGTCCTCGTCCATGTTCACATCGCAGACATAGCCGCCGTACTCCTCATCGTAGCTGTAGTAGGTACAATCTGCACAGCTCCGGACCGTTTTCTTCTTATCTGCCATACTTGCTCCTGTTTTCATTTGATTTCCGTCGGGAAATGTAGTTTCGGACCTCTCTCCCGGCTTCAGATACGTGTTGCCCTGCCTACTCAGGCCAGCATCTCCTCTTTCTTCGCCAGGATAGCCTCCACAGCCGCGCAGGCCGGACAATCACAGTACTTTTTCCCGGCAGCCTTGAGCTCCCTTCCGTGCTCTGCCACACCCCTGGCATTGTCCCCGAACACCTTTGCTCCCATATCAGACTCGGCAAAGGCGATCAGGCCATCCAGTGGCATGATGTCTGCTTCCAGCTCAGCGATATATTTCTTTGTCTCCTCGGCCTCCCCTTCTGTCCCCACAGCGTCAAGCCATGCCTGGGCAGCCTCCTTTGCCTCCTTGCTGCAGGTTTGTGCCTCCATCAGCTCATGGGTTTTCTCTGTAACATAGTCTTTTACTTCTCTGGTCATATCAGACACCTTCCTTTTCTTTTTTCTGTCTCTATCTTATCACAACAGCACTGATTTACAAGAGGGCAATCCGACTGCCGGCGCGTTATTGGCATGATTATAAGCACTTATTATAAAAGCTAATAAAAGAATATGTAAAAATTAGAGCAAATAATAATTTTTGTGTTATAATCTCTTTAGTATCAACAGATCATAGAAATGAGGTATCGAATATGAAGCCAATCAAAGAAGGAAAAGTACGCGAGATCTACGACAACGGCGACAGCCTGATCATGGTCGCGACAGACCGCATCAGCTGCTTTGACGTGATCCTTAAAAATGAAGTGACCAAGAAGGGGACTGTGCTGACACAGATGTCCAAATTCTGGTTCAATATGACCCAGGACATCCTGCCCAACCACATGATCTCCACAGACGTAAAGGACATGCCGGAGTTCTTCCAGCAGCCCAGATTTGACGGCAACAGCATGATGTGCCGCAAGCTGGAAATGCTCCCCATCGAGTGCATTGTCCGGGGCTACATCACGGGAAGCGGCTGGGCCAGCTACCAGAAGGACGGCACTGTGTGCGGCATCAAGCTGCCCGAGGGCCTGAAGGAGTCCGACAAGCTGCCTGAGCCCATCTACACACCGTCCACAAAGGCAGAGATCGGCGACCACGACGAGAACATTTCCTACGAGCAGAGCATTGCCCACCTGGAGAAATATTTCCCGGGAAAAGGCGAGGAGTACGCGGCCCGTCTCCGGGATTACACTATCGCCCTCTACAAGAAATGCGCTGATTACGCGCTGACAAAGGGGATCATCATTGCGGACACCAAATTCGAATTCGGCCTGGACGAGGAAGGCAACATTGTCCTGGGCGACGAGATGCTGACACCGGACAGCTCCCGCTTCTGGCCCGCAGAGGGGTATGAGCCGGGACACGGACAGCCCTCCTTTGACAAGCAGTTTGCCCGCGACTGGCTGAAAGCCAACCCGGACAATGACTGGACTCTGCCGGACGACATCGTGCAGAAG
>NZ_JPJE01000004.1 GCF_000765215.1 Eubacterium sp. ER2
TTTTTTTCTGTTTTTCACATCCTGACTATGTTCCTTCTCTCTGCCAGAATTAAAAAAACGGGCAAAGAAGAGGCGTTCGCAAGTTACCCCTGTAGTACAGCGCAAAGGCTGTACGGCAGCTTACAAACGCCTCTTTTTACAAAATCCCATCCCCGCACTTTTTTCTAAAGAGCGCTGATGGTGTCCACCACGGACATGTTCCTGATCCGCCTTGCAGGGCCCCACACTGCCAGCACTGCGGAGAGGGCCATCACCGCCAGTATCACGGCAAGGGCTGTTCCCGGTATCTGCCACTCATCTCCCCAGCGGGAGGTGATCATGGACTGGTAGAGCAGCCTGTGGAGGGGCAGACCCACAGCACAGCCAAGGAGCATGCCCGAGAGCACATAGGTGACCGCCTCCGCCGCCACCATCTTAATGAGCTGTCCGCTGCTCATGCCGATGGCCCGCATGGCCCCGTACTGCTTCATCCTGGCCTCCACGCTCATGCCAATGCTGTTGATGATGTTGAACATGGAGATGAGGGCAATGACCGTCAGAAAGCCGTACACAAAGATGACCATGGAGTACCAGACTCCTCTCACCTCGCCGTTGTCCATGCGCCGGTCCGAGAAGGTCGTCCCTTCTCCGACCAGGCTGCGGATTTCCTCCACGTCCCCCTCCGTGGCGTTTCCCGCAAGCTGCACGTCGATGATGGTGTAGCCGTCCTGACCTGTGAGCTGGCTAAAAAGGGCCTCGCTGCAGTAGACATTCTCCACCCCCTGCTGGGTTCCCACGATGGAGAAGGAGGTGAGGGCCGTGACAGGCAGCTTCTGCACGCCGTAGGAGGTCTCCAGGGTGATCACATCCCCCAGCTTAAGGCCCTCGTCCTCGCTGACGTAGACGCCCATCACGCCGTCTCCCTTTTTCACGCTCTCTATATCCCCCTTTATAACGCCCTCCCCGGCCCAGCCAAGCTGGTTCTCCTCCAGGGAGATAAGGTTGATGCTGCCCGCCCTCTCGCCGATCCGGGCCGGCAGCTCATAGGCAAAGCTCCTTCCGTAGACCCGCTTTACATAGTCCTTTTCCCCAAGCTCCCGGGCCAGATTTTTCGGGATGGAGCAGGTCTCATCTGCGCTCACCACCGACACGTCCGGGGTGTAGGGCCGCAGGGGCACCAGGGCGTGGTGCATAAAATCCACCGCCGTGCTGAAGGACAAAAAGAGCAGGATGCTGAAGGCAAAGGAGGCGGACAGCAGGATGAAGTTCCGCTCCTTTCCCTTTGCGTGGTGGATGCCAAGCACTGTGTCCACGTGGAAAAATCTTGTCCTGGCCGCTCGTCTGACCCTGGTGATCTCCCCTGTGTTCCCCGACACCGCCGCAAGAGGGGAGGCCTTGGAGGCCTTTCTCGCCGGCGCCCTGGCAGCCAGCAGCACTGTGACAAGGCCGATTACCGCACCCGCCGCTATCCCCGGCAGGCTGACACCAAAGACCGGCATATCTCCGAAAAATCTGTCGCTCACATACCGCAGCAGCGCGCACAGAGCCCAGGTGACAAGAACCCCTGCCAGCACGCCCAGAGGAATGGCAGTCACACACCAGCCGAGGGCCTCCCGGCGCACAAACCGGACGATCTGCCTCTTCTGGGCTCCCAGGCACCGGAGCATGCCGAAAAATCCGGTTCTCCTGGCAATGTTGCTGCTGAGGCTCCCCGATATCATCAGCACCCCTGCCAGGACAACGAGGAGCGCCAGCAGCGCCGCCGTCCCGTAGAGCTGGAAGATGTAGGGATCGCTGCTCTGCAGCATAAGGGCAAGGAGCTTCGCGTTCTGCCCCACCTGCTCGTCACTTAAGGAGTAGGCGTCCCTGATTTCCCCAATCTTCTCCTGGATATCGCACCAGGGCGTGAAGGACACGTAGAACTCCCCGTCCAGCTCCTGGGTGTCCTTCATAAAATACTTCTGGTAAATCTCCCGGTCCGTGAACATGCCGTAGACGCCCTGCTGCAAAATGGAGGAAGTGTCCCCCGTGATGCCCGACACAGTAAAGGTGAGCGCCTCTCCCTCCGGGGTATCCAACGTCACCTTGTCCCCAACATCGATGCCCAGCCTGTCGGCGGCGGTCTCCGTCAGCACGACCTCGTCCTTGGTACCCTCCGGGAAGCTCCCCTCTTTTATCTCTACAGAGGGGTAAAGGTCCAGAAACTCCCTGTCAAATCCACAGATGACGGTCTCTGTCCCCTGGATCTGATAGCCCATGTCCACCCGGTAGTTGGTGGCTCCATACCAGGAGCTCTCCTCCACCTCGGGCCTTGCGGCGATCAGCTCCTGCTGCTCCCGGGTCAGTCCCCTGAAGACCGCATGCCAGGCCCCGTCGCTCTTCACTGTGGAAATCCGCTGGGCCCGGATCTCCATATCCGCCATGCTGAAGATGGCGGCCACGAGAAACACGGCCAGGAAAATGCAGATCCTTGTCATGAGGCTCTGCTTTTTGTGCACCCTTCCGGAAATTTTCACCAGGTCCAGATAGCTCTTCATCGCCTCACACCTCCCATCTCTGTGAGGACTCCGTCCGACACCTGCATGACCCGGTCCACAGAGGCGGTCAGGTTCATATTGTGGGTGATCATGAGGACGGTCTGCTGGTAATGCCGGGACGCCTTGCAGAGAAGATCCATCACGTCCCGGCTGCTCCTAGAGTCCAGATTGCCTGTTGGCTCATCTGCCAGCACAAGCATGGGGCGCATGATCAGGGCCCGGCCGATGGCCACCCTCTGCTGCTGCCCGCCGGAGAGCTGCCCCGGCAGATGGTGACGCCTCTCTGTGAGCCCCAGCAGCTCCAGGAGCTCCTCCAACTGCCCCTTCTTTGGCTTCCGGTAGTCCAAAAGCAGGGGAAAAATAATGTTCTGCTCCACATCCAGCTCCTCGATGAGATGGAAGGACTGGAAGATGAACCCGATGTTCTGCCTGCGGAAGATGGTCCGTTTGTTTTCCGACATGGAGAAAAGGTCCTCCCCGTCCAGGTACACCTTTCCCCCTGTGGGAGCGTCCAGCCCGCCGATGCAGTTCAGAAGGGTGCTCTTGCCAGAGCCGGACTCTCCCACCACGGCGGCGAACTCCCCCCGTTCTATGGAAAAGGAGACGTCCCGCAGGGCCCGGACCGCCGCTTCCCCCTTCCCGTATGTCTTGCTGAGATTTTCTACACGTAAAAGTTCCATTGTCTTTGTCCTCCTTATCCGGCGCCGGCCAGGCCGGCTCCTTCCTTTTACAGTAGATATCCTACTCCCTTAGCCTTACAGCCAGATGAATATGAGCTTACAGTTTCGTCACCTGCCCGCCGGACGCGGCCTCTGTCCCAAAGCCCGGAAAGGAGATGATAAACCGGCTCCCCCGGCCGGGCCGGCTCTCCACCTGTATCACGCCTCCCTGCCCCTCTATGACAGACTTTGCCAGGGGAAGCCCAAGCCCGCACCCCTCCCTGTCAGAGGAGCGGCTGCTCCTGTAGAAGCGCCGGAAGATAAAATGGATGTCCTCCGGCGGTATGCCGTGGCCGTTGTCCTCCACGAAGATCCGCAGCATGGCCGGGGACTCCTCCCACCGCACCCGGATGATGCCGCCCGGGTCCGTGTGGTCCAGGGCATTTTTTATGAGGTTGGAGAGGGCCTCCCGCATCCAGGACCTGTCACAGACCAGATGGGAGCGTTCCTCCCCCTGGAGGAGGAGCTGCTTTTCTTCCTTGCGGGCCCTGTCAAGGAGCTGCTCCGCCGCCTCCCCGGCAAGCCGGCCCACAGGCCAGTCCTCCTTCTCAAAGGCCACCGCCCCTGCGTCCAGCCGGGCCACCTTTAAGAGCGTCTGGATGAGCTCCTGTATCCGCTCCAGTGCCTTCAGGGCCTTCCCGGAAAACTCCCGCACCACGGAGGGCTCCTCCGGCTCTCCCTCCATGATCTCCATGTACATGAAAAGAGCGGACAGCGGGGTTTTCAGCTGGTGGGAGATGTCGGACAGGGTCTCCTTCATCATCTCCTTTTCCGCCTGCCTGGCCTGGCTCCTGGCCTGCAGCGCCGTGGCAAGCTGCTCCGCGGAGGCGAACATCCGGAACAGAGTCCCCCGCTCATTTCTCGGCAGATGACGGGAGAAATTTCCCCCTGCGTACTCTCCCATCACCTCCGCCGCCCTCTCATAGAGCCGCTGTCTCCGTCCCAGGAAGAGAAGGGTCCCTGCCAGCAGCAGGATAGCCAGCCCGCCAAATATAGCGGTCTGTCCTCCCACCTGTCTCAGCCCCGCCTCATAGAGGTCCGGCAAAAGCCAGAGGGGCGTAGACTCCTCCGTGTAGCCCGCCTGCAAAAGGAACCTCTCTCCTTCTGCTGTCACCTCTGTCCCGGCAAAGGCTCTGGCAATGACCCCAGGCTCCACCCCCTCCCCGAGGAGACCGGAGCTGACCCTGCCCTCCCACTGGAAATAGAGGGCCCTCATCTGATCTGTCTGCCTCCATCCAAGGAGGCAGGCCGCCGCCACCATGGCCGCCGCCAGAAGGAGGATAAATGCCAGGTATCTCCTCGTCTGTCTCTCCTCCAAAATCTCTCTCATCTTTTATCCCCTCCTCTGTCCCTTCCACTCATAGCCTCTGCCCCGCACTGTCAGAAGGTGGGCCGGAGCCGACGGATCCTCCTCTAGCTTTTCCCGCAGCCGGCGCACATAGACGGACAGGGTGTTGTCGTCCACAAAGCTCCCGTTTCCATCCCACAGGGCGTCCAAAATCCGGTTCCTTGTCAGCACCCGGCCCTCATTTTCCACGAGAAGACAGAGGAGCCGGTACTCTGCCGCCGTCAGCTCCAGCATCCTGTCCTCCATGTAGGCCCGGCCTGCCAGAAGGTCTATGAAAAGGCCGTCGGAGCGCAGCTCCTTTCTCTCCCTCTCCTGGGGCCGGCCGCTGCGCCGAAGCTGTGCCCGGATGCGGGAGCACAGCTCCCCTAAGCGGAAGGGCTTTGTGATGTAGTCGTCCCCGCCCCCGTCCAGCCCCCGGATCACGTTGGTCTCCTCGTCAGCCGCCGTGAGGAAGATGATGGGGATGCCTGCGTCTTGCGCCCTCACCTGCCGGCACACGTCAAACCCGGTCCCGTCGGGAAGGGATACATCCAGGAGCAGAAGGTCATAGTCCTCCGTCCGCTCCAGCCTTTCCATGGCCTCCCCCACCGTGCGGGCCACGGTGAGCCGAAATCCGTTTTTCTCAAGGGAATACTTAAGTCCGTCTATCAGACTTCTGTCGTCCTCCAAAAGAAATAGTCTGTCCATGCTCTTCTCCGCCTCCTGTTTTGCCGTAGTCAATATATTATACCATGGTCATCACAGCGCCCGCCTCCTCCTTACAAAAATGTAAGGATTTTCCTCCCGTCCCTGCGCTTTTTACTCATGCCTCCTTAGGCCCCCTCTGCTAGGATAGGAGCATGCCATAACGACTCCCGTCCTAAATGGCGCTGATCACAATGACAACTATCTACATCATAAAGGAGGAAACTGTATCATGGAAAATCTGCTCACTGCAAAGGATGTGACAAAGCTCTACAAAAATCAGACAAAGCCGGGGCTTGACCGGGTCTCCCTCACTGTGGAAAAGGGGGAATTCCTGGGTATCATGGGAGCCTCCGGGTCGGGGAAGACGACTCTGTTGAATGTCCTCTCCACCATCGACCGGCCCACCTCCGGGGACATCCGGTTCCGGGGAATTTCCATCCCCGGCCTGTCTCCCAAAAAAGCGGCCGACTTCCGGAAAAAGTATCTGGGCTTTATCTTTCAGGAGTATTTTCTCCTGGACAGCCTGACCATTGAGGAGAACATCGCGGTTCCCCTGACGCTCCTTCACGAGCCCGCCGGGCATATCAAGGCAAAGGTCCTGCACTTTGCGGAACTCTTCGGCATTGCCTCCCAGCTCTCCAAGTATCCCGGAGAGCTCTCAGGCGGCCAGAGACAGAGGGCGGCTGCGGCCCGGGCGCTGGTGCGCCGTCCGCCTCTTATCTTCGCCGACGAGCCCACCGGGGCCCTGGACTCCGCCTCCTCCACAGAGCTCCTTAAAGCCCTGTCCTCGGTCAGGCGCTCCACCGGCTCCACCATCCTGATGGTGACCCACGACCCCTACGCCGCCAGCTACACGGACCGCATCCTCTACTTTAAGGACGGACAGATCACCGCCCAGCTGCAAAAGGAGGGGGACAGCCGGCAGGCCTTCTACCGCCGTATCACAAAACAGGCAGAAAAAATGGATGAAGGGAGATAGACCTATGTACCTGAAAATAGCATGGAAAAATGTAAGACACAGCTTTTCCTCTTACGCACTGTATTTTGGCTCCGTATTTTTTATACTCACCATCTTTTTTACCTTCCTGTCCTTTTCCAGGAACAGGATCATCCTGGAGAAAATCTCCTCCGACGGGCGGGTGGAGACCATGTGCCAGGTGGTGGGCGTGTTCATCACAGCCTTTGTGGTGTTCTACCTCTTTTTCGCCAACCGGTTCTTCCTGTCCGGCCGCATGCGGGAGCTGGGCATCTACAGCCTGCTGGGATGGAGGCGGGCTTCTGTCCTCCTCCTTCTCTCCCTGGAAAACGCCTTTGTCTGCCTGGGCAGCTTTGCCGCCGCCCTCCCGGCAGGGGGACTCCTCCACAAAGGACTGACAGCGGCCATCACCCGGTTTCTGGGACTTAATATAGACTGGAGGGCCGTGCCCCTCATAGACGGCCGGGCCGCCCTTTTGTCCCTCCTCTTTCTGGCTGCTGCCTTTGTCTCCCTCCTTCTCTCCAACGCGGTTCTTCTGGCCCGGAGCAGCCTCCTCCTTCTGGTGCAGATGGAAGCCAGGGCCGAAAAGCCTCTGCGTCTCCATCCGGCGGCGGGAGCGGCCGGCCTTCTCCTTCTGATCGCAGGATGGCTCCTGGCGCTGGACAACACCCGGGGCAGATCCTCCCTCTGGTACACAGTGGGCTTCTCCCCCATGGCTCTTCTCACCGTCCTCCTGGCAGTGTCGGGCACCTTTCTCCTTGTCTTCTGCCTCCTGCCCTGGGCCTTCCACTCTCTTCGCAGAAGGCCGGAGAGACTGTACCGCCCGGTGCCGGTCATCGTCATCCCGGAATTTCTCCACCGGATACGGAGCAGCGCCGGCTCCTTGTGCTTCCTCACTCTCCTCGTGGCAGGCACACTGGCTGTCTTCGGCTCCACCACCCTCTCCGTCTGGTATCCGGTGGCTGCCCTTAAGCGCATCATCCCCTCTGCCATCGAGTACCGCTCCACCGACGCTGCGCTGGACGGGGAGGTGGAAAAAGCGCTGGACCAGACACTTGGAAAGGGAAATTACACCCTCAGCCGGACGGAGATCCTGCAGGTGACCGCCGCCTCCTCCCACCTTCCGGAGGAGTACACCCTGAGCCAGGACCAGGGCCGCTCCCCCGGCTTTGAGCTGATCCGGGAGTCAGACTGGCGCTCCCTCCTGGCCCTGCAGGGGCGGGAGAACCTGACAGAGGACCTGCCCTCTCTCACGGACCAGACCTGCATCCTCCTGAAATACAGGCCCTCCTCCCGGGACACGGACACAGGCTCCGTCTACGAGCTGACAGCCGGCGCAGGCGCAGGCGAAAATGGGGCGGACCAGACAAGCCAGGCGAACCAGACGAGCCAGGTGAAGGTCCTTGCCGCCAGCATCGCCAACCCCATCGGCTTCTCCAACACCGTCGGCAACCTTGTCATCTCCGACTCCCTGTTTGACCGACTGTCCGCCGCCTGCCAGGACCGCTTTACCGTGGTCAGCATCAACGGCTCCGGCCTGCGGGACAGCCAGGCGGCCTGGGATGCGGTAAGAGGAGCGCTCCCGGGCAACAAGTGGCTGACCTCCGCCTGGAGCCGCGCAAATCAAATCACCTCGGCCAACAGCTCCACCTTTCTCCTCATCACCTTTGTCTCTCTCCTGCTGATCATTGCGGTAGGAAGCATGCTCTACTTCCAGAGCCTCTCCCTCATCCGCTCCCACAGAAGAGACTATGTGATCCTCGGCAGGATGGGCTACAGCGCCGGGCAGATGAAAAAGGTCATCTCCCGGCAGCTGGGGATTTTTTACCTGCTCCCCTATGCTCTGGGCCTCCTGCACGCCTGCTTTGCCCTGGCGGCCTACCGGTATGCCCTGCTGGATGACATACTGGGAGAGGGCCTTCTCTCCCTCCTGCCCATCCTCCTGGCCTTCGCCGCCTTTACCTGCCTCTACGTCCTCTACTTTCTCATCACAAGGCGGGCCTGCTGCCGGATCTGTGGATTTTAGAGAGCCGGCGTGCTATAGTAGAAGAAATACGTAAAAACAAAGGAGACATCCTGTATGATACACGCAAAACACATCCTGGTCCCAAGGGCCAGGCTCTACCCGGCACTGCTAGGCCTGTCCGCCCTCCACCTGGCTACCTTTCTTGGCTGCCTCCTCTGCCTGTCTCTCCGGGGCTTTGCCTTTGAGAGGGGCAGCCTCCTTGCCTGCCTGGTGACAGCCCTGTTCCTGGCAGACGGGGTCTATATCACCTGCCGGAACACACGGGGAAACCGGATCCTCATCCTGTTTTCCCTCCTTCTTGCCGCCCACGCCTGGCAGCTCCTCTCCATTTATATCCCTCTGCCCTCTTTCCTCCAGCGGGCAGCTCTTATCCTGCTGCCCCTTTGCACCTGCCTGTCCGTCTGCTTCCTTGCCATCTTCCTCCTCCAGAACTCCCTGGCGGCGGGGGACAGGCGTCTGCTGGCCTTGCCGGCGCTCCTTTGCCTCCTCGCCTGCCTTGCCCTGCCCTTTTCCAGGAGAGCCTTCTTTTTGCTCTATCTGATGCAGTTTCTCCTGTCTGGGGGAGTCCTCTGCCTGCTCCTTTTCCGGTATCGGAAGCGGGTGGCCTTTGTGCTCAAAAGCCAGAAAAAGCAGTTTCTCCTGTCCCTCCTGCTTGTGGTGCTCCCGGCCCTTGCCTACGTTCTCTTCTTTTTCCGGCAGAGCGCCTATCTGGGAAACAGCGGGGCGCTGCTCTTTTCCCTGGCAGCCTTTTTCAGCGTCCACAGCATCATTGATGAGGCTATGGCCGCAGACCCTTCCTCCCTACGGCCCGCTCTGGGTCTGCCTGCCAGATTCCTCCTTGCCGCCCTTGCCTGCCTCCTCCTTGGCCTGCTCCTCAGCTCTGGCATCCCGGCTTTGACCCTGCTCATCCTCCTGTGCTGCTTTCTGCTCCTGTGGCAGGTGCTGAGCCTTTTACAGTTTCTGGAAAGGGAGAGGCATCCCCGGGATCCCGCCTTTGCCCTCCTGGTGCAGGAGGAAAAGCTGAGACTGTCTTTTTCCTCCTACCTTCACGACCAGATCCTGCAGGACATCCTGGCGGCAGGGCACCTGCTGCCAAGATCCGGCGACCGGGAGGTGCACGCCCTCCTGTCCCGCACCCTGTCCGACCTGACCGTCTCCATCCGAAGGGAGATGGAGCGCCTCTCCCCCTCCGTCCTCCCCTCCCTCTCGGCCGGGGAGAACCTGCGTCTTGCGGTGGAGGACATTCAGAGAGCCTTCCCGGCGTCCGGCTGTCAGTTCCAGGTGGACTGCCAGGAGACTGCCTTCCTGCCGGAGCCCTACAGCCACGCTGTCCTTCGCTTTGCGAGGGAGCTGTGCACCAATGTGCAGAAATACGCCCAGGCCGACAGCTGCCGCCTCTTTCTGTCCGGGAACGGTGAAGAGATCACTCTGACCGTCTCCGACAACGGCAGAGGTATGCCCGCCTCCGCCCTTACCCCCAGGACGGGGCACGGGGGCCTGGGGGCCATCAAAGCCCAGGTGGAGGCGCTGGGCGGGAAGTTTACCCTTGAGTCCCCCTGTTCATTTCCGGCACCGGGCGGCACCCGGATCACCATCACCCTGCCTGTGAAAGGAGAGATTTCCTATGAAAGTTTTATTCATTGACGACCATATCCTCTTTGCCAGGAGCCTGGAGCTGGCCCTGCAGGAGAGTCCTCTTATCGAAGAGTTCCGCTGGGCGGCAGACCCAGGCGCCCTGGAGCGGGAGCTTGAGGACCACCTGCCGGACATCCTCCTTGTGGATATCAACCTGGGCAGAGGCGCCGCTCTGGACGGCCTGACCCTGACAGGGCAGATCCTCTCCCGCTTCCCCAGCCTTCCCATCGTCATCCTGTCCGGCTACGACCTTCCCGTCTACCGGCAGGAGGCCCGCCGCATGGGGGCAATGGGCTTTGTCAGCAAGGACGCGCAGCCGGAGACGCTGCTCACCCTCCTTAAGGATGTCTACCGGGCCGGCCGGGAGGGGCGCTCTGTCTTTCTCTGCCCCTCCGGGGACAGGGAGCCGGAGCTTCTCTTCTACGAGCCCCTCACAAAGGCGGAAAAGGACGTGCTCCTTCTCACCGCCCAGGGGGTAAAGAGAAAAGAAATCGCCCGCCGCTTACAAGTAAGCGAGCGGACGGTATCCAACCATCTGCAGCATATATTTGAGAAGCTCTCCGTCTCCTCCTCTGTGGAGGCGGTCACAAAGGCCATCCGCCTGGGGTATCTGCCGCCTTTGTAATATGGCTTTTATTCTCTTTTCTCCTCCACGGTATATGTATCACTTAGCTGCTGCAAAATATTTTCTTTCGTCCTTACAAGCCCCAGCTGCTTCTCATCTACGGTTTCTCCGTCCATTGCAGCGATAAAGGACTGTATATCAGATAAGACCTGCGGACTGACACTGATCCTCGTTGCCGGTCCTAACAAGGCAGACAAGCGGAAAATATCATTCTTATGCTTCCGCAGATGCCTGCTGTCCACAGTTTCGCCCGCCTCTCTTCGGGCAGACAGGTCCAGCCATGCCTTGGCCTTAAAAAGGATCAGATGACCTGCATCTAAAACTGTCACACCCTCTGCCTCTGTTCTTCCTCCGCGCAGCAGCTCATAATAATTGTCGTCTAACAGAATTGCGGAGAGACTGGACACATCTCCCTCTAAGGGCAGCGGAGTCAAAACTGCTTCGTCCGGAAGCCGGATTTTTTCAGTACGTCTTGTAAACAATTCGATCATAAACGGATATTCCCTGCTTTTTGGATGGGCAAAACGATAGAATTGTGGCTCTCCGGTGCTTTTATTCCTATGCTCATATCCCGCCTGCACAATATACTGCCAGAACCTCTCTCCAAATTCCGGTGTAAGAGCTTCAAGGATCAAAACCAGATCAATATCCTTTGTCGCTCTAAAAGCCAGACCTTCTGCTGACATCAGGAGATCGCACGCCGTTCCTCCGATGATCGCATATTCCTTTTCATACCCCTGAAACCACCTGGCAAAACTCTGAAATCCCTTAACCATCCTGTTCCCCCCACATTTCTTCCATCATATCCTCCAGCGCCTCTTCCACCCGTTCATCTGTCCGGCCCACAAGGCTCATTGCCAGCGATAATGTATCCACCGTTCCGTTGTTCCCGAGAATTTGCGGATCATATTTCCATAATTCAACCTCTGCCTGAACCGATGCATCCATCAGTCTCTCCGTACCCTTGAGCCGGGCTCCTCTTCCATATACTGCATAGCTCTCCACATCAGGCGGGCTTATCATACTCTTTTCCGCCAAAGCGGACAGCCCCGCAACACTTGCATTTCTGAGACATGCCTCCCCCCTGTGCACATACACAACCTTTCTCACTGGTGAGATCAGATAAGGCCGCATTTTTTCAAACAGTATTCTCCCTGTAAATTTCCCCCTTAATACGATCCGGGTTCCGTCCTTTTCTGTATCGAACAGACCGGTCTGTTCTAACTGACGGACTGCCCTTGTCAATGTCATCCCTGAGCACTCCGCTGTTTTCATGAACGCATTTGCATAGATCCGTTCCGTATTCTGATATAAATAGTAAAAAAACAATACCTGGGCAGAGGGCTGCAGTTTCTCAATCGGAAGTGGAGCTGCATCAAATTTTTCCTGCAGCACAATCCCCATAAAGGGAAGGTATAGCTGTTTATCCGGAACAACAAACGGAATTCCTGAAGCTATCAGGTACTCTCTCTGGTTTCGGCTCATCTTATCCATAACAATAACAACTGGCAGATTTTCCGCTTTCTGTATCCTTGCAATCTGTTTCCTGACAGAGGCCATCTGATCGAGTTCTCCCTTCGGATACAAAAAAACAGCCGCCACACGGTCAAGAAGGACCTTTCGGAATTCATACCGCTCTAACAGATAGTAGGGCAGTTCTCCCTTATACTGCCATGGACGATATCTCACTTTTATCCTGAGAAGCCTTTCTATATATTCCATAACCTCATACACTCCCAGCTGTTTTTATCATAATAACATTATATTAACTTTTAAAATGTTAGATGTCAACTTTTTAGTTATATAATGATCATCTCATACACCAGCCGCCTCCTTCACATGTAGATCTCCATCCTGGAGATGAGATTGGTCACGTTCATCTTGCTGGCAAAGAGCTGCCGGTAGGTGGCGCTCTTTGTCCGCCCGGCCTGGGAGAGGCGCTCCATATCCGCAGTGATCCTGTCCTGCTCCGCATAGAGGGCCTCATAGAGGTCTTCCAGGCGCCCCAGCCGGTCTATGGCCTCCTGGATGTCCGGAGCCGAATAGCCCTTTTCCTTCTTTGTCGTCAGTCTCTGTATCTTCATTGGTGTTCTCCTCTCTCTTCTTTTATTCTGCCTCCACAGGCTTTCTCCCCAGGTCCAGAAAGACCTTCGTCCCCTCTCCCGGCGCAGACTGGATCCGCATCCCGTGTCCCAGCCGGTCCATCACTCTCCTGCAAAGATAGAGGCCAATGCCCGTGGACTTCTTGTACTCCCTCCCGTTGTATCCGGTAAATCCCCGCTCAAAGACCCGGGGCAGGTCCTCCTGGGCAATGCCGATGCCTGTGTCCGCTATGACAAGGGCGATCTGGCTGGGGCCTTCTTTCTGGGCATAGATGGAGACAGTCCCTTTCTTCGTGTACTTCAGGGCGTTGGACAATATCTGCTCGATGACAAACACAAGCCACTTCTCATCCGTCAGCACCAGGCTGTCCGTCTCCTTAAAGTCCAGCTTCAGCTTCTGAATGATAAAGAGCCTGGAATATTTTCTCACCGCCTGGCGGATCATGTCGTCCAGGGGATACCAGGAGAGCACCATATCCCGGGAAATGTCCCCGATCCGCAGATAGGTCATGACCATCTCCACATACTGCTCTGTCCGGAACAGCTCCTTGTCCATCTCCCTTAAAAAGCTGTCCTTCCCCTGCCGCTCCCTCTCCTCCTCCTGGAGAAGGAGGCGCATGGCCGCTATGGGCGTCTTGATCTGGTGGCCCCACAGGCTGTAGTAGTCCACACTCTCCTGCCGCCTCTCCGCAGCGTCGTTTCTCTCCTCGCTCCTCCGCCTTAAAAGCTCTGTCAGCATTTCCTGGTACTCCCGCTCCGCCAGAGTATCCGCCCCCGGCAGCATGGGATCCGCATAGGGTAGATTTCTCCGTATCTCCTCTATCTGCCTTTCTCTCTTCAGATAGCGGACAAAATCCACGGCCGTGCACACCAGAAGGATGACCGCCGACAGGAGCAGGGCATAGCCCACGGCGTCCCGCGTCACCTCATAGAGGTAGCCTACGAGGGCAAAAATGAGCACAGTCCCGGCATAGACGGCCAGGGGCTTTCTTATTTCCTTCAAATAGTATCCAAATGTCTTCATGCCTCCACCATGTACCCGATGCCTTTCTTTGTCACGACAGCCTCCTCCAGGCCGATCTGGGCCAGCTTCTTCCTGAGCCTTGCCACGTTGACTGTCAGCGTGTTCTCATCGATAAACGCGTCGCTCTCCCACAGCCTTGCGATGATCTCGTCTCTCGTCACGATCTTTCCCGCATTTTCCAGAAGGCACTGGAAAATCTTAAACTCATTTTTCGTCAGGTCTGTCTTCCTGTCCTGGTAGGTGACTGTGGCGTCCGCCAGATTGAGGATACAGCCTTTGTACTCCATAAGGCTTGCGCTGCCCCGGTAGGAGTAGGTCCGCCGAAGGAGCGCCTGCACCTTGGCAGTGACCACATGCAGGTCAAAGGGCTTCTCGATAAACTCATCCCCTCCCATGTTCATGGCCATGACAATATTCATATTGTCGCTGGCAGAGGAGATAAAAATGATCGGCACATCCGACACCTGCCGGATCTGGGTGCACCAGTAAAACCCGTTGTAAAAGGGAAGGCCGATGTCCAGGAGCACAAGATCCGGCTCCACTCTGGTAAATTCTGCCATGATATTCTTAAAGTCCTCCGCGATCACTGTCTCATAATCCCAGCCCTCCAGATGTCTCTTCAGCGCCTCCGCGATGGTGCTGTCGTCCTCCACGATCATAATACGGTACATGCTGTCATCCTCCTTTTCGCTTTTCCATTGTACCACAAAAAAACAGACAGGAAAGGGCTTCCTGTCCGTTTTTATTTCTTCCTTTCTTATCTCTTTCGCCTTAGATCTTTGCGATGTCGATAAGGGTCAGCTTCTTGATATCTGTATTCTCCAGACTGGTGATGAGAGCCTCTGCCGTGTCGATGGCTGTCAGCACGTTGACGCCGGTCTCGATGGCGTTCCTGCGGATCACAAAGCCATCCCTGGCCCTGTCCGCTCCCTGGGGCGGTGTGTCGATGATCAGGTCGATCTTGTGTCCCAGGATCAGGTCCATAAGGTTGGGTGACTCCTGCTCGATCTTGTTCACAGGAACCGCCTTCACGCCGCCGGCCTGCAGGGCCTCGGCTGTGCTCCTTGTGGCGAAAATCTTGTAGCCGATCTTCTCAAAGCGGCGGCCGATCTCCACAGCCTCCGGCTTGTCCTCATCCCGGACGGTGATGATCATGTTCTTGTGCTTCGGCAGCTTGATGCCAGCTCCCAGGAAGGCCTTGTAGAGGGCCTCGTCAAAGGTCTTGGCAATGCCAAGGCACTCGCCTGTGGACTTCATCTCAGGTCCAAGACTGATGTCCGCGCCCCGGATCTTCTCAAAGGAGAACACCGGCATCTTGATGGCAAAGTAGTCCGCCTCTTTTTGCAGTCCCGGCGTGTAGCCCAGATCCTTCAGCTTGTGTCCGATGATCACCTTTGTGGCCAGCGGCACGATGGGGATGCCTGTCACCTTGCTGATGTAGGGAACGGTACGGCTGGATCTGGGGTTGACCTCGATCACGTACACGTCCTCCCCGCACACGATGAACTGGATGTTGATCAGTCCGATCACGTGGAGAGACTGAGCCAGCTTCTTTGTATACTCCTCAATGGTCTTCTTTGTCTTCTCGGAAATGCTCTGGGCCGGGTAGACGGAGATACTGTCTCCGGAGTGGATACCCGCTCTCTCAATGTGCTCCATGATACCCGGGATCAGGATGTCCTCGCCGTCGCAGACAGCATCCACCTCGATCTCCTTGCCCTGCAGGTACTTGTCTACCAGGATGGGGTGATCCTGGGCGATCCGGTTGATAATACCGATAAATTCATCTATATCATGGTCGTTAATGGCAATCTGCATGCCCTGTCCTCCCAGCACGTAGGAGGGGCGCACAAGCACAGGATAGCCCAGACGGTTCGCCACCTCTTTTGCCTCCTCGGCTGTAAAGACCGTTCCTCCTGTAGGACGGGGAATACCGCATTTCTCCAGGATCTCGTCAAAGAGCTCCCTGTCCTCTGCCGCGTCCACGTCCTCCGCGGATGTACCAAGGATGGGCACGCCCATCTTCATGAGAGACTCGGTCAGCTTGATAGCTGTCTGGCCTCCGAACTGCACGACAGCGCCGTCCGGCTTCTCCAGATCCACGATGCTCTCCACATCCTCCGGTGTGAGGGGCTCAAAATACAGCTTGTCCGCAATGTCAAAATCTGTACTTACCGTCTCCGGGTTGTTGTTCACGATGATGGTCTCATATCCCTCCTTGGAGAAGGCCCATGTACAGTGCACAGAGCAGAAGTCAAACTCAATACCCTGTCCGATGCGGATGGGGCCGGAGCCAAGGACAAGAACCTTCTTGCGGCCGCTTGTCTCCTCCACCTCATTTTCACTTCCGTATACAGAGTAATAGTAAGGTGTGGCTGCCGCAAACTCAGCCGCGCAGGTATCAACCATCTTGTAGGAGGCAGTGATGCCGTACTCGTGGCGCATGTCATGGATCTGCCTCTCCGTGTTACCGGTCAGATCCGCGATCACGTTGTCCGGGAACTCCATCCTCTTTGCCTCTTTTAAGATCTCGGCGGACAGGGGCTTTGTCTTCAGCGTCTGCTCCATCTCCACCAGACGGGCGATCTTGTCGATGAACCATTTATCGATCTTTGTGATGCTGTAGATCTCGTCGTAAGAGATGCCCTTTCTCAGTGCCTCCGCGATCATCCAGATGCGGCGGTCATCCACGATCTCCAGCTTCTCCAGGATCTCCTCTCTTGTGAGGGCTGTGAAGTCGTAGGACATAAGGCTGTCCACATGCTGCTCCAGAGAGCGGATGGCCTTCATGAGGGCTCCCTCAAAGTTGTCACAGATGCTCATGACCTCTCCTGTGGCCTTCATCTGTGTAGTCAGCGTTCTCTTGGCGCTGATAAATTTGTCAAATGGCAATCTGGGCATCTTTACAACGCAGTAGTCAAGCATTGGCTCGAAGCTTGCGTATGTCTTCTGTGTGACCGCGTTCTTGATCTCGTCCAGTGTGTAGCCAAGAGCAATCTTGGCCGCCACCTTGGCGATGGGGTAGCCTGTGGCCTTGGAGGCCAGGGCGGAAGAACGGCTCACACGGGGATTTACCTCGATAACGCAGTACTCAAAGCTGTCCGGTTTCAGAGCGTACTGCACGTTGCAGCCTCCGGTAATGTTCAGCTCGCTGATGATGTTCAGGGCGGAGGTACGGAGCATCTGGTACTCCTTGTCCCCCAGCGTCTGGGAGGGCGCCACGACGATACTGTCTCCTGTGTGCACGCCTACCGGGTCGATATTTTCCATATTACATACAGTAATGCAGTTGCCGTTGCTATCCCGCATTACCTCGTACTCGATCTCCTTCCATCCCGCGATGCAGCGCTCTACAAGCACCTGCCCCACGCGGGAGAGACGCAGGCCGTTTTCCAGGATCTCCACAAGCTGCTCTCTGTCGTGGGCGATACCGCCGCCGCTGCCGCCCAGCGTGTAGGCAGGGCGCAAGACAACCGGGTAGCCAATCTTCTCCGCGAACTTGATACCGTCCTCCACATTTTCCACCACGAGAGAGGCAGCCACTGGCTCGCCGATCTTCTCCATGGTAGTCTTGAACTCCAGACGGTCCTCCGCCTTCTTGATGGTCTCGGATGTGGTTCCGATGAGGCGCACGTTGTTCCTCTTCAGGAAGCCGTTCTCCTCCAGCTCCATGGCCAGGTTCAGGGCCGCCTGTCCGCCCAGGGTGGGAAGGACGCTGTCCGGCTTCTCCTTCAGGATGAGCTGCTCTACCACTTCCACTGTCAGAGGCTCAATGTAGACGCGGTCCGCGATATCCTTGTCCGTCATGATGGTGGCAGGGTTGGAATTGAGAAGGACAACCTCCAGTCCCTCCTCCTTCAGGGAACGGCATGCCTGTGTTCCCGCATAGTCAAATTCTGCCGCCTGACCGATGACGATCGGACCGGAACCGATAACCAGTACTTTTTTAATATCTTTATTTCTAGGCATTAGTTTGCTCCTTTCATCATATCCATAAACCTGTCAAACAGATACCCTGAGTCCTGTGGTCCCGGGCATGCCTCCGGATGGAACTGCACGGTAAAAATGTTCTTTCCGATATAGGAAAGTCCCTCGTTCGTGCCGTCATTGACATTGACAAAGGCCTCCTTCGCGATGGCCGGGTCAATGGTGGAGGCGTCCACTGCGTATCCGTGGTTCTGGGAAGAGATGTATACCCGGTTGTTGGTCAGATCCTTCACCGGATGGTTGCCTCCCCTGTGTCCGTATTTCAGCTTGTATGTCTTTGCTCCGTTTGCCAGGGCCATGAGCTGGTGTCCCAGGCAGATGGCAAAGATGGGGATGTCTGTCTCGTAGAGCTTTTTGATCTGAGCGATGATCTCCGTGCAGG
The DNA here is from genome assembly GCF_000765215.1 of Eubacterium sp. ER2. Lineage (GTDB taxonomy): Bacteria > Bacillota > Clostridia > Lachnospirales > Lachnospiraceae > Claveliimonas > Claveliimonas intestinigallinarum. The sequence goes on from NZ_JPJE01000004.1 coordinate 18,028, forward strand.
TCTCCGGGTCTCCCGGGCCGTTGGAGAGCATGATGCCGTCCGGCCTGGAGGCGATGATCTCCTCAGCAGTCGTGTCCGCCGGGTAGATGGTCACCTGGCAGCCTCTCTTATTCAGAGATTTTGCGATGTTGTTCTTCGCGCCGAAATCCATCAGGGCCACCTTCGGTCCATTTCCCTCCAGAACATAGGGCTCCTGGCATGTCACCTTGGAGACTACGTCGCCCACTGTGTACGCGTGGAGCTTCGGAAGGATTTCATCCAGGTCATAATTCTCGTTGGTGGTGATCATTCCGTTCATAGTTCCCTTTTCCCTCAGGATCTTGGTGAGGGCGCGGGTGTCGATGCCTGCAATTCCCGGAATATCCTGCTCCTTTAAGAAGTCCTGGATGGTTCCCTCACAGCGGAAGTTGCTGGGCATCCTCGATAATTCTCTTACGATGTAACCGTCCGGCCATGCTTTCTTTGACTCCATGTCCGGTGTAATTCCGTAATTTCCAATCAATGGATAGGTCATAACTACGGCCTGTCCTGCGTAAGAAGGGTCAGTCAGCACCTCCAGGTAGCCTGTCATGGAGGTATTAAATACAATTTCACTTATCATGTCTTTCGTGGATCCGATGCTGGTTCCCGTAAAGACGGTTCCGTCTTCCAAAATAAGAAACGCTTTCATTTATTCACCTTTTCCCTTCAAAATGTTTTCATGTAAAATGCGAAGATTGTTCTGCCAGCCAGAGCGCGCTCCATATTTCCGGGCGAAATAAAAGGCAGTATGTGCAAGCACAACTGCCTTTTAACATTTCTCCCCCAGCGACAAATCATGTCTCCACAAATTGTATAGATTATACTACAAATTAGGACAATTTTCAACCGATAAAATAGATTTTATTCGTACTCCCAGTACATCGTGATCTTGTCAAGGCTTTCATCGTCCCGGTAGGAGTACCGCACCGTGCCGATACCGTACAGGTGCGCCAGGTTTCTGGCCGCCCGGTCAGCCAGGTCTGTCAGCACCTCCTCCCGGGCCTGCCGGTAGACCTCAGGCCCGGAAAATTTCAGCACGGTTCGTTCCTCCCCCGCCGCGATGGACCGGTTCATTGCCTGCAGGATGGTCTCCGGATCATAGTTTTCATAGTACATGCCGTTCACCACATAGTAATTGTAAGCCATAGTATTGCAGGCCGGGAGCTCCTGGTCGCTGTCCGGCGTGTGGGTCTGAAAAAGCTGTGTGTCGTCGCAGCACATGTAGTCGTAGGCAATCTCCGGGTTCTCCTCCTGCCGGTAGACCGGGTCGCCCCAGGTGGCGTCCACATAGCAGTACTGATCCTGGCACCTGACCAGGTTCCAGGCATGGCCGCCTTCCCCTGACTGGGAGACGGCTGTACCGCTGACATAGGTGCAGAACACGCCCAGACGCTCCAGCAGGTACTGCACAGCCTTGGCGTAGCCGGCGCACACAGACCGCTTTCCAACAAACACGCTGTAAATATTCTGATTGTCCTCCGCCGTCAGGTCGTACTCCACGCCGCGGATCACATACTCGTACACGTACAGGATTTTCTCATAATCTCCTGCCTGGCTGTCTATCCCTGCCAGGCATCTGGCCGCCTCCTCCTCGATCTGTCTCCGGCGCTCCTCCTTTTCCTCCTCCGTGCAGTTGTACTCCGGCCGCAGAGAGGCGCTGCTGCCGGAAAGGCCAAAGGAGGCGCTGCTTGTCACCACGCTGCCGGCCCCGTCGCACCAGAATAGTTCCGGATAGTCCTTCATGACCAGGCCGTACAGACGGTCGATCTCCTCTGTGGATGCGTCATCCAGCTCTATCTCCTCCTGAAAGTCCAGAAGTCCGTCCCGTATCTTCCCGTAGACCTCCTTCTCCTTCTCATTCAGCTGCTGAAAATAGTATTTTTCTGTCCCGGCAGTTTCCCCGGACGCCTCACCGCCTTCTCCCTCTCCAGTTTCTCCCTCTTCGGCCTGCGCCTGCCCGCCGTCCTCCGGGGCCGGCTCCTCCAGGGCCGCCGTCTCCATGACTTTGCCCTGCCGCGCCCTTAAAAGGGCGGCAATGCTGTCCCCGCAGCCAAAAAGAACCGCCCCGGCCACAGCCGCCAGGAGCAGGCAGAGCAGCCCCCATCCTCTTTTCTTTTTTCTTCTATTCATATGGCAGAACTCCCGCTGTATTTTTCATAAGCCGGTCAGGCCGGCATTTTTTGCGTATCCAAATATAGTATATGAAAATTTTCGTTTTTTCACAATCTGAATTTTCCCTCATATACTGACAGTGACAAAACATTGCGCCCGGGAGGTTAACTATGCCTTCTTCCATAGGAAAACTGAAAATCAACGTCACCTCAGAAATAAACGGGTATCCGGTCTCCGGAGCCGACATCCGCATCTCCTACACCGGCATCCCTGACAACATACTGGAGGAGACTTCCACCGACAGCTCCGGCCAGACCGAGACACTGGAGCTGGACGCGCCGCCCGTGGAGTACAGCCTGGATGTAGATTCCGATGAGCAGCCCTACTCCGAGTACACCATCCTTGCCAGCGCCCCGGGATTTGAGACGATCAGCATAGCAGGGGCCGAGATCCTGGGAGATGTGACTGCCATCCAGAACATAAGGATGCGCCCCTCCGACTCCACAGACAGCCGGGAGGAGCGCTTTGTGATCCCCGCCCACACTCTCTACGGGAACTATCCTCCCAAAATACCGGAGGATGAAATCAAGCCGGTAAATGAGACCGGAGAGATCGTTCTGAGCCGGGTGGTGGTGCCGGAGTACATCGTGGTCCACGACGGCAGCCCCAGGGACAGCACAGCCCGGAATTACTATGTAAAATACAAGGATTACATCAAGAACGTGGCCTCCAGCGAAATCTACGCCACCTGGCCCGCCAACACCATCCGGGCCAACGTGCTGGCCATTATGTCCTTCACCCTGAACCGGGTGTACACGGAATGGTACAGGAACCAGGGCTATGATTTCACCATCACCTCCTCCACGGCCTTTGACCACAAATGGATCCCCGAGAGAAATGTGTACGACACCATCTCCGTCATCGTGGATGAGCTATTCGCAGATTATCTCTCACGCCCCAATGTGCGCCAGCCCATCCTGACCCAGTACTGCGACGGCCGTCAGGTCCAGTGCCCGAACTGGATGACGCAGTGGGGATCCAAGTCCCTGGGGGACCAGGGCTATACGCCCATCGAGATCCTCCGCTACTACTACGGGGACGACATGTACATCAACACAGCCGAGGCCATCTCCGGCATCCCCTCCTCCTGGCCGGGCTACAATCTGGAGGAGGGCTCCTCGGGAGCCAAGGTGCGCCAGCTGCAGGAGCAGCTGAACGTCATCGCCGGGGCCTATCCGGCCCTCCCGAAGCTGGGTGCAGACGGCATCTACGGCCCTGCCACGGCAGAGGCGGTGAGGAAATTCCAGAGCGTCTTCGGCCTTCCACAGACCGGGATCACAGACTATCCCACCTGGTACAAGATTTCCGAAATCTATGTGGGCGTCTCCCGGATCGCGGAGCTGACGTGAAGAGAGACCGTTTATGGCATATAACATCGCTTATCCGGGAGGAAAAGAAACAGACCGCGGAAGTTCCGCGGTCTGTCTTATCTCTTTTATACTGTTTTACACCGGATAGCTTCCGCTCTCTGTGTCTGCCACAGTGGGGTCGATCTTCGTCTGCTGTGCCTCCCGGTACTTGAAGAAGTCCACGGCAACCTGCGGGAAGAGTGCGTATGTCAGCACGTCCTCATCCTGCTGGATCCACTGCTCACACTCTTTTCTGAGAGTGTCCAGCTCATCCGGGATCAGGTCCGCCGGACGGCATGTGATGATCTCGGGATTATCGCCCAGCACCTTCTTAACCACATCCGGATTGAAGGGCTTTACGGTAGCTCCGTACTTTCCGCTTAAGACATCCTTTGTCTCCTTTGTGGCCATCTTGTAGCGCTCGCCCATCAGCACGTTGAACACGGCCTGTGTTCCCACGATCTGAGAGGACGGTGTAACGAGGGGCGGCTCACCCAGATCCTTGCGGACTCTCGGCACTTCCTCCAGAACCTCGTAGTATTTGTCCTCAGCTCCCTGCTCTTTCAGCTGGGATGTCAGGTTGGAGAGCATGCCTCCGGGTACCTGGTAGAGGAGTGTCTTGATGTTAACGCCAAGGTTCTTCGGATTGAGAAGACCGCTGTCCAGAGCCTCGTCCCTGATCGGGCGGAAGTAATCCGCGATCTCTGCCAGAAGCTTCTGATCCAGTCCTGTGTCGTAGGGTGTGCCCTTGAAGGTCTCCACCATAACCTCTGTGGCCGGCTGGGAGGTTCCCAGCGCGAACGGGGAGATGGCTGTGTCAATGACATCCACGCCCGCCTCAACAGCCTTCAGATATGTCATGGAAGCCACACCGGATGTATAGTGGGTGTGGAGCTGGATCGGGAGGTCAACTGCCTCCTTCATAGCGGAGATCAGCTCTGTAGCCTTGTAGGGCAGAAGAAGTCCTGCCATGTCCTTGATACAGATGGAGTTTGCGCCCATATCCTCGATCCTCTTCGCAATGTCGATCCAGTAGTCCAGGGTGTAAGCGTCGCCGATGGTGTAGGAAAGAGCCACCTGGGCGTCCGCTTTCTCCTTGTTGGCAGCCTTGACTGCGGTCTGGAGATTGCGGAGGTCATTCATACAGTCAAAGATACGGATGATGTCAATTCCGTTTGCGACTGATTTCTGAACAAAATACTCAACAACGTCGTCTGCGTAGGGACGGTAGCCAAGGATATTCTGTCCTCTGAAGAGCATCTGCAGCTTTGTATTCTTAAAGCCGTCCCGGAATTTTCTGAGGCGGTCCCACGGATCTTCCTTCAGGAAACGAAGGGACGCGTCAAAGGTAGCTCCGCCCCAGCACTCTACGGAGTGGTAGCCCACCTGGTCCATCTTGTCGATGATAGGCAGCATCTGCTCTGTCGTCATACGGGTGGCGATCAGAGACTGATGTGCGTCACGCAGAATGGTTTCTGTTATTTTCACTGGTTTTTTCTGAATTTCTGCCATTATTTCTTCCTCCATTATATTCTATTCAAATGACCGGCTCCGGCCGTCTTCCCAGGCCGGAGAAGCCGGCTTTTACATCACTCCGAAGATAGCCATAAAGGTTCCGGCCACGACCGCCGTACCGATAACTCCGGCCACGTTCGGTCCCATGGCATGCATCAGAAGGAAGTTCGTGGGATCATATTCCGCGCCCACCTTCTGGGATACCCTGGCCGCCATAGGCACGGCAGACACGCCGGCTGATCCGATCAGCGGGTTGATCTTTCCTCCGGACACCACGCACATGATCTTTCCGAGCACCACGCCTCCGGCCGTACCGAATATGAAGGCCACAAGTCCGAGGGCTACGATCTTCAGCGTATCCAGGTTGAGGAACGCCTCCGCGCTTGTGGTTGCGCCGACGGATGTGCCCAGCAGGATAACTACGATGTACATCAGAGCGTTGGATGCCGTCTCTGTCAGCTGCCTTACCACGCCGCACTCACGGAACAGGTTGCCCAGCATAAGCATACCTACAAGGGGTGCTGTGGTGGGAAGGATCATACATACCACGATGGTAACGATAATGGGGAAGAGGATCCTCTCCAGCTTAGATACGGGCCGGAGCTGCTCCATCTTGATCTTCCTCTCCTTATCCGTGGTCAAAAGCTTCATAACCGGCGGCTGGATAATGGGAACCAGCGCCATGTAGGAGTAAGCCGCCACGGCGATAGGCCCCAGGATCGCTGTCTGCTGCAGCTTTCCGGCAAGGAAGATGGATGTGGGGCCGTCCGCTCCGCCGATGATGGCGATAGCCGCAGCCGCCTTGTCCGAAAATCCCATGGCCATAGCGCCAAGGTAAGCGGTGAAAATACCGAACTGCGCTGCCGCGCCCATCAGGAAGCTGGTAGGGTTGGCGATCAGCGGTCCGAAGTCCGTCATGGCTCCTACACCGAGGAAGATCAGTGACGGAAGGATGGACCACTCGTCCAGTACATAGAAATAATAGAGAAGACCTCCTGTGCCGTTGGCCGCGTCCTCCGCATGCAGCATGATATCCGGATAGATATTGACAAGCAGCATACCGAAGGCGATGGGTACAAGCAGCAGAGGTTCAAATCCATGTTTTATTGCAAGATACAGGAAAAAGCATGCAACAGCGATCATGACCAGGTTTCCCCATGTAAGGTTGAGGAAGGCCGTCTGCTGCACGAGGTTTCCCAATGTCGTTAATATATAATCCATTTTTTAACCTCCAGTCGTGTTTCAAAAGTTTCCCAGCAGATGCAGCGGGTCCGCTGCCCTGTTTAGTTCAGTGTAGCCAGTACCGCGCCTGCCTCTACGGCATCGCCCACAGCCACATCAATGCTGGCAACTGTTCCGTCCTCCGGTGCCACGATGGGGATTTCCATTTTCATAGCCTCAATGATGACAACCGCATCGCCGCGCTTTACGGCCTGGCCTACATTCGCCTCGATCTTAAATACCTTTCCGGCTGCTCCTGCCTTCACCTGGATGGATCCTGCTCCTGCTGCCGGGGCCGGTGCCGGTGCGGGCGCTGCCGCGGGTGCCTTCGGTGCGGGCGCTGCCGGTGCCTTCGGTGCCGGTGCCGCTGCGGGCGCCGCTCCTGCCGCCTTCTCCTCAACCGTTACATCATATACATTTCCATTTACTGTGATTGTGTAATTTTTCATTTTTATATCCTCCTGATCCGGTTATGCTTAAATCCATTTATTTGATTTCCGACGTCTGATGCTTCTCACGATAAAGCCGTCTGCCGGTACTTCCTCTGATGCCGCGATAGCTGCCGCGATAACTGCCACCAGCTCGCTGTCGTCTGTCACGTCCTCAGCCTCCGCCTGGGTCTCCGGGGCCGGCTGAGCCGGTGCGCTCTGGGCCGGAGCCTCAGATGCCTGTGCTGTGGAGATCTCCGGGGCCGGAGCTGCTGTGTTCTTCCTGGAAAATGCCTCCTGCAGCTTCGGTATATATTTCAGCAGGGAGATGATCACGCAGATAATAATCAGTACACAGAACACGGTTCCCATGCCGAGCAGCGTGTTCAATCCCGCCTTGCTCAGGATCTCGCCCATGGAATAGATCCCGCTGACTGTAAGGCTGTCCAGATGCAGGTTGCCCCGCACATCCGCCTTATAGATGAGCTCAAGGTTGGCCTCCCTGTCCGCGAACTGGGCTGTGGTTGTCACAGAGAGCTGTGTCTGGGAGGCGTCGTATGTGAAATCGCCGTGTCCCTCATAGGCTCCGCACTCATCCACACCTGCCTGCCAGGCGTCCATAGAGCTAAGGAAGCTGTCCCCTGTGAAGGGATAGCCTGACTGCGCCATCTGGATATCCAGCTGCTCGTCAGAGAGGCTGTTCCACTGCTCGATCGTCGTGTCGTCCGCGGTGGAGCAGTAGCTGATGAGGAACTCGGTGGCCTCCTCGATGGTGGCCTGGTCATACTCCACTCCAGAGTCTTTGCCGCTGCACCCGGCCAGGGCAAACACAACTGTAAGTGTGCATAATAATAAGCTAATTTTCTTCTTCAATTCGTCTCACCTCACTAAACTGTTCCATGTTTCTTTGCAGGACGATCCTCTCTCTTTGTAAAGAGCATCTCAAATGCTCCGATAATATATTTGCGCGTCTCTGCCGGGCTGATGACAGCGTCCACATACCCGCGTCCTGCCGCGGAAGCCGGGCTGGACTGGAGTGTGCGGTAGTCAGCCGCCTTCTCCGTCTGCGCTGCCCTGTCTGCATCCGGGTACATGATCTTTGCCGCCAGATTTGCGTCCATCATACCGATCTCGGCGTTCGGCCATGCGTAGACCATATCCGCGCCGATGGATTTGCTGTTCATGGCCACATAGGCGCTTCCGTAGGCTTTTCCAATGATCACGTTCACCTTCGGGACAGTAGCGTCGGCAAAGGCGTAGATCAGCTTGGCTGTCTCACGGGCCAGGTTTCTCTCTGCGCACTTGGAGGCGTCAAAGCCTGTCACATTGGTCAGCGTCAGGACCGGAATGTTAAAGGCGTCACAGAACTTCACGAACTGAGATGCCTTGCGGGCTCCCGCTGTGGACAGGGATCCGTCAAATTCCGCCACTACCTCTGCGTCCTCGTTGTAGACCTTGGAGCGGTTTGCCACAGCTCCCACTGTCATGCCATTGAGACGGATAAAGGCTGTAACCATATCCTTCGCGTAATCCTTCTTCACCTCGAAGACTACGCCGTTGTCTGAGATCTGGGCCAGGGCAATGGCTGTATCCTCCGCCGCGTTCTCAATATCCGCGCACAGACGGTTCAGGTCATCTGTACACTCGTCGTAGGATGCATCCTCCTCGTTATTGCAGGGCAGCATGCAGACCAGTGAGCGGATATCGGAGAGGATCTCCTCCTCTGTCCCCACTTTGTCTACAAGTCCCGCAGACTCACTCTGGAATTTCGGGGAGGCTGTGTCGCACTTCTGGGCTGTGTTGCCCGGGATTGCGTTGGGAGAATTCACGAACAGCTTCGCATTTTTCTCCTCCATAAATGTAAAGTCTGTCAGTGCGGCAAGGGCAGCCAGTCCGCCGCCGCAGCTTCCGAAGATCGCTGTGATCTGGGGAACAACGCCGGATGCCAGCGTCTGCTTCAGATAAAGCTGTCCAAACGCGTCCAGCGCGTCTGTGGCCTCCTGCAGACGGATTCCCGAACAGTCCACAAGCCCGATGACAGGTGCTCCCATCTTCATCGCCATGTCGTAGACAGACACGATCTTCTTCGCGTGCATCTCACCCATGGATCCACCCAGCACGGATGCATCCTGGCTGTAGACGTAGACAAGATTTCCGTCGATCAGCCCGTATCCGGTAATGACGCCGTCTCCCGGAGTTTTTGTTTCCTGCATGTTAAAATCAGTTGCTCTGGCAGTCACGCCGCCGCCGATTTCAACAAAGCTGCCTGCATCAAGAAGAGAAGTAATTCTCCGGCTTGCTGCATTTTCTGTTGCCATGTTGCTCATAACCTAGCCCTCCATTTTCATTATTATTTAAATCAGGTTTTCTCATGCAGATTATTGATAATTGCAAAAAGTCAACCAAATTTTCTGCCTATTATATTATATATTTTTTCTCATCTTAATTCAACTGTTTTTCGTATTTCTGTTAAAAATTTGGCAATGGCAGTCTTTGTCGGAAAAAGCAAAAAAAACAGCCCTCTGCTTTTCAAAGCAAAGAGCTGCTCTCCGTTTTTGGAAGCATATTCTAAAAGAACACCCTCTGTATGTCGTTAAACATGACTACCACCATCAACGCCATCAGAAGCACGATCCCGGCAAAATGGACATACCCTTCCTTCTCCGGCGGGATCCGCTTGCGCCGTACCGCCTCAATAATGAGAAAGACCAGCCGGCCTCCGTCCAGGGCGGGCAGGGGCAGAAGGTTCATAACCCCCAGGTTGGCGGAGATCAGGATCGCAATATTCAGCATATTGACAGCCACCGTGGCCGCTCCGTAGCTCTTGGCCTCCTGGTAGGTGTCATCCACCACGTCCACGATGCCCACTGGCCCGGAGAGCTGGTCAATACCGATCTGCCCTGTCACAAGCATCTTCAGGCTCAGGAGAGTAGTGTCAATCCAGTATTTCACCTCGTAGGCCCCATACTGGACAGCCGTCAGGGGCCCTGCCGCCGTGTAGCCGCTGCTGCTGATGCCCAGCCTGTAGTACTGCAGATCCTCGTCAAGCTTCGGGGTGATGGTGACAGTGTGCTCCTTCCCGTCCCTCTCATAGGTAAGCTCCACGTCCTCCCCCTGGTGAAACTGGTTGTACACCTGAATCTCCTTGAAGAGATGGATATGTTTCCCGTTCATCTCCATGATCCGGTCGCCGGCCTCAAGCCCTGCCTGGGCAGCCGGATAGTCTGCCTCCACCTCTCCCGCCACCGGCTCGTCGTAGCCCGACGCTCCCACAAGGACGGCGGCGCAGATGAGAGCCAGGATGAAATTGAACACAGGCCCTGCCGCTATGACGGAGATCCTGGCCCACACGGACTTGTTGTTGAAATTGGCGGGGGAGTCCGTCGCCTCCTCGTCCTCGCCCATGGCGCAGTACCCGCCGATGGGCAGGATGCGCACCGCGTACAGGGTGCCGTGGTACTCCTTCGTAAAGATAGCCGGTCCCATTCCGACGGAGAACTCCTGCACGTCGATATGGTTCAGCTTCGCCAGGGTAAAATGCCCCAGCTCGTGGAAAAAGATGATAAAGCTGAAGATTAAGATTGCAATGATGATACCCAAATGTTACCTCCTGCCAAGTCTGCTGTTTATATACTCATAGACGCCCGCCTCTGTGTCCAGTATCTCGTCCAGGGAGGGGGAGGGAATGTTCACATGCCTCTCCATGCACTCCCCGATCAGATCCGTGATCTCCAGGTAGCCGATCTGCCGGTCCAGGAATTTCGCCACAGCCATCTCGTTGGCCGCGTTAAACACAGTGGGGAGGCTGCCGCCGGCCCGGCCCGCCTGGTAGGCCAGGTCCAGGGCCCGGAAGGTCTCTGTGTCCGGCCTCTCAAAGTCCAGCTTTCCGATCCTCCAGAAATCCAGCCTCTCCCCCGGCAGATACCTCCTCTGCGGGTAGTAGAGGGCGTACTGGATGGGCAGCTTCATATCCGGCGTCCCCAGCTGGGCGATGACGGCTCCGTCGTCGTACTCCACCATAGAGTGGACCACGCTCTGGGGCTGTACCACAACCTGGATCTGGTCCACGTCCACGCCAAAGAGCCACTTTGCCTCGATCACCTCCAGCCCCTTGTTCACCATAGTGGAGGAGTCAATCGTGATCTTTCTCCCCATCTCCCAGTTGGGGTGCTTCAGGGCATCCTCCACCTGTACATTTTTAAGCTCCTCCCGTTTTTTCCCCCGGAAGGGCCCGCCGGAGGCGGTCAGAAGGATCTTCTTCAGAGCTCCTGCCTGCCCTCCCTGGAGGGACTGGAAGATCGCGCTGTGCTCGCTGTCCACCGGCAGGATGGACACGCCTCTCTCCTTTGCCAGAGGCATGATGAGATGCCCCGCTGTCACCAGAGTTTCTTTATTGGCCAGGGCGATATCCTTCCCCGCCCGGATGGCCTCCATAGTGGGCCGGATGCCGATCATGCCCACAATGGCTGTTACAAGTATATCCGTCTTCTCCTCCGTTGATACCTGGATCAGGCCGTCCATGCCGGATACAACCTGTGTGTCCAGGTCCCGGATACGGTCCTTCAGCTCCGCCGCCAGCTTCTCGTCCCAGACAGCCGCCAGCCGCGGAGAGAACTCCCGGATCTGCCGCTCCAGGAGATCAATATTTCTTCCTGCCGCCAGGGCAGTCACTTCTATATCTTTGTTTTCTCTCACAACCTCCAGTGTCTGTGTCCCGATGGAGCCTGTGGAGCCCAGTATAGCTATTTTTTTCATTTCTCTCCTCCTTCCCGCAGAGGTGCCCTGCTCTCTTATCCGATCAGCCAAGCCAGATAATAGATGACAGGAGCTGTAAAGATCACGCTGTCAAACCGGTCCAGTATGCCGCCGTGGCCCGGGATCAGCTTCCCGTAGTCCTTCACATTGTGGTTCCTCTTGATGGCTGAGGCCGCCAGGTCGCCGATCTGGGAGATAACGCCTCCCACGCCGCAGATCACCGCGTAGAACAGAGGATCCACGTCCGCTCCGCCCCACTGGTTCATGGCCAGGGAGAAGAGGGCGCCCAAAAGCGCCGCGCCCAGGACGCCTCCCACGCCGCCCTCCACGGATTTCTTCGGGCTTAAGCGGGGCGCCATCTTGTGCTTTCCGATGAGCATGCCCACGCAGTAGGCACAGGTATCACACCCCCAGGAGCTCAGGAAAATGAGCCAGACAGCCACTCCGCCGTCGGGCAGCATCCTCGTCTGATACACGTAGGACAGCATGACGGCCACATAGAAGAGGCCGAAAAAGGTCACCATCACCTGCTCTGTCCGGAAAGCCGGAAAGGTGAACACGTACACCGCCATGACCACCACAAGGAACAGGATGGTGAACGCGGTCATCCACTCCATCCGGTCTGTGTACAGGAGCGCGTAGTAGACCAGGGCCCCCAGATAGCCAGTGACACCGAGGGCCTTCCTCTGCACATCCACCACCTTGTAGAGCTCGCCCATACCGATAAGGCTGATCACCGCCAGCACGCCGAAGAGAAGATTGCCGCCGTATCCCACCGTGGCGATGAGGATGATCACCAGCACGATACCGCTCAAAAGCCTTGTCTTAAACATGTTCTCCGTCCTCCTTCTTCTCCACTCCGCCGTACCGCCGGTCCCGGCTGTTGTACTGCTCGATGGCCTTCATAAGCTCTTCCTTTGTAAAATCAGGCCAGAGCACATCTGTGAAATAGAACTCTGAATAGGCGAGCTGCCACAGAAGGAAGTTGGACAGCCTCTCCTCCCCGCTTGTGCGGATGAGAAGATCCGGATCCGGAATGTCATGGGTGTCCAGATAGGAGGAGATGACCTCCGAAGTGATACTCTCCGGCTCCAGCTTCCCATCCTTCGCGTCCCGCGCTATCTTTCGCACCGCCCGGACGATCTCGTCCCGGCTGCCGTAATTGAGGGCGATCTGGAAATTCAGGCCGCCATTGTTCTTCGTGGCCTCCTCAAGCTCGGCGATCCGGCTGCGGATGTCCGCATCCAGCCGGGTCTTGTCGCCGATGACCCGGACCTTCATATCATTTTTCGCCGCCGTCTTCAGACAGGTCTTCATGTAGTTGCGAAGAAGCTTCATGAGGGCGTCCACTTCATCCTTGGGGCGGCTCCAGTTCTCCGTGGAGAAGGCGTACACAGTCAGATACTTGATGCCCATTCTCCAGGCCTCCTCACAGATCCTCTCCACATTTTTGCTTCCCTGGGCATGGCCGTAATTGCGGGGCATGCCCTTGGACCTGGCCCAACGTCCGTTTCCGTCCAGGATGATCGCCACATGCCTTGGTACATTCATCGCATTGTCTCCCTTCACAAGAGGGACGGGCACATGATGTCCCGTCCCCCGTCTTTTCTCTCAGTTTTTTCTGACTAAACCGTCATAACCTCTTTTGACTTGCTCTCCACCGCTTTATCCACTTCTTTGATATATTTGTCTGTCAGCTTCTGCAGATCGTCTTCCAGATCCTTGATCTCATCCTCTGACACGTCGCTTCCCTTTAGCTTCTTGAAAGCGTCATTTCCATCCCGGCGGATGTTGCGGACAGCCACCTTGGCCTGCTCGCCTTTTTTCTTCACGTCCTTCACCAGCTCTTTTCTGCGCTCCTCCGTCAGCTCCGGAAATATAAGGCGCACGCAGGAGCCGTCGTTTGTGGGGTTGATGCCCAGGTCGGACATGTTGATGGCCTTCTCGATGACCTTCAGCATGCTCTTCTCCCAGGGCTGGATCTGGATCATCCGTGCCTCCGGCACAGACACATTGGCCACCTGCTGGATCGGTGTGGGAGTTCCGTAGTAGTCCACGGTGATCTTGTTGAGCACGTTGGGGTTCGCCCGTCCTGCCCTTATCGTCACCAGCTCTCCCTCCAGGTTCGCCAGCGTCTTCTTCATCTTGTCCTCGTATGGTTTCAGTCTTTCATTCATGATGGTTTCCTCCCTTATGACTTTATACTACACGGTCACCTTTGTGCCGGTAAATGTTCCAGATAATGTCTCCACAATGCTGTTCTCCTCGTTCAGCCCGAACACGAGCATGGGCATCCTGTTCTCCAGGCACATGATGGACGCGGTCAGATCCACTGCCATCAGCTTCTTGTCAATGATCTCCTGGATGGAGATCTCGTCGTATTTCACAGCCTCCGGATTCACCTTCGGGTCGCTGTCATAGATGCCGTCAATGGCCTTTGCCAGCAGCATGGCGTCAGCCTCGATCTCGATAGCCCGAAGCACTGCCCCTGTGTCTGTGGAGAAATAGGGGTGTCCTGTTCCTCCCGCGAAGAATACGACCTTGCCCTGCTCCAGCGCTTCCACAGCCTTGTCCTTGGAGAAGAGGGTGGTGAAGGCGCCGCACACAAAGGGTGTGAACACCTCTGTCTTCATGCCCACATGCCGGAAGATATCAGACACATAGATACAGTTCATGACAGTGGCCAGCATGCCGATCTGATCCGCCTTTGTCCGGTCGATGGTCTCGCTGGTCCTTCCCCGCCAGAAGTTTCCGCCTCCGGTCACGATTGCCACCTGGTATCCCTCGTCCACGATCTGCTTTACCTGCTTGGCGACGCCGATGCAGGTGTCCTCGTCAAATCCGGTCTTCTTCTCGCCTGCCAGCGCCTCTCCGCTCAGCTTTAACAACACTCTTTTCATAAAGTTTTGCTCCTTGTCTTACTGTTGTACTCCTGCTGCACAGCTGGTATTTCTCCTTCTGTGCATACCTAAATTAAAGTATAGCATAGGTTGCCCAAAAAGGGAACTTACTTTTTTCCGGGCGCTGCGCCCTCTCCCGGGGCCCGGGTTCCCATAATGCCAAAGTACATTGCCAGCAGGAGAGCCCCCGCCAGGATCCAGGCCGCGGGGCTTGCCATGCAGGTGCCAAGGTAGCTTCCCTGACGGGATGATATAAGCGCCACAGCGCCTCTGCCGATGAGCTCCGCCACGCCCGCCATCATGGGAAGGAGGGCATAGCCCATCCCCTGGATACCGTTCCGGTAGATGTTTACCACTGCCAGGGGGATGAACATGGCTCCGGCGCATTTCAGATAGATGTCCGCCAGCCCCATGATCTGCCCCACCTGCTCAGACACGAAAAGGACCACCAGATATTTCCCTCCCAGGAAAATGGCGCCTCCCGCCAGGACAGCGTAGATGCTTCCGATCACCGTGGCGGAGGAAAAGCCCTTCTTCAGCCGGTCCCATCTGCCTGCCCCCATATTCTGGGCACAGTAGGTGGCCATGGTGGTGCCAAGGGCCACGTAAGCCTGGCTCACCACCTGCTCGATCTTGCTGGCCGCCGCAAAGCTGGCCACGGACAGGGCTCCCAGCGTGTTGAGAGCCGCCTGCACCATGATGGTGCCGATGGCTGTGATAGAGTACTGGAGAGCCATGGGAAGACCGATCTTGATCTGCCACAGGGACAGGTCCCGGTGCAGCCGCCAGTCCTCCTTTTTCAGGTGCAGATCCGGCACCTTTTTGAAAATGTATATGAGACAGGCAGCCCCCGACACGCCCTGGGAGATGACGGTGGCGTAGGCGGCTCCCGCGGCTCCCATGTGGAACACGATGATGAACACCAGATCCAGCACTACATTTAGGAAGGCCGCCAGGATCAGGAAGTAGAGGGGCACCTTGCTGTTCCCCAGTGCCCGCAGGATGCTGGCCAAGAGGTTGTAGAGCACCTGCGCCACGATACCCGCGCAGATGACCATGATGTAGCCGTAGGCTTCGCTGTATATCTCCGGCGGCGTGTTCATCCATCCCAGGATCTGCTTCATCATGGACATGCTCAGCACCGTCATGATGACAGAGACAACAGCGGATAAAATGCAGGCAGATGCCACGGACTGGCGCATGGCCTTCATGTTCCCGGCCCCGAAGTGCTGGGCCGTGATCACGGTAAAGCCCGCCGTGAGCCCCTGCAGGAAGCCGATGATAAGGAACATCAGGGTGCCGCAGGAGCCCACCGCCGCCAGGGCGTTGGGGCCCACGAATTTTCCCACGATCACTGCGTCCGCCATGTTGTAGAGCTGCTGAAATATATTTCCTATAAAAATGGGGATCGTAAAGTTCAGGATCACCCTGGCCGGGCTTCCCACTGTCATATCTGTTTCCATCCAGTCTTCCTCCTCTGTCTTCTTTTATGCGCAAACGAGCTCCATTATAAAGAAGGCGCGGGAAGAATGCAAGACTCTTCCGCCAAAAATAACAGGAATTTCTCTTCCCCTTTACAGCGGTCCGGCCTCCGGCCCGGCGCCGCTGCAAAAAAGAGCGGCAGACCGCTTAAGTCCGCCGCTCTTTGCCGTGCTCTTCTCAGCCGTGCTTTAAATATATTCTTTTCTCTCAAAATATTTCATCAGTATGTCCGCACAGTTCTCCACGCCCAGATCCGAGGTGTTCAGTATCATGTGGTAGTTGTTCACATCCCCCCATGTCTTCCCGGTGTGCTCGTAATAGTACTCCGCCCTCTCCTGGTCTGTCTTCTCGATCTTCCGCTCCGCCTCCTCGCGGCTCAGGTTTTCCTTGCCCATGATCCTCCGGACCCGGTCCTCCTTGTCCGCGCACACGTAGATGTTGAAGGCATTGCGCCTGTCCTTGAGTATCTCGGAGGCGCATCTTCCCAGGATGATGCAGGGCTTTTCCGCCAGCTTCTTGATGACCTCTACTTCAGAGTCGTAGGTATGGCTGCTCATCTCCTCCTCCACATTCACCTTGTCATAGACCGGAATGCCGAGTCTCTCGGAGAGCTCCTGAGCGATCCTGCTGGCTCCCGTGCCGTAACGCCTGCTCATGGTTATCACTAGTTTCATACCAATTCCTCCTTTGTAGTCCGGTTTTTTGTGCTGCGTGGTCATTATACCATGGCCACTAAGCTCGTAAGGAACCTCGCTAAGTGTCCAGGTATATATTCACACCAGGCTCGAAAGTACCTCGCCAAGTGTTCACATTATACCACATCTTCGCCCGGATGTACAATCCGAAGGACCCATTCCCTGCGGATTTCCCATATATTCCCGCACACGTTGAAGACAGTCCACCTGTCGATGTCGAAAATCCGGTCCCAGCTCTCCCTGATCCGCCTCTCCTCCTCCGGGTACATGCCCTTGTACCGGCCCTGGAAAAACTCAAATCCGTTGGCCACTCCCAGCTCCCTCAGGTGCTGCCTGTACTGCTCTCTGTCCTTCCCGTCCTTTGGAAGGTAGATGCGGTTCAGCACATAGTCCCACTTCTCATCATCAAAGTAGATGACCTGGTCCCTGGGCACCTCCAGCACATACACCACCGTGCCCGGGACAGGCCGCAGGCAGTTCTCCCGGCTGATGGAGCACCAGATGGGCGCCTGTACATCCGGGGGCTTTTCCACCATGGCGGACGCCTTCCTCGTGAACCAGTCGTAGCTCTCCAGGAAGAGGGGCGCAATGTCGCCGAAATGAAGCTGCACATAAATCCTCTGGTTGATGATCCGCCCGTCCCGCTCAAGCTGGTACAGCGTCTTGTCGTTCTGCCTGGTGTAGAGACGCACTGTCTCTTTCCGATCCCTTCCCTGGTCTCTCTCCGTACTCCGCTCCATGTCCTGTTCCTCCTATCTTCCCACATACCAGAGGGCCAGCTCTTCCCCCCAGAACCATGCCGCCACCATGCCAAGGCACAGAAAAGGCCCAAAAGGGATCCCATCCCTCCTGGACAGCTTCCCTCTCAGCAGGAGGGCCGCCGTCACTGCCCCGGCTGACAGAATGGCCAGGGCGCCGGCCGCCAGCACGGCTCTCCATCCCAGGAAAAATCCCCCCGCCCCTCCAAGTTTTATGTCTCCTCCGCCAAAGGCCCCCGGCAAAAGACAGCAGACCACCACCAGGGGGAGGCTGCCGCAGAGCAGACCTGCCAGCCTGTCCGCCAGGTCCAGTCCCTCCCGGCCGCACCCGGCCGGGGCTGCGCCGAGTCCCCAGCACAAAAGGCCCGCCGCCAGGATGCCCGCCCATATCCTGTCGCGGATCTCCCGCCGCGCTATATCCTCCGCGGCCGCCCTGGCCAGCAGAAGGAGAAAAATACACAGACAAACAGTGCGCATAAGCTTCACACGGTATGACACTCCCTGAACAGCTCCTCGACCGCTGCCTCGTAAGCCTCCGTCCTCTCCGCCTTGCGTATCTTCTTCAGAGGCCTCCTCCCGTCCTCGAAGAGCTGTCCCATATAAGCCCAGAGCTCCTTCATCTTGAAGAGCACCGGCCTGGCTCCCGGCATCTCCTGCCTGTACCAGTCATATATCCGGTCGTGAAAGGTTCTCAGAGCCGCCTTGTCCGGCATCCTGCCGCCCTGCAGCTGCAGGTGGAGGGCCGGGTCCACAAGGAGTCCCCTGCCTATCATGACCCGGTCCAGAGCCGGGAACCGCTCTTCCAGCGCTCTCATATCCTCCCCGGTCCGGATATCCCCGTTGTAGCAGACAGGACATCTGCTGTGCTCCGCACCGTAGGAAAAAAGGTCCATATGGACCGGACCGCTGTAGAAATCCCTCTGCGTCCTGGGGTGGATGATGAGCTCCTTCAGAGGATAGCGGTTGTAAATGTCAAGGATACGGAAGAATTCCTCCGGCTCCTCCACCCCCAGCCTTGTCTTGACCGATATCTGCATCTCCCCCAGGGAGCCTTCTCCTCCGCAGGCTGAGAACACCTCCGCAAAGAAGGCGTCCAGCTCCCCCGGCTTTGCGAGAAAGCCGGAGCCCCTGTACTTGGTCACTACTGTCCTGGAGGGGCATCCCAGGTTCAGGTTGATCTCCCGGTACCCCATCTCTCCCAGCTTCATCGCAGTGGTGATGAAATCCTGAGGATTGTTGGTGAGGAGCTGGGGCACCGTACAGATACCCCGGTTGTGGTCAGGGAGTATATCATTTTTCTCCCTGGCGCTGAACTTTCCCTTCTGCCCCGGGGCAATGAAGGCTGTAAAGTATTTCGATATGCCGGGGAACAGGCTGTGGTGCACGTTCCTGTGTATGTAGCCTGTGATCCCCTCCATGGGCGCAAAATAGTATTCCATCCTCTGTCCTCTTTCACCTTGCTTTGTCCTACTACTCTAGCATGATCCTGTGAAAAAGTCTATGCCCTGTGAAAGCGGATCTCCACCCGGAAGAGGTCCGCCTCTGTGGATACGTGGAGAGTGCCGCCCATCAGCTCCGTAAAGCTCCTGGCTATGGCAAGTCCCAGTCCGGAGCCCTCCGTGTTCCTGGAGGCATCTCCACGCACAAAGCGGTCCGTGATCTCCTCGGTGTCGAATGTGAGCTCTGCCGCGGACACATTTTTCATCCGGACCACCGCCTCTTTTTCTGTCTCCTCCACATCGATGAAGACTCTCGTGTGGGGAAGCGCATATTTGGTAATGTTGACGATCAGGTTTTCAAAGACCCTGTAGGCCTTCTGGCTGTCCAGCCTGAGGATGACCTTCTCCCCCGGCAGGCTCCAGCGGATGTCAAGGTCCGCTTCCTTTATATCCCTGTCGTACTCCAGCTCCACCTGCTTCAGGAGCCCGATGATGTCCAGGTCCATCAAATGCAGGGTGACGTTTTTGCTGGTGGCCCTGCTGATTTCAAAGAGGTCCTCGATGAGCACTCTCAGCCTCTGGGACTTTCGCTCCAGTATGCCGATGTACTCCCGCCTCTTTTCCTCGTCCTCCTCATGCTTCAGCAGATCCACATAGGTGATGATGGCTGTCAGGGGCGTCTTCAGGTCGTGGGACACGTTGGTGATCAGGTCAGTCTTCATCCTCTCGCTCTTTACTTCCCTCTCCACTGCTTTCCGAAAGCCGTCCTGTATCTTCACCAGCTCCTCCTGCACCGGCGTGAAGATGCCCGCATCCCCCTCAATGGGTACGTCCAGTCTCCCCTCGGCCAGCGTGCTGGTAGTCTTCAGGATCTGCCCGTACTGTTTCTGCACCCGGTTCAGGTACCTGCGCAGAAACAAAAACAGGACCACCGAGTAGATGACCAGCGCCCATACATCGTAGTACCACAGGAAGCTGATGAGCAGGATAGCGATAAAATTCAGGAGTACAACCTTCAGTATGAGCCGGTTCGTCCTGTCCCGGAAATCCAGATGGAGGAGGGCGTCGTACTGGCTCTTCACCGCCTCCTTCACTTTATGTCCGGCCCCCCGGGCTCTCTGCCGCATCGTGTCCGCCACGCCCCTGTCGCTGTCAAAGATCCACCTGGCTCCCCGCACCAGGAGGCTGCGCTCCCGCAGGCAGGCTGCCGGTGACCGCAGGAAATCCCACAGACACCCGCCGATCCAGAACAGGATAGCAAAGAGCAGGAGCCACACGAGAAAGTTGACCCCAAAGTTCAGAGCCCGGTCCGCATCGGAGGAGGCGGACGCTGCCAACAGCCTTCCTGTGCATGTCTTCCATATCATGATGGCAGGCCATATCATGGCGCAGGCCAGCAGGATAGCCGCTCCGGCCACCAGCTCCGGAGGCGCCCGGAACACGGCCTCCTCCTTCTCCCTCTCCAGGGTCCTGTACAGAATGCCTGCCCCGACGGCCAGCACTGTCAGGAACAGCATGACCCATATGAAGGCAGAGCTGTCCAGGATCCAGCGGGCGTACAAATAGGCGCCCCCGTAGGCGTCCGCCGCCATGGAGGCGGACAGGCAGGACTTTACATTGTCCATGGTCATGCCGTACACCGCCGTCACCTCCTCCGGGAGGGACATGGGCCATCTCTCCTGCATCTGCCACTCCCGCTCCAGATCCTCCTGTCCCGAGAGGAGGGACTCCTCTATCTGGTACTGCACATCCCTGTCCAGATAGCTGCTGGCCACCTGAACATTTCCAAGGCCCCCCTCACTGTCAAAGGAAAAGCGGACCCGGATGGCGTATCCGGCGCTCCCGGAGGCGTCCAGCTTTTCAGCAGCCCCCGCGCCGCTCTCGAGGAGAGCCTCACCGCCGTCATCGCAGAGGCAGTAGTCCATGTATTTTTCCAGTCTCCGGAAATCAGACGTGTCCATCTCCTCCCGCAGCTGGGACTCATCCATATTCTTTGCGATCTCATTGTAGAGCACATAGTTGCCCTGAAGGAGGGGCGACAGCATATCGGAGAGATACTGCGGCCCCTCGTACAGGTCCTCCGTGGCCTCCTGCCCCGCCTCCTCAAACGCGGGATAGAACAGCAGCATCGCAGCCGCGCACAGGCAGAGCACGGCCCCGGCCAGCGCCCGGCGTATCTTAGTCCTGTTTTTCAATTTTATACCCAACACCCCACACCACCTTTAAATATTTCGGATTTTTCGGGTCCAGCTCGATCTTCTCCCGGATATTGCGCACGTGGACCATGACCGTGTCCGTGTTTATGGCCCTCTCCTGCCAGACTCTCTCGTAAATCTCATCCGCCGAGAAGACCCGGCCCGGATTTTTGGCCAGGAGGAGCAGGATTTTATACTCCAGGGGCGTCAGCTTCACGGGGCTGCCGTCCACCGACACCTCCACCGTGTCCTCGTTGATCTCCAGCCCGCCGATGACGTGGACGTTCCCCTTCACCTCCAGTTTCTCCAGGAACTTCCGGTAGCGCCGAAGCTGGGAGTTGACCCTGGCCATCAGCTCCATAGGAGCGAAGGGCTTGGTCACATAGTCGTCTGCCCCCAGGCCAAGTCCGGTGATCTTGTCCACCTCCTCGGACTTTGCCGAGAGCATGATAACGGGGAAATCATACTTTTCTCTCAGCTTCAGCGTCATCTGGATCCCATCCATCCTCGGCATCATGATATCCACAATGGCAAGGTGGATTTCCTCCCTGTCCAGGATTTCCAGTCCCTCCACACCGTCCCGGGCCTGGAACACCTTATACCCCTGGCTTTTCAGATAGATTTCCACTCCTTCCCGGATTTCTTTATCATCCTCCACGATCAAGATATGATTGTCTTCCATAATTTCCTCCTGCTGTCTTTCTCTTTTGTCTTTCTCCTCCAAGTATACTACGTCTTTTTCCGGACAAAAAGGCCGGGTTTTCCCCTCTGCGTCTCCGCGGGGAGGACAGGTATGCTCCTCCTGGTGACACTGCCGTAGCTGTGGGCCCGCACAGTCACCTTTGAGAAGGGCAGAGGGATGGCATATCTGTCCCACCGCCTCCAGAGACGGAGGCAGGCGGAGTAGCTGAGGGTAAAGCCCGTAAACTCCACCCCCAAAAGCTCCGCAAAATAAAAGGCCAGCCTTTTCGGCTCATGCCGGGGCCCCAGGGGGCCGTCCAGAGCCACAGCCAGGGAAGCGTCCCTCCCCCGGAACTCCTCCAGTATCTCCTTCAGCTTTCCAAAGGAGGCCCGGCCATCGGCCACCCGCAGGGCATGGCCGCCGCAGCTCTCCACCATCCTCTCAATGTAGTCCCCTCTCGTGTCTGCCGTGACGATGACGTGGACCGGTCTCGTCCTCCCGGCCAGCTGCTCCAGCACCAGGTTCATGCAGAAGCTGTCCTCGTGCCAGAAACCGAAGACCTGGCGGCCTGGACTGACATCGTCTTCCGCCCACTCCACCCGCAGAGTCCTTCTAAGTACTCTTAAATAGCCGAGAAAAAGAGACTGCAGCACACTCTTCCCCGCGCTCCGCCACATGTCCCGACCTGTGTCCGCCCACATAGCCTGCCACCTCCTTCTGCCTCTTCTCCAGGCATCCTCTGTACATCTGCTCCGCCTGCATGGCCAGAAGGACACTCCGGCAGCCCCGGACGCTGGCCCGGGCACGGGTCCTCATCTCCTGCACCGCCGGCCCCTCCAGCGCCTTCCACACCTTCAGGCACCAGGCGTCCACATCCTCCGGCGCCAGATAGCCGTTCCTTCCATCCTCCACTGCGTCTTCCACCCCGGTTGCCCTCACAGCCACCACCGGGCAGCCCTGCGCCAGCGCCTCCTGGATCACGATGCCCTGGGTCTCCGACCTGGAGGCAAAGAGGAACAGGTCGCTGGCGGCCAGGTAGTACTTCAGCTCCCGGTTGGGGATATTTCCGGTAAAAATGACCATGTCCTCCAGACCCAGCTCCCGGGACAGCTCCTCCAGATGCTCCCTCTGGGTTCCCTCCCCGATGACCAGGAGGCGGAAGGGATCCATGTCCTCCTCCTTCAGCCTGCGCACTCCCTCCAGGAGAAACGGGATGTTCTTTTCTCTCTCCAGGCGGGACACGGTGCAGAACAGATATTTTCTGTCTTGCAGATACTCCTTTCGGATCTCTTCTGCCCTTCTCTCATCTGTCTCGAAAAAACTTTCCTCAAGTCCGGTGGGGAGCATTTCCACAGGGGTCCTCACACCCATCTCCAGGATCTGCCTTTTCATCCCCTTGGAGGGCGCCAGCACCAGGTCGCATTTCCCTGTGAACCACCGCATGTAGGCCGGAAGGATAAGGTCCCTCCCCGCCCGGATCAGCAGGCGCCTTATTGGCCCCGCCTTTTCTTCCTCCCTAAACAAGGGAAAATAGTGCAGATAGTCCTGGTACTTTGTGTGCCAGGTATAGACCACCGGTATATGGTACTTCTTTCTCAGCCAGAGAGCGGTATTTCCTGCAAAGACAGGCTGATGGACGTGGACACAGTCAAAGACCTCCCTCTCAAAGGCCTCTCTCACTTGCCGGTCCGCCACCCTGGGGTAGACCATGCCGTTGCTCATCTTTCTTTTAAAGCAGCTGCACCGGACCACATAGGCTTCTTCAGGGTCCTGATCCCCATTTTTCCCGTCCCCATAGTCCGGAGCAAACACCGTCACCTCGTGCCCCAGGGCCCGCAGCGCTTTCGCCTGTCTTTCCACAGAGACGGGAACGCCTCCCACAAAAGGCCTGTAATTGTTTGTCAGCATCGCGATCTTCATGTCTCATTGCCTCCTCTAGCTGAATATACGGATGGCAGCCTCCCCAAAGAAGTATCCTGCCCCCACAAAGAGGAGGTTCCACAGAAAGATACCAAGGGCAGAGCTCACCGTATATTTCACAAAATTCATTTTCACCATCCCCGCCGGGATGGAGATGAGCGTCCGCACCATGGGCAGCAGCTTGCTGACAAAGACGCCCACGCACCCCTTTTCCCGCAGGAACCGGATCTTTTCTTCTATGACGGGCCTCTGCTTTGGAAATTTTCTGAAATACCATCCCAGAAGCCGGGTGCCTCCTGTCCTCCCCAGAAGGTAGAGTGCCCAGCTTCCCGTCAGCCCCGCCGCCACGGACAGGATCATCACCATGGGAAAGCTTATCTCACCCTGGGAGGCCCATATCCCCGCCAGGGGCATGATGAGCCCCGCCGGGAAGCCGGGCAGGTTCAGGTATTCCAGAAGAACGATCAGAAATATGAAAAATGCGCCATACTCAAGAAAATAGTTTGTAAGCGTCTGGATATCCATAGAACACATCCTCCTTTGTATATATTTAGGATACCCACAATTTCTTAAGGAGCATGTGCCAAGAAACGAAAGATTTTCTAAAGAATTGACACAGCTCCCCTCCTGTGCTACATTTATATAGCAAAAACATACCGCTAAAATTCTGATGTGGATTTTTCTGGCACAGCCACTTTTCGCCACACACCTGCCGCCGGCAGATGTGTGGCTTTTTTACTGCCGCCGGGCTTACAGAAGGGACGCACTTTGGTGCGCCTCATATCAGACTGAAATACAAAAGTCAGCAGAAAGGAATGAAAAATATGAACGAGACATTTATGAAAGAGAAGCCCATCCTGCCCCTCATCACGTCCATGGCGCTCCCCATGGTCATCTCCATGCTGGTCAACTCCCTCTACAACATTGTAGACAGCTTTTTTGTGGCCCAGATCAGCGAGGACGCCATGACTGCCCTGTCACTGGTCTATCCCCTGCAGAACCTGATCAACGCAGTGGCCATCGGCTTTGGCGTGGGCATCAACGCACAGATCGCCTTCCACCTGGGAGCCGGAAACAGAGACCGGGCCGGCACTGCCGCCACCCACGGTCTCGTGCTTTCCGCCATCCACGGCCTCATCCTGTCCCTTGCCTGCATCGGAGCTATCCGCTGGTTCCTGGGCATGTTCACCTCTGACCAGAGGGTCATAGACCTGGGCGTACGCTACAGCGTGATCGCCTTCTCCTTTTCTGTGGTCATCTCTGTCGGGCTTGCCTTCGAGAAAATATTTTCAGGCTGTAGGGCGGATGAAACTGACCATGCTGAGCATGCTCTCCGGGTGTGTCGCCAACATCATCCTGGACCCTGTTCTGATCTTTGGCCTGGGGCCCTTCCCGGAGCTGGGCATAGAAGGGGCCGCCATCGCCACCGGCGCGGGGCAGGTGCTGACACTGGCTGTCTACCTGACTGTCTACAGAAAAGTCCCCATCCCGGTAAGGATCAGCCGCCGCCATCTGTCCGCTGACAGGCAGATGGATGCAAAACTCTACTCTGTGGGCATCCCCGCCGCCCTGAACCTGGCCCTCCCGTCTGTTATGATATCTGCGCTCAACACCATCCTGGCAGCCTGGTCTCAGAGTTACATCGTCATCCTGGGCGTCTACTACAAGCTGCAGACCTTCCTCTATCTGCCGGCCAGCGGCATTGTCCAGGGAATGCGTCCCGTCATCGGCTACAACTACGGCGCCGGAGAGAGGGCAAGAGTTCAGAAAATCTACCGGGTCACCCTGACCATGTGCGCCGTCATCATGGTGGCGGGCACCCTGGTCTGCCTGACAGTCCCCCACCTGCTGATCGGGCTTTTCACAGAAAATCCGGACACCGTGCAGGCAGGAGCCGAAGCGCTGCGCATCATCAGCTCCGGATTCATCGTCTCCTCTGTATCTGTTACATCCTCGGGAGCTTTAGAGGGTATAGGAAAGGGGTTCCCCTCCCTCATCATCTCCCTTTGCCGCTACATTGTGGTCATCCTTCCGGCTGCTTTCATTCTGAGCCGGCTGATGGGCCCTTCCGGCGTATGGCACGCCTTCTGGGCAACAGAGCTGATCACAGCCGTTGTTTCTTTTGCCGTGTACCGGAGGGCAGTTGTCCTCCCGGACTGACGCCGGGCTCATACCGTCCTGGCTGGTCTTCTCTGTACTGAGGCCGGGCCGGTACCGGCGGCACAGCTCCTCCAGCTTTCGGAAATCAATGCATCTTTCTGTCACCGCGCACTTCTTCCCCTCCACTTTCTTTCTATACAGGAGGGAAGCGCTGCGGCGGATCTTATCCTCCATTTTCTTGATATATCTGTATTCTGCCCGCAGCAGATCCCTGTATTTGTCATCCTCCTCCCGGGCAATGTCCACATACTCGTACTGTCCCTCCGGTACAGGAAACATATTGTTCAGATTGATGACCGCATAGTTCTTCACCTTGATAAGATCCAGGCTGTCTCTCATGGCGGCATGTTTCTCCTTAAAGGAAGAGAGGGGCGCAAAATAGTCCATATGATGGATATGCAGCACGATCCCTATATACTTTCTCCTGCGCCTTCCCTCCTCCTGCCTGTTGTAAAACAGATGGGGCGCGCAGGGACGCAGATATTCCACATACGCTTCTGTAATGTGGTAAAACTTGATATGGTTCATTCTGCCTCCTTGCCAGAGCGCTCTTTCAGACTGTAAAACTCATCACTTTGGAAATTTTGAAGATCTTCATGGATAATCAGATAACACCGGAGGCAGACTGGCTGCCTCCTCTGTGTCCTGCCCGCCAGAAAAGGCGGATGTCTCTAACTTTCTCACTTGGGGCTGAGATACACCCTCTCGATCATAGATATTATAGAACAGATTTATGTGAAACGCAAGCTTTTTTTATGTCGCTTCTTATTTTTGGCAGAGCACCATCACAGCCTCATACGGGCGAAGATGCCCGCTCTTCCACGCCTCTTCGCCGGCGCCGCTCTCCTTCTCATAATTGCAGGCCAGCACCTGCCCTTCTGCCCACATCTCCGGCAAGGGGCAGCTGACTTCTGTCCCTGAGAAGTTGGCAAGGACAAGGAGCTGCGAATCTCCATTACTTCTTGTGTAGGCGAAGACCTTTTCATCCTCCGGGAAGAGAAGCGTAAATTTCCCGTCCACGATCACCGGATACTCCTTGCGCAGGGCGATCAGCTTCTGATAGAAGCGGAACACGGAATCCGGATCCGCCATCTCCGCCTCTGCGTTGATCTGCCTGTAGTTTTCGTTCACCTCGATCCAGGGCTCGCCTGCTGTGAATCCGGCATTGGCGCTGCCATCCCACTGCATGGGGGTGCGGGCGTTGTCCCGGCTCTTGGCGTAGATGGATGTCATCACATCCGCCTCGTCGTAGCCTGCTTCCACCCTCTCCTCATAGAGGTGCAGCGTCTCGATGTCCCTGTAATGGCTGATGTCCGGGAAGCGCACATTGGTCATGCCCAGCTCTTCTCCCTGGTAGATGTAGGGCGTCCCCTGCATGCCGTGAAGGATCATGGCCAGCATCTTTGCCGACTGCACCCGGTACTCCTTGTCGTTCCCCCACCTGGAGACGATCCTTGGAAGGTCGTGGTTATTCCAGAACAGGCTGTTCCAGCCCTTTCCGCAGAGCTCCTCCTGCCATTTTGCCAATGTCTTTTTCAGCTTTACCACGCTCAGGGCAGCCAGGTCCCACTTGGTCTTTCCCTCCTGCTGGTCCAGGCCGATATGCTCGAACTGAAATACCATGGAGAACTCGCTGCCATCCGGATTGCTGTAGAGCTTTGCCCGCTCCGGGTCTGCTCCCCAGGCTTCTCCCACGGTGATGAGATCCCCTTTCTGGAAAGTCTCCCGGCTCATCTCCCGGATAAACTCGTGAAGCCTGGGGCCGTTGGCGGTAATACCCAGGTCCGGCTCCTTGGCGATCTGGTCAATGACATCCAGGCGGAAGCCGCCCACGCCCTTGTCCATCCACCACAGGATCATGTCGTAGATCTCCCGGCGGACTTTCTCGTTCTCCCAGTTCAGATCCGGCTGTTTCACGGAAAACTGGTGGAAATAATACTGCTCAAGCTCCGGAACCCACTCCCAGGCAGGGCCCCCGAAAGCTGCCTCCATGTCATTGGGAAGCTCCCCTTCCACGCCGTCCCTCCACACATAGTAGTCATGGTACGGATTGTCTTTGCTCTTCTTCGCCTCCTGGAACCAGCGGTGCTCGTCGGAGGTGTGGTTCAGCACCAGGTCCATGATGATGCGGATCCCTCTCTTCTCTGCCTCCGCAATAAGCTCCTCCATGTCAGCGAGGCTGCCGAACATGGGGTCTATGTCCTGGTAATCGGATATGTCGTAGCCGTTGTCATCCTGGGGAGACCTGCACACGGGCGAGAGCCAGATAGCGTCAATGCCAAGCTCCCTCAAGTAGTCCAGCCGGCTGATGATACCCGGGATGTCTCCGATGCCGTCGCCGTTGCTGTCCTGGAAGCTGCGGGGATAGATCTGATAGACCACCGCCTGCTGCCACCATTTTCTTTCTGTCGTCCTTTCACTCATAAATGTTCATCTCCTTTCCACTCTGTACGCAGATACGGGCAGGCCGTATAAAAGCCTGCCTATATTTTCTGCTTTTCTACTGTTTAATCTTCTTCCGGCGGATCAGGGTACCGTTCTTCCCAAGGACCCCGTCCGCATATTTTCTGGAGAAAAGGATCTCCCCCTCTTCCCGCACGTTCATGTCTTCCTTGGAGCAGTTCAGAAGCACCTCAATCTCATTCCAGCGCCCGTCCAGCTTGATGTACTCCACACAGCGGTCATTTTCATACTCACCGGGGAAATGGAAATAAAGGCTCCTGCAGGCCTCCTCGTCCTTCCGCATCCTGATGAGGGAGCGGACAAGGCCGATCTTCTCCTGGTTCTCCTTCTCCTCCAGCTCATCCCAGGGCATGCACCGCCGGCAGTCCGGGTCGTGGCCGCCCTCCATGGCGATCTCCGTCCCGTAGTAGATGCAGGGGCTTCCCGGCATGGTAAAGAGGACCGCAAGCTGCTGGTAAAAGATATCCAGGTCATGGAACCGGTTCATAAGCCGCTCCGTGTCGTGGGAGTCCAGAAGGTTGAACATGACGTTGTTGTTCTGCTGCATGTACATAGTGTAGCAGCGGTTGATCATGTACTCGAACTCCTCTTTCTTCATGCTCTTGTCCAGGAAAAAATCATGGATGCCGCTCATAAGGGGGTAGTTCATGACTGAGTCGTACTCATCCCCCATGAGCCACTGGCTGGCGTCATGCCAGATTTCTCCCAGGAGGTAGATATCCTCCCTGCACCCTTTCAGATGCTCCCGCATCTTTTTCAGGAAACGGTGGGACACTTCATTTCCCACATCGAAGCGGATACCGTCTATGTCAAAGTCCCGGATCCATCCCTGGCACACCTGGCAGAAATAGTCGATGACCTGGTCATTGTTCGTGTTGAGCTTTGGCATCCAGTCCGCAAAGGCAAAGGAATAAAATCTGCCGTCCCTTGTGTCCTCCTGCTTGTCCGGCAGGGGCCACTGGTGGATCATGAACCAGTCCGCATACGGGGAGTCCTTCCCGTTTTTCAGCACGTCCTGCCAGGGGCCGAAGTGACGCCCGCAGTGGTTGAACACCGCGTCCACCATGACCCGGATCCCCAGGGCGTGGGCCTCCTTCACCAGTCTGGCAAAGGTCTCCCCGTCTCCGAAATGAGGATCGATCCTCGTGTAGTCCGTGGTGTCATACTTGTGGTTGGACTCCGCCTCCATGATGGGGTTGAGGTAGATCCCGGTGACACCTAAGTCTGCCAGGTAGGGAAGCTTCTGCCGGATCCCCTCCAGGTTTCCCCCGAAGCGCTCCTCGTTGGTGACAGGCCCCTTCCGCCAGGGAACGATCTCTCCTCCTGAGGCAGCGCTGTCCCGCTCAGCTCCTTCTGCTTCTGAAACTCCCCTGCAGAAGCGGTCCGGGAAGATCTGGTACCAGACCGTGTCGTTGACCCAGTCGGGGGTCCTGTTTACATCCGCCGGGTTCATCCAGGGCACGGTAAAGCACTGGATCATCCTTCCCTCCATATCCATCTGCTCCTGGGTCAGGAAACCGTCCTCGCAGTAGTACCAGACTTCTCTGTCCGTGTGCAGTTCAAAGTAATATTTGCATCTCTTATACGGCGGAACCAGGGTGGTGGTCCACCAGATCTGATGGCGGAGCCTCTTTTTGTAGACGATCTCCTCCCTCTTCCCGGTCCACTTCTCTTTCCCGCCAAGGATACCCGCCTCGAAGGGGTCGCCGTGGTGGATGAACACCCGTTTCACGTCGTAGCCGGTCTTTAAGTTGACCACCAGCTCGTCTTCATTTAAAGGATAGCTCATCTGCTCTGAAGTTTTGTGGTAAACGCCTGTAAATTCCATCTTTTATACCTCTTTCCGGGCCTGGATCAGCTTTCTGTATCCTGCAAGTTCCCGTCCGGCCCTGTCAAAGTCCGGCATATGCCACTCCCAGTTGGGGGAGCCCACCGTTCCCGGCGTGTTCATGTGGCCCTCCCGGCCAAGTCCCAGAATATCCTGCATGGGGATGATGGCGTACTGGGCCGGGCTGTGCAGCAGGTAGGCGATCAGCCTGTCCTTCACGGACCCTGCCCTGCACCCTTCCTTTTTAAGGAAGCGGCGCACCTTCCGCCTGGCGGCGGGGCTTAAATTCCCGTACCACTCCATAAGCGTGTCGTTGTCATGGGTGCCGGTGTATATGATCATATTTTCTGTGTCTTCTGAGATATCACGGGCGTACTTTCCGCCCGTCTCAATGGAGAAGACAAGGATCTTCATGCCCTTTAAATGGTAGTGCTCTTTCAGCGTCAGAACCTCCGGACGCAGATCTCCCAGATCTTCCGCCACCAGCTCCACGTCGGGCAGCTTCTCTGTCAGCAGATCCAGCACCTCGTACCCGGGCGCCTCGATCCAGTCTCCCTCCACGGCTGTGGGGCAGGAGGCCGGGATCTTCCAGTAGGTGTCAAAAGCACGGAAATGGTCGATGCGCACAATGTCAAAGAGCTTTCCGCTGTAGCCGATCCGGTCCAGCCAGAACTGATAGCCCTGCTCCTTCATGTAGTCCCAGTCATAGATAGGATTGCCCCATCTCTGCCCTGTCTCACTGAAATAGTCCGGCGGAACGCCTGCTATGAAGATGGGGCGTCCGTCCGTGTCCAGAAGGAAATTGTCCTTTCCTCCCCACACGTCCACAGAGTCCACGCCCACGTAGAAGGGCACGTCCCCCATGATGCGGATGCCGTTTTCGTTGGCCGTTTTTTTCACCTTCATCCACTGGCAGAAGAACATATACTGAAGGAACACCTGGAAATCGGCCTCTTCCTTTTCCGGTGCAGTAAGCTCCCGGCGGGTCTTCGTCCAGTTTTTGTCCTCCTCTTTCCACTCGTTCCAGCATGTGCCGCCGTTGCTTATCTTAAGGGCGCGGAACACACCGTACTCCAAGGCCCACTCCTGCCGGGCAAAGGTCCAGAACTCTTCCTTCTGGTCCAGCCCCTGCTCCCGGAATGACTGCCAGGCCTCCTTAAGATAGGGAAGCTTGAAAGCTCGCACCGCATCGTAGTCCACACGGACTGCCTTTTCCCGGAACACCTCCGGCTGCTCTTTCAGAAGCCCTTCCTGGAAAAGCACATCCAGACTGATATACAGCTCGTCTCCTGCGTAGGATGAGTAGGGCTGATAAGGCGAATTGCCGTAGCCCACAGGGTTCAGGGGAAGGATCTGCCAGATCCCTGCCCCGCTTTCCTTCACCATCTCGATCCATCTGTATGCCGCCGGGCCCAGCTCCCCGATCCCCGTCCGGGAGGGGAGGGAGGACACGGGCATCAGTATGCCTGTCTGTCTCATGGTAATACCTCTCTTATCTATTTTACAGATGCCAAATGTCTCTGTTGTACTCCGCAATGGTGCGGTCTGAGGAGAAGAAGCCTGCCTTTGCAATGTTCACCAGCATCTTCTTCGCCCATGCCTTCTCGTCCTCGTAGTCTGCGAGCATCTGCTCTTTTGTGCGGATGTAGTCCTTCACATCCAGAAGGGTCATGAACCAGTCTTTGCCCACGATCTCCTTGTAGAGTCTTCCTAAGTTCACCGGATCGCCGATCATGATCATCTCCTTGCTGATGATAAAGTCCACCAGCTCCTCGATCTGCGGATCGCTCTCGTAGATGGCTCTGGAATTGTAGGCGCTGTCAGCGTAGAGCTGGATGACCTTCTCGGACTTCTCGCCGAAGATATAGATGTTGTCGTCCCCCACAAGCTGGTGGATCTCCACATTTGCCCCGTCCTCGGTTCCCAGGGTCACGGCTCCGTTCAGCATGAACTTCATGTTTCCGGTTCCGGAGGCCTCCTTGGACGCCAGGGAGATCTGCTCGGAAATGTCGCAGGCCGGGATCAGCTTCTCAGCCTTTGTCACATTGTAGTTTTCCACCATGACGATGCGCATGTACTTGTTGACATCCGGATCGTTGTTCACAAGCTGCTGCAGGCAGAGGATCAGATGGATGATGTCCTTTGCGATGGTGTAGGCCGGAGCAGCCTTGGCGCCGAAGATCATGGTGATGGGTCTTGCCGGCAGGTTGCCCTTCTTGATCTCCTTGTATTTGTAGATGGCGTAGAGGGCGTTCATCTGCTGTCTCTTGTACTCGTGGAGACGCTTGATCTGGATATCAAATACAGAATTCTCGTCCACGTCTACATCCTGGGTCATCTTCAGATAGTCCTTCAGCTCCACCTTGGCGTCTTTCTTGATCTCTCTGAGACGCTGGAGCACTTTCTCGTCATCCTTGTATGCCAGCAGTTTTTCAAGCTGGGAAGCGTCCTCCACATACTCTTCTCCGATAAGCTCCTTCAGATAATCCGCAAGCTCATGGTTGCAGTGGAGAAGCCAGCGGCGGAAAGTAATGCCGTTTGTCTTGTTGTTGAACTTCTCCGGGTAAATATCGTAGAAAGGCTTCAGCTCGGACTCTTTGAGTATCTCTGTGTGGAGGGCAGCCACACCGTTCACCGCATAGCCGTAGTGGATGTCGATGTGGGCCATGTGTACCCGGTCCATCTTGTCGATGATGTACACTCTCTCGTTATGGAAGTCCCTTCTCACCCTTGCGTCCAGCTCGCGGATGATGGGCATAAGCTGGGGAACCACCTTCTCCAGGTAGGCGATGGGCCACTTCTCCAGAGCCTCTGCCAGAATGGTGTGGTTCGTGTAGGCGCATGTCTTTCTCACCACGTCGATGGCTGTGTCCATATTGAAGCCCTTCTGGGTTGTCAGGATACGGATCAGCTCCGGGATCACCATAGTAGGATGGGTGTCGTTGATCTGGATGCACACATGCTCGTGAAGGTGATACAGGTCCACGCCTCTCTCCTGTGCCTCTTTCAGAATGAGCTGGGCCGCGTTGCTGACCATGAAGTACTGCTGGTAGATACGCAGAAGCTGTCCCGCCTCGTCGCTGTCATCCGGGTAGAGGAAGAGGGTCAGGTTCCTGCGGACATCACTCTTGTCAAACTGGATGCCATCGTGGATCATGCTCTCGTCCACAGTATCGATGTCAAAGAGATGGAGCTTGTTGCAGCCGCTCTTGTATCCCGGCACGTCGATATCGTACATGGTGGAAGTCAGCGTAAAGTCCTTGAAAGGCACCTCAAAGTGGCAGTCTGTCTTTGTAAGCCATGTATTGTCTGTGATCCAGGGGTTTTTGTCCTCCCACTGCTTGTTGTCCGCAAACTTCTGGAGGAACAGTCCGTCGTGGTAGTTAAGTCCCACGCCGTCCCCGGCAAGTCCCAGTGTGGCGATGGAGTCAAGGAAGCAGGCCGCCAGACGTCCAAGGCCTCCGTTTCCAAGGGACGGCTCCAGCTCCACCTCCTCGATCTGTGTCAGATCGTGGCCGTATTTTTTCAGCACTTCCCTTGTCTCCTCAAAAACTCCCAGGTTGATCAGATTGTTGGACAGAAGCTTTCCGATGAGAAATTCCGCGGAAATGTAATATAATTTCCTGTCTCCTGTGTTGGCCTTCATGCCCTGCATTTTTTCCTTTGTCACAAAGAGAAGGGCTGTGTAGATTTCCTCCTTTGTGGCGTCTTTGATATCTTTCTGAAATTTCTCCTGCAATACACGCTGTAATGCCTGTTCCATAATGAATACTCTCCTTTTCACATCTGATATTTCATAAACACTACGGTATCATCATACCATGGCCGCACAGCGGCCATGGGCCTCTGGCAGATGCGCGGCGGATTTCTGCGGTTCCGCAGAAACCGCTCTATGCGCAGGTATAATAACCACGCTGTGGCTATTATACCCTATTTTTCCAGTTTTTCATAGACCCGAAGCAGTTCTCCCACACTCCAGGCCTGGGCGAAACACCCTCTGGAAACCGTGGGGAACGCCCCGTCATAGATCTCCGGAAGCTGTCCTGCGCATCCCTCCCTGAGGTCGCTCTCCAGTCCTTCCATCTGCTCTTTCACCTTTTCTTTCGCAGCCCGGGAATAGCCGTGGACTTTCAGATAAGCCAGGTAGTAGGCTCCCAGGGGGCGTCCGTCATGGTAGTCAGCGTGTCGTTGGCAAACATGAACACATCCGCGCTGGCCTCCGGGTCCTGTGACACCTGCCCGGCAGCGCTGGCCTCGTCGGCCACACCGTAGACAAATGTAATGTCCCACTCAGGATGCTCATCGGCAAACCTCTCGCACATTGTCTGAAGCCATTCTCCGCTGTCCTTTGACTGGTCGTTGGACGGAGACCATACCATAAGCCGGACCTTCTCCGCGCCATCGGAAGCATCCTCTCCCGAGGCGGCGCATCCGGTCAGTCCTGCCAGCAGCCCTGCTGTGAGCAGCAGAGCCAACCCTCTTTTCATCATCACTTTATCTCCATTTCTTTAAAAGTTTCGTATTGTTTCGTTCTTTTAACAGCATACTCTATTTGGCTCACCTCGTCAACAAAAATATTGTGTGTTTTCTTTGAATTGTATGTTTTTCATAGATTTCGTTCCAGATTTTTATGCATTTTCACAATATTCCTTGTTCTCTCTTTTCTAAACTTACCGAAACTTGTTGTGTTTTTACGCAATATCACATTGATTTCCCCAAAACTTTCCTCTATAATAAATATATCTATTTCCACATAAGAGGGGGGGCCGAAAAAATGGCTACAATACAGGATATTGCCGACAAGCTGGGGATTTCCAAGGGAACAGTGTCCAAAGCTCTCAACGGTGCATCAGACATCAGCGAAACTTTACAAAAAAATGTACTGGAGACAGCGGTGGAGATGGGATACTCCAAACTGCGCCGCCCCAGCGGCGTCCGGAAGCTCTGCATCCTTATAGAAAATATGGAGTACCAGGAACCACACCAGTTCGGCTATGAGATCATCCTCGGCTTCCGGCAGATGGCAGAGCCGGCAGGCTACACAGTAGATATCGTCCCGGTGACGGAAAAGCTGCAGAAAAGCTCCTCCTACGACGCTTTCATGCTGAAGAACGATTACCTGGGCTCTTTTGTTCTGGGATTTTCCTTAAGTGATCCCTGGATGAAGGACTTCCACACAAGCCACACCTCCACTGTCCTCTACGACAACTACGTCATGGCCAATCCCCACATCGCCTATGTGGGAATTGACAACAACGAGGGCATGGAGCTGGCAGTGGCCCATCTGAAGAAGCTGGGACACAAGAAGATCGGATACTTAAGCCACGCTCTGGGCTCCCACATCATGCAGGTGCGTCACAAGGCCTTCTTCGCAGCCCTCCGCCAGAACGGTCTGAAGACAGATCCCACCTGCGCCGGGGCTTCCTACTACACCTCCCAGTGCATGGAGAAACATCTGCCCCGCCTTTTGAAGATGGGCGTCACAGCCGTCATCTGCAGCCACGATCAGATCGCCAACGCGGCTCTTGTGCAGTGTCAGCAGATGGGCCTTAAGGTTCCCGCCGATGTGAGTATCATCGGCTTTGACGACCTTCCCATCTGTGCCTACACCTCCCCGCCCCTCACCACCGTGCGCCAGGAGCGGGTACAGCTTGGGAAAAGCGGCTACTACGCCCTGGAGAGCCTGATGAACCATGTGGCTATCGGCACTCTGCTGCTCCACGCCCGCCTGGTGGTGAGGAGCTCAACAGACACAGCCAGAAAAAAGGCGGATCCTGCTGTATAGGATCCGTCTTTGTCTTATCTTACATCAGCTCCGGGATGTTCCAAGAAGCGAAGCCCGTATGTCGCGCTCCAGCTTCTCCAGCTCGGCCTCCGCCTCCTGCCGTTTCCTGCGGCCCTCCTGCTGGATGCGGACCGCCTCGCTCATGGTGCTGATCAGGTTCTCGTTCGCCTTCT
The DNA here is from genome assembly GCF_000765215.1 of Eubacterium sp. ER2. GTDB lineage: Bacteria > Bacillota > Clostridia > Lachnospirales > Lachnospiraceae > Claveliimonas > Claveliimonas intestinigallinarum. The sequence goes on from NZ_JPJE01000004.1 coordinate 53,969, forward strand.
TCAGCGTCGCGATATCCACAATGCTCCGCTCCGACTCCCTCGCCACGTCCAGGGTATTCTGCCTGAGCTTCTCCGAGTTCTGCAAAAGGAGCTGGTTCGTCGTGTCCGTGATATTCCGCTGCAGCTTCAGGGCCTCCTGCTGCCGGTACAGCCCCAGCGCCATGACCATCTGGCTCTTCCACAAAGGGATAGTCTCCTGGATCGCCGTCTGGATCTTGTCAGCCAGAAGCTTGTCATTGTTCTGCACGAGTCGGAGCTGGGGAGCCGTCTGGATGGCGATGGTACGGCTCGTCTTCAGGTCGTGGATCTTCTTCTCAAACTGGTTCACCGTGTCCTCAAAATCCCGGACGATCTGGGCGTTCATAGGATCGCCGCTCCTCTCAGCCTCGGCCCGCAGGGAGGGGAGCGTCTGCTCCCGCAGTTCCCGCAGTTTCTCCTCTCCGGCCGCAATGTAGAGCTGAAGCTGCCGGAAGTAGGACAGGTTTTTCTCATACATGGCGTCCAGCATGCCAATGTCTTTGAGCATCTCCATCCGGGCCTCCTCCAACTTGCCCTCGATCCTGTCCACCTGGACTTCCAGCTTCTCGTACTGCATGAGGAATTTCTTCACCTTGGACTCCGCCTTCTTAAAAATGCCCATGATCCCGCCCTCTTTCTCCAGGGAGTCAAAGTCCAGTCCCTCCACATTGGCGATGAGCCCGGTCATCAGCTCTCCCACATATCCTGTGTCCTTTGCGCGGACGTTATTCAGGATATTCTCGGAGAAATCCGCGATGTTCTGCTTCGCCCCGGCGCCGTACTGCATCAGCATCTGGGAGTCCGTCAAGTCGATCTGCTCCTTCAGCTCCTCCACCTTGCGCCTCTCCTCCGGCGTGAGTGAAGTGATCTGCTCCTTCAGGGCGGCCGGCGTCTCCTCCGCCGGTGCATCCTCCGCCTGTCCTCTCTGCTTTCTCAACATATCCAGGGTTATCTCTGCCATAGCCATTCTTTCCTTTCTGTTATTTTCGCAGGCCCTTTACCGGAGCCCGTCTATGATCCGGCGCATCACATCGTAGGAGGGTACCTGCGCCACCTGGGTGATATTGTCAGCGATGCCCGGCACGCCGAGCTCCTTGTCCGATATCTCATAGTTTCCCGTGCGGAAACCGTGCTTTTCCCACGCCAGCTTCTGCACCTCTTCATCCTGCAGTCCCCGGATCAGGGTCTTCCCCGCATCGTCCAGAGCGATCAGCACATGGGCGGACCACACGGTAGGAGCCGGGTAGAGCACGACGATGTCGTCCCGGACCGACTCATACTCTTCCGGATGCAGCATGGCGTACTCGATGATCTGGCTCTCGTACCCCGCCGCAATGGGAGTGGCTCCCACGCCCATCCGCAGGAACTGGCTGAACAGATCTGAGGAGGAGGTCTCCATGTATCCAAGCTTTCCGAAGATTGTCTGGAGCTGAGGCAGGATCTCGTCCACCTTCTCCGGGGTCAGCGTCTGCCCCCCGTTCAGCACATCCGCCAGAAGGGCCGCAAACATATTGCCCGAGTTGGAGCGGGCCGGGTCTGTGGTGTCCACCGAGACTGTACCGTACAGCTCCGGCACGCCGATGTCCGCCCAGGCCGTATCATTCTGGATCAGCTCCACCAGCTTTGCCATGTCGATGTAGTTCACGTCCCCGTCCTTCGTGATCAGCCCCTGGCTGTCAAAGGCGTCCAGCACCATCTTATGGGTGTAGAGGACAATGGGCGTGTTGAGGAGGATCTCGCTCTGGACCGGGCTGCCGTGGAGCTCCTCATAGTACTCAAGCGCGATGCTGCTGGACGGGAAGAGATAATTTCTCCCCTCCAGGTCCGCTGTCATCATGTCCAGGGAGCCCGCCTTGGAGTAGTCCACCTCCAGTCCGTATTTCTCTCCCAGGATGGACAGCACCTCCTCATCTTCCAGGAACCCGATCTTCTCGCCCCCCACATAGCCGGATACCGCTGTCTTTGGCTTTGTCTTCCCTGTTTCCTTCTCTTTGCCGTCCCCCGAACCGCCCGTCAGGAGGTAGATGCCTCCCACAGCCGCCATCACGCAGATCAGCAAAGCAAGTCCTATGATCTTCTTCCTCATGTACTACACTCCTGTCTCCTTTTCGTTTCCCTGGCCGTCCCTTCCCTTATCACGGCCCTCCTCCTGCCGCACCTCGTACCCCTCCGAGCGGAGCGTCTGCCTGAGCAGGTTCAGGTCAGCCTCCATATCCATCAGTTCGTTCTGCATCAGTTTCTGGAACTGCATCCGGAAGGCGTCCTTGAGCGTCAGGACCGCCTCCGCTGTGTTCTGAAAGATCTTCTCCGACTCGTCAGTGAGGAGCCTGGTGTCCTGGAGCTCCACATAGTTCTCCAGCACATTGGCAGCTGTCTCCTGGTAGTAGTCGATGTAGCGTCTGGCGGACGGGATCTTCCTCGGGTTGTCGGTCAGGAATTTCAGGATGTTTCCCGCAATGTCGATCAGTTCGGACGCGGACTGGCGCAGGCCCGGCGCCTGGATCCTGTCCGCCGCCTCCCGCATCCGCCGGTAATCGCGCCCCGCCTCCTGCAGCCTTTCATGGAGTACCTCCCCGTTGCCCAGCTTCTCGATATCGATCCGCCCGATCCGCCTCACCGGGCGCAGCACCAGGAGGAACCCGGCGTAGGACACAAGGGAGAGCCCCATACACAGAAGCATGTTCCACCCAAGCCCCACAAGAAGTGCGGCGAAAAGCAGAAGCGCCAGGACGGCAGAGACAGCGATGCTTACGATTTCTTTCCATTTATCTTTCATATTGCTAATTATATCCTTTCACACTGCGGAAGGCCTCTGTCAGATCCTGCGTCCCATCAAAGACCCGGCCTCCCGTTGCTTCTGCCAGTTCCTCCAGCTGCGTGGGATCCGCCGCCCCGAAAGTAATGGAGAACACCGGCACATCGATCCCCAGGGTATCCCAGGCCTCCTGGAACGTCTGGTAATTGTAGTCCGACACGCCGTCCGTCATCAGAATGATGGCAGGCGTATACTTTTCTAGATCGTAGGACGACGCCTCAGCCAGAGCCTGCGCCGCCGCGTTGTAGATATCCGTGCCGCCCGCGATCTGGAAATCCGCCACCTTCTGGTAGAGCTGCGCCAGAGCCTCGTCAGAGTCGTCCGCCGCCCGCTCTATATCCAGAATCGTGTTGTCAAAGAAGATCACCTCGTTGACCTCCCCCGCATTCGCCTGCAGGAAATTTTTGCTGGCATTCTCCTGCAGCAGGATCTGGGACATGGCGTCTTTGAGCTGAGCCTCCCCGGTCCCCTCCATGCTGCCGGAGAAATCCAGGCAGTAGATGTTGAGGGAGGGCTTCTTAAAGCTTGTCTGGTACAGGTTCAGCGCCTCCATCAGCACGTCTGCGTCCGGCATCTGGATGGGCGAGAGGATCCGCTCCGTGTCAACGCCCCACTCTTCGTTAAAAACATCCTTATTCTCATCCGAGACGCCGTTCGCGCTGATGCGCCGGCCGGTCGCCTCGATCTCACTCTGGGCCTCCTTCGACAGCAGATACTGCTGCACAGCCTGGAACGCCTCCTCCTTCTGGCTGTCCCCGTGATCCACATACCCGAGGGGCGAGTCCGCGATGGACAGGCCGTCGTAGGGGTAGACGATATAGAGCGGCTCTTTTCCCTCGCTCTCCAACTGCCGGTTGGCGTCAATGATCAGGCACTCGTAGTTGACCATGGCGTCGTAGTCCTCCTTGAGGAACAGGTCCTTCAGCCAGTCGGAGCTGCCGGAGCTGCGCTCCACGCCGCCAAGGAGTCCCGTGATGTCAGCCCGTAGCTGCTCCCCCTGAAGGTCTTCCGCCGTCATGCCCTCCTGCTTGCCCAGAAGCGCGTACAGGAAACCTATGTAGGCGCTGGCCCCGGAGTTGGACTGGGTGGCGCTCGTCATACAGAAGCTCATCTTTCCACCCTGTATGGCGGCCAGGATGTCTTTCACAGAGACGTCTTTCCCCTTAAATCCCAGCTCCTCCGCCAGGCTATCCCGGATGCCGAAGACCACCGGCGTCATGGAGATGGACTGACTGTGCTTCACCAGGTGGTTCACATCCCCCATGGACAGCCAGATACTGCTGGCCGGCCAGACGGCGTCATACTCTTCTGCGCCGCTCTCCAGAGCCCGCATGATATCTACAGAGCCCTTGTAGTCCATCTCGATCTCCACGCCAGTTGCCTGGCTGCACTCGTCTATCACCGCCTCCAGCTCCTCGTTCTCCGATCCGGACAGGATGCGGATCGTCCCGTCCGCCTTCATGATCTCAGCGGACGCATCCCGCTCCTTCTCTTCCGTCTTCGCCTCACCCGGCGAGCCCGCGCATCCTGTGAGCAGGAGAGCAAAAGCCAGGAATAAGGTCAGAGCTGTTCCAAATTTTCTTTTCCTCATAAGACAATTCCTTTCTTCGACCTGCGCGGCACATGCCGCTGTTTGATCCTTCTGTCTCTATTTTCCTTCATTTTGCGCATTTGCTCTATCAACTCCGGGTAAAATCTACGTAAATTCCCTGTTAAGAGCGTGGCTCCTCATGTAGGATTTCTACTTCCGCGCATGGATTTACCTGGAGTTTACGCATTTTTTCGCAAACTCTCATCCCGACTTAATATTTGTCCTGTATAGTAACTTTGGAAATTTTGTATCCGAAAAAAGGAGGAAAGAATCCTATGAGAAGAAAATGGCACAAAGGCGCCGCCATCACACTGGCAGCGGCCATGCTCTGCGCACAGGGTGCTCCCGTATCCGCCCTGGCCGAGGAGAATGTCCAGACAGACGAGACCGTCGCCCCGGACGCAGAGACGTCTGAGGCTGAAGCAAACGCTGGGGCAGCGGAAAACGGCAGCACCGCGCAGGACGCGGCGGAAACCGAAGGCATGGATGTGGAAACACCCGAAGCAGACGAGACCGTTCCTGAAGAAAGAACAGAACGCACACAGGGGACTACAGCCTCTCCAGCCACAGGCGCAAATACACTCCAGACACCGGTCGCAAATAGCGGCAACACGGTAGAATACCTGACGCTCCAGCCGGGGGAGACCAGCACTTCCGTAAACCTGAACTGGTACGCGCCGGCTGGCACGACAAAGGCACAGGTAAAATTCGGCGGCATGACGGTGGATGCAACCGTACGTGAACTTACACCTCCCACAAAGGTAGATGAAAGCAAGTACACCGACACAGGCAAGATGGTCTGTGAGGCTACCATTACAGGGCTAGCAGCGGGAACTGAATATACGTATCAGATTTCCTATGACAGCGGACAGAGCTGGTCCGAAGCGCACACCTACACCACGCCGGCAGCCGGCAGCTTCCGGTTCGGCTTCACCAGCGACCCGCAGATCAAGGAGAACGGCAGCACCGACGGTGCGGGCTGGCAGCCGGCAGATGACACGAACCAGACCGGCTGGGCGACCATGATGGAGAAACTGGCGTCAGAGGGCGTCAGCCTTGTAGTATCCGCCGGGGACCAGGTGGAGGATCAGAGCTGGGGCAAATCCAGCGAGTACGCCGCCTTCTTCGCGCCGGAGGAGATGTCGTCCATCGCTTATGCGCCGGCAGTGGGCAACCACGACCGCCATTACATGTTCGAGGACCACTTCAACCTGCCCAACGAGATGTCTGTGGCGGGCATGGACGAGAACGGCGCGCTCGCCCAGGTAAAGACCACCTTCCGGGGACAGAACAGCGGCACGAGCCAGAGCCACGGCAACTATATCCAGGCTACGGCAGACGAGATCGCAAACAGCTCCGAGTCCAACGGCGTAACCCCAAACGCAGAGGGACAGTATGACTTTACGGAGCGCCGGGAGATGGAGACAAAGGGCAACTACTATTATCTCTATGACAATGTGCTCTTCGTCACCCTGAACACAGGCGCTTATCCGGGAGGGAACGATGAGGAGAATGCAGGAAACGCCAGCGTGCCCAGCGCAGCCAAAGATAACTCCGAGGCTGAGGCCATGGTGGGCAACTTCCGCACCACCATGAACGCAGCCGTCAGCGAATACGCGGGCCAGTATCAGTGGCTGATCGTGACCCACCACAAATCCACCCAGACCGTGGCCAAGCATGCGGCGGACTCTGACATTGAGAACTACGTGGACGCGGGCTTCGAGAAGGTGATGGACGAGTTTGACGTAGATTTTGTCCTGGGCGGACACGACCACGTCTACTCCAGAAGCTACGTGCTCAAGGACGGACAGCGGAATGCGGAGCGCCTGGACAACTATCACGATCCGGACGGCACCATCTACCTGACAGGCAACTGCTGCTCTGACATGCAGTACTACACTCCCTTCGCCTCCGTCGACAAAACGAACAATGCGGACTATCCGGTCCTTGCGGACGGAACGACAGGTTCCCAGGAATATCTGGCTGGCAAGCTCCCCATCGGCAACCAGGAGTGGAACCAGGAGTACAGCCCCAGCTACGCTGTATTCGATGTGACAGGGAATGAGATCTCCGTCCATGTATACAATCTTGCCGGAGACAGCGCCTCTCCGGACAGCGAGCTCATCGACTCCTTCAGCGTGACGAAGAACGCAGACGGCGGAGCAAAGACGGCCGGCACCGAGAACGGGAAAGTTTCCGCATCCCTGAACCTGACACAGGAAGGCCGCTACGATGCGGGCATGACAAACGCAGACGGCGGTGTCATGGAGATCGTGGACTACAATACGGCAACCGGATGGGCCTACGCCATCAACGGACAGACCGGCAACCTGACCGCCATCCCCATGAAGACGCTGGCAGCAGGCGAGAACGTGGATCTGCTGGACGGCAATGACATCGATGTGAAATCCATGATCGAGGCAGAGTGCGAGGGCTTTACATACGGCGACATGACTTCCGTGGCGGTCTCAGCGGACGGCACGAAACTTGCAGCGGCAATCCAGGCCGAAGGATATGCGGACAGCGGCCGCGTGGCGCTCTTCACCTGCAATGAGGACGGAACCCTTACATTTGAAAAAGCCTATGAGACAGGCACCCAGCCGGATATGGTGACATTTACGCCGGATGACAGCAGGGTGCTGACAGCGAACGAGGGCGAGCCGAGGAAAGGATACGAAGGAGACGCGACAGACCCGGCGGGAACCGTGACGGTGATCTCTCTTGCAGACGGCAAGGCAGTGAATGTCGGCTTCGAGGCATATGACAGTGCGGAGGCAAGACAGGCTCTCACAGATGCGGGGATCGTTCTGAAAAAGGGAGCTGTTCCGTCCAAAGACCTGGAGCCGGAATATATCGCAGCGGGAAATAGCACGGCATACGTGACGCTGCAGGAGGCCAACGCCATCGCGGCCATCGACCTGAACAGCCTTAAACTGACAGGCATCTACTCCGCAGGCTATGAAGACTACAGCACTGTACCGGTCGATATTGACAAAAAGGATGAGGCTTATGATCCAAAAACCTACGACTCCCTGCGCGGCATCCGCATGCCGGACAGCATCGCGCTCTACTCTGTGGGCGGCACAGACTATGTTGTAACGGCAAACGAGGGGGACTCCAGAGAGTGGGGCGACTATCTCAACGAAGTGGAGAGAAACTTCAAGGATGGCGAGACCTCCCCGACAGGAAAGATCACGGCGGACAACAGCGGACTGACAGGGAAAGTGGTATTCTTCGACAGCAGCGATTACGACGGGCTGGATGCGAACCTGGACTACCTCTTCGGCGGGCGCTCCTTCACGGTATACAAAGCGGACGGAAACGGCCTGACCGAGGTGTTTGACAGCGGAAGCGACTTCGAGGCAAAGACAGCGGTCTATGTACCGGAGAACTTCAACTGCTCCAACGACGATAAGTCGATCGATGACCGCTCCGGAAAGAAGGGACCCGAGTCCGAGAGCGTGACACTCGGGACTGTCGGAGAGAAAACCTATGCGTTCGTGGGACTTGAGAGAGTCGGCGGCGTGATGGTCTACGACATCACAGACCCGGCACACATCAGCTTTGCAAACTACATCAATTCCAGAGACTACAGCGAGGATATCGCAGGCGACAACTCGCCGGAGGGGCTGTGCTTCATCCCGGCAGGCGAGAGCTGGGACGGAAACGCTTATCTGGTGGCTGCATGCGAGGTGTCCGGCACAGTCGCCGTCTACAGCGCTGCCGCCAACACAGCCTATGATCCCGGCACAGGAAACCCGGATGACGGGCAAAAGCCCGGAGACGGCGAGGATGAGAACCCTGATGACGGGCAGAAGCCAGGAACAGGCGGCGAGGATCAAAAGCCCGGCACAGCCGATAGCCAGGCAGGCGGGCAGAACACTTCCGGAAAGAAAGCGGCAAGGACCGGAGACGGCAGCAATTACACACTTTATCTGCTGCTGGCACTGGCAGCGGCAGGTTCTGCCACTGCTGTCATCGTGATCCGCCGCAGAAAAGCACAGTAAAAAACAAACATCCTTTCATAGGACAGGACAGACAAAGTTGATGGCATGTCCCACCCGGGACATGCCATATCTTTGTCTCTTTGCTCTGTACCTGTCTATTCAGCTCTCCATCTTCTCCTTTAACATCTTCATGAACCTGTGTACATTTTTCTTGTCACAGCTGGTGGGATAGTACATCCGTATCTCAAAGTCCTTCTCCAGCCGTTTCTCCTCCTCCTTCTGCACGCTGCATCTGTAGGGAGGAGATGTTCTGGCTGATGGCAGTCTGGGAGACATAGTTCATATTTCCGGCTTTTGTAAAGCTCTTGCTCTCGATCACATCCACAAAATATTTGTACTTCCATATGCTGCTCACCTGGCGGCCCTCCTACTTGCGTCGCGGGACATCTACCCCATCAGTTTTCCCACCTGACCTGCAATCTTCGTGTTGCAGCGGATCTGCTTCTGCACCCGCTCTCCCGTGCGCACAGACTCAAACACAAGGTAGGCCACTGTGTCCTTCTCCACCTGCTGCACTGTCGTCTTCAGATCTGTGTGCCTGTGGGTTCCGCTCAGCGCCCCCACAAAAGCGCCGTCAAAGCCAGCGACGGCCCCGCCGATGATAGCGCCTGTCAGTTTTCCCTTGGGGCGGGTCGTGCCCGTCGTCGTTGTGAACGTCTCATAATGCGGGCCTCCCCATATAAAGCTGACCAGGGCCCAGCAGGCGGCGTTCTCCACAAATACGTCCCCGAAGTAGTAGAGCCCGTTTCCTCCTCTTCTGAAGTTCAGGCCCCCGATGTGGTACTGGGTCTCCTGTTGTTTCAGTGCGCTGATCCTCTGCTTTTCCGCTATGCGCGCCTGCTTTTCCTGATATTTTGCCAGGTACTCCTCCGGGGACATCTTCTCGTTGGCGAGATAAAACTGTCTCTCCTCGTCCGTCAGGACGGCCGTGGTCCCGGCTTTCTGCATCTTATTATTAATCTGCACAATCCTTTTGCCGATGTCGAACCCCTCTTTGAGCTCATCTGCCATCTTCTTCCAAAAGCCCTTTTCCCGCTCTCCTTTCTTCATCCTGCCAGAGTCTGCTGCACATTGTCTTTCTCTATCATAAAACTTTCGGAAAGATTTTTCAACACTTAAAAAAGATCCTGTCTACGCCTCCCGGCTGATGACGCTGACCACGCTCTCCTTTCTCTGGGGCAGCCAGGCCAGATATGGCACGACGACGCCCAAAAGGAGCAGCACCGGGAACACCGGCAGCATGGGCCATACGACAAAATGGTAGTCCATGAACCACAGTCCCTCCGACAGAGCCCGCACAAGGGTCAGGGACAGGATACAGCCCGCTGCCAGGGAGGCAAGGATGGTAAACCCGGCGTAGCATACTCCCTCCAGCATGAGCATCCGCGCCAGCTGCCGCCTCATCATACCGATGGCCTCCATCATGGCCAGCTCCCGCTTCCTGGTGACAATGCCGGTGAGGATGGAGTTGACAAAGTTCAGGACGCCGATGACGCCCACCACAGTGGTGAGGACGCCTCCCACAAGGGTGATAAGCCCGGTCATGCCGGAGAACTCGTTGGTATATCTCTGCCTGGACTCATAGTTCATCAGAGGCTCCTGAGAGGTCGTGTAGGTATCAATAAATCCGGCAAAGTCATCCTCCCTGTCGTCCTCAACATCAAAGAGATAGCTCATGAGGCACTCCGGCGAGGCCATCTCCTTAAACACATCTGCCGCGGTGTAGAAGGAAAAGGCTTCTCCCTTCCTGGTGGTCAGCCCGTAGTAATTCTCCTTCACAAGAGAGAGGATCTCAAACTGTCTCTTCTGCCCGTCCGGGGCCACAAGAGTGATGGCGTCCCCGGCGTGATAGCGTATCTGGTCCTCCTCCACATTCCCGTTGTCGTCCACATCCGCCATACCCAGCACATACTCCCCTGTGGCCAGCTTTTCCCTGATAGCGTCCAGGTCCGTCTCCCCCTCCACAGGCTCCAGCTTCTCCAGGGGATAGTCCTCCATCCCGTAGACAGCCGCCCTGTAATTCCCGTTCTCATCCTGCCAGTAGGGCTGCTTGCTGCTGCCCATCATATAGTAGAAATCTCCGTTCTCATCTGTCAGCACGTTCTCCGTCGGCCTGTAGGTGGACGCCTCCAGGGAGAGGTCAGCCGTCATGTAGATGCGCCCGCCCCTCTCAAAGCCCTCCTGCTCCTGGCAGGCCTCTATGAAAGACTCGGTCAGGTTCTCCTCCTCGATGTCCTCTTCCATACCAAAGTATTCATAGTTAAAGTACCTGGCGCTGGCGATGAGGAAATCTGAGGTGACGAACCGGCTCAGGAATTTGTCCATAGAGAAGGAGCTGGTCACTGTGAAAATGCTGTTGAGAAGCACCACGGAGAGGGACAGGGACAGGATGACGACCAGTGTCTTCCCTTTGCTCCTCCCCAGACCCGACAGGGCCATCCGCCAGAGCTTCCCTCCATCAGTGGTGCGCTTCTCCTTCCGCCTGCCCTTCGCCCCTTCTGTGTACCGCACCGCCTCCACAGGGGACACCCGGGCCGCGATCCGGGCCGGCTTCCTGGTGGAGATGCCCACTGTGACAAGGGTAAAAAGAACCGCTCCCAGGAAAATGAGGGGATTGAGGGAGACCTCCACCTCTCCTCCCGCATAAGAGCTCCTTGCCAGCACGAGAGGCACGATCCACTTCCCGATGAAAAATCCGAGCACCAGCCCCGCCGGGATGCCGAGCACTGCCAGTTGCCAGGCCTGTCTCCTGACGATCCTCCTAATCTGGGAGCCGGTGGTCCCCACGGTCTTCAGAAGCCCGTAGTACCGGATATCCCGGATGACAGAAATCTGGAACACATTGTAGATGATGAGGTATCCCGTCAGCAGGATGATACCGAGCCCTCCCACAGCGGCGGCTGCAGTCAGGGGGTCAGCGCCGGCGCCGTCGGAGATGTAGGCCCAGTTGGCGTTGCCGGACAGATAGTCCGCATCCCCCTCAGTCACCGAGTAGCCGCTCTCTGTGATGACCCGGTCCAGCTTCTTCTGGATACCCCAGGAGTTGGAAAAATTCACATCCATCTGGATGTTCCCGGTACTGCCGATGGCGTTTCCGCTCTCGTCCCGATAGGCGTCAAGCTCCCCGGCATGCTCTGTCAGGTAAGCCTTGGAGGTGATGACAAATCCCACATTCAGGGCCGGGTCGGACTTCAGGATGCCGGTCACGGTAAAGGTCCTCTCCTCCACCTGGGGCTCCAGCTGCCCGAACTGGAGGGACAGGGTGATCTGCTGCCCGGTCTTCTCCGGCAGTCCCAGGAGCTGGAGCGTCATATCGTCCACCAGCACCTCGTCCGCTCTCTCAGGCACGGTCCCCTCCTTGAGAGTGAGAAAGCGATGGGGGTAGTGGTACTCCGGCACATACCAGAGCTCCACATGCCGCTTTAAAAACTCCGGATTCAGCACCCCGTCGGAGAGCACCTCGCAGGCCGCGCTCTCCTTCACAAGGGGATGGGCCGCCAGCTTCTCATACTCCTCCATGGTCACGTTCTTGATGACGCCGTGGCTGTCACCCCCTGACTGGCGCATGGTGGCCAGCTGAAAATTCTCCACCGTCCCCAGTCCGATGGTGAAAAGGGCGGTAAACAGCATGGCGGTCAGGGCGATAGCCAGCACGGCGATGACATTCCTTGTGCGGCTGGCCTGAAAGCTCCGATCCGCCAGCCTTCCGATAACTTTCCTGTTCTTCACCTTACGCATCTGCCTCACCGCCCTTTCCCCGGATGCGCCCGTCCTCGATGCGCACGATCCGGTCCGCCATCTGGGCAATCTCCTCGTTGTGGGTGATCATCACCACCGTCTGTCCGAAACGGCTGCTGGTCACCTTCAGAAGGCTTAGCACGTCCTGGCTGGTGACTGAGTCCAGGTTGCCTGTGGGCTCGTCGGCCAGGAGGATGGCCGGCTTTGCAGCCAGAGCCCGGGCAATGGCCACCCGCTGCTGCTGCCCGCCGGAGAGCTGGGAGGGCAGGCTGAATTTTTTGGACTCAAGCCCCAGGATGTCAATGATGTCCTCCACAAATTTCCTGTCCGGCCTGTTGCCGTCCAGCTCCACCGGCAGCACGATGTTCTCGTACACGTTCAGCACTGGAACCAGGTTGTAGCTCTGGAACACGAACCCGATCTTCCTGCGCCGGAAGATGGTGAGCTCCTCGTCCTTCAGCTTTGAAATGTCCCTGCCGTCCACCCACACCTTCCCCGAGGTGGGCCGGTCCAGGCCTCCCAGCATGTGCAGAAGGGTGGATTTCCCGCTTCCGGACGTGCCCACGATGGCTACAAACTCGCCCAGCTCCACAGACAGGTCCACCCCGTCCAGGGCCTTCACCAGCGTGTCGCCGCTGCCGTAATATTTCTTCAGTTGACTGGCCTTTAATATACTCATACAGATAACCTCCTCGCTGACGGCTCCCCGGCCTGCCGTTGCGCTCCTTCCCGCAGAGCAATGGCCTTATAGAACCGATTTTCTATAAGGCCATTATATAAGAGTAATCTTTCCACATTCTTTCTCAAATCTTACACCTTTGACAGATTTTCCTCCGCCCTGGGGAGATAGACCCCGAAGCAGCTCCCTTCTCCCTCCCGGGAGCTCACCTTAATGTAGCCGTCCTGCCTCTCCAGGATCTCCCGCGCCAGGTAGAGTCCTATGCCGATGCCGTCCTCCTGCTGCATCCCTTTTCCCCGGCAAAATCTCCCAAAGATCCGGGCTCTCTCCTCCTCCGGGATGCCCGGGCCCTGATCCTTAACCTGAACGCAGACGTAGAACTCAAACTCCCGGGCGCTGACGCCCACCCGGGAGCCTGCGGGCGCGTACTTGATGGCATTGTCCACGATGTTTCCCAGGGCCTCGGCCGTCCACTTCCTGTCGTACCGGCAGAACACCTCCCCCCGCGGAAAGCGCACGTCCAGCTCTATGCCCTTCTCCCGGGCCTTCGGCCCAAAGGCCGCCGCCACGTCCTGGAGCAGCGGAAGGAGGTTTTGGCCCTCCGGGAAAATCTCCAGGACGCCGGACTCCAGCCGGGACATTTTCACAAGGGCCTGGATCAGAAATTCCAGCTTCCTCGTCTGCCCCATGATCTGCCGGGCCAGCTCTCTTTCCTCCCCATCCGATGCCTTCTCCTCCAGCAGCTCTCCGTAGAGGAGGATGTTGGAGAGGGGCGTCCTTGTCTGATGGGAGATGTCGGACACGAGGGCCTTCATATTCTCCCTCTCCCGCCTTGTCTCCTCCAGGGCGTGTCTGGTGGAGGTGAAATACTGTTTCCAGCGGGACTCCAGCCGGGACAGCTCTGTCTCGTCATAGCGCTCCTCCTCAAAGGTCCCGTCCATGGCGCTCTCCAGCATCTCGTCCAGCCGCTCCATGGTCTTCTTAGCTCCGATCTGTATTCTCATGCTCTTCTCTCCCACACATACCCCAGGCCGTACACAGTCTCTATAGGCTTGTAGCCTTCCCGTCCCTCCAGCTTGCGCCGGAGCCGGTTTACCGCAACGCTGAGGGCGTTCTCCTCCACAAACTGCGCCTCGTCACTCCACAGGATGTCCATCAGCCTCTCCCGGGTCATGGTCTGCCCCGGATGGGTGACAAAGCACCGCAGGAGCTTCTGCTCAATCCGGCTTAAGACAATCTCCTGGCCGTCCACGAAAAACCGCATCTCCCCAAACAGGAAACGGTATCTGCCATCCTCGTAGGTATCCTTCCCCTGCTCCGCTGCCTGGCCTGCGCGGAGCCGCATCCGATCCACCCTGGCCCGCAGGGCCATAAGTCCGAAGGGCTTGGTGATATAATCGTCCGCTCCCAGTGAAAATCCGGTGATCTCGTCGCTTTCCAGGTCATTGGCCGTGATGAGGAGCACCGGGATCCGGGACTGGCCCCGAATTTCTCTTAAAACATCATATCCGCTGCCATCCGGCAGGTTCACGTCCAGCAGCGCCATGTCCGCCTTCTCTCTGTTCCAGAGCTCCCTTGCCTCCCGGGCTGAGAAAGCCTGCAGGAAGGACGTGTCCTCCCTCCCCAGGGCCAGGGCGATTCCCTGGTTCAGTCCCCTGTCGTCCTCCACGATCAGAATTTTGTACATCTGTCTCTCTCCTTACTCCTTATTCATATTTTCCCTTTGCCACCTTCCTGCCCTGTAGGAAGCTCTGATTTTTATTTACGAAGGACTTTGTCCTGGCCCGGAGCAGAAGCCTTCTCCCCTCCGGCGTCCGGGTGTAGGCCACCTGGTACCTTCCCAGAACCTTTCGCATATGCTTCTCAAAGACCAGCGCTCTCTCCTTTTTATTTCCAAAGATTTCCGGAACGCTGTAGAACTCCTCGCTCCGTCCGCTCCTCTTCTCCCTTGTCAGCAGATACCTGGGATTGTCTATGACTCCCCAGATCTCCTCCATGCAGGCGGCAAAGGTGGTCTTGTCCCGCATGGTCCCGCCCTTGAGCCAGGTTCCAATGACCAGGCCGTCAGCGGACTCCACCTGGGCCCTGCAATGCTGCGGATCCTCCAGCTCCCCGATCTCTGCCAGGGCGTCAGCCACCGCCTGGCTGATCCGCGTCATCCTGCGCTCCGGCGTGCTGAGCCGCACAAGCCTCACTCCATATCTTGCCACCAGCACGCAGGCGGCCAGCATGGCAAGGCCCAGGGCCGCCGCCGGCACAGATCGGGCCCCGTAGGCCGCCTGAGTGAACACCCGCCCAAGCCCCATCAAAACCGCTATGAGCAGGCTCAGGATTTCCATCCACACGGCGTTCACAAAGAGGAAGCCGGTCTTTGCCTCCTCCGCAGGGATGTCCTCCACCTGCTGCACCTCCATGCCGCCCCGGATCTCCCGCAGGGATCTCTGCCACCGGCTTCTCATCCCCTCCCGGTCTGATGCCCTCTCAAGCATCATCTCATTGACCTTCTCCATCTTCTCTTTAGTGTCAAATTCCGGGATAGCCAGGCGCTCCACGCCGCTCTCTATGACATCGTCCTTCCAGGACACGCCCAGGAAGGCATGAAACCTCCTGACCAGCGTCTCGTAGTCCCCGGAGAAATCCGCATGCTTTGTCTTTCCCGATTTCTCCGGAAAAATGCAGGCAAGATGCCAGATATTCCCCGTCTTCTCCGGGTGATCCCGGTCTGTCCGTATGGTGCGTCCCCTCATCTGGTTGCTCAGCATGAAGGAGCCCACGTAGGTGGCCAGGACAAGAGAGTTGATGCAGGGTGCATCCCACCCCTCTCCCAGAAGGGACTTGGTTCCCACCAGGACATTGATTTCACCCTGGCGGAACAGCTCCGTGACCACCGCCACGATGTGGGTGTTTTTCCCTTTCACCTTCAGCTGGCCGTAACCCGTCTCCCTCACAGGGGACAAAGTGCCCTGGCATCCCTTCTGTCCCAGCAGCTCCTCCAGCTTCTCCCTGGTGTCCATGGGCACAAGGATCACTGAGCCGCTGAGACACCCCAGGCGGACGCCCTCACGCCCCTGCCTTCTCAGGTGCTCAAAGATGGGCACTGCCCCGATCTCCGCAGCCATGACCTGATCCGTCCCCGCGAGGGACAGCTTGTCCTTCTTGATATAGTCGCACAGAACCAGAAGGCGCAGCTCCTCTCCCAGAGAGCTGTACTCCGCGTCCACGATCCGACCGATGCTCTCCATCTTGCCCTGGCTCTTTGCCAGAAGCCTCTGCATGGCGTCCCTGTGGGTGAGAGACACCTTTTTCCGGTAAATACAGCCCGCCTCCTTCAGCTCCCGCAGCAGCTCCTCCCGGTCACTCTGAGTCACCTCGTAGGAGTCCGCGTCATCGTAGAGAAACCCCTGCAGGAGAACCTCCAGCCAGGAGCTGTCAAGCCTGGGCAGCCTTCCCTCCGCTCCGATCAGCTCTCTTAAGTACGCCGGAAAGGGGATCTGCTGTGTCTGGCAAAAGATGAGAAGGGCGGAAAAATACTTCGGGTTGTCCAGGAACCTCTCACTGTACTCCTCCGGGCTTCGCAGTCCCCTGTGGGTGGCGATCATATCCGTAAATCTGCTCCCTGTAAGGAGCCGGTTCCTCACAGCCTCCTCCTTCTTCTGATAGTCCTCTATCTGGCGCAGTTCCTCCCTGGCAGGCCAGTTGAAAAAGATATAGTCCTCGTGGGGACACAGACTCCCCTCCTTCACCAGCTCCGGCGTGAAGATCTCCTCATCGATGGGGCCGCACAGGTCGATATAGCGCTTCCACTGTCCCGGCGTGCTGTCGTAGGGCGGCGTGGCTGTCAGGGCGATGACCGTCACCCCCTTCAGCTCCTTCATAAACTTTTCCAGCGCCTTCCACCACTCGCTCCTTAAGTGATGGGCCTCGTCCAGGCAGATGGTCCGAATGCCAGCCGCCCGCACCGCCTCGAGGATGTCAAAGTCCCGGAAGTCCACATCCTCGGACTCCCCCTCCGTGTGCTCTCCGTCTGTGGCCTCCGTCTTCTTGTCACCTGCTTCCTGCTCGTTATCCTCTGTCAGCTCACCTTCGCTGTCCGCCAGCCTGCCCTGATATCTCTTCATGGCGCTGTACAGAGCCTGGTAGGTGATGGCTGTGATGGTCTTCATGTTTTTCAGATCATTGGAGAGAAGCTCCTCCGGATCCCTGCCCGGGAGGAGAAATCCCTCCACAATGCGCTCCAGCCACTGCTGCCGGATGGTGATGCCAGGAGACAGGATCAGGCAGGGCGCGCCGAGGCGCCGGATCAGCTCAATCCCAAGAGTCGTCTTCCCGGACCCGGGCGCCGCTACGATATGCATCTTCCCGTCCGCCAGGTATTTGTCCGCATTGGAGAGGACCCTGTCCTGGTAATCCCTCCAGGTTCCCCTGAACTGCAGTGTATCCTCGTATATGTTTTTCATTCCTCACATTCCCCTTGTGCTGTCTTTGTCATGCTTCAAGTCCACTCTATATGGATTTTTGGAAAAAGTCAATGGCCCGGGAAAACGAAAGGGCTGTATCCCTTTTTCCCCTTGCCCTTATACACCGCACAGCAGTATACTGATATTGAAAAAAGAAAAAAGGAAAGGAGACGGCGAAACGCCGGAATTGACGCAATGAAAAAGATGATCTTAGTTACTTCCCCACCCGCCTGTGGGAAAACCTATATTTCCAAACAGCTTGCCGAAAATCTGAAGCATGTTGTCTATCTTGACAAGGACACTCTGATTCCCCTTTCCAACCGGGTATTCATAGCTGCCGGCCAGGAAATCAACAGGAGCTCTGACTTTTTCGAAGAGAATATAAGGGATTACGAGTACGAGGCCATTGTGGACATCGGCGTGGAGGCGCTGGCCTACGATGACATTGTCCTCATCAACGCTCCCTTTACCAAAGAGGTTCACAACGAGGAGACGCTGGAGCGCTTCCGCACCAAGCTGCGAAAAAAGGGCGCCAAGCTGGTAGTCATCTGGGTCGTGACTGATCCGGAGGTGTGTCACGAGAGAATGATCCAGAGAGCTTCAGACCGGGATACCTGGAAGCTGGAACACTGGGATGAGTATATAAAGACCATCGATTTTTCTATCCCGGAGCCCCTGAAGCGCCTGGACGCGGGGCATGATCTAATCCTCTTCTACAATTCCTCCGACGCGGAGTTTGACCAGTCCATGAAGACAATTCTCCCCCTGCTGGAGGAGGACGGGGAGATATAAGGGTCTTCCAAAAAATTTCAAGAGCGGCAGAATTTTAATTTTCCGCCGCCCTTGATTTTTTCATTCAGCCTTGAGCAGGAGAGCTGTTTGCTCAAGGTCCTATTTCTTCCTTTAAATATTGTTCAACTAATGCTACTACTTCTTTTGCTGTCTCCAACTGTTCTTTTGCATCTTCAATTGATACAATGTAAAAATCATCGTAATCACTGGCATGGCGAATTTCCTGTGCCAGGCCAGTTCTCTCGCCCCACCAATATCATCCAGGCTATGCTGCATACAAGTCTACCCCTTCATTCTTAATATTGTTATAGAATGGATATGCTCTGATCCATTTATTAAAATGATCCGAATTCTTCACAATAGGCATGATTTCCAAATCATTATCAAAATTATAATCAAAAGTCAGGTCGGAAAGCGTATGCCCTTTACTTCGTATCTCATCGTCTGACAGATCCACCAAGATCATAATATCAATATCTGAATTCGGGCCAAAATCGCCTCTTGCATAAGAGCCGTATAATATCACAGACTTCAGCCTTTCTCCATAAATTTTATGCACGTCTTCCACATATTTTTTTAATATTTCATTCCAAACCAAAGACATATACTTCCTCCTTCCCACTCTTTTTCTAATTATAGTATATCTATTTTACAGAATGAAATCAATCATACTTTTATGTGCCACCATATGTTTTCTTCAAAAAAACCCTTACAAACAGCATATACCGCCATTTGTAAGGGTTTCCCTTTCAGAATATCAATGCATGAATTTACATTCCAGCCTGCGCTGCAACCTCTGCTGCGAAGTCGTCTACCTTCTTCTCGATTCCCTCGCCTGTCTCGAAACGTACAAACTTCTTCACTTCCATGTTTGCGCCGTTCTCCTTTGCAACCTTGGCAACGTACTTGGCAACTGTCAGGTCGCTGTCCTGTACGTACACCTGATCCAGCAGGCAGATCTCCTTCATCTCTTTGTTGAGACGTCCGATGATCATCTTCTCAATGATGTTGTCCGGCTTATCCGGGTTCTCTGTCTTAGCCTGTGCAAGCAGGATCTCCTTCTCGTGATCCATAAACTCCTGAGAAACCTCATCCCTGGACACATACTTCGGAGACATAGCCGCAACCTGCATAGCCACGTTCTTCAGACATGTCTTGATCTCATCGTTGATCACGTCGGTAGCTGCCTCTACAAGGACGCCGATACGTCCGCCGCCGTGGATGTAAGCCACAACGCATCCGTCGGAAACGATCTTCTCAAATCTTCTGATGTTCAGCTTCTCACCGATCACGGAAATCTTCTCTGTCAGGGCCTCCTGTACAGTCTTGGAGCTGTCCTCGATCCATGGCTCTGCCATGAAAGCGTCCATATCCTTTGCCTCTGTAGCCAGAGCCTGATCGGTAACTGCCTTTACAAAGCCCTGGAACTCAGCGTTCTTTGCAACAAAGTCTGTCTCGGAGTTTACCTCAACGATAGCTGCTGTCTTGTCTTCCTTAACCTCAGCCATAACAAGACCCTCTGCGGCAATTCTGCCGGCCTTCTTAACAGCCTTTGCCTCGCCGTTCTTTCTCAGGTACTCGATCGCTGCGTCCATATCTCCGTTTGTCTCGCTGAGGGCCTTCTTGCAGTCCATCATGCCTGCGCCTGTCATCTCTCTCAGCTCTTTTACCATACTAGCTGTTACTGCCATTTCTTTTTCCTCCATATATAATTGATCATATATAGTTCTTCAAGTCTGCTTCCGGGGTCAGATTAAGCCTCAACTGTCTCCTCTGCTGTCTCCTCGTAAGCCTCCTCGCCCTCTGCGTACTCTTCCTCATTGTACTCAGCAGCGCCCTGGTTAGCCTCAACAACAGCGTCAGCCATCTTGGAAACGATCAGCTTAACCGCACGGATAGCGTCGTCATTTCCAGGAATTACATAGTCGAGCTCTTCCGGATCGCAGTTTGTATCAGCGATACCGATAAGCGGAATTCCAAGGGTATGAGCCTCCTGCACGCAGATTCTCTCCTTCTTCGGGTCAACAACGAAGATTGCGTCCGGCAGTCTCTTCATCTCTTTGATACCGCCAAGGTTCTTCTCCAGCTTCTCCCACTCTTTTTTCAGCTTGATAACTTCCTTCTTCGGCAGAACATCAAATGTTCCGTCCTCAGCCATAGCCTCGATCTCTTTCAGACGTGCCACACGGCTCTTGATGGTCTTGAAGTTTGTCAGCATACCGCCGAGCCATCTCTCATTTACATAGAACATACCGCAGCGCTCTGCCTCTGTCTTGATAGCGTCCTGAGCCTGTTTCTTTGTTCCAACGAACAGGATCGTGCCGCCCTCTGCCGCGATATCGGATACTGCCTGGTAAGCCTCATCTACTTTTCCAACGGATTTCTGCAGGTCGATGATGTAGATACCGTTTCTCTCTGTGTAGATGTAGGGAGCCATCTTAGGGTTCCATCTTCTTGTCTGATGTCCAAAGTGAACACCTGCTTCTAAAAGCTGTTTCATTGAAATAACACTCATGTTTCTTTCCTCCATTTGGTTTTCTTTCTTCCGCACATTTCATTTCCCGCATGACCGTCTTTTTGTGAAAAAAGCTTAGGCACCGGTGCGGGCAGACATATGCGTGTTTTTTTGCAACGGTCATATATTATCATAAAACCCGCCCTGTTGCAAGCATTTCTCCCGATTTTGTTCTCGTTTTGTCCTCCGCTTTTCCTGATTTTGTCCTTCTTCTTTTTGACGGATTAATCAGCAGTCAATGCCCTTTCTCTGATAGAAGAGGTTGAACAGGATGTACCCGGCCGCGATCCACAGGGCGCACACCCCCAGGGCGACGAAATTGCCCTTTGTGAACAGCTCCTGGCTTTGAGTCACGCCACTGTAAATTGTCTGAAATGAGGTGGTGGGCACAGCGACGGACACCTTCTCCAACGTCTCGCTGAGTCCTCCAAAAAGAGGCGGCAGCATGGTCAGCAGCATGAGGGGCGCGCCGATGGTTCCGGCCGACGCCTGATCCCTGGCTAAAAGTCCCGCCAGCGCCCCCAGGAAGCACAGCCCCGCCGAGGCCAGCAGCACAGCCCCTGTGTAAACCGGGAAATTCTTCACATCCCCCCCTGTGATGAAGAACACAGCCGCAGCGTCCAGAGCCGTCATCAACAGGCACACGATCATCTTGGAGGCCAGGAACTCCTGCCCTCTCACCCGGGCCATCATGAGGGAGCGGAGGGTGTATTTTTCCTTCTCCTCCGCGATCATCACAGGCAGGATGCTGGTGGGGCTGATAGCGATGGAAAACACAGCGCACATGCCAAGCACGTAATCTCCCATCTCATCCCCCAGGTCTTTGAAAACATTCTGGTAGATAAAGCAAAATACAATGGGAATAAGAAAGCTCACCAGAATATTCTTGTTGGTCAGGCATCCCTTCAGATCCTTTTTCAGTAAGGTAAAAATAATTTTTCCGCTCATGGCTATTGTTCCTCCTTTGTCAGTGTAAGAAATACGTCCCGCAGACTGGGCTCCTCAGAGTGGATCATAAGAACCTCCCCTGCCTGCTCCAAAGACTTCAGCAGTGCTTCTCTTTCCAGAGGCACCTCCTTCTTTCCCTCCCCCGTGGTGATGACCACCCTTTTCCGGGAGTATTTCAGCTTCAGCTCCTCCGGTGAACCGCTCTCCACAATGCTTCCTCTATTTAAAAGGGCTACCCTGTGACAGAGCTCATCCGCCTCCTCCATGTTGTGGGTGGTGAGAAAAACTGTGGCTCCCTCCCGGTTCAGCTTCCTGATAAGATCCCTTATCTCATCCGCCGTAGCCGGATCCAGGTTGGCCGTGGGCTCGTCCAGAAAGAGGAGGCCCGGCTCGTGGATGATGGTCCTGGCAAAGACCAGTCTCTGCTTCATCCCCCGTGAGAGCTTCTCCACCTTCTTCCTGGCGGCATCAAGAAGCTCCACCGCCTCCAGCGTCCTTCGGATTTTTTTCTTCTTATCCTTAATCCCGTAAATATCCGCGAATATGTCCAGGTTTTCATAGACTGTCATCTTCTCATACAGGCCGCTCATGTCGCTCATAATACCGATCTTCTTTTTTATATCCGGTGAAAACGGATCCTTCCCCAGCACAGTCACTTCCCCGCTGTCACTGTGAAGCTGCCCGGTGAGGAGCTTGATGGTAGTCGTCTTGCCTGCCCCGGAGGGGCCCAGGTATCCGAAGATCTCTCCTTTTTTAATTTCCAGATCACAGTGATCCAGCGCCTTTACCTTTCCAAAGGTCTTTGTCAGTTGATTTGCTTTTACGATGTTTGTCATGGCTTTCGTCCTCCTTACAGCTCCTATCCTACCGATTCTGTAGATTTTCACCTTATTTTCCCGGTAAATGGAGCCTGCAAGGGGATGAACGGAGCAAAAAAAGGGGTGAAACCTGCAAGGCATCACCCAAAAAGTCACTTTTTTATTTCTCATATGTGCTGAGTCCCGGTCTCAAGGGCAGGGAAAAAGGCTCTCTTTTTCCGGATCACAAGGAGGACAGCCAGCCCTGCCAGGAACCAGATCACACAGACAGCGCTGCCCCAGGCCAGGGACACATCCATAAAGCCCTCCATGGGCTGTATTTTTTTCAGGACCACTCCCAGGATACCGGTGGGCAGAAACTCCGCCACTCTTCCAAAGGCCACATTCCAGTAGGAAAAGACCGGCGCCACATAGACGGCCACCACGCTGATGGCTGCGTACACATTCACGCTGTTCTGGTCCTTTGCGTACACCCCGGTCAGGAAGCCCCAGGGCAAAAGGGCCGTCACGCCGGCCAGATGGATCAGCAGGTACTCCGGCAGGAGGGACATATCCGCCCCCGCGATGAGAAACACCACCACAGCCATGAGCTCTCCCACCACCAGGCAGGCCACGGCCTTAGCCGCCGCAAACTGAGCCAGCGTCACGCCGGACCGGGACAGAAGGGACAGGGTGTCCCTCTCTTTTTCCTCCACCAGCAGGAGGGGAAAATCTGTCAGCGGCACCAGCACGATATTAAAAAGTCCCGTGGTCAGAATCAGCATCCAGGGATCAAAGTACACCATCCGGAAGATCATTGCCAGAATGGCCGGGGTAAAGGCCATCAGCAGAATCGTTTTATCCGTAAAGGACGTCCAGATATCCTTCTTCAGCAGCGTCCACATTCTCTTCATTTTACTTTCCTCCTAAGGCTCACTGATTTAAAATTCATACATGCTTCGCAGCTCCTGGATCTTTCCCTTGGACAGGGGCACGTCTGTCTTCTCGTATCCCGACAGGCGCAGGGAGTAGGAATTTCTCGTCCACTTCACCAGCTCCACCACCTTCTGCATGTTCACAATGTAGGATCGGTGGCACCGGAAAAAGCCGAACCTGGCCAGCTTTTCCTCCAGCTCTCCCATCCGGAAAGCACCCGTATACTGCTCCCGCTTTACGTACACAAAGACCTTCCCGTCATTCGCCTCCACGTAGTCGATCTCCTCCGGATTAAAGAGGAAATTCTTCTCATTGTAGGAGACGGAAATCTTGCTCACCTGGGGAAGCTCCGGGCTGTCCTGGGTGTTCTCCCCCTGGTCGATGCACCGCACCTCCCCCTGAATGATCTCATAGTGATCCCCGGGGCAGATGCAGGTGTCCCGGTGGGACAAGGACAGGGTCACAAGCCGCCCCTCCCGCTCATAAAAGCTCTCCATCCAGCCAAGGATGACCTTCTTTGACTCTTCCTCCTCAAAGGCAATAGGATTCAGGACAAAAAAGTCCTGCGCTCCCCTGACAATCTCCCGGGCGATCCGCACCCTCTTCTTCTGTCCCTCCGTACATGCGCCCAGCTTTTTTCTCATCAGCTCCGAAAGGTGCATCTGCTCCACCGCGGAGCGCACTCTCCCCGACCTGCCGGACAGCCCCGCAAAAAACTTCAGATAGCTTTTCACTGTCATCCTTTCATACAGGGCTCCCTTATCTTCCACATATCCCGCGTCCCGGCCCGCCGCCTCCATCAGAGGGGCTTCGTCCTTTTTGGTTCCCTCGAAATGGAGCATCCGGCTTCCGGATAAAACCTCCCTCAAAAGCTCTTCCATAATCTGTTCTCCTTTGGCTTCACCCTGCCATTTTCCGCAGCAGGCAAAATACTTCTCCATTGTACTGGATGGAGGCGTACATTTCAATATATATGGAAGAAGTATTCCCGGAGGTTCTCCCGAAAGAGGGGCGTAAAAAAGGACCTGCGCTGTAAAGCGCAGATCCTGTATCTGTCCGCCATATCCTAGAGAACTCTTCTCACACAGCGGAGCTGCCGGTATGTACAGCTCGACCACTCCACAATGCCTACCTCCGGGGATGAGGCGTGGATGATGCCGCCCGTGCCATTGTAGATACCTACGTGTCCATAGTACACGAGGAGATCTCCCGCCTGTGCCTGGGAGAGAGGGATCTCCACTCCCGCCGTGGCCTGGGCTGTGTCAGTCCTTCCCAGGCTGACGCCAAAGGCCGCGTAGATCTGCTGGGTAAAGCCGGAGCAGTCGATGCCGTTTGTCAGGCTGTTGCCCCCGTATACATAGGGGTTGCCCAGGAACTGTCTCGCATAGGCGACCACCGCCCATCCGTCTGTCCCCTGGGGAGGAATGACTGTACTGCCCCCACCACTGGAGCCACTGCCGCCGCTGGAACCGCTGCCACCAGATCCACCGCCGTTGGATGGCTGGCTGGGGGTAGTATCCTGGGCCGCGGCTGCTGCCGCTGCCGCCGCCTGGGCCTCCTGCTGCCTGCGGGCCTCTTCCTCCGCCTGCTGAGCAGCCACCGCCTCCTGAATGTCCGCGTCAAGCTGGGCAATCTCGGACTGCTTCCCCTCAATCATCGTTCCCAGGGAAGCCTTGTCGTTCTCCAGCTGGCTCTGCATCTGGTTCATGCTCTCCGCCTCCTCCTGGAGACTTTCGGAGAGCTTCTCTATCTTCTCCGTTGTAGCTACATACTCTTCCTGCTTCTGTCTGTCATATGTGTGCACATTTTTTATGTACTCGGCCTTGTTCACCAGATCTGAAAAGCTCTCTGCCGAGAGGAGCAGCTCCAGCTCGTTGCCGCTTCCGGACTCGTACATGTACTGAATACGCTTTTTCATATCCTCGTACTGCTTGTCCTGCTGCACGATCGCCTCCTCCAGGTCTATATTCGCCTGGTCGATCTCCTCCTGCTTTTTCTGCAGATCCGACTCCAGTGTGCTGATCTTGTCCAGAATACCTGTCAGCTCGGACTGGAGCGAAACCACCTCGTCCTCTGCCGCCGCCTTGTCATTTTGCAGATCCTCCACAGAGGGGGTTGCAAAGACAGGGCTGACCGCCATGGAACTGATCAGCGCCGCTGTGATAAAAGCCTGTGCGATTTTTCTCTTCATATTCTCCCACCTGTCTGTTGTAAATTATTTATACTCTTATGATTTCAGTTTTCACTTATTCAAAATACATGTTACTACATATTTTCGTTTATTTCAACATTTTCCAGGAATTCACAAAAGAAAAGCAGCGCTCCTTCCCTCAAAGGGCAATGGAGCGCTTCTCGTTCTTTGACTATTCTTTTTTCAGGTAAATCCTAACGATAAATTCCTACCAGCATCTTCTGTACCAGGGTGATCCGTACACGCTGGCGATCTTGACCACGTCTCCCGGCTTGGGCGCGTGGATCATCTGACCGTTCCCGATATAGATCCCCACATGTGTTCCGTAGCACACGATGTCTCCCGGCTGTGGATTGCTGACTGCCACGCCGCAGCCTCCCTGTGCCTGGGAAGTCCTGGGAAGGGAAATGCCCGCCACCGCATGGCAGTACTGCACAAGTCCGGAGCAGTCAAATTCCACACCAGGTGTGGAGCCGCCGTATACATAGGGTACATTCAGCTGGCTGTACGCTGCGTTTACAATAGCCTGTGCAGTGGATGTGTTTCCACTGGATACGCTGCCGGATGAGCCAGATGAGCCGGATGAGCCTGAGGAGGAACTGCCGGTGGAACCAGATGTTCCGCTGCCGGTCGAAGCTCCTGTGGAGCTGCCCCCGGTTGTTCCGCCGCTCTGCACAGTCGTATTGCCCGTTGTCCCTGTATCCTGGCTTTCCGCCTCCCGCTGAGCCGCCTCCGCCGCGGCAGCCTCTGCCGCCGCCTGGATCTGCTGGTCATAGTTGGCGACCTCCGCCTTCTTCTGCTCCAGAGTCTCATTCAGCTCCGCTTCCTGGGCCTCGTACTCAGCCTGCATGGTCTCCTGCTTATCCTGCTCTTCCTCCAGCGTATCCTTCAGATCCTGGATCTCTTTCTCCGTATCCTCCAGAGCCTGAAGCTGCTGCCTGTCATAGGTATGTACATTGGAGATATACTCCGCCTTGTTTACAAAATCTGAAAAATCCGTGGCAGACAGAAGAGTCTCCAGGGCAGTAGCCTGTCCGTTCTCGTACATATACTGAATGCGCACCTTCATAGAAGCATACTGCTCCTCCGCCTTCTGCTGGGCTGTATCCAGATCCTCCTGGGCCTGGATGATCTTTTCGCCGGTGGAGATCATCTCCTCCTCAAGCTCACCCGCTTTATTGAGAAGTTCTGTCAGCTGCTCCTGTAGGGAGTCCGCCTCGCTCTGGGCCGCCGCTTTACTGCTCTCAAGTTCGTTTGTGTCCGGAGCAGCCAAAACCGGTGTCGCGGCTACGGAGCTGGCCAGAACCGCGGCGAGAACTGCTCTTCCATATCTCTTCATCTTTATTATCGTCACCCTTTCCGGTCATTTCTTATAGAAATCTTTCTTTTTCAACAGCATTTATTATAAATGACCAGTTAAAGTTTTGCAATATTTTTTAATACTTTTGTAATATTTTCATATTTCCATCACATTTCTCATCCGGCGCAGCAGGGAAAATCCCTTCCGCATCAGATCCTCTCCCGCTAAAGAGCCGCTGTATTTCTCTCCTCCGGTCCTCCCGGGAGCACCGGCTTCTCGTCAATCCTCTGGATCAGGACAAACATGGTGGCTGCAAAGGCAGCGCAAAGGACAGTGACGACGCTGATGCGCAGATTGTCCTCCATCAGCCATCCGAAGAGGCCGAACTGCGTGGCCGCCACAGAGATCAGGTTCATCACCACATGGGCCGCAGCCGGGGCCTTCACAGAGCCGTATTTTTCATAGACATAGCTGAGCATCATGCCCGTGGCAAAGGCGTACAGCATCTGGACCATGTTTCCGTGAAGGATAGCAAACACGAGGCTTGAGAAAAAGGCCGCGTGCATAAACCCGGACTGCTCTCTCATCCGCTTGAACATCATGCCCCGGAAGACAAGCTCCTCGGATATGGGCACCAATACTCCGAGACAGAGGAGCTGCATCCCAAAGGGAGCGCTGTAGAGAGACTCGGAGGTCTGCTGGTAGTTGGCGCTGTAGCTGGAGATGCCGGAGATCAGGATCAGGTTGTTCAGCCCCACACAGAGAGCCGCCGCAATCCCGATCACGGCCCCGTACTTCCACAGGGGCGCCTTCCTGTTGGGGATCACGCCCGCCAGCCGCTCATTTTTCCTGTCCTTGTGGAACATATATAAGATGACAGGGATGACGATGAGCGCGGTAACGCCCTCAAGCTGGGTGGTGTACCGCAGCATTTTCTCCGAGATAGACAGGGAGAAATTTAACATGTCCTGCTGACTCTGCATGGCTCCTATTGTCTCTTCATAGTGCCGGGAAATATAGAAAAACGTATACCCCATCACAGCCACCATACTGACGCCGATGCTGATCAGATATTTGATGATCAGGGGCGTCCATGCGTACCATGCTCCCCTCCTGACCGGGGGTGACACATGGCCTGTCGGCATCCCCTGCGGCATTTTGTGGGGTTCACTGTCTGTTCCGGGCTCCTGGTTCGGATTTTCCCAAGGATTATTCATATATCGTAAGCCTCGCTTTCTCGATCATTGTATGCGCTGCCCGCAGGCAGGCTCTCAAAATTCTTTTTTATTCTACTTCCGAAACAGAAAAGTTGCAATTAAAAAACTATAAACTCTTTCATTTCTCCTGATTTCGCCCTATAATAATAGAAACACCCCACGAAAGGAGCTTAATATATCATGGAAGATCAGAAACAGCGCGTTTACGATGCCCTGAACAAGCTGGGCATTAAATATGAAGTAGTGGAGCATGAGCCCGTCCATACCATGGAGGACATGGACCGCCTCGGCCTGCCCCAGAAGGGAACTCTCTGCAAGAACCTGTTCCTGCGGGACGCCAAGGGGAAACGGCACTTCCTCGTCACCTGCGATGAGAAGAAAAAGGTGGACCTGAAGGCGCTGGGCCGCACTCTCGGAGCCGGCAACTTAAGCTTTGCCTCCGAGGAGCGCCTGGAGAAATATCTGGGTCTGAAGCAGGGCAGCGTATCCCCCTTCGGACTGATGAATGACACAGACCATGCGGTAGAATTTTTTATCGACAAGGATTTAAGCCGCTGCAAGAGCCTTGGCATCCATCCCCTGGAGAACACAGCCACTGTGTTCCTGTCCTTCAAGGATCTGGACAAGTTCCTCTGGGATCTGGATGTGGATGTAATTAAGATCAAGCTGTAGGCATATCGCCCGCCGGCCGGGACTCTAAGGCTGTATATGGTATATAAAAGAGACAGGAGATCTTTAACGAAAAAGGAACTCCTGTCTCTTTTTGGTTTACAGCTGTGTTTCGCTTACGTCCGCCCTTCCGAACTCCTCCAGCGCCCTGCGAATGTCCGCCTCGCCGCCTGTCAGGGTTCCCTGGATCATGCCCGGCTTTCCGCCGCCCCGGCCCTCAAACCGGCTGTTCAGGCTCTTCCCAAGAGGCCGCACATCCGTCTGTCTGCTGCCGATCACATACCGCCAGCCGCCGTCCTTCGCCGCCGTAAAGACGCCGCAGACGCAGGCTCCCCTCTCCAGGAGCAGGTTCATCAGCTCTCTCGGAGCATCCCCCGCAAGGTCGTCCGCAAAGACAGCCGTCACCGGCTCGTCCACACGGATTTCCTTCGCACGGTACGCAAGGATCTGATGCTGGAGTCTTCCGTTCTCATACCTCTGCTTCTCCAGCTCCTCCTTCTGCCGCTTTACCGCCCCGGCGATCTGGTTCTCCTTCTCGCACAGAAGAGCGCCTATCTCCTTAGCGGCTGCCAGCTTGGCCTCGTAGTCCCTGAGCGCCCGAAAGCCGCAGAGCATGGTGATGCGCTCACCGCCTTTGTAATTCATCCGGTTCACCAGCTTGATCATCCCGATCTCCCCTGTCCGCTTCACATGAGGCGCGCAGCAGGCGCACACGTCGTAGCCGGGCACACTCACGATCCGGACCTGTCCCTCGATCTCAATCTTACTCCGGTACTCCATATGCTCCAGCTCCTCCTTCGAGGGGTACTGGACAAGGACCTCCAGATCCAGCGCCGCCGCCCGGTTGGCCTCCCACTCGATCTTTCGGAGCTCCTCCGCCGAAATAGGGCCGTCAAAATCCATGGTACAGTAGTCGCTGCCCAGATGAAAGCCCACGTTGTTGTATCCGAAACGGCTGTGGACGAGGCCGGAGACAATGTGCTCTCCGGTATGCTGCTGCATCTTCTCAAAGCGCTCCTCCCAGTCGATCCGGCCCCGGACAGCCTCTCCCGGCTCCAGGGCCTCCTCCGTCCTGTGGTACACAACACCGTCCCTCTCCTGGGCATCCACCACCTTTATCTCTCCCAGGTATCCGGTGTCCGCGTACTGCCCTCCTCCTTCCGGGAAAAAGCAGGTCTGGTCCAGCACGGTCCAGAATCCGCCGCCTTTCTCACATGCCTGGCAGGATAAAACCCGGGCCTCAAATTCCCTCATGTGGCTGTCCTCGTAAAACAGTTTCCTGGTCATCTCTTCAACACCTACATTCTCTGTATTCACATCTTCTACATTCTCTCCGGAGCCTCAAAGCCCAGCACATCGATACAGCTCTCCAGGATCTTCTTTGTCAGCACGAGAAGGGCGATGTAGCTCTTACGCACTTCCTTATCCTCCTCTGCCAGGATCTTTGTCTCGTGGTAGAACCGGTTGAAGGCGTTGGCCAGCTCATAGATGTAAGCGCAGATCTTGTGGGGCGCCAGCTCCTCAAAGGCGGTCTCCATCACGCCGTTGTACTTGGCTGCCTCCAGCATAAGTGCCTTCTCCTCCTCCCCGTGGGCTCCGGCGATGGCCAGGCCCTCCAGCGACTCTCCCGCCTCTGTGTATTTATTAAGGATGGACTTGATCCGCACGATGGTGTAGAGAATATAAGGGCCTGTATTTCCCTCAAAGGAAGTGAACCTGTCCACGTCGAAGACATAGTCCTTGGCCGCCTGGTTGGAGAGGTCTCCGTATTTGATGGCGGAAAGTCCCACGATCTTCGCTGTCTCTCTGGCTTCCTCCTCTCCCACGGTCCGGTTGTCCGTGATCTTGCGGTACATCTCCTCGTCAATCTCCGCGATCAGGCTCTCCAGGCGCATGACGCCGCCCTCCCTTGTCTTGAAGGGCTTCCCGTCCTTGCCGTTCATGGTGCCAAAGCCCAGGAACCGCAGCCTTGTCTCCTCCGGCACAATGCCTGTCTTCTTGGCAGCACGGAACACCTGGGTAAAGTGGAGCTCCTGCCTTTTGTCCACCACGTAGATCACCTGATCCGGGTGATAATCCTGCTCTCTCTGTACCAGAGTGGCAAGGTCCGTGGTGCCGTAGAGAGAGGCTCCGTCTGACTTCTGGATCATACAGGGCGGGATCTCCTTTGTGTCGTCCTCCCGCTTCACATCGATGACCAGGGCTCCCTGGTCTATCCGGGCAAAGCCCTCTTTTTTCAGCCTATCGATCATATCCGGGATGTAGGGCTGGGCGTCGGACTCTCCCTTCCAGAGGTCAAACTCCACGTTCAGATTGCTGTAGTTCTTCTTCAGGTCCGCCACAGACACTGCCATGATGTGCTTCCACACAGCCGTGTATCCCCTGTGTCCGTTCTGGAGAAGATAGGTCGCGTGCAATGCTTCCTCCCGGTAATCCTCGTGCTCCTTCGCGTAGGCGCTGGCTGTTGGGTAGATCTCCTCCAGCTCTCCGATGGTAAAGGGCGCCTCCTCGGGATACTCTCCCTCAAAGGAATCGTCAAAGTAAGGGAGCTCCGGCTGGCGCTTCTTCAGCTCTGTGATGATAAGGCCCATCTGGTAGCCCCAGTCTCCCATGTGGATGTCTCCCAGCACCTTATGTCCCATGAGACGGCAGATCCGCTTAACGCTCTCCCCGATGATGGCGGACCGCAGATGCCCTACGTGGAGTGGCTTGGCCACATTGGGCCCGCCGTAGTCGATGAGGATGGTCTGGGGAGCGCTGCTCTCCTCCACTCCCAGCTTTTTGTCCTCTCCCATCTCATTCAGATAGCCTGCTATATATTTATCGTCCAGTTTTATATTAATGAAGCCGGGCTTTACCATCTCCGCCGAGAGGATGCAGCCCCCCTCCTTTATCTGATCCACCACATCCTGGGCGATCATAAAGGGCGCCTTTTTGTACGCCTTGGCTCCCGCCATGGCGCCGTTGCACTGGTACTCGCACAGATCCGGCCTGTTGGACAGGGTGACCTTTGCGTAGGAGCGGTCGTAGCCCGCCTTCTCAAACGCCTCTTCCATCTCTTCCGTGATCAGATCTATCAGTTGTTTCATTCTTTTTCCTCCATTCCTGCGGTCAGGATACCCTCTGCATCCCGATATCATCTTATAAGTCTACCATAATCAGGCTTTTCTCTCAATATCCTCTTTTCCACATTCTGTACTTTTTTCTTTCTTGCATTTTCCGGGCAGGTGTGCTACCCTCTTTGCCAGACCCGGTTGAAAACCGGGCCGACAGCAGACTTTTCAGAAACGAGGGATTACAATATGAAGATAGGTTCTCATGTGGGGATGAGCGGAAAGGACATGCTTCTTGGCTCCGCGAAGGAGGCCGTCTCCTACGGGGCGGACACATTCATGTTCTACACCGGCGCTCCCCAGAACACGAGAAGGAAAGAGATCAGCGAGCTGAACATTGAGCCCGCCTGGGATTACATGGAGGAGCACGGGATCGATGAGATCATCGTTCACGCCCCCTACATCATCAATCTGGCCAACACGGTCAAGCCGGAGACCTACGAGCTGGCAGAGCGGTTCCTGGCCCTGGAGCTGGAGCGCACCGCCGCCTGCAAAAGCCGGATCCTCATCCTACACCCAGGTGCCCATGTGGGGGCCGGGGTGGACGCCGGCATCGCCCAGATCGTCCGGGGGCTGAACCACATCCTGACGCCGGACACACCCGTGTGCATTGCCCTGGAGACCATGGCCGGGAAGGGCTCTGAGATCGGCCGAAGCTTCGAGGAGCTGGCCCGCATCTACGACGGAGTCACCTGCAGCGACAAGCTGCGGGTCTGCTTTGACACCTGCCACACCAGCGACAGCGGCTACGACATCATCCACGATTTCGACGGCGTCATGGAGGAGTTTGACCGCCTCATCGGCAGGGACCAGATCGCTGTCTTCCACATCAACGACAGCAAGAACCCGGCAGGCGCCGCCAAGGACAGACACGCCAACATCGGCTTTGGTCAGATTGGCTTTGACGCGCTGAACTACATTGTACACCACCCGGATTTCGAGGATGTGCCAAAGATACTGGAGACGCCCTACGTCCCCTCCCCCACCCAGCCGAAGAAATCCTTTGCGCCCTACAAATACGAAATCGAGATGCTCCGGCAGGGATCCTTTGATCCGGACCTGCTAGAGAAAATTGCCGGCAATTAGTCCGGCTTTTTTCTTGACATTTCCTCTTGTATGTATTATTGTATTACATAGATAATACATTTATATTTTTACATTTTATAAATGCGACAAGAAAAGCGAGGTGATCACATGCCATGGGACTTAGATAATGACCGCCCCATCTACCTGCAGCTTATGGAGCGGATCCAGCAGGACATCATAGCCGGCGTATACAAGCCCGGCGACAAGCTCCCTTCTGTGCGGGATCTGGCGGTGGAGGCCGCTGTAAATCCCAACACCATGCAGAAGGCTCTCTCTGAGCTGGAGCGCAGCGGCCTTGTATATGCCCAGCGGACCAGCGGACGTTTTATCACGGAGGACGAACAGATGCTCAAGGACATGAAAAAGGAACAGGCTTCCAGACATATAGCTGAGTTTTTTGAAAAAATGAGAAGTCTCGGTTTCCGGGACGAAGAGACGCTCTCCCTGATCGAGGAAGCAGTAAAGGAGGAACACTGACTATGAAGCCGATATTAGAATGTAAGGGGCTTTCCAAAAAATACAACAACATGAACTACGCCCTCACCAATCTGAATCTGGCGCTGGCCCCCGGCCAGATCGTGGGGCTCCTGGGGCCGAATGGCAGCGGCAAGAGCACGCTGATCAAGCTCATCAACGACCTGCTCATCCCCACGGAGGGCGAGGTTCTTGTGGACGGCATGACGCCCGGGGTGGAGACAAAGAAGATCGTCTCCTATCTGCCGGAGCGCACCTATCTGGATCCGGCCATGAAGATCAGGGACATCATCTCCTATTTTGCGGATTTCTACGAGAACTTCGTGACAGACAGAGCCTACCACATGATGACGGATCTGGAGATCGATGTGAACGCCAGGATGCGGACTCTTTCCAAGGGCACAAAGGAGAAGGTACAGCTGGCCCTCGTCATGAGCCGGGACGCCCGCCTCTACATCCTGGATGAGCCCATCGGGGGCGTGGATCCCGCCGCCAGGGATTACATCCTGCGGACCATACTTACGAACTACAGCGAAGACGCAACCATCCTTCTGTCCACCCACCTCATCACAGACATTGAGAACATCCTGGACAGAGTGCTCTTTCTCCGCCAGGGCCAGATCGTCCTGAACCAGACAGTGGATGAGATCCGGATGAACCAGGGAAAATCCGTCGACGCTTTATTCAGGGAGGTATTCAGATGCTAGGAAAACTGATCAAATACGATTTAAAATCCATCACAAGGTTTCTGCTCATCATCCACATTTTCCTGATAGCCGCCGCCGTGTTCGGGCGCGTCTTCCTGACGGGAAGGATTGATTTTGAGGCAGACGAGATCAACGAATTTCTCCTGACCCTGACCTTTGTGATCTACATCATCATATTTGCCGGCGTGTCCTTTGGAACCTCCATTATCATCGCCGTGAGATTTTACAAAAATCTGTTCTCGGATGAGGGATACCTGACCAACACCCTGCCGGTGACCAAGGGAATGCACCTTCTGTCCAAGACAATAGCAGGGAGCCTCTGGTGTCTCATCGACACGCTGCTCATCTGCCTGTGCGCCTACATCCTGATGGCCGTCCCCGTCATAACAGAGCCCTTAAGCGCCCACTGGGACGAATTCATCCATCTGCTGGGCTTCCAGGGACAGGGAGACCTCAACCTCTTCCTGCTCTATATGCTGCTGCTCAGCGTGGTGAGCGCTGTCGGCAATGTAGTCATCATAGAGGCGTCGATCATCTTCGGGCAGCTCTTTAACGGCCACAAGGTGCTGGGAGCTGTGGTCGCCTACTTCGTGATCACAACCATCACCTCCATCGCTGCCACCGTGGCCATGGGCGTGCAGGGCATCCTAAGCGACAGCATTGCCATGAACTCCGGCACAGCAAGCATGGCCCCCGAATCCATCGACCTGGCAGGCTACCTCACGGACATCATGAACCTGAGCCTTATCCTGTCCCTCTGCCTGACAGTCATCCTCTACCTCCTGTCCTACTTTATCATGAGGAGGAAGATCAATCTGTCATAAAGCAAAATCGGATAGGGGAGATTTGACCCTCCCCTTCCACACCACGTAGCGTACCGTTCAGTACTACGCGGTTCAATAGTTTACGCGTACTTTCAGA
>NZ_JPJE01000038.1 GCF_000765215.1 Eubacterium sp. ER2
ACGGTCCTTGATTTGGCCACGATCACCTTCTCCATCATGGCCTTGGAGGTGCCCATGGCGTTCACCGGATAGGCGGCCTTGTCCGTGGACAGACAGATGACCTTCTTCACCCCTGCCTCGATGGCCGCGGTCAGCACGTTCTCGGTGCCCAGCACATTGGTCTTCACCGCCTCGATGGGGAAGAACTCACAGGAGGGCACCTGCTTCAGGGCAGCCGCGTGGAAGATATAATCCACGCCGTGCATGGCATTTTTCACGGACTGGATATCCCGCACATCGCCGATATAGAACTTCAGCTTGTCGCTGTACTCCGGGAATTCCCGCTGATAAAAATGCCGCATATTGTCCTGCTTTAGCTCATCGCGGGAAAATATGCGGATTTCCTTGATATCTGTCTTTAAGAACCGGTCCAGGACAGCGTTCCCGAAGGAACCGGTGCCGCCGGTGATCATTAAGGTTTTACCTGCAAATATACTGCTCAT
This sequence comes from Eubacterium sp. ER2, assembly GCF_000765215.1. Classification (GTDB taxonomy): domain Bacteria; phylum Bacillota; class Clostridia; order Lachnospirales; family Lachnospiraceae; genus Claveliimonas; species Claveliimonas intestinigallinarum. Next base: position 483 of record NZ_JPJE01000038.1, read on the forward strand.
TGGTTTGATCTCCTTTGTTTTTTGTAAAATAAAAAAGCCCTCCGCCATACCTTCGGCATAGCGAAAAAGCTTCTTGGTCTGATAGGCTATTCTTTTTATTTTTCTGCTCTATACGATCGATTTCTCAAAAATCCTTCCTGCCTTATAGCTTTCCAGGATGGTCTCCAGCATCTGTGCCGTGATCGTCCTGTATCGGAGAACGTAATTCAGATTTTTGACAAAGCCATCGTATTCCCACCTGTCTTCACTTCGGATGACGACATTCCGGTCTTCTCCCCTCATAAACTGCAGCAGATAGGACGCCACAAAATTTTCATTTACAAATGGGAGCTCCATATTTTCATCATCATCTTCCACAATCTGAAGGGGCTTGCGCCTGAGAAGCCAGTAGGCTGTGTAGGCGTGGATTTTTGTAAAATTGATCTTATCAATCTTATGGAAATTTTTCAGACGGTCGATATCCGCAAAGTAGTCGATCACTGCCTGATTTAACACACTGTCGGCAATCTGGACTTTCCCGCTGTATTCGGTTCTCTGGATATACTGTTCCATATACTGGCGCAATGTGTTATACCGTTTTATGAGCTTTTCTCTTCCGAAATTTTTAATAATTTCCTCATAGTCATAATTAGACCTGTTCGTCGCCATTGTACAGCGCCACCTCACATTCTCTCAATGTATCAAACGCAAAACTGTTTAAAAAGCGCACATACTCCTCCAATTCCTTTTGTTCCTGTATAAGCGTATAATCTTCAGATGAATTAGGCAATATGTTCTTTTTGATCTTTCCATTCTCTAATAACTCAACAAACCTTCCTGCTCTGTCCATGTTTACTCCTCAATCAACTTATCCACAGAACCGTCAAAATCCTGTGCTTGTTTTCCCAGTTCCATCATCCCATGTATACGCTTTTCCAGCATTCTGTATGTTCTTTCCTCTTCCTGATCTATCACAGTATGACCTTCCATGATCTCTTCCTTCTCTTCTCCTGAAAATGCCTTATCATACATAAGAGAAGCGATCATCCCCGCCGACTGTGTCTGTGATGCCAGACAGACGGACAGTCGCTCCAGCTCTCTTTTTCTGACTTTATTCTTACATTTGTACACAAGATCATGTGTACATTCACCCCACGCTTCGTCAAAAACTGTCCTCACCTGGATCTCTGCATATTTCCCATCATACCAGATCAGATAATGCAGACTACTGTAGCCTTCACTGGAAATCTTCGGCTGAAAGATCATTTGTCCGTCTATCATATAGGAAGAAATTTCATTTTCGTACCGAACATATAGTTTGGGCTGTTCAACAATAAAATCTTCGGTGTTATCTCTCGGATAATCCTGAATCCAGTTTTTAATATATCTTTCGCTCCCTTTGAAGAAGTTTGAAAAAATCCACTCATGAACCATCCTCCACTGCTGAGGATAGCGGATCAGAATACGGATCCCGATCAGATCTGTAATGATCTTGTGAAAATTCGCTCCTGACATGGGCCGATATTTCTCTATATCATAGTCATCGCCCTGCTTTGCAGGAAGCACAGCCTTCTTCCGTATATACTTTCCAATAAGGCTTTCCGTTGTCTTAACTCTGTATGTGGCAGAATGGATTTCTTTCAGATTATCGTCTGATAATATCATCATAAGCAAATTCCGGGCGGTCGCTTCACATTTTGATCTGTATGATGTCCTTGCCCTTTCGTATTGATCCGCAATCTTCTCCAGATTTAAAGCCAGATCAGAATCCGTTTTTCGCGCCTGCTCATATACACTTTCGAGCTCCGCATCTTTTATGATCCTGTCCAGTGTATGCGTCCACTCCATCACTTTTCCCCCTCTTTCTGCATCTTTCGTTTTTATATCACTCCTCCCATTTCAGATTTACCGTCATACTTATGTTGCTTAGTATTGTCATTTTATAACTTATTTTTAGGTATGTCAACCGTAACATACTAGAACGGCTCTCCGCCTTTTTCTGGTGTTTCTCCTCATATCCCCGGTGTTCCTTGTAATTTCACCAGTTTATTTAGAAGATCTTCTCGATTTCCCGGTGTCTCCTCAAAGCTTTTCATTATCCTGGTGTTCACCAACTTTCCCAGGAGTTCTTCTCTGTTTACTGGTGTCCTTTATTCCCACCACCAGATCTTCCTAAAGCTTCACCAGTTATCTTTGAAGCTTCCCATAACTTTTTTGCTATGTTAGATGCTTCCATAGTTGCTCCAAACTTCCCGTGTTATGATGGTTTAGAACAACTTATTTTTACTTTCAAAGGAGGTTTGGAACAACTATGAAAACACCTAACTATCTGGCAAAACTGCCACAGGAAGCAACTATCAAAAGCATCCAGGTCCTCAAGGACTACGATCTCATCACCCTCGATGTGCCTACAGCCAGTCAGAGGCTGTGTCCTCACTGCGGTTCCAATGACATTCCCTATCTTCTTATTATTTTTTTTACTATATTGATCATTCCGGTTCGTCTCAATAAATTTATTACGGCAAGAATTATCTCGTCCTTAAAATTGCACGTCGTGTATTTTTTTACTATAAACTTATATCCATGTTGATAATATTCGTTCCAAAATTCCTCTCGCTGTTTTGGTTTATTCGCTGGATGCTGAAGTTGAGGCTGCATAAAATCTTTTATATCTATCTGACGATATTCAAAATTGTCCTTAATACTATCAAATATCTTCTCTCCTTTTTTGTTGTTAATTAACACCAATGAAACACCTCTATCGTCATTCCATTCTGGTACTTTCTTTTCAATTCCCCAACAATCCGCAATAGTCAATTCAGTGTCTCTAAATATCGATGTATACTTGCAATTATAGCATGATTTCCTCAATGCTAAATGCGAATAGAATATTTGCTTATGCTTTTGTATAAATGCAGGTTTGTATACCTTTTTGCCATCCTTCAGAACAACCGCTTCCGTATGATTCCGCCATCCATTTACTTTTGGTCGAAACTGATAATACTCTATTTTTTTCTTATATCTCCTCTGTAGAGATGCAACATGCTCTTTCCATAGTCTCGGACTTGGGGTCCCGTGGCACACAAAATCACATATAATTAGTTTATCCATGCTGGTCTTCGTTCTTTCCAAGTAACTTTTCACCCCCGCGCATTGACAGGGTGTACCCGTGAACAGAACTTCTATCCCGTTATCTAAATCACGCTTCACACTTCCAAAACTGCCGCCCAAATCACTTTGTACATATTTCGAACCCCTAAGTTTGTTCCGATCCGATTCAGAAACTGCTCTTATATGCTTCACCACAAAATCATTATCTATAGTTGCTCCATATACAACACCATTACGATTCAAAACAAAATCAGATATGCCAGTGAAAGCACCACCTGATGTACTGCATTCAACAACTTCTTTATTTCTGTGTCTTACGGCCAATACATGAGGATAGTCTCCAAATGTCTTTGTTTCTGTATCCCTATGCTGAAAATCGCAAACCTTTACGCATTGTGAACAATCTACGCATATTTCTGTATTAACTTGAGGATACAGAAAGCCTTCACGATTCGGTTGCAATGTTATTGCATTCTTAGGACATATGCTTTTGCATGCTGTGCAACCGCAGCACTCATCTTCTCTCATATAAGGTTTAATCATCGCTTCACCATACTTTTTAGCCTTTTCAAAACATGAATCATTTCGTTTTTCTCAAATAAAGTATTGAGGATAAACACAACTACGACTGCAAATATTCCAACCTCACAGGCATATAAAACCCATGTAAACAAACTTGTGGGTTCATATGGAATAAGTAAAAAGGGAATTGTTACTAGCGCTATTCCAATTAAAACTCTTAGTGCTCTCCAAAAGCCATGCAAAACTGATGTTTTCACTATCCTTCTTGGGGTAAAAATCAACAAGTCAATATCGCGGTAAATGTTAGAACAGATTGACCCCACCAGAACGCCATATATTCCTATAAAGGGAGTCAAAACAGAACCTACGATGACTAGTATTAACGCTTGTATTGTAGTTCTCCACCGTGTTTCTTTGTACATACCGGCTGAAATAACTATCATTCCCGGAGGAGTTTTAATGCAATAAAATACACCATTGAGTGTAAACAAAAAACCCACCAAGGGTAAATCATAGTTCGCATCTGTAATATTTGCAGTGTATATTCTAATAAACGGCATAATGGTGGCAAGTGTGATGGAATATATGATTGTAATCAAAATATAATAAGCGTATTCAAACTCCTTATATGTCTTTTTTAAAGTATCCGTTTCATTTCGTGCAATTACATCCCCAAAGGAAGCTGATAAGCCACTGGTAAAAATCCCCAATACTCCATCAAGTCCCGACATAACCATGTTGAATACAGAATATACACTTACCATTTTTAAATCTTTTAAAAAAAGTGTCAGCAACACCACTGGCGCGCCTGACTGCACAGAACCAAGTATCTGAAGATATAATGCATCCCATCTTTTATTTAGGGCACTTGTGTTCGCTTTTTCCTTGTAGTTAATATATGTGTAATTCTTTTTGCAATAAACCAACAGAATGGCAGAACGAGCAAAAACAGAAAATAGCGCAAAAAATTTGACTGTAACAATCCCAAACCCGTATACTGCTAATATAATTGTTACCACTGTTCTTATCAAAGTAGATAAAATCGAAGTCAATGATAATACATAGGATTTTTGATCCGCAGTAAGTAATGTTCTATATTTTGATAAAGTAAAAAAATCTAATGCACCACTAAACCCAAGTATTACTACTAATACAACAATTTCATAATAAGAAAGAACTTCTGACTGAATAAAAAGAGGATATAACACAGACAAGGCAGCCGTTAGACCTGTAAAGATACAACCAGCTTGCATATAAAATCGTTTTGAAGCAACAACAACTCCACTAATTGCTTTATGATCATTATCAGCTAGAGGTTTGTACAGCGCATATATTGTTGCGCTTGATAGTCCAGCTTCAACCAGATTAAAGTATGCTATAAATTGCGATATTGACGATACCAAGCCGTTGATTTCAGACCCATAACATATTAGCATAACTCTCGGCAAGATTAATCCAGTGAGCATGGTAATCACTTGCTGTAACGCCATCGCAACACTATTATATACGAATTTTTTAGTTCTACCTAAATTATCAGCCATTCAAGATCCTCCTTAAACAACGAAGAGATTGCACTCTTTCGTTTACGAGTATTCTACAGATAGGATTGTAGTTCATATTCTCTATATGGTCAGTCTTAAACGATGATAGCATACGGTTCTGCAAGCCTAAAACCCTTATGATATTTTCTAATCTGGAATTGGCTGTTGATGAACTCGATAGTAAATCTATGTATACATTTCTTTGAAAGATAACAGAAAATGCAATTCCGTGGAATGAATTCGTTACGACATAACTCGCATGTTTAAACAACGAAAGCCATTCTTGTGGTGTTACATAAGATTTGTACTGCACTCCCTTTATTTTTTGAGATGTTGCATTTGAGATATAAACAATCTTTTCTCCCGTGATTTCTGAAAGTTTTTTTGCGAAACTTAGTATGTCATTCGTTTCTTCCATCAGATATAGTAAGATATACTTTCCTTTCACTTCATCAGGAGCTATTATTAGCTCCCATTCTTCTTTAGATAAAAGATACGTTGGATCCAGCGTTACCGGCACTTCAATTCCCAATAAGTCCTTGATAATGTCCGCCCCTTCTTTTTCCCGTACTGTTATTATATTAAAATCAGATAATAATCTTTGATACTCTTGCTTGTATTCCTCTGGAATACTGTCAAGGCCAAAACTAGCGGAAAATGCATTTTTCTGTTTTTTTTGCTGTACAAAATCTAAAAAATACGTCTTATCAAAACTCGTAATGTTATAATTCCACACTTGATCACTTCCACATATATATATCTTATCCTCTTCAGACCCCTCTGGCATCTGACCATCGGACAAAAGATACTCTTCTATGAATGGATAAAAGGCTTTATGTTTCCTTAACTTCGAGCGGCAGTGGATCAGACGGTATATAATTTCCTTGATTGAGGAATTTTTCACAAAAATATTTGGCGCGTACGCTCTATTGATTCTTTCATTTTGATGGTTGCGAACATTGCATATGTTTCCTTCGCCTTCAATAATTTTCTTCAAAGCATAGCACTGCAAGACTGCCCCATAATTGTACGCATTATGAAAAGTGACAATTTCTACAGATTTCTTCATATTAAATCATCCCTTCGGTTTCTTGATTTAAAATATCTCGTAATTTACAATAATAATTTCGGATTGACCATTGTTGAGAACACCTCCGGGCACCCTTCCTCATATTTTCCAACAGCTCTAAATCTGTTCCAAGATGTTCCATTTCATCGCTTAACCGCCTTATAAAATCCTTCCCTCTCGGAATCATGACCGCACACTCTTGATTCGAATATTCTCCCATTCCTCCAGAGTCTGTGTGAATAACCGGAATCCCTGCCATCAAAGCCTCAAGAACCACGAGGCCTGCTGCTTCTTCAACATCGTAAGTAGGTAATACTGCAATATTGGCTACTTGCCAAAGTTTTAACATTTCTTTATGTTCCACATAACCTGTAAAAATAACAGGATTGGTACACTGCTTAGCAATTTCTTTTAAGCTTTTTAAGTATTCATTTTCCGTGTTGTCTGAATAAAAAATGCCGCCCACAATAACTGCGCAAATCTCCTTCATTCCGTTTAAATTTTTAAACGCACTCAGGAATTGAGTCACTCCTTTTTCGGGAGCAACTCTGCCTGAATACATATAAACCAATTTATCCCTCGGAATGCCGTAGTGCTCGTACATTCGGAACTTCTCAACATCATCAATCTTTTTATAAGGAAAAGTGCAATTCTCTATAACTAAATACTCCAAATCCCTTTTTATGACCTCTCGAATATTTCGTTGTAGATATTTCGATACAGAAATATTAACATCAATAAAGCTATATCCGTAGTTATATCGCAACATATCAAATTGTGTCAAACCTGGATGTACATCATTGTAATGGGCATGATACAAAATCTTTTTAACTCCGTTTTTTTTTAGACATTGGACAATGTTAAAATTCGCTTCGACCAGTACAGCATCAAAGTCAGACCAACTGCCAATTTTTAATACTTTGTGTGAAAACGGCAGTTGGAGCATTAACCAAGGTTTTTTTACAGTTCTCCTATTGATTGAGTATAAATAGTTGTTTATTTTGACAACAATATTCCGAACAATACGACTCTCCGATATATTCACGAACTTAGTATGTTTATAATCATACTGCTTGCTGATTGCGTCCTTATCCGCAATAGTAAAAACGGTAAACTCAAAATCACCATTCACTTCGTTCTCATTTATTAATATTTCGATTAAACCCTCTACTCCGCCGCCTTTAGTTGCTGGGATCGGCAAACTTCCACCTGTTATAATAGCTATTTTTTTCATTCCTTATCTCCTGACCAGTCGAAATACAACCCGGTAAAATTTACTCCCCTTCAAAAAAGCCACTGTTTCAGCAAACTTGAAAAAAGGCACCTGATAGTTACAAGCCTTCGCTACTATCAACATTTCAGAGCACTCTTCTTTCGCTGATTGTATTTCTTCTTGGAATCTCGCGCACTCGTGTACATACTGAAGCAAGTGGTTCCATGTTTTATCCAATATTTCTTCTTTTAGTTTCTCATACTCTCCATGAGTATTTATCCATTCAAGACGATTTTTAAAACCAAAATATAGTCCTTTTGCTCTCCCAAACTTTACTGTTGTAGAAATACTATTTGCACGAATCATATAATGATAAAACGCCTTATCGCAAAAATAAACAGACTGAGCTTTAGCAAAGACGCGATGTGTCGTATAAAGATCCTCGTAAAGTAATCCTTCGGGGAATTCTACATCCCACCATAAATTAGCGCGGTATATATTTTTCCACACTTGAGAACCGTATCGATCGAGCAAAACACTTTCAAGGACATTTTGTGTTTCCAAGCACCGCATTTTTCCATACACATCAGAATTAACTGTTTCCTTTGCGTCATTCTCAAACCACTTGCATCGTATGATATCCGGAGAAGATTCTTTTATGATGGACTTTATATAAGATAGATAATTTGCTTCTATCCAATCATCACTGTCAATAAAAATCAAATACTCACCTGCAACATATTTAAGTGCAGTATTTCTAGCTGCGGAGAGCCCTCGATTATTTTGGCTAATAACCCTATATTGAGTTTCTCTCCCGCGAATAAACTCCTCAACTAATTGTCTCGTTTCGTCTTTAGAACCATCATCAACTAAAATGACCTCAAAATCACGACATAATTGTGCGTCTATACTGCTAAGACATTTTCCTATATATTGCTCCACATTATAAAACGGTACTATCAACGAAAACAGCATTATCTTTATACCTTCCTAAATTTATATATGATCTTTAAAATTTTCGACTCCAGACCACGCCATTTACAAACAATAGGATGATCCCACCCCATAATACGTTTTACTTTCTTTTGATACTCTATATCCTCCATAATATATTGAGGATGCCTAAGAGGAAACTCAAACTCATAGGTCTGCATATTAAAAACTCTGCGAATCCCTCTCGGAAGTTTATTAATGGTATCTGTAGAGTGTGTCGAAGATGGCGCAATGCCGATATTTTTTATCAAATTCTTCGACGGCACTATATTGATTCGATGATTCAAAAACATATCTGTTGCTAAAATTGTTTCGTAATATGGTATTCCCTTGGCTTTATGATTTCGTGAGGCTTTAATTAAAGTTGCAGACTGTGTAAATCCTCGCAATGCTTTTAAATTGTCTACCGCCTTTTGATTACTTAGGAATTCATATGATTCATCCCAGTTTTCTACAACTCGTCGCCAAGAAGCCCATCCCCATATCGAACACATTGTCGAAAAGAAATAATCCGCATTTTTATCATTGTACACGCCTAAAGTATTCATTCCTGAAATAATATTAATTCTTTCATCGTTCTCATACTTGTCCAGCATTTCCTGACAGAATGTAAAGAAGCTCTGACTCGGAACATCATCATCTTCTAAAACAATACACTTGTCAACCTCACTAAAAGCCCACTTTTGTGAAAGGTATTCAGAAGGATCACATCCATGATTTTCCTGTCGAAACCATGTATATATATCGCACTCCCAATCAATTTTATCTAAAACACTTCTACATTCTAGGATTCCTTCCATATCGTCTTTCCCTAGTCGCGCACCATCCTGATATAGAAAGAGCTTAGCTGGTTTTGCTACCGCAACCTGATTAAATACCTGAAAGAATTGTTTGGGCCTGTTAAAAAACAGCAGAAGTACCGCTGTCCTCAGTTTATATGGTTGTCCTTCTACATGAAAATGTTTTTTTTCATGCTCGTACATACTATACCTTCCCTTCTATAATGCCTTTTTTTCCATGAACAAAGCAGTTATTTGGCACATCAAAATCTACGTATGTATTGGCACCTATTACAGCATTATCACCTATTTTTATCGCGCCAACAACAACTGCGCCTGTATATATCGTCACATTATCCCCAATTGTAGGCATTTCACGGCCATTTTTTGGTTTTCGGTTACTTCCTATAGTAACATTTTGAAATAGTTCTAGGTTACGTCCTGCAACTACTTGATGTCCAACCACTATGCCAAGAGTATGCTGTATCCGGAACCCACCCCCGATGACTGCATATGGTGAAATTTCACATGCAAATACTTTACGCATATGATGTAAAATCATATCTGGAATCATTTTGATCTTTTTTTTATGCAAGTAACTGCCGATTCTGTAAAGAACCACAGCAAAAAACGCATGACCTGTAAGAAAGCCACGTATCATCCGGATCCAATTCAGATGATATGCCTGAGCATCAGCTTTTATCATTTCAAACCTCCATTTTTCAGGATCGCAGCACACCAATTCCATTATTCCCAGGTTCGTATCACGCTGGCATACAAGAATCTGGCCCCGAAAATTTATAGTCCAACCTTCAATGTCATTATAGACGTTAACCTAACCATATCTCATTTCTCATCCCCAAAAACTGCTACCCGATTTATGAATCCTTTTGCCAGTCCTATCAGTTTTTCTTCAGTCTTGTCAAATACCTTTGACCTTTCAATATGCGCTATCAAAAAGTTTCTTAGTGCTTCAATTCCAAGGCTAACAAGATACATTAGAAGAATGGAACCAACAACATACAACCAATATATCTTAGATCCCGGCCACGAAGTGGCAGGGAATAAATTTCCCCTAACCAAGGTAAGCAAGCTCTTATAAAAGTTAAAACGTTAAAATTTTGATATCCGACAATAACACTCAAAAGATAGAATCCAACACAATATCAGTACCTTGAATTCTAGCAGTAACAGCTTCTTTCCCTTAAATTGTTTCTCTACGCTAAAATAACCTGCAATGATAAAAATATATCTACTGCTTTGTAACTTGCGTTTTCGATAAACCATAAAATATAATAGCTGGGCGAAAATTGTACGGCAGAATTCAACGTATCGTGTCCCATTCGATGAAGAGTAATCACCATCAGCATTGCGAGAATTCTCAACAGCTCAATCCCTGAACTTCGGGATCGCACTGACTTCACTGTGTTTGCCACCTACACCATTTGCTTTTCACCTCATTCCTGTTCGTTTACATTTGCCAATACAAGCATACCAATAGTCATCAAGTTTAACCCAGATGATCCTGCCACCATAGCAGCCTCAAATGTACCCATAATTAATACTGCACAAAACGCAATTAACGAAATATACTTGTACAGCGTGTCAGCGTTTTCAGCCGACTCTGTAGTTCTTTTATATAATATCTTCAAAAACAAGACAAATGGTATGAGCCCATACGATGCAAGTACATCGACATGCGTATTGTGAAATTGTGACTGCCCAGTCCCTCGGCTTAAGCCACTATAATTTCCGAAGAAAAAATGATCTTTGATCGAATCAAAAGCACTGCTCCAAACATTAATGCGCGAGGTTAACGATTTACCTTCGGAAATCACAAAATCAAATCTGGTTTGTACCCAAGTAGTATCTACCACCTGTAAGTAAACTATCGCAAAGATGATGGGTAGCATTATTATAACAAAGTATATAAGTCTGCTAGGCCTAATGCTAAAAAGACGCAGGGCGAGCAATACAGCGAAGAATACTAATGCTAAAAGGCATGCCCTTGACAATGTTAACCAAAGCATATATACAAGAACAATGATTATCGGCAGGTACAAAAACTTGATTCTGCTTATAGACTCATCAAACATCATCATGAGTCCATACAGAATCAAATGCAATAACCACATGGCCAATGTATTGGGATTCGAAAAACCGAGTGTTATTCCTCCACCCATAGTTTGGCTTCTCCCCAACACGAAATATGCTAATACAAATATCACCCCTGCTACAATTGGCAACATTTTCATTATTCGCAGTATCCTTTTACTGCACACACGCAGTTCGCGGCTGAAATATAGCAAATACATAAATGTGGTAAACATGATAACCTTTTTGTAATAGTTAACTCCCATCATACCACCACTGTATAAACCGTTGATAGAAACATGCACAAAGCAAAGTGCTAATAGGACGAATAAATCAGTTGAGAATATACGGATTTTCTTCAATATATATAATAATGGTACCAAAAAGCTTACATTAAATAAGACAGATGCAAGCGAAGTAAATCCCAAAACTATCGAGACTGATATCATAAATGAGATTACAATCTCCATTGCCAAACATTTTGACAATAATCTTTCATCATAACTCAAAACCACTTCATCCCCCCTACAATCTCTTTAAGCCCAGCAGTTACTATCTAACATATAATATCTCAATATCGAAAATCAATCTTCTCTAAAGTTGTACTGTCATCCCACAAGACTGACGAAATTATCGTCCCCATATTTCCTTATAAATCTCTATATATGAATCACACATCACATCTTTACCATATTTAGATATTGCTTTTTTACTAATAGATACTTTGTCCCATTCCATATCAAACATCCTTATTACGACATCTTCTAAGGCGTCCATATTCCCATACTCTACGAAATGACTGTATCCTTCCAAGGCTATCTGCTCTGGACCTCCGGCCATAAACCCCACTATAGGGGTACCACAGCTAAGAGTCTCCGCAGTAACCATCGAAAAGGTCTCTTTCTTGCTCGTTAAAATCGTTAAATCCGCCATAGAGTAATATTCAGCAAGCTTTTTCTGATCCTGAATTCTCCCCAGCAGGATCACATTTTCAGAAACCTCTATATCGTCCTTATGTGACCCTGCTACGATCACTTTTATATTTTTATCCTTTACCCGCTTTGCTAATTCATTGACGTAATAACCGCCTTTGATGTGATTCGAATCCAAATTAAAATTCGGCGATGCATGGAACAAAACTTTCTCACTATCAGACGCATATTTCCTGCGTAGTTTCTTGCAGTTTCTAAAGTGAAAAACATCTGGATCCAGACCGTTTAAAATCACTCTATGGTCTTTCCCGCCTAAGATTGGCGACTGCTGCGCTCTCTTCATCAGCCAAGGGGAAACAGATGTAACGATTAATTTGTCGTTAAATCCCTCAAAGGCAGTCTTCATACGTTTCCACATCGTAGAAGTTCTGTCAAAGAACCAGGAACCCGTTTCCGCGCGCCAGCGCGGACAACTCATGGAGTGACCGCATCCTTCGCGGGTACTCCATTGATTACAGTCAATGGAGTACCCGCATCCTCCCGTGTACATGAACTCTGCATGCAGAGTCAATACCGTTCGGATGCGGGTGGCTTTCAGCCACTCGACCAGCTTGTAAATGTTGACAAAATATCCATTTATGCACTGAAGATGTACTACATCCGGATTTTCCCTTTTTATTATTTGAATCAGTTTGCTTGTGGATAGACTACAGCCTCCATACATAATCCCTGTTGCATTTGCCATGAAATGATTAGCATGCGAATATAATTCGCCACATGTTTTATATACATTTTCTTCTTGAATTTTTGCTCCTCTACCATAACAAACAACGGATTCTATCCCCCTTTTAATTAGCTCGGTATGGATATCTGCAACAATTTTACCGGTACTTCCCTTTTTATAAACGCAATTGACTTGGATTATTTTCATTTCGATTCTCCCACTACCATTGCCACATCACATAACACCCTCTGGAATCTCTCTACATTCTTTTGGCTTCTGTGATTCTTCTCAGCAAGCTTAAGAGCACGCTGCCTGTACTTTCCTCTCGCCTGCGGGTTATTTACAATTTCCACCAAGGTATCCTTCAGCTTAGACTTCTCAGATACCACATATGCAGCCTCATTCTCTATCAGATACTTGCTGCACGCATAGCAGTCTGGAGCATATAGCAGAAAACACTTCCCGCTAGAAAGAAGATCAGCTATCTTTGTGGAGAATCCAAACTTCAAATCTTCTTTGTAAAAATCATCAAAACTTTCTACATGAAGAACCAGGTCGCTTTCAGCAATAACTTGATTCACTACGTCATACTGAACAAAACCATGGAAACGAATTCCTGGACAAGCCTTTAACTCATCTTCTACTCTTTTCTCCCTGGCTCTTCCATAGACATCTATATGTAATTCAGGAGATATTTCCTGCAATATGCTTGCTACTTCAATCAGACATTTATGTCTTTCAATGCCAAGATTTCCGCAGTATGAGATAATAAATTCTCTATTCTCTGTAATGGCAGGACTTATGGCCATATCTGATGCAGTATAAATAGTCTCAGACGGGACCTTGAATTCTTTGGCATACGCCTTGGTCAGCTCGTCACACAAATAGATAATATAGTTTGCACAGGCATAGGTCCTCCTCAATGCTTTCTTTAAATCCGATAAAAATACCGGATACATCATTTTTGCGATGCCGCTGCTTCTGAAGTAGTCAAAGTCTTTAAAATAGTAACCTTCACTGTTGTATATAACCAGTTTTGCATTCTGCCTTTTCGCTACTTTACGAGAAAGCTCATACATGAATGCAAAATCCCCTGCCTGTAAGAGAACAACCTCTGGGGCAAACTCCATCACCCACTTATTAAAGCCACAGCTTTTCCATCTTCCAGATCTCCATATCATATTACGAAGCATCATGGTAATGGAGTTTCTGGGTGTCTTTTTCTTCTCCTTACTATCTACCTGCCTGACCGGCGTATTCTTCGACTCACCTGTCTCAGTTTTTTTTGTAATTTTCGAATTTCTACTCTCTTTATTGACCTCTTTAGCAACCACACCTCCGAAACATTTTCCGCCTTTAAATGCAGACAATGCTTGTTCGTCTGTTACATTAAAGAAATTATTGCAGACCGTAAAATCCAAGTTATCTCCTGACAAGTAAAATTGAGCAAGCTTATCCTTCGGCCAGCCCCTGAAGAAATTTCCTAAAGTTCGTCCATTTGACGATGTTGCGGAAAAGCAATTACTGCTAATTACCAGAACTCTGGGATACTGCAATTGTTCTTCCACCACCTGATCTATTGTATCTACTTCCATCTATTTTCCCCCATGTATTTAGGACACTATCATCTTTGAATACTAATCCAACTGAGCCTCTTTGGTAGGAAGCTTTGCTCTATTTCATGATCTAGACGTTGTTTTGGCTTTTCCTTATCCGGCTCTTTATTAGACCTGTTACCCAATTCAACACCACAGCAAGCACATAACTTATAGCTAATAACACAACACTATTAAGCAAATAACTTCCAAACACATCCTCTGCTAAAAAGTACAGAAAGTACCCGTGAATCAGGTACAGGCTATATGAAAATTTCCCCACCCAGCTTAACAAACGTTTGAATGGTTGAATCTGGGCAGTTATTAGGAGAAGTGCAGGTGCTCCGCCTGACTTAATAATCAGATTGAGCAGTGTCACAACATAGTGGCTCTGCTCACGAACCACCGGAATTTGCTTAACCGCCAATGCAAGCAGTGCAAACACCGCTAGCAGAAATCCAAGGATACATTTTCTTTTCTGTTTTGCCCCCGCACCATTTTCGGCTGTGTTATTTAGAACGTGTAATCTCTCGTAATCAGAGTAGATTAATCCCCCCAAAAAGGCGATAGCCTGCTTACCGCGAAGATTGTCCAAAAAAATGAATGATAGAATTGCTGCTACTCCCCAGATTATGTAACAAATTCTTTTATCCGTAATGAACCTATATGCTAACCAAAACAAGAAATAGCAACATACAAGGTACTGCATATACCACATCAAGGCATTTCGCGTCTGCAAAAAGGTCAGCACCAATAGAGTATCTACCAGTGTGCGCCTTGCTAAAACGGATGCAATAACTTCAACTATAAAGTAAGGTATATAAACCGTCACAAGCTTATTACGCCAGAAATGATCCAGACCTTTCATATGGTAAGATGCCATCAGCCCATATCCGGAGCAAAACAAAAACAAAGCAACTCCAAGACCACCTAATGGGGTAAACCATGTCCGTCCGGAATAATTGCCTATATGGGAAACCATCACACAAAGAATGGCTATCCCTTTTAGCTATAAAAAATGGTTTTTAGAACACCATTGAAGTTTAGTTTTCTTTTCCATTTGTCATTCCTCTTTCCACTCCTCTTCTCTATCAATTTCCTCGATGGATCAAAATCATTGACATCTCTGAATTTCTTTTCATTGAGAAGAACGCTTTACATCAGGTTTTCCTCTTGGATATTTACTCAAAACACAACATTATAGAGCAGCAGTAAACTATCGTTTACCAAGAACCACCCTGATAAAATGTTGTAATTTTACCGGCACCAGACTCCAAACTCGATATGTAAATCTATAATCACTTTTTCTCCAGTATTCATGCACATCTTTCCAATCCAAGTTTTTCTTCCATGTGCGCAATATAAATTCCCTTTTTCGTGTGTGACTTGAAGGACAGTTAAGCGGCCCATTTCCTTCTTTCACATCTTCATAATCAACAGGCCAAAAATCTATTAACGAATTTTCGAATAATTGCTTTCCTTTTTCTGTATTCACTAAAACGCAGGATACACCTTTTTCCATATCAATCTTGCTTTTTAGATCCGGACGTTTTTTCGCAACTCCCCAAAAATCACCAATTGTAATATCGGCGCCTCTCAGTTCCTTTGCATAATTACATTCATAACAGCTGTCGCGGTATATTTCACCCTTTAAATAGTATGTCATGTACGAATTTAGTCTGTGATTAATTTTTAGAGATTTGCCATTCGTGTATTCCATGCAATTATTATATGACCATCCTTGTGATTTATCTCTAAAGGTAAATTTCTTTAAAGACGTCCGGTCAAGCATATCAAGATATGACAAAAACATTTTTTCATTTGTGACGCCATGGCAAATAACCTCGATGGTGTATAAATTGGAGGCATCGTTAGTATATCTTCTCATAGCACTCACCTGACATGGAGTACCAGAGAACAGAACTCTGTATCCCTGTTGTAACTTGCTATTAACTTCGGTATAAACTAATCCCATGCTCGCTTGAACATACTTAGAACCATATATTTTCGCCAATTCATCTTTCTGATTTGTGATACACATAACCGGCTTAAACTGTTCATCTAATTTGCAGCCGGTTATATACCACCCTCCTTGATCAACACATTTTTCAGCTACAGCCGCAAAAATCCCTCCGGATGAAGAATCCATTAATTTTCGCTTGTCTTTGCGCACCGCTGCATAAATTTTCAGCGGTTTATGTAACTTCTTATCTTTTTGTATATTCGGGCACACCTTAACACATTTGCCGCAGTTTATACAACTCTTTGACACGGATGGCAATAAATACCCATACTCGTCATCAGGCTCCATACAAATTGCTCCAACGGGACATATTGTTGCGCAAAGACCACAGCCTGTACATTCTTTTCTTGGTAAGTCTGATACAATCATCATTCTTTCTACTTCTCGTTCGCTTTTTAATATAATTTATTTAATCTATTTTTATTCTTTTTCCCCTAAACATAAGTTTAAAGCAATTAAAGAATCCTAGGTCTTTTGTCGTATCCCTATGTCTTATGATATACTGTATAATCCATAATGCCGAAAAATGAGGCGACATTGCAGCATAGATTGTTCCCATATTAACGAAATATTTTTCCGTATAGCCTTTAAACCAGCTTGAATTTTCTCTTACATCGTTAATATCTGCTATAACTTCCGGAGATGTAAATGCCTTAAGTCCTTTATCTAGACAATCATGCAGAAACAGAGAATCCTCTCCGCTTGAAATGTCGGTTCCTGCGCCAAAATTTGGTGCAAATAATATTCTTGCATTTAATACTTTATTTCTTCTAAATGCAATTCTAGCCGACCCATATCGCATGATTGTAAATACGTTCAGCCGATGGCGATCTTTGTTGACATATCTCTTGCTAATATTACCTATCGAATTCAAATTAAATGTTATTAAGTCCGCCTTTTTACTATTTGTAAATTCATCAATAAGTACCTTTTCGTAATCATCATGCAGAATCTCATCGTCATCAACCAGTAAACATATGTCTGCGGTTGCTTTTGATAATGCAAGATTTCTGCTTCGAGATAATCCACGCTCGTTTACGTTGAACCATTTGACCACATTTTGATCTGTCTTTATCTCATGATAGGAATACTGATTGCACTGATTCACAACAATAGCGTTTGAACGTATATTCATTTTATCTATAAGAGAGAAATCTTGCTGATGCATTGTTGCTACCAGTATTTCTAATGTCATCGTCTCCCCCCATTTAATGCTTTTTTGATAAAAGTCCGAGCGCATTCTATATCTTCTCTACGTATCGATTCTATGTGTTCCATGCTATAATCAAGGCATATTGGTTCTTGCAGCTTTTTTCTAAGGCGTTCCTGCAAGGAGTAATGATTTAACAAATTCTCGATACGGCTATTCTGATTATCCACTTGTCCGTAATTTCTCTCGTATACATACATTTTTGTTTTAGACAGCAAAGAGAATACGGTTGCATGAAATGAATCAGTACACACGAACATTGCCTTACTTATGAGCTCCACAAATTCTTTTGGCCCAGCATTTACATACTCCACATCATCAAGCTCATCATAAATCTTAAAGTGATGTAGCAGAATCTTAACATTAGCTCCAAGCGCTTCTTTTATTTGTTTTATATCAGATATAACTCCATCCCTGGGCGAGTCTAAAAAATAAAGTAATAGATATTTTTCTTTTGAACTCCCCATCCATTCAGACCACTCCACGACAAGTGTCGGATCTGGCATGACCGGAACATTTCGTCCTATTAGCCCCTTTATTATTCTTGCACCTTCCTCTTCCCTTACAGAAATCGAATGAATACTCTTAATATACCTACTAATTCTTCGTCTATTATACTTTGGAATTTCCGTACGTCCTAAACTAGGAGCATACGCAATCCTCTTTTTCACAGGAGCAAACTGAAGATAATAAAGGGGGTCAGGATACATGGAAGAAGCGTTCCAAATTTGATCACTCCCGCAGACAACAGCTTTGGTTTGTTTGCTTGACGCCAGTCTTTTCAATTCATGCATTCTATATTCTTTAACATCCAGATATTTTCTTCCAAATTCGTTAAACATTTGCTTCGTAACATCATTAGGCTCTGCATCAAGGTTTTTTTTGTATCCTTGTTTTATAGCGCCAGCGTGTTTATAATTAACTGCCATTCTTAACGCTAACACTATGATTTTCTTTAGCCTAAAATCTCTTCCTTCCGGCCCAAAAGACTTTTCCCAAATAATATCTACATTATCTCCAAACTCACCTAGGAGCTTTTTCATTGCAAAGGCCTGTAGATAAGTACCATAGTTATAGCCTGTATGCGCAGTAATAATATATATATATTCCATGTCCATTCTCCTGTAAAACACAACTGCCCCAAATATCACTAACCGATTATTTATGCTCTGAAAGTATTTTTATGCATGCTATAGGTGAGACAATTAATGCTGCCAAAACATTCCTAACAAAGGATCTTACGTTTTTTCTTCGCATCTCAGCAAAAGCGATAACGGCATAGTGTCTAGCTTTTATGTATTTTTTTTCTTTCTCGTCAAGTTCGTTAAAATACCTTTGTTTATTTGCATACAATATGTTTTCTCCAGTAATTTTCTTTTGTCCACTAGATAGTCCACCATATTCTCCAGTATGAACATAAGCTTTAATATCGCAGTGTGGAAAATAAGTAAATTTTCCTTCTCCAAGAATAGCCTTTTCCATCAAATAGAATTCATCTCCTACATCTATATCTGGAAATCCTCCTATTTTTCTAATATATTCTGTTCTAAACATAAATGTATCTGTTCCTGTCATATGGTGTATTAGGTGGTACCGCATAAGACTTTTCTTATCTGTATCTTTAATATAGGAGCGAACCCTTTTATCAATCAATTTTTCATTTTCATCATACAGAAAAAGATCTGTGATACCGTAATCTGCTTGTGTCGAAATCAAATCTGCCAGCTGCCGCTCTATTTTTTCAGGCAGATAAATATCATCGTCATCCAAAAAAGTGATATACTCTCCTTGAGCCATAAAAATTCCTCTGTTTCGTGAAGCAGAAGATCCCAGATTTTCTTCATTGACGATATATTTAATGGTAATTTTGCCTTCCATGTCATCAACAATTTGCCGAACTTTCTCCGTCCATCCACTATCCGCATTATCATCGATCAGCACAACTTCAAAATTCTTATATGTCTGTGAGGCCAAAGACAGCAGAGCTTTCCTTAACGTATCGCTCCTTCTATAGGACGACATTACGACAGAAACAAAAGTATCTCCTGGATCCTTTGGAACTCTTTGCTCCTCCTTCTTCTTCTCCCCGGTCCCTCCTTCAACCACAGACTCATCTTTTCCAAATACATGGAGACTTCCCAAGAAGCACTTGATATCCATCCCAAGTCCCATCTTCTTAACATATTCTCCATCTAGCTTCGCCTTATCAGGAATCTCAAGTTCATCTCTACCATTGATCTGTGCCCATCCGGTCAGACCGGGCTTCACGTCGTTAGCATTATATTTATCTCTCTCAGCTGTCAGCAAATCCTGATTCCACAGAGCAGGTCTTGGGCCGATCACTGACATGTTTCCAACGAAAATGTCCCAAATCTGTGGCAGTTCATCCAAACTGTGTTTTCTTATAAACTTTCCAACCTTAGTAATGTACTGCTCCGGATTCTCCAATTGATGAGTCGGCACGTCATGTGGTGTACTCATCTTCATGGAGCGGAATTTATGCAACTTAAAATACTTCTTATTCTGACCAACACGCTTCTGCGTAAACAAGACCGAACCTGGATCTTCTATCTTTATAGCAAGAGCAATCGTTGCAAAAACAGGCCATAGCATTACAAGGCCACCGAATGACAGAACTACATCAATAGCTCTTTTGACTCTCTTTTCATAGAAAGAGGGCTGATAATCAGTATCTCCAACAGCCTCAAGATGTCCCCTCACGCCATCAACATTCTCTTTATCATTTTCATCCTTGATGAGGACGACTTTCTTACCCTCAAATGGGTTTTTCTGTTCTTTATCATCCTCATATATAGAAGAGGATTTTTTCTTCTTGGCAAGAATACTCATGCCTATGAATGCAGCACCTATAACAGCCACAGAAATTTCTATCATTTTTTTGATTTTTTTCTTGTAAATAGACATGGCTCCCTACTCTCCTTGCTTTCCTTAATTAGTGCCATTGTAAGAATTACCACATAGCACAAATAGTACAAATGCTTTACTGAGGCTTATTACATAAAACTCAGTTCAGCACCAAACTGCTCTTTATGCTCTTTCGCCTACTGCTCGTCTGGCTTATACTGAGCTGCACCATATCCAGGTACGGCCTCGCCAGCTTCCAGTTTTCTGTCGCTTTCCACTCTTGCTCCAGTCTTGACAATTGCCCCGGCATTCACATGGACAAACTCATAAATAATCACATCGTGGTCAACAATATCTCCCACAGAAATAATGCAGCCCCCATGGGTTACCGTATTCGCATTTACAATCGCCTTTGGTTCCACCACAGTACCGGCTTTGATCACGGCACTGGGACTTATATAAGCAGTGGGATGGATTAGCACTAGTATCGAGTACCTCAGCTCTTCAGCCTGATTCAACAGTTGCTTTCTGACTGTGTTATTGCTAATTCCACAGATCACATCAGAATACCAATCACGGTACTTTTCAATATCAGCAATTTTCCCTATGGCATCCTCAGAATTGTCGTTCAAGAAATGCACAAATTCATATATCGGTGTTCCATCAATATTCAAAAGACTCCGTGCAACCTCTCGGACTACTTTTCCGCATCCTCCTGCCCCAAGTACCAATACTCTCTTTCCCACGTACTTGACCTCGTAGTGATTTTTTATGCCCTATGAAAATCCATCCACTCACCCATTCCCCCTGAAATGGTTTATTCGAGACGCACATTTTTGTAATAACTATATAAAAATGTGCTTTATTGCCATCCATTTCCGCCCTTATTTTTGTCTATTTATCACAAACGATTTCTCAGCTTTTCATCTCAAAGACGTTGACCGCATGAAATGAAAAGCTGGTAAAATCTGCGATCTCCCCGCACATTTTCCAGTCACCGTCCATCTTTCTCCTGGCTCCAAAAACGTAGGCTGCATCTGTCACTACAGCTCCCCTTCCAAATGCTTCCTGTATGGGGCCGTTCGGATGAAATTTATTTTTCTGCCGGTTCGTGATTTTATATAGCTTCTCGTAATCGCACACAACGCCTCCCAGATCAACCAAGATAATGGCGCCTTCGCTCTTTCGATGACAGCATTTCCCAAAAGCTCGTAGTCCATCTCATAACTGTCCTTCTGCACATCCACCAGTACCAGCTTTGCCCCTACATAGCACACCGGACTGGCTGATGCCGTAAATGTATAGGCGGATGTAATGACCTCATCCCCCGGCCCTATTCCCAGCAGATGCAGGATGGATTCAAAACAGGCAGTAGCTGAGTTCAGACACACAGCCTTGTTTGTATGGCAGTACTGCGCTATCTCTTTAATCTCTTTTTCCCCACATCCGTCGGGCTGAATGGTACATTCCTCATCTATATCTTCTCCTATCTCCGTTTTACTCTTATGGTTCATATACCCCGTTTTGGTAATACGTTCATATACTAAAAAGCAGCCGGCAGATGCTCCGACTCTCTCAGTCGTTATCTGCCAGCTTATCTTCTTCCAGTCTGATCCCAAATAAGATGTTTCTCTTCTCTCCCAGAAGCTCCCTCTCTATCAGCACATATCGCTTGCGGATCCTCTGCCTGACGATATGGGAAAGATATCGCCCTACCGGCCCATCTGCGCTGATAATCTTCCTGTCAGCATCCAGCTGTACAAGGGATCTTCTCACCACATGCTGTCTGTCCTGGATTTCTTCCAGGAATCGCTGCTCTTCCTCCGACACTGCCAGAAATGTCTCTCCCTCCTCTTTCAGGAGTTTTGTCAGCTTGGGGACTCCCTTCAACTCCATGTACATCTCCTTTGGTTTATCAGTATCCATAAAAAGATAACCCGGAAACAGGGCTGCGAGATGTATCTGCCATCCATCCCCCTCTTTCCTGGCGCACTCCCTTTTTATATAGAAGCATTCCTTATAGAAATCCTCAGAAATCATTTCCTTGATCAAGCAGACAAGCGCTTCTTCACTGCCTGTCGTTGTCTGTATCACATACCACATATCGCTTCATGCAGCCCCTTTTTGGGTATGCTCCGCCATATCCGCAATTTTTAAAAAATTCCGGACTGCCGCCGCACACCGATATCACAAAAATCTCCATTCTCCATGGCACTGACCACAGACAATGGTTCTGATCTTCGTATTTTTCTGATTGATCGAGTTCCTGTTCTTTAGCTCTTGGATGTGATCTCCAGGCCCGCCCGCACCAATCCTTCCATGCCCTGCACCGGTGCCGCAATGTCCGCAAGGCGCTTATGCCTGTCTATCCTCCGTATCCGTCTTTCCATCCCCACAAGCGGTCCCTCCGTTATGTGGGTGATCCCGTCGCGGATATAGCCCTGTGACATTGCAAGATGATGCTCTCTGCCGCACAGACTGCGGAGGAACTCTTCTTCTTCCGGCTGTACCCTCAGCAGCAGCCTGTCATTCTCCATGACAGACACCACGCCGCGGTACGGCTCAAGCGCCTCTGACAGCTCATCCGGCTTTTCCGTCTCCAGAAAAATGTATCCAGGAAACATGGATCTGGTCTCTGTGTGCCAGCTGCCCTCATAGCGGCGCATTCTCTCGTATGTAAATGTAAAAACATCTCGCAGCACCTGGCCGGATATATTTCTCCGGCAGGATTCCATGATCTGCTCTGTCTTTTCGGACTGGCATCTGAGTATGCACCACATAAAATCACTCCTGTTTTTCGTAGATTAATCAGCTCTACGAAA
>NZ_JPJE01000039.1 GCF_000765215.1 Eubacterium sp. ER2
GGTGGTCTTGTTGTGATACTCTTTTTTCAACCTGTATAAAATTTTCAAAGTTCATTAATTTCTGCTTGACTTTTTATTTGCAGACTTTTTATTTTAGATATCCAGCGCTGCGTGATATCCCCAGTACACCGCGTTTGTAATGGTGGACACTCTGGACGCGTCGCCGGTCCTGTGCCGCTCTGCCCTCTACAGCTGTTTGGACTTCTCCGTGGCCACGTTGATGCACTCTATGACCGTACCTCTCATGCCGCCCTTTTCCAGCGCCTCGCAGCCCTCGATGGTGGTGCCTCCCGGGGAGGTGACCATATCCTTGAGCTGGCCCGGATGGATGTCCATGTCCAGAATCATCTTTGCCGTTCCAAGGCAGGTCTGGGCCGCCAGCCGGTAGGCTGTGGCGCGGGGCAGTCCCTGCTTCACGCCGCCGTCCGCCATGGCCTCGATGAACATGGCCACATAGGCCGGGCCGCCGCCGCTCAGGCCGCAGACCGCGTCGATGAGAGTTTCCGGCACCTTCTCCACCACGCCGATGGACCGGAAGAGCTCCTCCGCCGCAGCCATCTCTTCGCTGGCAAGGTCATTGTCCGCGCAGAGGGCAAAGGCCCCCTCAAATACCATGGCCGGCGTGTTTGGCATGACGCGCAGGATCCGGGCGTTTCCACTGATCATTCCCCGAAGCCTCTCCACTGTGACGCCTGCCACGATGGAGATAAGAGCTTTCCCGTCCAGGGCCTCCCCGCACTGAGCCAGCGCCTCCTTCGCCTGCTGAGGCTTCACGGCCAGCAGCACAATGTCGCATTTTCCGCACACATCCGCATCGCTCTCTCCAAGAGCCGCTCCCCAGCCCTTCGCCTTATCCATCATCTCCTCTTTGATGTCGTAGACAATGGCATCGTCCTTTGAGATAACGCCGCTCTCCAGCGCTCCGTGGAGGATGGCTCCTCCCATATTACCGCATCCGATCCAGCCAATCTTCTTTGTGATCATTTTTCTTCCTCCTTTTTCCCTTGTTTCTCAATCTGCTTTTTTGTCAATCCCTTTGTCCGCCGGGTCAGGTCTGTGGCGCTCCATCCACAGCTTCGTCCCCTCCGCCATGCAGCGGGCCGCGTACAGCATGCCCTTCTGGCCAATGCTCATGCCCGCCTGTCGGGCCGCCGCCCAGTGATGGAGGGGCGTCCCCCTGCACATGGTGGCCGCGCTGAGGGTAATGAGGGGCACCGTGTGGCTCACCTCCGCCGCGTCCGTCCCGATGGAGATGGGCACCGGCTCATCCTCCAGAGGCTCCAGTCCCCGGAAATACTCGCCCCCATTGTCCAGACCCGCCTCCTCTGTGATCCTGGCGGCAAAGTCCAGCTCCTCCTCCGTATACTGCGGGGTGGGGATCTTTGTCATGGCCTCGTAGTAGAGCTCTGTCAGCTCACGGTCGATCTTCATCTCCCGGCAGCTTGCCACCAGCTCGATCTCCACCGTGGTGCCCGTCATGAGGGCTGCTCCCCTGGCGCAGTCGTCCACTCTCCTGGAAGCGTCCTCCGTTCTCGCCCGCAGGCTGGAGCGGATAAAATAGTTGGTCTTCGCCAGATCCGGCACCACGTTGGCGGGCTGTCCGTTGTCTTTGTAGGCGTAATGCATGCGCACGTCCGTGGGCACATGCTCCCGCAGATAGTTGACGCCCACATTCATAAGCTCCGCCGCGTCCAGGGCGCTCCGCCCCTCCTCCGGGGAACGGGAGGCGTGGGCGCTGACTCCGTGGAAGGTATAATTTTTTATATCCTGCGCCTGCCATATGTCGTTGCTGACCCGGTTTCTGTCAAAGGGATGCCAGGTCACCGCAATGTCCAGGTCATCAAAGACTCCCGCCTTATTCATGACGATCTTTCCGGACATGATCTCCTCCGCGGGACAGCCGTAGACCCGCAAGATCCCGGCCACCCCCACCTTCTCCATGTACGCCTTCAGGGCGCAGGCCGCTGCCGCCGCTCCTGTACCCAGCAGATTGTGGCCGCAGGCGTGCCCCAGCTCCGGCAGTGCGTCGTACTCGGCCAGAAAGCCGATGACAGGCCGCCCCTCTCCCCACACGGCGGTAAATGCCGTGTCGATCCCGGCAGTCTTCTTCTCCACCCGGAAGCCATTTTCCTCCAGAAAGGAAGCCAGATATGCGCTGGAGAGCTCCTCTTTGTAAGCTGTCTCCGGATGCCGGAAAATGTAGTCCGCTGTCCGGACTACCTCCTCCTTGTGTTCCTCCAGCCAGTCTGCGATCAGATTTTCCTTCTCCCTGCCGCTCATACAAATGCCTCCTTCGGGTAAATCTCCTCCTCGGGAACTGTGTCCAGCACATCCAGACACTCCTGCCCGAACAGCTCCGCAAATTCCGCCAGCGCCCTGTCCACAGCTCTCTGCCCGTCATCTCCCAGATCCTCGATGAGGATTCGGCTGATGGTGGCTCTGAGATGAGCCGTGTGGAAGGTAAAATCCTTCATACAGGAGGCTCCCAGCTCCTTTTTCTTCGCAGCCAGGGCCTCGTTCTCCTCAGGCGTCAGAGGGCATCCCCAGTCGAACTCACAGCGCGGGCCGCCCCAGCTCATGGGCTCCGTCACCTGGGTACAGACATATTTGTCCTGATAGCCCTGGTACACCGCGTTGTCCACATTGACACAGTAGAGCCTTCCGTACTCAGTGAGGCCGTGCTTTTCCCAGGCATCACACCAGGCGCATTTTGCAATATAGGTCTGCAGGGTGGGCTGGGTGTGGATCTGCCCGAACTCCATCTGCCCGTCAAAGTCCGGCTTCCACTCGCCGTAGGCCTGATTGGTCATCGTGTTGATCTCATCCCCTCTTTTGCGGGCATTGCAGGCCATCCGCCGGCCCCTCTCCTTTCCGTACACGGTCATGCCCCGCAGGATGGACTCCTTTCCCTTTTCCCCGCACAGCTCCACCGCCTGTCTTGCCAGAAGCGCAAACAGCACCGCGTGGTGCTCGATCCGTAAGCATACTGTTTCCTTTGTCATCACTCTGTCTCCTTTCTGCTCATCCATGTCAGTCGATCTGCTAAAAATTTGCGGTCCCCAGCTGAAGGATATAGAAAGACACCATGATCCTCACCCGGTTCTCATTACTCAGTATATCATATCCAAGCACATCTTTGATCTTATTCAGCTTGTAGGTCAGCGTATTTTTGTGGCAGTACAGTGCCTCTGCCGCGCGCACTGTGCTGCAGTCATTTTCAAAATAGGCCTTCAGGATCCTCATATACTCCGTCCCGTGCGCCCTGTCATACTCCATCAGCCTTCCCAGCACCTCCCGGACAAAGTCCGGGTAAATGGCCGTCTCCTTCACGTCGGTGAGGATCTTGTAGATCCCCAGCTCGTCGTAGGCCAGAAAATTTTTCGGGATGGTAGTCTTCGTCAGCTGGTAGGCCGTGTAGGCATTTTCATAGGACCGGTGAATATCCTGTATCCGTTCTACCGTGGTGCCCGCTCCGATATAGAGGTTTGGATCCTCCCCGGACAGCCTGCGGAACTGATCCCGCAACCAGTCTCCCCGGTAGCCTGCTGCCAGTATGATCAGACGCCCCTCCTCCTCGTAAAAGATGGTCTTCTCCATGGAAAAGTGGAGCTTTCTCTGGATATCCTCCAGAAGCCGGTTGCCCCTCTCTGTGTCGTAGGCGTGACAGCTCATAATGATGACCGTGTAGGAGAGGTCTCTTGGAAAGCCGTTTCTCTCCATATGGTTCATGTAGAGCTCCTCGTTGTCCGGATAGAAAATAGCATTTTTCATGGCCGTGACCAGGTTGGTCTCCCTCTGCTCATTCTTCAGCAGGATCTCCGAGAACTTCCGCATAATGTCAATGTAGGGCGTCTTCCAGGATGCGGAAAAGAGGGGAAGCCTTCTTTTATTGCACCAGTCGACAGCCTCCCGGGAAAACTGCTTTCCCTCCCCCAGCGCGATGATCACCCCGCCGGCCCCGGCCCGGTCCATGGCTGCCAGAAATTCCTTCAGCCATTCCTCTGACCTGTAATTCAGGCCGGAGTTGAAGACCAGCTCGTCCCCGTAAAGAAACTGGGCAAACTCGCTTCCCTCCACCATGTGGATCCAGCTGATCTTTCTGTCATAGCAGGAGTCTGTGTGGAGCTTCACTTCATATTCCGGCCGGATCTCCCTGTACAAATACTGTAATTCAACTGCCATAGAAAAAATCTCCTTTATACAGTAAAGAATACCATTTTTGTGCTCAGATCACAATTATTTTCCGAATATATGGTTTGAAAAAATATTTTCAAAGGGTTTTCCCTGTGATATATTGTATTCGAAATACAAAACATATTTAAAACCCCCGAATTTGTATTTCCATCACAATCTCTGGATTATAGAAAGAAGCAGCGTGCTGACCGCACGCTGCTTTTTCGTTCCATATAGACTTTATACCAGCAGTCCGGCAGCTATGACTGCTGCCGTCATGACAAGGATCACCAGGCAGGATCGGGATTTGTGTAAAGAAATTCTTAAGTTTTCGCACTTCGCTTGACCTGTGTTCCGCCCCATATTATGATGGTGAAAGTATCGGGACATCTTCTCCTTTATAGATGCCCTGATTATTCTACCGGGCAAAGAGCAAAGGATAAGCATTATGGAGTACACATTTACAGAAATCTTCTGGCTGTTCCTCATCTATTCCTTTATCGGATGGATTATAGAGACAGTCGTGGGAACAATCAAAAACAGGAAATTCATGAACCGGGGATTTTCGACAGGCCCCTTCTGTCTCGTATACGGGGCCGGCGCCGTCCTCATGTCCGTCACCCTGCCGGAGCTGATAGACAATCTTGTTCTGCTCTTCGTCGGCTGCGCCATACAGGCCACCGCTGTTGAGTGGATCACAGGCAAGACGCTGGAACGGCTGAACCGGCATAAATGGTGGGACTACTCGGATAAAAAATGGAATTTTGACGGCTATATCTGTTTCCAGTACACGGTTCTGTGGGGCGTGCTGGGCGTCATCTGTCTGAAATACGGCAATCCCCTCCTCTTCTCCCTGTACAGCCGGATACCGGGGCCCATCACCTCCATCATTGTGTGGGTCCTGATGGGATATGTACTTCTGGACACAGTGGTGTCCATGGCCGCGGCCCTGCGCCTGCGAACCTTTGAGGCCAGCCAGTCGCGTATTCCCCTCATGCGCTTTGTGGAGCGCCGGATGTCCAGGGCCTACCCGGTCATCCAGGAGAAGACGGAGGATATACTTCGGGAGGGAAAATTTGCCGAGGGCTGCGGATTTTACAAGCTGTTCTGGCTCTTTCTCATCGGCTCTCTTCTTGGAGACATCACGGAGACGCTCTACTGCCGCCTGGTAGGCGGAACATGGATATACCGCAGCAGCCTTGTGTGGGGTCCCTTCAGCGTGGTCTGGGGCTTTGCCATCGTGCTTGCCACTGCCCTTCTGTACAAGGACCGGGACAAGCCGGACCGCCATATTTTCCTCGTCGGCACCTTCCTGGGCGGAGCCTACGAGTACATATGCAGCGTCCTGTCAGAGCTGGTGTTCGGCCAGGTTTTCTGGGACTACAGCAATATCCCCTTCAACCTGGGAGGCCGCATCAATCTTCTGTACTGCTTCTTCTGGGGCATTGCTGCTGTTGTATGGATCAAGGGGCTGTACCCCCACTTTGCAGGGTGGATCGAGAAAATCCCGAAGGTAGCCGGCTACATCGCCACCTGGATCCTGGTGGTCTTTATGGCCGCCAACATCCTGGTCTCCGCCGCGGCGCTCATGCGCTACAGCGCCCGGGACGGCGGGCCTGCCGCCCCCTCCGGCTGGGAGCATATCATCGACACCCACTTTGACGACGCAACAATGAGACAGCTCTATCCCAACTCCGAGATGAGATAATGTGTCACACAGCATACACAATAGCGCACCAGTTAGTGTAAGTTCAGACGTAATACTTTTTAAAAGTGTTACGTCTCCTGTTAATTTTTTCACAGCTCAGTGAACATTTCCTGGAACGCTGTATCCGCGTATTTCTTCACTCTCTCCTCCAGAGCCCGGTAGCGCCTCACCAGGGAAATGCTCTCCGGGGTGAGGGAGCAGCTGCCGCCGCTCCTGCCGCCGTGGTGCCGGAGGATGAGGGCGTACCCCAGCTCGTTCTCGGCCCGGTTCACGATCTTCCATCCCTTGCTGTAGGACATGCCCATCCGGCCGCAGGCCTCCTTCATGGATCCGGTCTCCCCGACAAGCTCCAAAAGCTCAGCCACTCCGGGGCCAAGAACCGGCTCGTCTGTGCCAATCTGGAGCTTTACCCGCAGGCGGAATTCCTTCCAGTCTTTCTGTTCTTTTCTGTCTCCATCGGAATGGGTATATCCTGTCTGTTCTGCCTCTTTTCTGTTCAAATGAATTCCCCCCTGTCAGCACATTTTCTACTTTTTCACCATTCCACTATTCTTCCAGAAGCAGGATCTTCGATGGGTCTACGGTCACCTCATCGGGAATCTGATGCTGGCTCCGGTCGCTCTTCATCCAGATGCCCGCCCCGGGGTGATCCCGGTTCTGAAAGATGAGCGTCCACTCAAAAGGCGAGGACACCTTCTCTGCCGAGAGCACCCGGATTCGGTTGGGGACGTCCTCTCCCCTAGCCGCAGGCAGGATGTCGTGGGCCCGGATCCCCACATGGGTAACTGTGTCGGACACCTTTGTCCCGGTGCGCAGCATGACATTCCAGTCATCGGCGTAGACCTGAAAATCCCCAGCCTTCTGTACGCGGGAAATATTCTTGCACCCGGTCAGCCTGGCCGCGGCCAGCTTCCGAGGCTGGTCAAAAAGCACCTGCGTCTGATCGCAGATCACATCTCTCCCCTTTTCCATGATCATGGTCCGGCCGCACAGGCGGTAAATCTCATCCCGGTCGTGGCTCACAAGAACCATGCAGCCTTCAAACTCCCGAATCATCCGGGCAAGCTCCATCTGCATCTCCTCCCGTAGGTAGCTGTCCATGGCGGAAAACGGCTCATCCAGGAGAATGCATTTTGCGTCCGACGCGAAGATCCTGGCCAGGGCGGTCCGCTGCTGCTGCCCGCCCGAGATGTGCGCGGGATACTGATTTTCCAGCCCCTCCAGGCGGAACCTTCGGATCAGCTTCTCCACCCGCTCCCTGCGGGCGCTTCTGTCCTGCCGGCTCCTCAGCAGCCCGGCCTCAATATTCTGCGCCACCGTCATATTGGGAAACAGGGCATAATGTTGGAACAGGTACCCGACCTTTCTTTTCTGTGGCGGCAGGTCGATTCCTCTGCCGCTGTCAAAGAGGACTCTATCGTCCCTTCGGATCTGCCCCCGGTCCGGCCGCACAAGCCCGGCCACAGCCTTGAGGGTCATGCTCTTCCCGCAGCCGGAGGGCCCCAGTATGCCCAGGCATCCGCCCTCCGCCTCAAAGCGAAGATCCAGGTCAAAATTTTTCAGCTTTTTTGAAATATCAGTTCTCAGCATCTTCAACGGCTCTCCCTCCGGGTAAATCTCTGAAATACATACGTCGCATAGCCCATGCCGGTGACCACTATAAAGGAGATGAGCACCAGAATCAGCACATATCGGCCCGCTGACTCCATGTTTCCCGCCGCCACATCGGAGTAGACGGCCAGGGGAAGAGTTCTCGTCCGCCCCTCAATATTCCCGGCGATCATGGCCGTGGCGCCAAACTCTCCCAATCCCCTGGCAAACGCCAGAATCCCCCCGGACAGAAGCCCCTGGACAGCCCCTGGCATGAGGACTCTGTGGAAAATCTGCCACTCCGACATGCCAAGCGTCCTCCCCGCGTCCATGAGATTTCGGTCCACCTGCTCAAACGCGCCTCTGGCCGACCGGTACATGAGAGGGAAGGAAATGGCCACTGCCGCCAGCACCGTAGCCCCCCAGGAAAACGCGATCTTCACCCCGAAATATTCCAGGAAAAAGGCGCCCACCGGCCTCCTGACTCCGAAGATGTAGAGGAGGAAAAATCCCGCCACCGTGGGAGGCAGGACCAGGGGGAGGGTCAAAAGACCGTCCCACAGTATTTTCCATCGCTCATGGCGCATCCGATAGACAAAAAATGCCGCCCCTGTTCCAAGAAAAAATGTAAAGACAATAGAAACTGCCGCTGTCTTTGCCGATATCAGAATAGGCGAAAGATCCACCTTCTCCTCCTCCTTTCACTGCTACTGGCCGTCCTCATGGCTGGTAAATCCATACTCCGCAAACACAGCCATGGCCTCGTCGCTCTGCAGGAAATCAAGAAATGCCCGGGCCTCCTCCTGATGTGCGGATGACGCCACAAGTCCCGCCGGATAGATAGCCGGCTCCGCCAGACTTCCCGCAGGCGCCTGGGCGATCACCCTTACCTTGTCTGTGGTGGCCGCGTCCGTGGCATAGACGATGCCCGCCTGGGCGCTTCCCTCTGCCACCCAGTTCAGCACCTCTGTCACATTTGTCCCGAGGCTGGATTTTGCCAGCACCTCGTCCCAGATCCCCAGATTGGTGAGGGCCTCCCGGGCATACTGTCCTGCGGGAACGCTGGCCGGGTCGCCGATGGCGATGGTGTCCGCCTTTGTGATATCCGTAAATTCCGCCAGGCCCAGCTCATTGTCCGCAGATGTGATGAGCACAATCTGGTTCTCCAGAAGATCCTTCACGCTGTCCCCGTCAATGAAGCCTTCCTCTGTGAGGGCGTCCATCTGCTGGGTGGCCGCTGACATGAACACGTCCGCCTCCAGCCCCTCCTCGATCTGCGTCTGCAGCTTACCTGAGCTGTCATAGGTTCCCTTCACAGTCACACCCGGATTTTGCTCCTCAAACATGGGGATCAGCTCCTCCTCGCAGGCGTACTCCAGACTGGCTGCCGCCGCCACAAGGATTTCTGTCTCTTCCCCGCTCTCCTGTGACGCGCCGTCCTTTGCCGCGTTCTCCTGCTCTGTCCGGTCTGCGCTGTCTCCCCCGGAAGAAGAACATCCTGCCAATCCCGCTGCCAGCAGGCACACGCTCATGGATACTGCCAGCAGGCAGCTGATCTTGTCTCTTTTCATTTTCATATTCCTTCCTGTCTTTATGTTTCATCCTGTCACTTTCATTTTAAGCACTCCCAGTATACATCAAGTTATTTTTAAAAACAACTCGCTTTGACAAAAAAGCTGCCCGGAAAAAGAACTACTTCCCCGGGCAGCGCCTGGCATCTCCTCAGATCCCCCATCTTCTCTCCCACACTTCCTCCATGTCTTCCTTCCGGTCTATGTCCCGCAGCTCTGTCTCCCTGGACTCCACAATGTCGATCCTGTCCGGGTGCCGGGCCATCACGGCCCGGCCCCCCACGTCCCCCTCCAGGGCCATAAGCTCCGGGAAAAATGCTCTCGGCCACAGCACCGGATTGCCCGGCCTTCCCTCATGGCCGGCGCAGATGATCCTTCCTCTCCTGACGGCCGCCCGGTTCCAGATCTTCTGGATAGTGGCCGCCTGGAGGCCGGGCTGGTCGCAGACGCAGAACAGGACGCCCTCCACCCCTGGCCTTTTCTCCAGCATAGCCCGAAGCCCCAGCTTCAGGGACCAGGAAATCCCCTGCTCCGGCTCCCGGTTCTCCACCGGCGTCACCCCCATCTGCCGGGCCGCCTCCATAATCCTCTCATTTCCGGTGACAATCAGTTTCTCCACCCCGGAAAAGGCAGCCGCCTTGTCCAGCATGTACTGGTAGACCGGCTTGTCATGGACAAGGCAGGACAGCTTGTCCCCGCCAAAGCGAAGGCCCCGGCCTGCTGCCAGAATGACAAGGCCGTATTTTCCCTTCATCCTCCCGTACAGCTCCACTGCCTCCAGGGCGGCTCCCCCCACGGCCAGCGCCTTGTCGGAGATGGTGTAGCAGTGGGAGAGCTCACACCGGGCGTCAATGTCCCCGATCTTCATGCCCTTTTTCACCATAGCCCCCTCCTGGAGCATGCCCCGCACAATGCCGGACATGGCCGCATAGACCGGCACGCCCCCTGTGTAGGCGGTGATCTGCCCCTTCTCCACCCTGCTGCCGATGGACACTGTGGGCCGGATCCGCCCGTCCCCGGCGGCCCGCAGAAGCCGCTCTATGGTGTAGCCTCCCACGTTGCCGGGCACCCCTGTGTTGGGAATGGCTGTCCCCTCCCAGATAAGTCTGCCAAGAGTGTGGCCCCGCTTTGTCTCGATGACGCAGTGGCAGTCAACTCCCGCTGTAAATCCGGGGCCAGTGCCGATGACAAGAGGCGCGTCGGTGATTGCCGTGCCCAGATTCTTCTTGGCGATGATAGCGTCGATGAGTACATCCGGCCGGAAGGCCTCCCGTACGGCGGCCCTCGCATCCACCAGCACCGAGATATTTCCCTCGCTCAGTATCTGCCTGGCCTCTGCCATATTGCCCGCAAGAACCGCCTCTATGTCCTCCACCTGTGCCCGCCCCTCATAGACGGCTCTGGAAAAGGCCACTGTCCGCCTCACGGTCATCGGCTCTTCTGTCTCTGTCATAAGGATCTCATGTCCGCAGCGGTACAGCCTGGCGGCAATGCCGGTTGCCAGATCTCCCGCGCCCCTGATCAGTATCTTCATGCTCTCCTGTCTCCATTCTCCTTCATTTGTCCTAAAATCAGTACTTCCGTCTCTGTCATCCGGCTGATCCGCCGGGCCGCCTCCAGCCCGCCCGGCAGGTCCGCCTGGGTAAGCGCCACAGTAAAATGCCATGCCTCCCGGACGCCCTTTCTTCCCCCCAGGGGATGGCCGGCCAGGAGGGCGATGTCCTCCTCTCTCACCAAGCCCTCTACAGACCGTCCCAGGATGGCCGCCGCCCTCTCAGGGCGGAAGCAGACCTCCCCCAGGCTGCGCCCCAGGGCGCCCATGCCGTATACATACACCACATGGGTCGTCTCCTCCGGGAAGACAGGCTCCCTCTCCCCCGGCGCCTTCAAGGGCAGCCTCCGGGAGCCATCGGCCTCCACAAGAACCGGGAAGGGCAGAGCCAGGATGTCCTTCATCCACTCCTTCTCCGGGGCTTTCATCTTGCCGTCCCTGTCTTTTCTACCCAGAAAGACCACACCCTCCCGCTCCAGAATCTCCCCCATTTTCACCGGGGAGGGCTCCAGCAGGAACCGGGGCTCCTCCTCCGCGTACATGCGGGTGGTGGTAGTCACCGCCACCGGGATGCCCCGCTCTTTGTACTCCGCCGCAAGCCGCTTCAGCAGGGTGGTCTTCCCTCCGGCCCCCGCCGCGCAGAGCCGCACATCCCTTCGATCCTCCAGTCCCAGTGCTTCTATAATAGAGGGAAATGCTCTGTAAGAGCTCTCTTCTTTCTTTAAGATCAATCTCCTGTCACCTCCAGCATGACCTGGATACGGCCTCCGCAGACCATCCCCTCTTCCTCCGCCTCCTGAGCCGTCATGTCCACTCCGGTGACAAGGAACCGGGGGCTTTCCGGGAGCCTCAGCATCTGGAGGGCCTTCTGCATGACCCTGCTCTCCGCGCAGCCTCCGCCGATGGTGCCAAGGGCAGTCCCATCCTCCCGTATGAGCATCTTGGTTCCCACGCCGCGGGGCGCAGAGCCCTGCCTGGATATGATGGTGGCAAGGACAGCCCTCCGTCCGCTCCCGTTCCTGTCGTGGCCGCTGTCGTAGCTCTCCTGGATAGCCTCCAGCAGTTCTTCGGGATACCCTTCTGTTTGCTCTTTTTCATTTTTTATCTGGATGATCTGGGCAAAAATGGAGACGGCAATCTCCTCCGGCGTCTCCGCCCCTATGGCAAGCCCGATGGGGGCGTGAAGGCGCCGGATCTCCTCCTCTGAAATCCCCAGCTCTCTCATCCGCTCCCGTACCATGGCGGTCCTCCGCCTGCTGCCCATCATCCCCACATAGGCGCAGGCCGTCCCCAGCTCCCGCTCCCGGGACAGGATGCCGTAAAGGCAGTCCTCATCGTACCGGTGTCCTCTCGTCACGATCACTGCATAGGTATCCGGCCCCAGCTCGGCCTGGGCAAGTCCCTGGGAGAAGGGCTCGCAGATCACCCGGTCCGCCCCTGCCCGCCTGGCCTGGTCCGCGAATTTGGGCCGATCCTCCAGCACGGTCACAGAAAAACGGAGCATTTTCCCGATTTTTATGATGGGCATGGATACATGGCCCGCGCCGAAGACGAAAAGCCCAGGGCTGCCCCCCAGCCGCTCCATGAACACGCCTGTCCCTGCGTAGCTCTCCCCGAACGCCCACGCTTCCTTTTCCCCCCTAAGGAGGAATTTTCCGCCGGCCCGGGGCCCGTCCAGGATGGTGGCTGCCGTCAGCTCAGGCGTCCCTGCTGCCCGCCTCTCTTTGATTGCCTGGTAAAACTCTCTTCCTTTCATTTCCTGTCCCATCCTGCGCTCCTTCCTTTTATTCTTTTTCATCTTAGTATGTCTCCCGCCTAAAATCAAGGCTTACCTCACAAAGCGCCCTCCCTGCATTCATGCTTCTCTCTTTGTGAATGAACAATATTCATTGACAAATCTGTTTCCCTGTGGTATGGTAATCCACAGATAAGGAAAGAAGGGATGACCATGACGCGGATCACGAAAGACCCCAAGGAGCGCAGGCAGGAGATCATCGACACTTCCATGAAGGTGTTCTATGAGAAGGGGTACGAAAAGACAACCATCGCGGACATCGCCCGGGAAATGCACGTGGCCCAGGGACTCTGCTACCGGTATTTCTCCTCCAAGGAGGAGCTCTTCGACACGGCCCTTGACCAGTACGCCCAGCGCCAGGTGGACCGGCTCCTGGCTGCCACCAACCTGAACCTGCCCCTTGCGCAGCTCATCGAGAGCATGCCCTCCTTCCCGGAGGTAGAGCTGGACGACAGCTACGCCCAGAAGCTCTGCCACCAGGAGGGCAATGCAAAATTTCACAACCAGCTCGCCCTGAAAATCTGCGCAAAGCTCCAGCCAGTGGTAGCCCGGCTCCTGGCCCGGGCCGGCGAGGGGGGAGAACTCCAGATAAAAGATCCTGACACCGCCGCCTCCTTCTGCGTGTACGGTCAGCTGGGAATCCTGCTGGACCAGAACATCCCCGCCAGTGAGCGGACGGAGCGGATCCACAGCTTCCTCTTGGAGCTGATCCGGCATTTTCAGGCTTAAACACAAAAAGAACTGCCTCAGGCAGTTTTTTTATAAAACACAAGTGAATGATATTCACTCATTAAGGAGGAATGAACAATGAACCTAAAACTTGACTTCATCAGCGGAGACACCAAAAAATGCCTGGCCGCCATGGCGCTGCCTCTCATGGCAGCCATGTTTCTCAATATGGCCTACAACCTTGTGGATAGCCTCTGGATCGGCAACCTGCTGGGAGAACGCGCCTACGCCGCCCTGACAAACGCGACCCCTGTCATCCTGATCCTCAGCTCCATCGCCATGGGCGCCTCAAACGGCGTATCCATCCTTCTGTCCCAGGCTGTGGGGGCAGGAAAAAAAGAGACGGCGGAAAAGATGATCACCACCTCTCTTCTCGCCGCCATCGTCTTCTCCCTGGGCCTCACCCTGCTGCTGGAGCTTCTCCTTCGTCCCATCCTGGGCCTTCTTGGCACACCGGATGAGCTCATGCCCATGGCCTGGCAGTATCTGGCCATCTACCTGTCCGGCTATCTGGCCGTCTTCCTGTACTGCTACTTCACCGCCGTGCTCCGCAGCTTTGGCAACAGTGTCTTCCAGGTCGTTGCCATCCTGATCTGCACAGTCCTCAACGCGGTCCTGGACCCTGTCTTCATCCATCTGATGGGCTTCCGGGGAGCGGCCGTGGCCACGGTCCTGTCCCAGGCGCTCTGCCTTGTCTTCATGCTTGCCTATCTTGCGAGGAAGAAATTCTTCCATCTCCGGCTGCGGCAGTTTGACAAAAGCCTGCTTTTGCCCTTTATCGCAAAGGGCGTTCCCTCTGCCTTCCAGCAGAGCATTCCGGCCATCAGCACCAGCTTTCTCACTTCCCTTGTCACCGGCTACGGCATTTCCGCCCTGGCCGCCTACGGGATCACAGGGAAGCTGGAGACCATCCTGTTCTACCCGGCCATGGCCTTCAACATGGCACTCACAAGCATCGTCGGCCAATGCACCGGGGCAAAAAGATACGACCGGGCACGGGACTACATGAAGACATCCCTTCTCTCCGGCACAGCCCTCCTTCTGGTGCTGTCCGCCCTGGTGACTG
Organism: Eubacterium sp. ER2; assembly: GCF_000765215.1. Taxonomy (GTDB): domain Bacteria; phylum Bacillota; class Clostridia; order Lachnospirales; family Lachnospiraceae; genus Claveliimonas; species Claveliimonas intestinigallinarum. The sequence continues at coordinate 14,185 of NZ_JPJE01000039.1, forward strand.
TATTTGCAAGGCCTCTTGCCCTGCTCTTTGTGGACAGCCTGCAGGCTGCAGAAATCGTGGCCGTGTATTTCAGGATCGTGGGGGCCGGCTACCTCTTAAACACCCTCACCAACTGCTTCCTCGGAAGCCTGAACGGCATGGGCAGGCCCTCCCAGAGTCTGCTGTGTATGGTCCTCTACTATCTGGTCGTGCGTATGCCGCTGGCCTGGCTCCTCTCACACCTGGGCTTTGGGCTTGAGGGCATCTGGACCGCAGTCCTTATGAGCCACGTGATTGCGGCAGCCGCCTCCGCCTTTGCAGCCCTGCGATAGCTTCACGCCCAGAAAACTGTACACATGGAGGTGGAGAAAAGGCACTGGTAGCCCCCCTGCTAAAAACGGTTGAAATCTTCTTGCGTCATTGCAGATTTTTATCAGATATGTTATAGTAAACATGTAAAAAGGAACAACCGCCAAAGTGGTTGACCTTATAACAGAGCTTTAGATTACCACCCTGCAACCGGTCAAAGTTTTAAGGGTGGTTTTCTACTGGCTAAAACACTACTTGACAAACATAAATACGAATGTCAGCAATGCCAGAATGAACATTCCAAAAGCCATCAGATCTTTAAAGTCAAACGGTTTTTTGTCCATCAGCATCACCCCCATTCTATGTAGAATAGAGGTCAGCCACCCTGTAACACAGTTGTTCCTTCTATAAGATAACATAATTCTATCTTCTTATCAATATACTTTCCAAAATTATGTTTGTGGAACTACTACTTATTTTTCTTGAATATTCGGTACGGATATGCTATATTGTAAACATAAAAAAGAAATTGAAAGCGGCTTCCCCTCAACAATGAAGCTATACCGCTAAAAGCGGCAAGCCGTCACTATTGCAGTAGTGGCGGCTATTTCTTTCCCCTGAAAATCTCATAACAGAGACCAACAAGAGCAACAATGAAAATCAACAACTGGATCAGAGGGTAAGCCAGGCAACCGTTTCTTTTCCATTTCTATTTCCCAAACCCACAGTTCGGAAATGTGCACACCGGGCAGGACAGGCACAGTCCGCCCTCTCCCATCCCTGTGAAATCCTCCAGGCTCAGCCGCTCTCCGGCCGCGATCCTTGGAAGCACCAGGTCAAAGATGGTCCGCTTCGCGTACATGACACAGCCGGGCAGTCCCAGCACCGGAATGTCCGGAATATCCTTGCCTTCCGCCCGCTTTTTATATCCAAGCATGAACATGGCGCCGGGCAGGACAGGCGCACCGTAGGTGATGACTTCATCTGAGGCATTTCGTATGGCAAGGGGTGTCCTGTCGTCCGGGTCCACGCTCATGCCTCCTGTGCACACCACCAGGTCCATGCCTTTTCCGATCCACTCCCTGATGGCATCCTCCACCATGGAGGCGTCGTCGCTGCAGAGGATATTTCCCGGCACCTCCATGCCGTACTCCAGAAGCTTCTCCTTCACCACAGGAGTGAACTGGTCCTTGATCCGGCCGTGATAGACCTCGCTTCCCGTGGTCACAATGCCAGCCTTCATCTTTCGGAAGGGAAGGAGGGAAAAAATGCTCTCCTGGCCGCAGATTTCCTTTACCCTCTCCATCTTCTCCTCCTCAATGACAAGGGGCACCACCCGCATGCCGGCAATCTTGTCCCCCTTTTTCACCGGAAAATTTCCGTGGCGGGAGGCGATGACGAACTGGCCCAGGCCGTTGACCTGGTCAAGCTTTTCCCTGTCTACCTTCAAAAGCCCGTCCGTGTCCGCTGTCAGCTCAATCTTTCCCTCCTTCACGTCTGAGGGGCTCATATGCTCTCCCTGACAGACCTGGCGCAGGATTTCAGCCCCCTCATTTTCGTGGAGCATCCCCTCCTGCTTCTCCCACACATAGAGGTTCTCCTTGCCCACAGAGAGAAGGACCGGAATATCCTCCTCCCGGACAACATGTCCTTTCCGGAACACCGGGCCTTTCACCTGCCCCGGTATGATCTGTGTGATATCGTGGCAGAGCACGGTTCCCACTGCGTCCTCTGTCCGTATCAGCTTCATTCCCTTTTCTAATCCCATGTCTTCAGTCCCTTTCCTGTCTGCTCTCTGTATTCTGTCTGCCCTGCACGCTGCGGGGCTTTGGCCTTTTCGTTGCGTATCTCTCCGCTCTTGCCCCCTGTCTTGTGAACCAGGTAAACCTCCGTGATCTCCATACTCTTATCCAGAGCCTTGCACATGTCATAGATGGTGAGAAGGGCTGTGGTCACGCCGGTAAGGGCCTCCATCTCCACCCCCGTCTTCCCGGTCACCTTCACCGTGCAGGTGCAGTGGACCGCACAGGCCTCCTCGTCCATGTCAAACCGAATGCGGCACCCGGTAATGGGAAGGATGTGGCACATGGGAATCAGCTCAAAGGTCCGCTTGACCCCCATGATCCCGGCTGTCTGGGCCACTGCCAGCACGTCCCCCTTGCCGACCGTGCCCGCCTTTATGGCGTCAAACACCTGCCGGTTCACCAGGATCGTCCCCGTGGCCTCGGCCTCCCTTTCCGTATCCTTCTTCTCTGTCACATCCACCATGACAGCCCGTCCGCTCTCCTCGAAATGACTTAGCTCCATCCCATGTCCTCCTTCCTGGTCACAGGCCCCTCAAACCGCCCGCATACTGCAGGCTTTGGAAACCTTGATATCCCCATTATATAGGCAGAGGAGAAAAATAACAAGTTTCCATGTATGTGCCTACCTCTTTGTGCTATACTGAATACAGAAATACAGCCCGTCCTGCGCCGCAGGACTCTCAAAAAGAGGAGGAATAAAACCATGCTTGAGACACTTCTTACCCTGCCCGGATTTATCTACCAGGCAGACGGAAAATACTATTTCCTTGGAAAATGGATCTGCAGCGAGTGCACCGATGTGGACGCCACTGACTGCGTGACCATGTACCAGATGTCCCGGGACGCAAAGGAGGAAAAGGAGACATCCTTCTACTTCCAGAAAATCCGCGCCTACAGTGATTTTGCCCTGGAGGTCCCCTATGACCCGGAGAAGATCCGCGCCAATATGCAGACTCTTCTCGCCGGCCTCTCCGACCAGGCCGCGGCGGGGCTTAAGAAGCAGATCTGCCAGGTGCAGGAGGACATGCAGTAGACGTTCTGTATACAGCAGGCAGATTTTTTTTACTTGACATTTCTTTGGGAAATGCTATATTAGAAAGTACTTATACGACTGACGGAAGTGGAATGGACCACATGAAGTATAGGGAATGAAAAGAGCCGACCGTCTGGGCATAAAACATATGCCCGGAGGGTCGTTTTTTTGTGCGATACGCCGGAGGGGGCCCGCCGTGCCTGCACAAGCGGGCATCCGGCAACGCAGCGGATTTCGGGCAGCGTATGAAGGAGGAAAATCATATGATGCAGCAAACACAATGGAATGGCTTTGAGGGAAGGCTCTGGAGAGAAGAAATCAATGTGCGTGATTTCATCCAGCACAACTATACGCCCTACGAGGGGGACGCCTCTTTCCTGGAGGGGCCGGCAGACTCCACCCGGCTTCTCTGGGATGAGCTGCAAAGGCTCCAGAAGGAGGAGCGGGCAAAGGGTGGCGTCCTGGACATGGACACAGATATCGTCTCCACCATCACCTCCCACGGGCCGGGCTATATAAGCCAGACCTTGAAGGACCAGGAAAAGGTAGTGGGTCTGCAGACGGACAAGCCCCTGAAGCGGGCTTTCATGCCCTTTGGCGGCATCCGCATGGCAGAGGAGGCCTGTACTACCTACGGCTATACCCCGGACCCTGTGCTCCACAAATTTTTCAGCGAGTACCACACCACCCACAACCAAGGCGTGTTTGACACCTACACACCGGAGATCAAGAAGGCCCGCCACAGCAAGATCATCACCGGCCTGCCGGACACCTACGGCAGAGGCCGCATTGTGGGAGACTACCGGCGGG
>NZ_JPJE01000040.1 GCF_000765215.1 Eubacterium sp. ER2
TTTCTTGATAAAAACCGGAAGGATCATTGAAATGTTGATAACTACAATAGAAAAGCCCCGGGGTAAACCGGGGACTTTGTCTACAGTCTGAGACATCCCCACAGGGATGTCTCTGTTCTCACTCTGTCGTCCTAGTTGGTGCCGTCGTGGTACTTGCAGGCGTACTCATCAAGCTCCACCTTCAGCACCTCCACAGCGCCCACCCACTTCTCGTCAAAATTGTCAAAATCCTTTCCGGTCTGGTGTCTCATCAGCTTCTTCAGCCCCTCCAGCTTCTCCTCATAGGTCTTCAGGACCTGCACCTTCCCGGTGCCGATGAGGCTGGCATAGTAATAGCTGTGGCTGCAGGGCAGCTCCGCCTCCATCAGCCCGTGCCGGCAGTCCAGTTCCACGCACACCTCCGGCTCCTCCCTAAACGCCTCGATCTTGCGGCCCACCTTCGCGCTGTGAAGATAGAAGGTGAGCTTTTCACCCTCCTGCTCATAGCCGAAATTCATGGGCACTACATAGATCTTTCCCTGGCTGCTCATACCGACCCGGCACACCATGCACTCCCTGAGCACCCCGGCAATCTCACCCACATCCGTCATCTGTCTCTTTGGCCTTCTCATAGCTTTCTCGTCCTTTCTCCTCTTGTGTCGCTCATTTGGCAGCTTACGCCCCGTCGGACGCTCACGCATTTACAGTCAGTTTACCACTCTTTCCTCTGAACAACAAGCTTGACTTTCCGGTTGATTTCCCGGCCCCGCTGAAGTATTATAATAGGTGGGAGTTTATAAACTGAATGAATAAGGGGAGATGTATATGAAAGATTGTACCTACTATGATCTTCTTGGCGTTTCTATGGATGCAGATGAAAAAGAGATTGCAGACGCCAAGAATTTTTTAGTGAAAAAAATGCATCCGGACGAAAATATAAACAGTACCTTTGACACCACATCCTACATCCAGAACGTGCTGACCGCCTACCGGATCCTGAGTAATCCGGACAGCCGCAGAGTCTACGACCGCAGGATACGCAATCCTATCCGCCGGGAGACCCAGGCTGAGCGGGCGAGGGAGAAGGAGGCCCGCCACACTGGCCCTCTCTCCCCCAACTTCGCACCCTACTGGGAGGCCGCCAACAAGCTGAACGGCCTGGTCAGCGAGAGCGCCGTTCTGCTGAAGCCCAAAAAATTCAGCCGGCAGGAGCCGGACGCGGAGAGGCTGGCCGCCATCGCCGAGGAGGCCCACCCCCACATCCTGGTGCTAAAGGACGGAGAGATCCCCCGCAGATACTGGTTCTCCCACGCTATGAACTGGCTTTTGTTCCAGTGGAGCCAGAACCGGGATCTACCCTACGCACTGCTCTACTCCATGTACGACAGCTACCTGGAGCAGTGCAAATCCGCGCTGGAGAAGAAAAAAATCACCAGCCAGAACGCACTGTTCTTAAACAACCTGGACAAGCTGATCTCCTACAGACAGCTTCAATCCTGACAGGAGGCGCATGATAATGGAACCACTTCTAGACAAAAACGGACTGACGGAGGAAGAATTTCTGGCACGGTACCGGCCCGGCGACTATCCCCGGCCGTCCATGACAGTGGACATGCTCATCTTCGCCGCCCCGGGGCTTTCCTCCTGCCGCACAGGCAGTGAGGGGAGCGCATCCCCGGATCGACTGCACTATCTAACTGACGGATCGCTGAAGCTCCTCATGGTCAGCCGGGGCGGGCATCCCTTCCTCGGCTGCCGCGCTCTTCCGGGAGGCTTTGTGGGGCCCAGCGAGACAGTCATGGAGGCGGCCAGAAGGGAGCTTTGGGAGGAGACCCACGTGGAGGGCATACCCCTGCGGCAGCTCTACACCTTTTCAAAGCCCGGGAGAGATCCCCGCACCTGGGTCATGAGCTGCGCCCATCTGGCGGTCCTGGACACAGACCAGATTCCGGTAAAAGCGGGAGATGATGCCAGCGATGCCAGATGGTTCACCGTTTTCCTGACGCGCCGGGAGGAAATCCGGCCGGGGCTGCTTCACTACGAACTCCGTCTGGAGGGAGGCGGTCAGGTCCTCTCCTCCTCCCTGGAATGTCCCCTCCTCTTTGATGAGGACTCCTGTCTTGCGAAGAACAGCCGGGGACTGGCCTTTGACCACGGCGCCATCATCCTGTGCGGCCTGAAAGAATTGTTTCACATTTGATGATTTCGTAATATCTGTTTGCAAAAAGGGCATTTCTGATCCTCTGTGTGATCGGAAATGCCCTTTTTCTGTTTGAAATACCTTTTTTCTATCCTGCCCTATCTTTTTCTCGTCACTTCCTCCAGCTTCCTCTTCAGTTCCTCCAGCAGCTCCTTGTGCCTTCTGGACTCCATCCTGGGGAAGGCCCTCACAAGGCGTCGGCTGGCCTGAAGGGTCGCACCGGTCAGCTCCGCGTATCGCTGTCTGAGAATATCGTACCGCTCCCTCGTCTCCTCAGAGAGAAGGTCCAGGCGCTCCTTCGCCTCCCCGGAAATGGCGTCAAGCCGCTCTTTTCTGGCCTGAGCCATGTTCTCCAACACCTCCGCCCTCTCCATGGCATCCATGACATTTTCGTGGATATTGGCTCCCATCCTGTCCGAGATCTCGCGGAGCTCCGCGCCGATCCGCTCCAGCATATCCAGGCGCCTGTTCAGCTTCAGTATGCCCGCTGTCGTCACGGCCAGGTCAGCCGCGAGGCCTGCCGTCAGGACACAGATCAGGGCAAGGCCCGCGGCCTCTGGCAGGAGCCCCACCAGCCTTTCAATGACGGGGTGGACGCCCTTTACGATCACCAGGCAGGCGGCTCCCCAGGCAATGGAGAAGGGCAGACACACATACCCGCCGATATTGAAGGGAAGACCTGTGTAGTCCCACCACTTGTGATGAAATATCTTATCCATGATAAATCCCGTCATGCCCTCGATCAGAGTCACCAGCACGAAGGAGGACAGATAAAGAAGCAGCAGGCTGTCCTGGAAACCGTCCAGCAGCGTCACCACCGCGGACACGCCCACCCCGTATATGGGGCACCAGGGGCCGCCTAGAAATCCCCGGTTGACAAACCGCCTCTCCTTCACCGTGGCGTAAGCCACCTCTGTGCACCACCCGAGAAAGCTGTATAGAAAAAAATAAAGCAGCAGTCTGTATATCTGCATATGAAACTCCTTTCACAAAGCCCCCTCTTCCGCCGGCCTCATCAGAAAAAAACAGAAGGCCGCGGGGAGCGTGACAGCAAGATTATACTTCACATTGTCAGTACAGTCAAATAATGCTATAATCATACACTAGAAGATAATTTTTCTCAATAAAGGAGACTTACAAATGACACTGAAACAAGGGGAAAATAACAACACATACCAGGTATGTGGAATACGCACTGAAAAAAAGCTGGAGCGCCGTCTGGAGGCTCTGGGGCTAACGGAAGGAGCTCTGATCACCATTTTAAACAATGACAAGAAGGGCTCCCTGACAGCAAAATTCCGGGGCACCCGTTTTGCCCTCGGCCGGCAGATCGCCGACAATATCGATGTGAAGGAGGTGGCGGAAAATGGCAGACTCAATTAATGTGGCCTTCATAGGCAACCCCAACTGCGGCAAGACCACCCTCTTCAACGCCTTCACCGGCGCCAACCTGAAGGTGGCCAACTGGCCCGGCGTCACAGTGGAGAAGAAGGAGGGGCACGCAACCTACGAGGGGCAGGATTTCCGCCTTATCGACCTCCCCGGCATCTACAGTCTCACCTCCTACACCATGGAGGAGACTGTGTCCAGGGAGTGCATCCTGAGCGACGAGGTGGATGTCATTGTGGATGTGGTGGATGCCTCCTGCCTGGAGAGAAACCTCTATCTGACTCTCCAGCTCATCGAGCTGGGCAAGCCCGTCGTACTGGCTCTGAACATGATGGACATTGTGGAGGAGCGGGGCATGGAGATCGACCTGCACCGCCTCCCGGAGATGCTGGGCATCCCGGCCATCCCGGTCTCCGCGAGAAAAAAAACAGGGCTGTCCATCCTGCTTCACGCGGTGGCGCATCACAAGGACCATGCCAAGCAGAGTCCCTTTATCCACCATCACCACGGAGAGCACTCCTCCCACAGACACAACCATCATCAGGAGTACGCCATGGTGTACGAGGATTACATAGAGGATAAGATCGACCAGATCATGGACAGATTGAACGCCTCCTATCCGGACATGGACAACAAGCGGTGGCATGCCATCAAATATCTGGAGAGGGATCAAAATGTCAACGACCAGTACCCCATTGATCTAACGGATGTCATCGACCGGGACTACGAAAAGGATATCATTAATCAGAAGTACAATTTTATCGAGGAGATTATTCAGGAGGTTCTTGTCAACAAATCGAAAAACGAGGCGCGCACAGACCATATTGACAGATACCTCACCAGCAGATGGCTGGGGCTTCCCATCTTCCTCGCCATCATGGCCCTTGTATTCTTCCTCACCTTCACAGTGGGAGACTTCCTGAAGGGCTACTTTGAGATCGGGCTGGACGCCTTCTCCAGAGTCGCTTCAGACAGTCTAGCCGCTGTGGGGACAGGCCCCATGGTCACCTCACTGATCGTGGACGGGATCATCTCCGGCGTGGGCGGTATCCTGACCTTCCTGCCCAACATTTTCATCCTGTTCCTGGCCCTGGCTTTTCTGGAGGACAGCGGGTATATGTCCCGGGTAGCCTTTGTCATGGACGATATCATGAGCCATCTGGGCCTCTCAGGGCGGGCTTTCATCCCCCTTCTCCTGGGGTTTGGATGCTCGGTTCCCGCTGTTATGGCCTCGAGAGCTCTGGAGCACAGAAAGGACCGGCTGAAGACGATCCTGATCACTCCTTTTATGTCCTGCAGCGCACGGCTTCCCATCTACGTGCTGTTCTCCTCCATGTTCTTCGGGAAGAACGCCATGCTGGTGTGCTACTCCATGTACCTGCTGGGCATACTGGTAGCCATCGCCTCCGCATTCGTCATCTCCAAATTTGACGGGAGCAAGGCCGAGCACGCACTTCTCATCGAGCTGCCGGAGTACAAATCTCCCAACGCCCGGACAATCGCCATCTATGTATGGGAGAAAATCAAGGATTACCTGACCAAGGCGGGAACCGTCATCTTCCTGGCCTCCGTCATCATGTGGGCGCTCCTAAATTTCGGTCCCTCCGGTTATGTGACAGATATAGGCACCAGCTTCGGCGCATATGTGGGAAAGGCGGTTGTGCCGCTGTTTACCCCCCTTGGACTTGGCTACTGGCAGATTGTGGTGGCGCTGATCGCGGGCATCGCCCAGAAAGAGGTGGTGGTCTCCAGCTGCAGCGTGCTTTTTGGCATCCAGAACATCACCACATCCCACGGCATGACCGCCATGGCCTCCACACTTGGGTCTATGGGCTTTGGCCCGGTAAACGCGTACGCCCTGATGGTCTTCTGTCTTCTCTATGTGCCCTGCACGGCTACTATTGCAACGATCCGCCGAGAGACAGAAAGCAGGCGTCTCACCGCCTGCTTCGTGTGTTTCCAATTTGTAGTGGCCTGGGTGATGAGCTTCCTCATCTACCACATCGGCCTGCTGCTGTAGCCCGGAGCGGGCGCAGCCGGCCTATCACTGGATCTTCTTGAGAAGATCCAGTTTTTTCTTAAACGGGGCATATCTGACCGGTATGTCGATGAGACAGGACTTCTTCATAATGCTCTTCCTGTGGGTAAACGTATCAAAGCTGTCCTTCCCGTGGTAACCGCCCATGCCGCTGTCCCCCACGCCGCCAAAGGGCATGTAGGAGGTGGCCAGGTGCACCACCGTGTCATTGATGCAGCCTCCGCCGTAGGAGACGTGCTTCAGCACATAGGCCTCTCTCTCCTTTTTCTTTGTAAACAGGTAGAGGGCAAGGGGCCTTGGCCTTGCGCTGACCTGTTCCACCACCTCCTTCAGATCAAAGAAGGTCATGACCGGCAGCACCGGCCCGAATATCTCCTCCTGCATGACCGGATGCTCCCATGTAACCTGGTCCAGGATGGTGGGCTCGATCTGCAGGGTATCCTGTCTGCTCCCGCCTCCACACACCACGTGGGCGTCCCGGATCAGGCCCAGCACTCTGTCAAAGTGCTTTCTGTTGATCATCTTCGGGTACTCCTCGTTTCTGCAGGGATCATTTCCATACATCCTGCGTATCTGCTTTGCCATCTGCTTAAGCAGCTTCTCCTTCACATTTTTGTGGACGAAAATGTAGTCAGGGGCCACGCAGGTCTGGCCGCAGTTCAGGAATTTTCCCCAGACGATCCGCTTCGCAGCCAGGGAGATATCCGCCGTTTCATCCACGATGCAGGGACTCTTGCCGCCCAGCTCCAGGCTGACAGGAGTCAGGTGAGCGGAGGCCTTCTCCATCACGTAGCGCCCCACGTTCACGCTGCCCGTAAAGAAAATATAGTCAAACCGTTCGTTCAGGAGAGCCTCGTTTTCTTTCCTTCCCCCTTCAATCACACTGACATACTTCTCCGGAAACAGCTCTCTGATCATCCGCCCGATGAGCGCCGAGGTGGCGTCGGAGTAGGCGGAGGGCTTCACAACCGCGCAGTTGCCGGCACAGATAGCTCCCACGAGAGGGGCAATGGTGAGCTGGAAGGGATAATTCCAGGGCGACATGATCAGCACCACTCCGTAGGGCTCCGGGTAGATAAAGGACCTGGAGGGGAACTGGGTGATGGGAGTTGGCACCCTCTTCGGCCTCGCCCAGCTCCTGAGGTGCTTCAGTGTATATCGTATCTCCTCCTTGACAATCCCGATCTCCGTGGCGTAGGCCTCAAAGGGAGACTTGTGGAGATCCTGCTTCAGGGCCTCCATGATGTCCTCCTCATTCTGATCGATCCACTTCGCCATACGCTCAAGCTGCCGCAGCCGGAAAGCCACATTCTTTGTCTCGCCGGCGCGGAAATACTCTCTTTGCTTCTGCATCATTTCTTTATACTCTGCCATCTTTTCTCCTCCTACGCGCGTATCTGATAATAGATTTCCTTCAGCTGATCCTTCTTCATAATTTTGGGAACCGGGTACAGGGGATTGGCCTCCTTTGCCGCCCTCTTTGCCAGCATATCAATATCGTCCTCCCGGATGCCCTCCAGCTTATCCGGAATTCCCATCCGCCTGTTCATGGCCCTGATCTCAGCGATAAACGCATTCGCCTTCTCCTGGTCGCTGTCCAGCTCCTGTCCGATCTTCACGATGTCCGCCAGCTCAGCCAGAGACATGTACACGGAGCTGCCGTAGTCCTCCAGCACATAGGGAAGAATCACTGCGTTTGCAAGGCCGTGAGGAATACCGTACTCCCCGCCCAGGCTGTGGGCAATGGCGTGGACGTAGCCCACATAGGCCCTTGTAAACGCGGCGCCGGCCAGGAAAGAGGCCTTCTGCATGTTCTCCCTGGCCTCCATATCTGATCCGTCCCTGTAGGCCCGCTCCAGATTTTTGAAGATCAGCTTCACAGCCGTCACACTGTCCTCTATGGTCTGGGCTGTGTTGCTCTTTCCTATGTATGCCTCCACCGCGTGGGTCAGGGCGTCCATACCGGTGGTCGCCGTGATAAAGGGCGGCAGCCCCTCTGTCAGGACCGGATCCAGAACCGCATATTTGGGGATCAGCACAAAGTCGTTGAGGGCGTATTTCTCATGGGTCCTCTCATCCGTCAGCACCGCCGCCAGGGTGGTCTCGCTTCCTGTCCCGGCCGTGGTGGGCACGGCGATGAGCAGAGGGATAGGCTTCAGGATCTTCAACTCCCCTCTCATGGAGGAAATCTTTTTGTGAGGCCTTGCCACTCTCGCTCCCACTCCCTTCGCACAGTCCATAGGGGAGCCGCCTCCGAAGGCAATGAGGGCGTGACAGCCGTGCTCCCTGTAGAGCTGCAGAGCCTCCTCCACATTGGCGATAGTTGGATTTGCCGTGGTCTTGTCGTACACCACGCACTCGATCCCCTCCTCCCGGATCCATTCCAGAAGCTGGTTGTGAAGTCCCAGGGCTGCGATTCCCGGGTCTGTCACCAGCATCACGTTCTTAATTCCCTTATGCCGCAGCATATCGGGAAGCTTTTTCAGGCTGTCCCTGCCTGTGATCATCTTCGGCTTGCGCCAGAAGGGAACAATATCCATAAAAAACTTCATCACCCTCTGAAACAGCCTGCACCATAAAACATACATCTTCTCTTTCTCCTTTGTCCTCTCTCTTCTCCGCCGTCCGGCCCGGCCGCAGTCACTCCCGGACACCGGCCGTCCCAGGCATACATAGTACAGGGACAGGCTTTTTTGCAGCCTGCCCCTTCTTTTTTGTCAGCTGTGCCCTGTCGGTCACTGACCTTTGCCCCGCCGCTTCCTATCTCTTCTTGATCTCGTCCAGATAGGGAATTTCGATGGGATCAATGGGATCTACCGGATTTTCAATCCTGCCCTTCTGCTTTCTCTTCCTCTTTCTCAGAAGAGCGCCTCCCTTGTTGTAAAACCAGAAGGAGTAGGGCAGGATCTTGTTCATTTTTCCCAGCTTCTCCTTCGTCGTCTTGCCGTACAGGGTACCTCCCGCCTCAATAGCCGCCTTCTCCCTTATCAGGGTGATCAGCTCTGTCTCACAGGTCACCCGCTGGGGCAGGATCGTATAACCCTTTCCCACACACTCGATCTTGTGGGAGTCGCTGCCGCCGATGCCCACCTTCTGATACTTCTCGGCCAGCCTGGCAGCCCTGACATTGGACTCCTCCGGCTCGCAGGAATTAAACACCTCGATGAAATCAAACCGCTTGATCGTCTCAGGCGATTTAAAATATTTCTTTGTGTTTGTAAAACTCAGATATTTCTCTCCGCAGGGGTGGGCGGGTCCCAGTATGCCGCCATGCCGGTGCACAAAGTCGATCAGCATCTGCACAGGCATCCCCTTCAGCTCCAGAAGGCGCATCTTCACGCCCTCGGGCATAATGCAGATGATATGTCCCGCGTCACAGGTATCGTACTCGATCCCCTTCAGCACGACAAAATCCTCATGGGCCTTCCCCTTCAGCTCATATTTCCAGTGCCTGTACCCCTTGTACGTGTCATGATCTGTAATGAGCATCCCGTCAAAGCCTTCCTGCTTCAGCTTTGTAATATAGTCATCCAAGCTTACCTTACTGTCAAGTGACCCTTCTTTTACATGACAATGCATATCCAGTTTCATCAGTAAGCCTCCTTTGCACTTTAATATGTCCCTTTGACATGATTTTATTATAGCACAACGGAGTGAAAAAACCAATGCGCTGTCCGGCTCTCCTGACCTGTTCTCCGCCTTGTCCCCTGCCTTAATGCTCCTGTGACAGTCCTTTGCTGGAACCGTAGATCATTGCCAGACCCAGAAGGCAGATCCACATATATGCGGTCCCGTCCATCCTGCACTCTGTAAAGCCAAAGATCAGTGCTGCTCCCGCCGCCAATACAAAGCCGGCTCCCATCAATAAAATTCTGCTTATCCTGTACATAAAAGAACACCTCTCTTCCTATGAGTATACCATAGCAGATGAGGTGTCCTATAAATCAGACTTATTATTTTTCTTCCGTTTTTTCCTCCGGTTCTCCTTCAGCCTCCAGGTCTGTCTCCAGGTCTGTCTCTAGGTCTGTCTCCAGGTCCGCCGGATCATCCTCCAGCAGCATCCTTGCTTTCTCCACTTCCGTCTCCACCGACTTCTCCTCTTTCACAGACTCGGAATAGCGTTTTTCCTTCTTGCCCACTTCTCTGGACTTCATCATAAACTGCACGACTATGCCCAGGATGGCAAGAACTGCACATATCCCGTATGTAAGGAGGATATTCAGGTCAAGTCCCGGAAGCGCCGACACTGCCAGGCCAGCCACAATGCCTCCCCCTACGGAAGAGAGCACGATAATGATGGGATCCATCAGAATGGCTGTGATCACCGCGATCACCAGTCCCACGCCCAGACAGATCAGATGGAAGGGCACCGTGCCCGGCGCCAAAAACCATTCCAGCACACCCGCCGTGAGAACCCATATAAAGAGAAATCCTCCCACTCTCCTGAGGATTGCTCCAAGGCAGGCAAACAGAACTGCCCCCACGGCCGACGCAGCCAGGACAGCCGTCCCCTGCAGGCCGAACACCAAAGCCAGGGCCGCTCCCGCCACAGCTCCGATGCAGATACCCGTTATGGCCGCCAGTACGCGGATCAGCTTTAATCCAAAGAAACAGATGACAAGTCCCAGAACAACAGCAGCCACAGCGGGAACTATACTTTCCTGCATGATTTCCTGCACACTCTGTGCGACCTGCGCCGTCTCCCCATCGGCCAGTTGATTCATCATCGACATCAATTCGTCCATAACCTTCTCCTTTGTCCCTGTATTAATTATTCAGCAGTATTATAGCATCTTTTTCTTTCTCTGTTAAGTCTATATTTTTCTTCCCGTGCCGCACACAGCAGAAGACAGTAGAGACGGGCATCAATTTCAAACTAAACTGACACCCGTCTCTACTTTACTGTTTCAATCATTTTTCTTCCTTTCCCTACACATGTAGTAAAAAATGATCTTCTTTTTATACTGATCACTTTCAATTTCATCGTATGACTTTTACCTGTCTGCTATATTATTCCTGATACTAAAACCTTAATTCCCGAATATTTTCATATCCCTGTTAAAATTCTTTCTCAGTACTCTGGCTTTCAAGTATCAGCCTTTTTGGACTTCCTTCAACAATGATCAGTATAGATAGTTTAATTTTTTGGCGGTCCGTACCTCCTTTTCTTAAACTATTGACTCTGAATTCCGGCTTCTGTCTATAAATCTTTTTTAGAATATGAATACTTATTATCCAACTGTAATAAGCTAATTGTCATATTCCTTTTAACTTATAGATATCATCCGTCTTTCAAAGCTAAAATAATAAACCTATAAAAAACTTCTTATATTCTGTTTTTTATCTCGTTTATTATTTTGTGACTTTATATTACCACTCATTTTCATATTTGTCAATATTTATTTTAAATAAATTTTACTTATCTTTTAATTTATTTTTATTTTAGAAATATTCCGACTTTTTTCGCGACAAAAAAAGAGGGCGCAGCACCTTTCTGCTCCACGCCCTCTGTCTGTTATGTTTTATGCTCCTAGTAAGCAACAGAACCTGTATCTGTTCCGTTCACCACATAGTAAACCGCGCCCTCCTCAGGCTTTACATAGAGATCGATGGACTTGATGTCTCCCACCTTTTTGCCGGAAGCCTTTGTCCAGCTCTTCTTTACAGCGGCGATCATATCCTTCTCTTCCACTTCTCTTCCCATGTACTGAACATAGGTCTTTACCTTGATCTCCTTTTTAGCTGCAGGCTTCTTTGCTGCCGGAGCCTTCTTCTGCGCTGTCTTTTTTTCTGCTGTCTTTGCTTCGTCAGCCTTCTTTGCCGCTGCGGCTGTAGTCTTTGCCGGCGCGGCAGCCTTCTTCGCTGTCTCCTCTTTGGCAGTTGTCTCTTTGGCAGCCTCTGTCTTAACAGCTTCCTTCTTTGCAGCCTCTTTTGTATCAGCAGCTGCCGCAGCCTTCTGTGCCGCCGCAGTCACAACATTGGTTGATGCCTTGCTTACTGTCTTCTGTGCACCAACTTTTGTTTCTGCTGTCTTTTTTGTAGCCATTTCAATTCCTCCTAGATCTTACTGCTTACAATATTTTTCTCTTTATGCCGTTCCTTTTTTAAGTCGTCAATATTATATCACACTCTCCGGAAAATGCAATCTCTCCTGACTACTGCTGTGAAAACTGCCCAATTTTCAGATTATTCGACATCCGGCGTTAGTATTTCTGCCTATAAAAATCCTGCGTTTTTTTGCTATTTTGCGGTTGTTATGTAATTGCGGAGCACGGCTGCCACATTGCTGATGGGCATAGTCTGAAGCCAGATGCGCCCCGGTCCGGTAATGATCGTGTTAAAAAATCCTTCTCCTCCAAAGAGCATATTTTTCACGCCCGGAACGCTCTTGATCTCCATGTTGCAGCTGGCGGTCATGCCGGCGAGATGCCCTGTATCCACCACGATCTGCTGTCCTGCCTGGAGCTCGTACTCTATCACATGCCCGTCAAATTCCGCGAAAACTGTTCCGTTCCCGCTGAATTTCTGCATGATAAAGCCCTCGCCTCCAAAGAGTCCGGCTCCAATCTTCTTATTGAAGAAAATGGACATATTTACCCCTGCCTCGCCTGCCAGGAAAGCGCTTTTCTGGAAGATCATCTCGTTGCCGGGCGTAATCTCAAAGGCGCGGATAGATCCGGGAAAACTGGAGGCAAAGGCGATCATGCCGGGGCCTCCCATGGCCGTATAGTTGTTCTGGAACATGGACTCACCGGAGAACATCCGGCCAAAGGCCTTGCCTACACCGCCGTTGGTGGACGTCTCCATCTTCATGTTGGGGGACATCCAGGCCATGCCGCCGCCCTCTGTGATCATCGTCTCTCCGCCCTCCAGCTCGCAGATAACTACGGGAAGAGTCTCTCCCTGAATTTGATATCTCATGTTTTTTCCTCCTCGCTGATAAAGTATTCTGATTTCAGGATACTATCACGCACTCTGTTCTGTCAATATTATTGTGCTCTTTTGCGCGGCCCTTCTGTCCGCTCAGCCGCCCCTGGGGAAAAGGATGCTCTCAGCTCTCCACGTCAAAGGGGAGGCGGTCAAGGATATCTCTTTGCACATCCACACCCGGGTAGGCCTCTATGAGCTTCAGCCCCTTGGGCGTCAGCCGGAACACACAGCGCTCCGTCACATACAAAACCTTCTGTCCATTGGCAATGGCCCGGCTTGCCGAGAAGCTGACGCTTTTTACCTTTTCCACAAACTTGGGGATGGTCCCCTCTCTCTCAATCGTGACTGTTCCCTTTTTCTGGGAGACCTCCAGCCCTTTTGTGTTGAATGTGAGACAGAACACCACGGTGGGCGTTTTAGCTGTGATATTGGCAAATCCCCCGATGCCCGCGAAGGCTCCCGTTCCCCGGTGAGCATTGACATTCCCCTGCCTGTCCACCTCCAGGGCGCCCATGAAGCAGATGTCCAGTCCTCCGTTGTCATACAGGTCAAACTGGTTGGCCATGTCGTACACGGAAGCCGCCCCGATCATAGCCCCAAACACCTCCCCTGAGACAGGGAAGCCGCCGATGCCTCCGGACTCGACTGTGAGCGTCACCATATCCAGCATGCCGTTTTTGCGGGCGTGTCTGGACACCATCTCCGGGATGCCGATCCCTATATTCACGATGTCATCCACCCGCAGTTCCTTGGCGGCTCTCCTCCCGATGATATTTCCGGCCGCGCTGTTGCTGCGCTGCCTGGAGGAGACATTGTCAATCTTCTCATTCCAGGCGTTCCACTCCGAGTAAGGGATTTCAAAGCTTCCTGTAAGTGCGGAGTAGGCCTCGTTCCTCTCTTCCAGCTCAGC
Organism: Eubacterium sp. ER2; assembly: GCF_000765215.1. Lineage (GTDB taxonomy): Bacteria > Bacillota > Clostridia > Lachnospirales > Lachnospiraceae > Claveliimonas > Claveliimonas intestinigallinarum. The sequence continues at coordinate 13,447 of NZ_JPJE01000040.1, forward strand.
CACCACGATGGCGTCCACCAGACAACCGGGGATGATGGCGTTCCTTGGCCGCGAGGGAGTGTCCACCAGCCGGTCCACCTGGACGATCACCCTGCCGTGGTTAGCCTTCACCGCCTGGCAGATGGACAGAGCGTCACCGGACATGAACATATCGTCAAAGGAAATATTGCCCTTCCTGTCGGCGGCAGTGCCCTTTATGAGAGCCACCGTGATCTTCGGAAGTTTGTAGTAGAGGAACTCCTCCCCGTCCACCTCCACGTATTTTACAAGGGAGTCATCGATAGAGAGCCTGTTGATGCCCGGCCCCTCTTTTCTCGGATCCACAAAAATATCAAGCCCTACCTTGGAGAGAGCCCCCGGCAGCCCTCCCGCCTGCGCGCGGATGGCGTGGGAGATACATCCAAGAGGCAGGTTGTAGGCCTCGAACCTGTCCTCCAGCACCAGCTTCTTGGTGCTTGGCATAGCGCCGAAATGTCCGCAGATCAGTCGGTCCACAGCCCCCTCCCGTATGTACCCTTCCGCGTTTCTGTTTTCGTCCCAGACGCCAAACCCCGCGCTGGAGATAATGGTCAGATGGCTGGGAGACTGCATCCTCTGGTACCGCTTATACAGCGCCTCGTGGAGCTCCACCGGGTTCTCGATCCCCACAAACGAGTTGACGCAGATACAGTCTCCGTCCCGGATCAGACGGATTGCCTCGTCAGCGCTCATCACTTCATACATAGCTCACATCCTCCTCACAGCAGGAGCGCAGAATTTCCTTCACTCCCACATATTCAGTCTATTTTAGCAGAAGAGACCGGCAAAGTCCAGCGCAGCTATAGCGCTGGACTTTTTACAGGCCGCGGTGTTGTGCGGTGTTGTCCCTTTATTCTGAGTAGCGTATCCGGTCGATCAGGCTCATCTTCCGGAAGCTGCGGGACACGGCGCGGGTGAGGAGCATCTGGATGAGCGCCACGGTAAGAGCCAGGAGCAGAGCCGGAAAAACCGGGTAGTGATAGCTGGTCACATTCATGATATTTTCCGCCTTCATGTACCGGAAAATGCCGTAGCCTGCCAGGCTTCCGATGCCCAGGGCCACTGCCAGAGTCCCCGCCGTGTAGAACAGGCCCTCCAGCTGCATCATCCCAAGGAGCTGCTTTTCCGACAGGCCGATAGCCTGCATCATTCCCAGCTCCTTCTTTCTCGTGTAGATGCTGTTGATCATGGTGTTCACAAGGTTCATGACGCCGATGGCTCCCAGGACAATGAGGAAGGCGTATCCGAGAAAGGCCATGATCCCCGTGCCGCTCTTCCACGTCTCGAGATGGGCGTCATAGGTGTCCGTGGCCAGGTAGGGGCTTGTCTGGGCCAGAGTGTCCAGGGTCTGGAAGGCCGCTTCCTTCTGGTCCTTATCCACAGTGATGACAAGGGTCTGGCTCAGGTTCGCCGGGGTGAACTGGGCAAAAGCCTCCTGGGGCAGAAGGAAATTGCCGCTGCTGATCCCCGATGGATAGTCCCCCACCGCGGCGATCTCAAAGGTCTTCTCCACCGGCCCCTGGTCCGTCTCCAGAAGGAGCTTCACCCGGCTTCCCGCTGTCAGATCCGGGAACCAGCGCTGCAGACGCCGGTGCATGATGAGCTTTTCCCCTTTTTTCAGCTCCTCCCAGTCCGCTGTTCCCTCTGTGATACCTGACAGGATAACATCCTTATAGGAGTCCTCATAGCCCTCCAGGGTGGCCCTCGTGATCTGGGACTCCGGGTCCAGCTCCGGAAGACTGCCTGACAGCCAGGATCGGATCTTCACCTCCTCCACGCCGGGGACAGAGCGAACCTCCTCTATAAAGGCGGGGGAAAGGGGATTGTCCCTCATGAGGCTGGCCCAGGACCTGTCCAGGTTCATCTTGTCCCCCTCCCAGCTGTCCACGTAGATCTGGTAGTCCCCCTCAAACTCCTGCCTGGCGATCTCCTCCGGCGCAGCGCAGGAAAGGACCGTCGCCACAGCCATAAAGAGGACGCCTATGGAGCCCAGGGTGAGGATCGTGAGAACAGTCCGTCTTTTGTCTCTCCCCAGATTGGTCCGCGTAAGCCTGGAAACGTTCAGGCTCTCATATCCCTTTCTCTCCTTTTTCCGTCTGCAGCCGCCCTGGTAGCGCATGGCCTCCACAGGGGAAACTCTGGCCGCCAGGCGCATGGGCTTTACAAGGGACAGCCAGACGGTGGCAAGGACCGCCAGGATGGTCAGCAGGTAGATCCACCAGCGAAGGACGGGCACCTGCCCCTTTTCCAGCAGCTCGATGCAGAGCTGGTGCAGGCCCGACTCTGTGTAGGTGGTCTCTATGTTGTCCGCCATTTTATAGATGGTAAGCAGCACCGGCCTGGCCAGGATACTGCCCAGGAGTAGGCCCATGGGGAGCGCCGCAAAGGCCACTGCCAGCCCCTCCCGGAACACGATCTGCCGGATCTGTCTTTTCGTGGCCCCCATGGCCCTGAGGCGGCCGTATTCCTGTATTCTTGGCGCCATAGACACGTAGTAGATGCTGTAGATGGAAAGAACGCCGGCCACAGCTACCACCAGGATGATGGCCCCGATCCCGGTGTAAAGGCCCGGATCTGTATAGTTGGCCAGAAGGTAGGTCTTGTTGACAACTACATCATCCGGGTCGACGCCAAAGTCCTCTCCTATCTCACAGGCTTTCTCCTCCAGGGCGTCCACAGTCTCGATCCCATCCCCCTCTCCGGCGGTGTCCTTCAGCCGGAGCAGGACCCGGTAGGCCCTGTCGCTTTCAGGGACAGCGGCCCGCATATAGTCCAGGGAGCAGACAACGCCGTAGGCTTTGTCCTCCGGGTCTGTGTCCGTCTCAAGGAAGCCGGTGATCCGGAAGGTGTCCTCCTGCTGCCACCCCAGGCCGCCATCCTCCACCAGCTGAAAGGGCAGCGTCACCTCGTCTCCGATGCCGGCCTCCACGCCATACTCGGCAAGGAGTCCCCTGGAAAGGGCGATTTCCTTCCCCTCTCTGGGGAAACGACCCTCCTCCAGCTCCAGCTTGCTGAGGCGGATTGCCTCCTCGTCCATGGCGTAAAAGCCGATGTCCGAGTCGTCGTCCACGCCAAAGGCGAAATCCTCTCTCAGTCCCATGGTCTCAATCTCATTCTGGCTTTCCAGCCTCTGCGCGTTCTCCTCCGTCACGCCCCGGAACATGGCGTGGTAGGTTGGATAGTAGACATTGACGGCAGCCAGCTCCACAGATCCCGCGGCCATCCCGATGGTGATGGTAAAAAATATAAGAAGAGTAGTCAGCAAAATGGCAAACCCGCTGATCAGGTTTCTCCCCCGATTCAGCTTCAGGTTGGCAAGGGCGGTCTTTGTCACTGTCTTCATGCGCTCACCACCCTCCCGTCCTCGATGAGGATCATCCGATCCGCCATCTGGGCGATCGTCTCATCGTGGGTGATCATCACAAGGGTCTGCCCGTACTCGCTGACACAGCTCTTTAAGAGGCTGATCACGTCCAGCTCGTTTTTGGAGTCCAGATTGCCCGTGGGCTCGTCCGCCAGGATTATAGCGGGCTTGCTGGCCAGAGCTCTGGCGATAGCAGCCCGCTGCTGCTGTCCCCCTGACAGGGTGGAGGGAAGGGCGTGGAGCCTGTCCTCCATGCCGATCCGCCGTATAATACCCATGACAAAATCCCGGTCCACCCGCCGGCCGTCCAGGCCGATGGGGAGGACAATGTTCTCCCACACATTCAGGGAGGGGACCAGATTGTAGCTCTGGAAGATAAACCCGATTTTCCTCCTGCGGAACACGGCCAGCCGCTCTTCCTTCAGCTTAAATATGTCCTTTCCCTCTATGAGGACCTTCCCGCTGTCCGGCCGGTCCAGTCCTCCCAGCATGTGGAGCAGAGTGCTCTTTCCGGAGCCACTCCTCCCCACGATGGCGGTAAACTCGCCCCGTCGGATCGCAAGATCCGTATGGTCAATGGCCTTCACCACATTGGTGCCGGACCCGTAGTACTTTACCAGGTCGATCGTCTCCAGTATTGGTTTCATAGCTGCTCATCCTCCTTTTTCGACTCTGGTACCAGTATAGTATGCCCTGCTTACAGAACGCTTACAGAATTCATAACAGAATTGTAAGGAAGGGTCACGATAAAATTGCTGCCTCCCTGGCGGCCCCGTTTCACACAGATAGTGCCTCCCTGGGCCTCCAGGATCCGGCGGGCCAGGTAGAGCCCCACGCCGGCCCCCTCCCCCTCCTGGACCTGCCGGGCGCTGCCCCTGTAAAATCTCTGGAAGATCCGGTGAGCCTCCTCCTGGGGCACGCCTATCCCCTGGTCCTCGAACTCGATCATCACAGCAGAGGCAAGATAAGACATCCGCACGGTGACGGACGTGCCCTCCGGGGAGTACTTCACCGCATTGTCCAGGATATTGACAAAGGCCTCCCGCGTCCACTTTGGATCGTGTGGGATCCGGCGGTCCCGGGACTCCTCCAGAGACAGGCCGATGCCGCGGCGGAAGGCCTTCATATAGACGGCTCCCACTGCCCCGGCGAGAGTTTCCCGGATTGCCTCCATCCGGGGACAAATCCGGATCATGTCCGTCTCCAGCCTGGAGAGCTGGGTAAAGCCGTGCAAAAGCTCCTCCAGCTTTGCCACCTCCTGGAGCTCTCTGCCGGAAAATTCCCTCTTTTCCTCCTCCGTCAGCTCTGTAGTTTCCTTGAGCTCCAGGCTCATCCTGAGGGCGGCGATGGGAGTCTTGAGCTGGTGGGAAATATCCGTCACCAGAGACTTTGTCTCCTGCTCCTCCCGGATGAGGCGCTCCCTGGTGCCCTCCTCACGGAGCCGCAGCTCTCCCAGCTTCTCCTCCAGGCGCTCCCTTTCTTCTTCCGCCCTTCTCTGAGCCCGGAGGGCCAGCAGCGCCGCCAGGCAGGCTGCTGTCATACCGCCTGCGAGAAGTCCGCCGACAAGGAAAAGATCACGGCGGACTTCCCTGTAGGCCCCGCCGTCCCGGGCCTCATAGCCGTATTTCTCCATAATCCGCTCTCCCAGCCCGGAGGCGTCATCCGGGGCATCCCCGCCCATGATCCGGGCATAGCTGTCCTCGTACTCCGGGTGTTCCCTGACAAGGGCGCCCAGCTTCTTTTGCTCCTCCGCCTTCACAGCCTCCCCGGCTGTGTGAAGGAGATCTCCCAGGGCCACCAGTATAAAAAACAGTATAAAAAAGAGCAGTCCCGCGGGCAGGACTACTCTCTGAAGCTTTCTTCGGTCCATATATAGCCAATCCCCCTTACATTCTGAATATAGCTGCCTCCAATCTTTCCCCTGAGACGGCTGATGTTGACAGGCACTGTATTGTCATCCACAAACTGACCCTCCGCGCCCCACACCCGCTCCAGTATTTGCTCCTTTGTGAGGATCTGGCAGGCATTTTCCATCAGGAGCAGGAGAAGCTGCAGTTCTTTTTTGCTCAGGGGAACCGGCTCCGCTCCCCCCTCCGGCCTCTGCCGGAAGGCCTTCATCTCCCGCAGGGAGAGGAGGATATCGCCGGAGACGATGCGGGAAGCGGGAGCCTCCCTGGTCCTCCGCATGAAAGCGTGGACTTTGGAGACAAGCACCATAAGGCTGAAGGGCTTGGTCATGTAGTCGTCCGCCCCCAGGTCGTAGGCCGTCACCATGTCAATCTCTGAGTCCAGGGCAGTCAGGAACAGGATGTACACATCGCTGACCCGGCGCACTCTCCTGCAGAAATCCAGCCCGCTGCCGTCCGGCAGGCCCACGTCGCAGATGAGGAGGTCCCAGGCGGCAGAGTCAAAAAGTTCTTCTGCCTCCTCCAGCGAGAAGGCAGAAGAAACGCGGTATCCTTCTTTTTTCAGTTTCAGTGTGATGCCCTGGTTCAGGCTCTCATCATCCTCAACAAGCAGTATACTCTTCACGGATATCCTCTCCTAAAACGTCCACTCTTTTTCCTTAAATCCCACAAGGACCCGTTCCCCGTCTATGAGGAGGGGCCTCTTGACCAGCATGCCGTCGCCTGCCAGGAGGCGTATCTGCTCCTCCTCGCTCATGTCCGGGAGCCTGTCCTTCAGTCCCAGCTCCCTGTATTTCATGCCGCTTGTGTTAAAAAATCTCTTCGCCGGCAGGCCGCTCATCCGGATCCACTCTGTCAGCTCCTCCTCCGTGGGATTGTCCTCCACAATGTGCCGGTCCTGGAACGCGATCCCTGCGTCCTCCAGGTGTTTTTTGGCCCGTCTGCATGTGCTGCATTTTGGATATTCGATAAAAAGCATGTGTTCTGTCTCCTTTTTTGTTCTGTGTCTTATGTCTTACTTCTGCCGCGCCCGGTAAATGGCCTCCAGCGCGTCCACGATCCCGTCCACGCCCATAAGGCTGGCGTTGAAGAGGATCTGGTGGGACTCGATGCTGCCCCAGGGTCTCTGCGCATGGGTCTCATAGTAGAGTCTTCTCTCCCGGTCAGTCCTCCTGATCTTGTCCCAGGCCTGCTTGTCGTTCAGCTTGTAGATCCGGGAAATCCTGCGTATCCGGTCCTCCTTGAAGGCGTGGATGAACACGTGGATGCAGTTGCTGTAGTCTCCCAGGATATAGTCCGCGCATCTGCCCACGATGACGCAGGAGCCCCGGGCAGCCAGCTTCTTCACAAGCTCTGTCTGCACCCGGTACATCTGCTCACTTAAGGGCTCCACATTTTCTCCGCTCATAAAGGTGGTGTAATCCCCCAGGCTCACCACATAGGAGGACAAAAACCTGCCAAGAGAGGTCTCGTTGATATTCTCCGCAGCCTCGTTGCTGATGCCGATCTCCTGGGCCGCCATATGGATCAGATTTCTGTCGTAGAGAGGAATGTCCAGCCGCTGTGCCAGCTTGTTCCCAATCTCGTGGCCGCCGCTCCCAAACTGGCGTCCAATGGTTATGATGGTATGGTCTGTCATATGGATCAGCTCCTTTCTTTATCTTCTGTCTTTATTATACTTCACACAGAGCGGATAAGCAAAAGGTTTTAGCGGTTCTTCCCTGACCTAACGGCTCCATCGTACGTGGCTGCCCCGTTTTGTCTTTGTGACCACAAGCTGCCGGTCAATGCTCTCCTTCAGCTCTGTCACGTGGGAGATGATGCCGATCATCCGGTCCGACCCGGCCAGCTCACTTAACACCCCTATGGCCTGCTCTCTGGAATACTCGTCCAGGGAGCCGAAGCCCTCGTCCACAAACATGGCCTTCATCTGGATACCTCCGGCGCTGCGGGAGATGACGTCCGCCATGCCAAGGGCCATGGACAGGGCTGCCATGAAGGACTCACCACCAGAGAGAGTGCGCACGTCCCGGAGCTTCCCCGTCTCCAGGCTGTACACATCCAGGTCCAGCCCCACACTGCCCCGGTTGCCAAGCTGCTCCATGGAACGGCACCGCAGCACGAAATTCCCGCCTGTCATGGTCTCCAGCCGGCGGTTGGCAAAGGCGATGATCTGCTGGAAATAGCGGCGCTGCACATAGGCCTCAAAATCGATCTTGGGGCGGCCTGGAAGGGAGCCTCCTGCGGTCTGATCCAAAAGCCGCAGCCGGGCGCAGCGCTCCTGGAGCTTTTGGTTGTTCCCGTAGATCTTCTTCAGGCGCTCCCCCGCCTCCCGGTTGTTCTCATTTTTGCTGTACCACCTTCTCTGCTCCTCTTCCGCCTCCCGCCTGCTCTCATCCAGGACTTTTTTCTGCTCCTCCAGGCTCTCTGTCCTGGCGGGCTCCTTCCCGTCCAGCTGCTCCTCCAGGGCGTTCACACGGGCGTCAGCCTCTATGCACTTCTGCCGGTAATCCTCCAGATCGTTCTCCAGCCTTTCTTTTTCCTCCTCCGCAAGGAGGCTTCCCCGGCACTGGTCCTCTGTCTCAAAGGGGGACTCTTCCAGCGCCTTCTGGGCCTCCCTCGCAAGAGCCGCCTCCCGGGCGGCCGTCTCCTCCCGGGCGGCCTGGCGGGCCGCCTCCTCGCCTTTTGCCTGGCTGACAGACTGGTCCAGACAGCGGAGGCTCTCATCTGCGAGAGCAGTCTCCCTCTGCTGCTCCTCCTGCCTTTTGTAGCAGACGGCCTGCTGCCCGGCGAGGGACTGCCTTGCCTTCTCCAGCTCCTCCAGCTTTCCAACCTGCTGCCCGGCCTCCTCCTTCTGCCGGCGGCACTCCTTAAGCTCCTGGTCTCTTCTTTTCTCCTCCCGGTCAAGGCGCCTCTCCGGATCCTCACTCTCAAGTGAGAACTCCTCCCCAACCACATTTTTCCCTTCCGCGAGGAGACTCTGTAGCCGGGCGGTGCAGCGCTGCCCCGCCTCCAGAAGAAGCTGCTGCCTTCTGTCCTTCTCTGCTTCCGCCTCGTCCCGTCTCCTCCGGGCCGCTTTCACCTCCGCCTGGTCCGGGGTTCTCTCCGGCAGGGCGGCGGGAGCGGGGTGATGGAGGGCACCGCACACAGGGCAGGGGCTCCCCTCCTCAAGATCCCTGGCCAGGATACCCGCCTGTCCCAGAAGGAAGGCCTCGTTGCAGGCCAGGTAGGCGTCGGCGGCCTGCTGATAGGCCTGGCGGCTCTCCTCAAAGGCCCGGGCGCAGTCATCCCTTCTCTGTTCCTCCTTCTTAAGAAGAGGCAGCTTTTGTCTCAGCTCCCGCAGGCGTTTTTTTCGGTCGGCAGCCTGTACCTCCAGACTCTCCCACTTCTGCAGGAGTGCCCGGCTGCCGGAGAGCCGGGACGCCTGGTCTGTCACCCGGGCAATCTGCTCTGTCAGGGATCGGTACTCCTCCCGGCAGCGCTTCTCCTCCAGGAGCACCTTCTCCTTTCTCTTAAGAAGGGCTTCCCTCTTATGTCCCGCCTGGAGGATCTTCTCCTGTATGCCTTTGATTTCTTTCTCCAGAGACTGCCTCTGCCTGGACGCCTCCTGCCGCCTTTCATAAATCTCACAGACCAGAGCCGCCTCCCGGCTTCTCTCCAGTCTCCCTTTCCGCTGCTCCACAGAGGGGGCTTTTGCCTGAAGCTCCGCGCGGTTCCTTCTCTCTTCCGCCAGCCGGGCGAAGCGGCTGTTCAGCTCCTGGGCCACAGCCAGCTCCCGGTTCACCTTATCAAGTTCCCCGTCAAGCTCCCGGATCTTTTTTTCTGCAGCTGCCTCCCGGGATCTCCCGTATTGCAAGATCTGCCGGACTGCCTCCAGCCGCTCCTTTGGCAGGGCAGCCTCCGCCAGCTTCTCGGGGAGGCCCTCAGCCTCCGGGCAGAAGAGGCGGGACAGCTCCTGCTCCTCCTGCCTCTCCATATCCTTCATCTGCCCGTAGAGGGCGCCGGCCTCCTCGTGAAGCCTCTGCTCCACCCGGGCATAGAGGTCTGTCTGGAAAATCCGGGAAAAGATCTCCCTCCTCTCATCAGAGCGGGCAGACAGAAGCTTCAGGAATTCCCCCTGGGCAATCATGACTGTCTGGGTGAACTGCCCCGCGTCCAGGCCGATGATGTCCACGATCTTCCGGTTTGTCTCCGCCTTTTTCCCCGTAAACTCCGTGCCGTCGGGGAGAAAGAGGGTGACGGAGGACCGCTCCAGGGTCATTTTTCTCTCCCCGTCCTTCCCCCTTCTGCGGCTTGCCCTCTCGTATTCCGGGCTCCGCAGGATCCGGTAATCCTGCCCTTTGTACTGGAATGAGAACTCCACAAAGGTGGGGGTGTCCTCCGCCGCGTACTGGCTGCGCATCATCCGGCCCTCCCGCCTGCCCCCGCTTGTCTGGTCATAGAGAGCATAGGTGATGGCGTCAAAAATGGTGGTCTTCCCCGCGCCGGTGTCCCCGGTCACGAGGAAAATGCCGGGTCCTGCCTCTGAAAAATCGATCTCCTCCCTCCCGGCGTAGGATCCAAAGGCCGACATAACTAATCTCTGTGGAATCATTCCATCCCCTCCTTAAATATCTCTCTCATGATCTGCTCTTCCTCCTCATCCATGGGACGGTCCTGCATCTCCTCAAAAAACTGTCCAAACACCTGCAGAGGGTCGCGGGGCTCCAGGTCCCGGAGATTTTCCTCTCCTGACAGGCGGGCCCGGAGATTTTCCAGCCGCACCTGGAGAAGCCTTGGGAAGACTCTCTCCAACTGATCCACCGGCTCATAGAGGGCCTTCTCATCTGTCAGGGTGACGCTTACATAGTCCTGCCGGATCTCCTCTGCGGCGCCGGCCAGGATTTCCTCCAGCGTACCCTTTACCTCCCGCACGTCGCGCAGAGGCACAAGAGGCAGCTCTGTCCGCACAGGGGGCGTACCCTTTTCCCCCAACTCCACCAGGGTCAGCGTCTTCTCATCCCTGCTCTCAGAGACAGAGTATTTCAGAGGCGTCCCGCAGTACCAGGCAGGACCCTCCCCCACCTGCTGCCTCCTGTGGATGTGACCCAGGGCACAGTAGTCAAAGGGGGAAAGAGCGGAGATATCCACATTGTCCAGTCCTCCCACCCGGACACTCTCCGACCCGGCAGCCAGAGGAGAGACCCCAGCCGCCGTGTAGAACTGGTGGGTGACAATGACGTTTCTCACGGAGGTGTCGATCTCCTCTCTGTCAACAAGTCCCCGGACCGCCCCGTCGTAATCCTCAGGGGCCTGATCCTGGGGGAAGACAGGACGCACATACCCGGGCTTTACAAAGGGGAGCAGATAAAAATGCACCTCCCCGTGTTCGTCCTCCAGAGTCACCCTCTTCATCCTCTCCCCCTCCTTTGCGGGGGGCCTGCCGGCTATATGGATATGCTGCCTGCCCAGGATGGAGCTGGCGTAGTCCAGCCGCTCCGCCGAGTCGTGGTTCCCCGCGATGGCCAGCACCGGGATAGCGGGCCGGATCTCCGCCAGCCTGGTGAGAAACCAGTCAAAGAGAGAGACCGCCTCAGCGGAGGGAACGGACCGGTCGTAGATGTCCCCGGCGATGACGATGGCGTCGGGCCTCCGCTCACGGGCCATGTCGGCGATCCGGTCCAGGATATACCGCTGATCCTCCTTCAGGTCATAGTAGTGCAGATGCTTCCCAATATGGAGATCTGATATATGAAAAAAACGCATGGTGTACGCTCCTCCTTTTTTGTAAAGTTGTAATACCGTGGCCGCGCAGCGGATTTCTGCGGTTCCGCAGAAACCGCTCTATGCGCAGGTATATTAACCACGATGTGGTCATTATACCATACCCCCACAGCCCGGGAAAGTCTCTGAAAGCCGCCCTTGCGGCCCATGCAACTTTCCTGTATAATACTGAAATTGAGTAACTACGAAAGAAGGGATTGTATGAAAATCATCAAACAGGTGGGCATCATTTTTCTGATCTGCTGGCTGGGCCTGGTCATTGAGGCGGCTCTCCCGTTCTCTTTTCCCGCCAGCATTATCGGAATGATCCTCCTTTTTCTCTGCCTGCTCCTTGGCATCCTGAGGATTGAGCATATACAGGAGAAATCCGACTTTCTCCTGTCCAATATGGCCTTTTTCTTTGTACCTGCCGGAGTCAGCATCATCAACTACCTGGACCTTTTAAAGAGCAGCCTTGTGCCTCTTCTTGTCGTCTGTGTAGTCTCTACCGTTATCACCTTTGCCGTGACAGCCTGGAGCATCCGTCTGACCATGCGGCTGATGAACAGGAGGGACAGATCGTGAAAGAAGTATTTTCGTCGCCGCTCTTTGGTATTTTTCTGAGCATTCTGGCCTTCTGGGCCGGGGAAAAGCTGCAGAAGAAGACGGGGCTGACCGCCTGCAGTCCGCTGCTCACAGCCATCGTGCTGATCATCGGCGTTCTCCTCCTATTCGACATCCCCTATGAGTCCTACAACGAAGGCGGAGAGATCATCAACATGTTCCTGGCGCCGGCCACAGCCTGTCTGGCTGTATCCATCTACACAAGGATCCGGCTTCTGAAGAGGCACTGGCTTCCCATCCTGGTGGGCTGCACCTGCGGCTCCCTGGCATCCATGGGGAGCATTTACCTGATGTGCACCCTCTTCCGCCTGGATGAGAAAATTACCCACTCCCTGCTGTCCAAGTCCGTCACCACGCCCATTGCCGTGAGCATCACGGAGCGTTTCTCCGGCGTGGTGCCTGTGACAGTGGTAGCTGTCCTCATCACCGGAACACTGGGAAGTATACTGGCCCCCTTCTTTGTCCGGATCTTCCGGGTAAAGGATCCTCTCGAGGCGGGTCTTGCCATCGGGGCCTGCAGCCATGCGGTAGGAACCTCCAAGGCGCTGGAGATGGGGGAGACGGAAGGGGCCATGAGCGGACTTGCCATCGGCATCTGCGGCATTATCACAGTCATCTTTTCCCTGTTTATCTGATTTTTCAGGCTGAAGAGCACAAAAGGACACAGCCGGCTCTGCCCGTATGCGGCGGCGCCGGCTGTGTCCTTTTGTTTTTGGCTCTCGCTTCAGATGTGACATCTGCAGATGCGATTAGATATGCTGTCGACATAAGAAATATTAACATAAGGTTTTATGTCGTGCAATAGGGTTCCGCGAAACGCGTCCTTTTGTGCCGATTAGGCACTCTTCTCAAACTGTGAATTGTACAGCTCCGCATAGAAGCCGTTCTTGGCAAGGAGCTCTTCGTGTCTTCCCTGTTCGATGATATCTCCATCCTTCATGACAAGGATCATGTCCGCGTCCCGGATGGTAGACAGCCTGTGGGCGATGATAAAGCTGGTCCTTCCCTTCATGAGATTGTCCATGGCTTTCTGGATCCGCACCTCTGTCCTTGTATCCACAGAACTTGTAGCCTCGTCCAGGATCAGGATCCGGGGGTCTGCCAGGATGGCTCTTGCGATAGTGAGGAGCTGCTTCTGGCCCTGAGACACATTGCTTGCTTCCTCGTTGAGAACCATGTCATAGCCTCCCGGGAGGGTCTGCACAAAGCGGTGCACATAGGCTGCCTTCGCCGCCTCCACCACCTCCTCGTGGGTGGCTGTAAGCCGGCCGTAGCGGATATTTTCCTCGATGGTGCCATTGAACAGCCAGGTGTCCTGGAGCACCATGCCGAACATCCTGCGCAGCTCACCCCTGTTGAAGTCCCGCAGATCGTGGCCGTCTATCTTTATGGAGCCGCTGTTTACATCGTAAAACCGCATGAGCAGCTTTACCATGGTCGTCTTTCCGGCGCCGGTAGGACCTACAATGGCGATCTTCTGGCCCGGCTCCACCTTTGCGTTGAAATCGTTGATAATAATGTGGTCCGGGTTATAGCCAAAGTGTACATGGTCGAACTCTACCCGGCCCTCCAGGTTTTCCGTGGACACCGGATTGGGAACTGTCTGCTCCTCTTCCTCCTCGTCCAGGAACTCAAAGACTCGCTCTGAGGCTGCTGCTGTGGACTGGAGCATGTTTGCCACCTGGGCCACCTGCTGGATGGGCTGGGTGAACTGCCGCACATACTGGATAAAGGACTGGATATCTCCCACTTGAATGGTATTACGGATGGCCAGATACCCGCCCAGAATGGACACTGCCACGTACCCCAGATTTCCCACAAACTGCATGATGGGCATCATCATACCGGAAAAGAACTGGGACTTCCAGGCGGACTGGTAGAGGATCGTGTTTGTGTCGTTAAATGTCTTGATAATGTCCTCTTCCTTATTAAATGCCTTGACAATATTGTGTCCGCTGTACACCTCTTCCACCTGGCCGTTGATGTGGCCCAGGTATTCCTGCTGATCCTTGAAGTACCGCTGTGAGTGCTTCACGATGACGGAGATCAGGCACATGGACAGGGGAAGGATCAGGATGGCGATGACCGTCATCAGAGGGCTGATGCTGAGCATCATCACGAGGACACCGATGATGGTGGTCACGGAGGTGATCACCTGGGTGGCGCTCTGGTTCAGGCTCTGTCCCAGGGTGTCCACATCGTTGGTGATGCGGGACAGGATCTCGCCGTGGGTCATCCTGTCAAAATATTTCATAGGCATGCGGCCTATCTTCTCGGAAATCTCTTTCCGCAGCCGGTATGTCATTTTCTGGGAAATCCCGGTCATGATATAGCCCTGTATAAAGGAGAGCACCGCGCTCACCAGATAGAGGGCCAGGACGCTTAAAAGGATCCGCCCCACCTTGCCGAAATCAATGCCGTCCCCTCCGGAGACCCGGCTCACAAGGCCGTTGAATATCTCTGTGGTGGCGTTTCCCAGGATCTTCGGCCCGATGATGTTGAAGGCTGTTCCGCCCACCGCAAAGATCATGACAAAGAGAATCGCGATCTTGTAGCTTCCCAAATATTCCAGCAGCTTTTTCATAGTGCCCCTGAAGTCCTTCGCCTTTTCTCCGGGCATCATATGTCTTCCGCCGCCCATGTGGCCGTGTCGTTTTATCTGTCTTGTCTCTGCCATATTAGACCGCCTCCTTCATATCTTTTGCCAGCTCTTCCTCTGAGAGCTGAGAGGCAGCGATCTGGTAGTATGCCTCACAGCTTTTCAGAAGCTCCCTGTGCGTGCCTATGCCCGCGATCCTTCCATCGTCCAGGACAATAATCTGCTCTGCGTGGAGGATCGTGCTGATTCTCTGGGCCACGATAATGACCGCCGCCTCTTTTGTCTTTCTGGCAAGGGCTGCCCGGACGGCTGCGTCTGTCTTATAGTCCAGGGCAGAAAAGCTGTCGTCAAAGATGAATACCTTCGGGTGCTTTGCAATGGCCCTGGCAATGGAAAGCCTCTGCTTCTGTCCTCCGGACACATTGGCTCCGCCCTGGGAAATGGGACTTTCGTATCTCTTTTTCTTGTTATTGATAAACTCTGTGGCCTGGGCGATCTGAGCTGCCTCCTCCATCTCCTCCTGAGTTCCGTCCGGATTTCCATAGAGGATGTTGGACGCGATGTCACCGGAGAAGAGCACACCCTTCTGGGGCACATAGCCCAGCTGGGCACGCAGGTCGTGCTGGGTGATGCTGCGGATGTCGTGGCCGTCCAGCGTGATCTTTCCCTCTGTCACGTCGTAAAATCGCGGGATCAGATTAACGAGAGTGGATTTTCCGCTTCCCGTGCTTCCTATGATGGCTGTCGTCTGTCCGGGGCGGACGGTGAAGCTCAGATCCTGGAGCACATCCTCCTCAGCCCCCGGATAGCGGAAGGACACGTGGTCAAAGCAGATTTCTCCCCGGCAGTCCCCCACCTTCTCCGGCTTCTCCGGATCGCTGATGGAGGTGGAGCTGCGGAGCACTTCAGCCACACGCTCCGCGGACACGGCGGCCCTGGGCAGCATGACGGAGATCATACAGATCATGAGGAAGGACATGATGATCTGCATGGTGTACTGGATAAAGGCCATCATGTCGCCCACCTGCATGGTGCCATCGTTGACGCTGTGGGCCCCGGTCCAGACAATGAGGACGGAGATGCCGTTCATCACCAACATCATGACAGGCATCATAAAGGTCATGGCCCGGTTGACAAACAGGTTCAGCCTTGTCAGATCCTTATTGGCCTTGTCAAACCGCTCCTCCTCGTACCGCTCCGTGCCGAAGGCCCTGATAACCTGCAGGCCTGTCAGTATTTCCCTGGAAACAAGGTTCAGCCGATCCACCATCTTCTGGACGATCTTGAACTTGGGCATGACTACAAGGAAGAGAACGATCACTACCATGAAAATCAGAGCCACGCCAAGAGCGATGATCCAGGTCATATCCACATTTGTGTTCAGCACCTTCCAGATGCCGCCCACCGCCATGATGGGAGCGTACAGCACCATCCGCAGGATCATGACCGTCAGCATCTGGATCTGCTGGATATCATTGGTGCTCCTGGTGATAAGGGACGCTGTGGAGAATTTGTCGAATTCCCCATTGGAAAATCCGACCACCTTCTGGAAGACCTTTCCCCTGGTTTCCCGGCCCACGCTGGCCGCCACCCGGGAGGCCATAAGTCCCACCGTGATGCTGGCCAGCATGCCAAGCGCCGCCAGGGCGAGCATTTTTCCGCCTGTGACCAGGATGTAGTCGGTCTGCATAGCATCCATGTCTATGCCAAGCTCCTCGTAGGCGGACTGGATATAGAGAGTGGACGCCTGCTCTACCATGGTGTCCGGCATGCTGTCCATGCTCTCGTCCATCTGTGCCACCACCTGGTCTCTCGCGGCAGAGTCCATCATTTCCAGCATGTCAAATATGGTCATATCCGATAAATCCACGCCGGCCTGGGCCTGCATCTGCTGGCGCATGGTCTCCTCCATGGATTTGGAGGTGTCGCTGCCGCTCTCAAACCCTGCTGTAAGGAGCATGGGTTTGCCCATGATCTCCGCCAGGTCATCCAGCTCCTCTGTGCTGTCTTTTACCGTTTCCTTCAGTTCAAGAACTGTGCCGTCGTAGTCATATTCCCCTGCTTTGGCCTCCTCATAGGCTTCCCGCACGGTGTCCTGTTCGTCGGAGGGGACAAAAAGAAGCAGCCGTTCAAGCTCGTCGCCAGCGATCTGCTCCGGCACGCTCTCGTCCACGCCTCCCTGCTGAATTCCCACATTTACGATATCCGACGTGTAGGTCGGCAGAGACAGGTCGCACCATGCCTGCACGACCAGTACACACAGGATAGCCAGCACAGTACCTGCATGTGGTTTCAGAAATTTTAATAGTTTTCCCATAAATACTTGTCACTCCTTTTTTGCTCTGGGTTAAAAATTCTTTTCCGGATGCAGCCGGCGCATGATTTCACTTAGATCCATGTCCTTCAGCTCCTTGGAGTCCATGATATTCTCCTCGATCTGCACGAGAAACCTCCGCAGGAGGAGCCTTTCCTCCTCCCGGAAATCCTGCAGGGTGATCTCCTCTGTCTTCCGGAAGAGCTGCTTCAGATCCTCTATGCGGCTCTTTCCCATATCTGTCAGATGGATCCGGGTCTTTCTCTGGTCGTCCGGATCTGCCTCCTTTTTGACCAGCCCCTTCTCCTCCATCTTCCGGAGAGCCACATTCATGGAGGGCGGTGTGATGCCTACCCTCCCGGAGAGCTGACGCTGCGTCAGATTGCCGTACCGTTTCAGGATAAACAGGATCGCCGCCTGCCCCAGGTTCATGTCAAACCGCTCCAGCAGTGAGACCGTCTGGTATTTCAGCAAATGCGCGCTCTTCATCAAAAGCATCTGAATAGGCATATTTCTGCTGTCCAAAAAAATAACACCTCACTTTTCATTAGTTATCTAACGGATATTCTAGAGATATGCCCATAGTAAGTCAACACATGAAGATAATTCTTTATCATTTTTTAATAATTTCTCACAAAAAATCATTTTTTAAACTAACGAAAAAACGCAATTTGGGACGTAATACTTTTAAAAAGTATTACGTCCCAAATTAGCGTTCTTCGTTGAACAGGCGGCGGATGCGCTCCTCAATGCCGTGCTCTGTGATGTATTGATATACGGCCCGGGGGACCAGATGCTC
Source organism: Eubacterium sp. ER2 (assembly GCF_000765215.1). Taxonomy (GTDB): domain Bacteria; phylum Bacillota; class Clostridia; order Lachnospirales; family Lachnospiraceae; genus Claveliimonas; species Claveliimonas intestinigallinarum. The sequence continues at coordinate 30,814 of NZ_JPJE01000040.1, forward strand.
CCACTCCTGGCCTGTGGCGATGCAGCTCCGGATCCAGGTGCCGGTGACGCCGCACTCCTCCTTGCTGCGACGCCAGAGGACTTCCGTCTTCAGATCCAGCCCCTTTAGGATCTTCAGCTTCTCCTCGTCCCAGCCGTCGCAGATCCCCAGATAGTAGACCCCGTCGGAGGGCGTATACTGGGTGATGTACTCGGGGCGGTGGATGGGGAAGGGGACGATCTCATAATCGCCAAGGGGCACATTGAACTCCTCCATGGCTCCCCGGATCATCTCATAGCGCTCCAGATAGGTCAGCGGATTGGCCGCCGGCGTGGAGCGTATCTCATCGTTCACCGACTCCCTCACGCAGGAGGGATCCGGGTTGGTGATCCCGATGTACAGCTTCCGGCACCGCATTTTCGCGGCCAGGACATACTCAATATGCTTCAGGTGCGGGATCTGAAATCTCGCATTTACAACTCCTTTTTCAACCATAACAAACCTCTTTCGTATAATGCAAATCAAACCTAATGACAGTAACTGTAAACGAAACTTGTTCTTTTCCCGGCAATGTACTAAAATGATACCAGCATAAACACACAGGAGGTATCACACCTATGACCGTACAAGAAGACCAGGCATTTCTTGAAAATGCGCTCCCCTTTT
>NZ_JPJE01000041.1 GCF_000765215.1 Eubacterium sp. ER2
TTTTTCTTGATAAAAACCGGAAGGATCATTGAAATGTTGATAACTACAATAGAAAAGCCCCGGGGTAAACCGGGGACTTTGTCTACAGTCTGTAAGGACAGCCTGCCGGCTGTCCTTATTTTTTATGCTGTCTTTTACGACAGATCACGCTAAATCCAGGGCCGTTTCCCTCTCCCGATCCGACTCCTTTCCGGAGACAGTCAGGCGAAGGTCGTCTCCCTTGGCGTCCACAACAATGACCTCGTCTGTGTCAAAATCCTCCTCAAGCAGCTTATCTGCCACCTTGTTCTGAAGAGCGGACTGGATCGCCCGGCGCAGCGGTCTTGCCCCGTATACCGGGTCAAACCCCTCCTGAGCCAGAACGTCCACGGCCTGATCCGTGATCCTTAAGTGAACGCCCTGCTCCTCCAGTCTCCTTGCGAACTGCTCTGTCATATGGCCGGCGATCTGGCGCACATCCTTCTCCTCCAACTGGTGGAACACGATGATCTCGTCCAGACGGTTCAGGAATTCGGGCTGGAAGGTGCGCTTTACCTCCTCCATGACACGGCTTCTGATGTTCTCATCCCGCTGGGATCTTTCATCCTTATCAGACTGCACAAAGCCAAGGGACTTCTTTCCGAGAATGTCCCTCGCACCTACATTGGAGGTGAGGACGATGATCGTATTTTTAAAGCTCACAGTCCTCCCCTTGGAGTCTGTCAGACGCCCGTCGTCCAGGATCTGCAGCAGCGCGTTCCACACGTCCGGATGGGCTTTCTCGATCTCGTCGAAGAGCACGATACTGTAGGGATGTTTTCTCACCTGCTCAGTCAGCTGCCCTTCCTCGTCGTGGCCCACATAGCCCGGCGGGGAACCGATCAGCTTGGAGACCGTGTAGGACTCCATGTACTCGGACATGTCCAGACGGATCATGGCGTTCTCGTCCTGGAACATAGCCTCCGCCAGCGCACGGCACAGCTCCGTCTTCCCCACGCCGGTGGGGCCCAGGAACAGGAAGGAGCCCATGGGTCTGCCGGGATCCGCCACCCCTGTGCGTCCCCGCCGGATGGCCTGGGCCACTGCCTTGACTGCCTCGTCCTGTCCCACCACCCTCTGATGGAGGATGGTCTCCAGGGAGCGGAGCCGCTCCTTCTCATCCATGGTCAGCATGGTCACCGGTATGCCCGTCCAGGCGGAGACAACCGCCGCGATATCCTGGGCATCCACCGCCTTTTTCTGGGATTTCTGCCAGGCCTCCTGCCGTTCCTTCAGGGTTCGCTCCAGCTCATTTTGCCTGTCACGGAGCACCGCCGCCCGCTCGTAGGCCTGGGCCTGGGCCGCCGCCTTCTTCTCCTTCTGGGTAGCGGCGATCTGGTCGTCCAGCTCCTGGAGCTGCGGGGGCTCTGTCATGCCCCTGGTTCGGATACGGGAGGCCGCCTCGTCCAGCAGGTCAATGGCCTTGTCTGGGAGGAAGCGATCCTGGATGTACCTGGCGGAAAGCTGGGCCGCCGCCCGCACCGCCTCGTCCGTGATGGTGAGACCGTGGAAGTCCTCGTACCGCTTCTTCAGCCCCTCCAGTATCTCCACCGTGTCCTCGATATCCGGCTCCTCCACAGAGACAGGCTGGAACCGCCGCTCCAGGGCCGCGTCCTTCTCTATATGCTGCCTGTACTCATTTCCCGTGGTGGCGCCAATAATCTGCAGGTCGCCCCGGGCCAGGACAGGCTTTAAGATGTTGGCTGCGTCCATGGCCTCGCTGGTGCCTGCCCCGGCTCCCATGATGGTGTGAAGCTCGTCGATAAAGAGGATAATGTCCTCATCCTCCTGGGCCTCCCCCAGGAAGGCCTTCATCCTCTCCTCAAAATCGCCCCGGAACCGGGTGCCGGATATCATCCCCACCAGGTCCACGGCAATAATTTTCTTGTGCTTCAGGTTGAGAGGGATACGCCCGCTGGCAATGCGCTGGGCAAGCCCCTCCACCACGGCGGTCTTCCCAACTCCCGGATCCCCGATGAGAACCGGATTGTTCTTGGTTCTGCGGGAGAGCACCTGCACCAGGCGCTCCACCACATCGTCCCGGCCGATGACCGGGTCAAACTGTCCTTCTTCCGCTTTCCGGGTCATGTCCGAGCCGTACTTCTCCAGGTAGGACTCGCCCTCTTCTTCCTCCTCCTGGGTGTGGACCGTCTCCTCCTCGGCGGCGTACTCCTCTTCCCCAACGGGGAGCTCCTTTTTCATCTCCTCCGTATTGACGCCCAGAGACCAGAGAAGCTGCACAGCCGCACACTCCCCTGTGGACAGGATGCCCGCCAGGATATCCTCCGGCCCCGTCTTCTCGTGACCCCGGGCCTTTGCCGCGGTCTGGGCCTGGCCCAGGACCTCGTCCGCCTCGCCGGAGATCTGGATAGCCCGGGCCTTGATACCCGCGGCGCTCCCGTCATATCTTCGTATGTACTCCTCCACCAGCTTGTCATCCAGGCCGTACTGCTTCAGCAGGCGGGCAGATCTTCCTCCTTCTTTGGCGAGAGCCCAGAGAAGATGCTCACTGCCCAGGTAACCGTGCCCCATCCGGGCCGCGAATTTGAGCGCGTTCTGAAAAATCTGCAGTCCGCTCTGACTGTACACCTCCAGATTAACCTTCATGAGAGCACACCTCCTTCTCCATGGTGGCAATGTCGTCCCGCAGGCGGGCGGCCTCCTCGTAGTTCTCCTTCTTCGCCGCCTCCTGGAGACGGACTTTAAGTACCGCAAGCTGCCGCTTACGCTTCAGATCCTCCTCCGCCTGATCCGGGAAAGCCCTCTCTCCCAGCCTTCTCGGCTCCGGCCTGCCGGGCCACCAGCCCGCGTAGTTGCGGAAGGCCTCCGCCTGTCCGGCGGCCACAGCCTGCTGCCACATCCTCTGCAGACAGCCCTCGCACACAGGGATCTGGTACAGAGCGCCCATATAGTTGGTATAAAAGATTTTATCCGCTTCATTTGTATTACAAAACTGACATTTCATATCAAAGTTCACCTCTTTGTCTCTCTGTCTGAAATCTATATATTTAAAAAACTTAATAGTTAAGTTTTTAATAATATAATCCAAAACTATAAAAACGTCAATATTTTTGAGGTTTTTTATACTTTTTTAAGATTTATCGAAGGCCTCTTTTTTGCATATTATATAGAAGGGCCCCCGGCAAAGCCCTATTGACAAATCCTTTCACAGGGGAGTAGTCTTTTTATTGTCTGATACCAGGAGGAAAAAACCATGAAACATTCTATACTGTCCAAAAACATTCTGCTCCTTTTAATATCCGGCTTTTTTTATTTCGCAAGCCCCATGCTGGTGACACCCCTCATCACCGGCTTCTCCGAAAGTCTGGGGGCCAGCGCGGCCTTTATGGGCATGGTGGGCGGCATGATGAACCTTTGCTCCCTGTTCTGCCGCCCCGCCGTGGGGAGCTTTATTGACAGGATCAGCAAGTACCGCCTGTCCATGGCAGGTCTCCTGCTCATGACCGCCGCCTCCGTGGGCTACCTGCTCTCTGTCAGCCCCTTTATGGTCCTCTTTTTCCGAATTGTAAACGGCATCGGCTTTGCCCTCTGCTCCAGCTCTATGTCCACCTGGTTTTCCCTTCTCCTGCCCCCGGACAGGATCGGCTCCGGCATGGGCATCTACGGCATGATGAACGCCCTGGCTATGGCTGTGGCTCCCTCCATCGGCGTGGTCCTCTACCAGACGGTTGGCTACCGCATCTCCTTTGTCATAGCCGCCATCTTCACCGGCCTCTCCCTCATCTTGATCCAGTTTGTGGCAGATAAAGGGGAGCCTATCCCCCGCCCCGCCTCCTCCAAAGCCGGAAAAAGCGGGAACAAAGAGACAGACTCCCGAAAAACGCCGCGGATCGTGGAGCCAAAGGTACTCCCCATCGCACTCATTATTATGCTGTTTGCCATCCCCTACTGCGCCACACAGTCCTTTATCGTGCGGTACACGGAGACCCGGAGCCTGGCTGTCACTGTCAGCCTGTTCTTCCCTATCTACGCGGCAGCCCTGCTGATCCTGCGGCTCACCATGCGGAACCTGTTTGACAGGCTGCGCTTTCCCGTCTTCTTTACCGGCAGCTCCATATGCGCCTTCCTGGCCATCCTCCTGCTGGCGCTGATGAGAAGCAATCTGCCCATGTGCGCCGCGGCCGTCCTGATGGCGGGAAGCTACGGCATCATGAGCTCCGTCTGCCAGTCCCGGGCCATCGTGATGGCGGGCCGGGAGCACGCCGGCCTTGGCAACAGCACCTACTATATCGGCCTGGACCTGGGCATGACCCTAGGCCCCATGCTGGGCGGGATCCTCTACGGCAGCGTGGATGTGCGGCTCTTCTATCCGTTTCTTCTCCTCTGCGTTCCGGCGGCTGTCCTGGTCTTCCTCCTGAACCGGCGTACCCTGGCCTGAGCGCTTTGCAGGCCGCTTACCGGGTCACTTCGTTGATGCAGGAAATGGCGTTCAGCGTGCGTGGAAAGCCGATAAAGGGCAGGCACTGGGTCACGGCATCAATGAGCATCTCCCGGGTGTTGCCCACGCTGATGTTGGCCCCTGCGTGGGATTTGGCCTGGGGCTCACAGCCGCCCAGGCAGCAGATGGCGCAGAAGGTGATAAGCTCCCGCATTTTCAGATCCAGGGTACCCCTTGTGTAGAAATCGCCAAAGCAGTAGGCGGAGAGATAGTCCTGGATATGCTTCAGCTCCTCCGGTGCGGCGTCGCGCATCTTGTTGATGTTGTCCGCGCCGAAGATTTCCTGCTGCACAGCCAGCCCTTTCTCAAAGCGGGTCTCCTCCGTCACCGTCCCCTGCTTCCTGCAGGGCTCTTTTATGCCCGCTGCCTGAAAGGCCTTGTTGACCTCTTTCAGGGCAGCCCACACCCGCTCCATGCCGATGTAGGGCGTGCACTGGTAGAGTGTCTCCTTGATCTCCTCCGGAGTGGCCCCGGCTCCCAGGGCAGCCTCCGTGTAGGCGGCCATATTGTCCAGCGTCTGGCAGGTGGTCAGGGCAGTCAGCGTGACAAGGGCCCTCTGCCTGTCTGTGAGGCATCCTCGGCTCAGTACATCCCCGCAGAGAAATCCTCTGGCGATGTCGGTAAATTCCGGATCCATAGCTCCCTCAAAGGCAGCTCCCTTAAACCATTTCTCATTGTTCTTTTCTGTTCTATCTGTGCGTTCCATCTTTGCAGGACTCCTTTCTTTTTCTCTCGATACCTATATTGTAAATCCGTCTCCTTGCCAGTGTCTAATACTTTTCCTGTATTCTTTTCTATGCCCGGGCGGCATTTCCCCGGGAGAAGCGGGCCTTGGCAGTTTGATAGCTTGCTTGTCATTGCAGGGAAAAGGAAATATCAGAAATATCAGATCACGGTGAGATAAAATTACTGCCGTACACAAACACGCGTGAATGTGTTACACTTTTATCTGTAAGAAAATTCACGCAAAAGGAGAGATGAACCATGAGAGTACGTATGGCAGAAGAAAAAGACATAGAGAGGATCCACAGCCTGCTGGCCCAGGTGGCTATGGTCCACCACAAGGGACGGCCGGACCTTTTTAAATACGGAAAAAGCAAGTACACGGATGAGGAGCTGAAGGAGATCTTAAAGGATGAAAACCGCCCCATACTGGCCGCCGTGGACGACAACGACTGTCTCCAGGGCTACGCCTTCTGCATTTTCCAGCAATACAAGGACAACAATATCATGACCGATATCAAGACGCTCTACATTGACGACCTCTGCGTGGAGGAGACCCGGCGGGGAGAGCATATAGGAAAGACGCTCTACAATGCGGCCCTCGACTTTGCCAGGGAGCACGGCTGCTACAACGTGACCCTGAACGTCTGGAGCTGCAATGAGAGCGCCATGAAATTCTACCGTTCCTGCGGCCTGAAGGAGCAGAAGGTAGGAATGGAAGTCATCTTATAGGTTCTTTTTGCAGGACTCATAGTCCTTCAGTGACCGGACCGCCTCCCCTGCCATGGGGATGAGGGCGATCATGTTGAAAATGGTCATCAGGCCCACTCCCACGTCCCCCATATCCCACACAAAGGTGTAGGCGGCCAGTCCTCCCACAAAGAGCATGACAAGGGCCAGGATCTTGTAGGCTGTCTGGGAGGTCCAGCTGTCCCCGAACAGATAGGCGATATTGGACCTGGCGTAGAAGAGGATGCCGATGAAGGTGGAGAAGCTGAACAGCCACAGGATCAACGCCGTGAAGATCACGCCGAACTCGCCCAGGTGATAGCTCATAGCTGTCTGCAGAAGATCCATGCCCTCCAGCCCGGCGGTCATGGCCTCCGGCGTCAGGAGCATGATCATGGCCGTGCAGCTGCAGATCACCAGCGTGTCGATGAACACGCCCAGAGCCTGCAGAAGCCCCTCCTTGGCCGGATGGCTGATGTCAGCCGCTGCCGCCGCGCAGGGAGCGGAGCCGGAGCCCGCCTCATTGGAGAAAAGGCCTCGCTTCACGCCGTTCATGAGGACAGCTCCAAAGCCGCCCGCTGCCACCTGGCGAAAGCCGAAGGCCTCCGCGAAGATCCGCTGGAACACGCCCGGCAGAGCTCCCAGGTTGGTCAGTATGATGTAGACTGTGATCACCAGGTACAGCCCTGCCATCACCGGCACCATGATGTCCAGCACCTTCACGGTGGCGTGCTTGCGCAGCACGATGACAGCCGCCAGGATAACAAGGACAATGGTGGAGTAGAGGGGCGGAATGCCGAAGGCATTGTCAAAGGCGGAGGACACGGAGTTCCCGATCACCTGGCTGACGCCGCACCAGCACAGAAGTCCGGAGAGGGCAAAGAGTACCGCCACTACGGATTTCTTTCTCTTACTCCCCCTTCTCGTGATAAAAAAGCTGTGTATGTAGTAGGCCGGGCCTCCCCTGTATCCCCCGTAGAGGGGATCTTTTTCTTTGTAGAGCTGGGCCAGGGTTGCCTCCGCGAAGGCCGTGGAGGATCCCAGGAGCGCAATAGCCCACATCCAGAAGACAGCACCCGCGCCTCCCGCGGAGATGGCCGCCACCACACCTACCAGGTTGCCCATGCCCACCCGGGTGGCCGTGGAGACGATGAGGGCCTGGACTCCCGATATAGCCTTCTCCTCAGAGACATTTCTCTTTTCCACTGTCACCCGGATCATCTCCGGGAACATGCGGAAAGGCATGAACCGCGTCCGAACGGTGAAATAAATCCCCGCCGGCACAAGGATGAGGACCAGAATTGAAAGGCCCAGCGTGCCGCCCCCGGGAAGGGGAAGAGTGACGATGTCCCCCCACAGCAGACTGTATACAGCCTCAATGAGATTTACCACCGCGCTGCCCGCTTTATGTAAAAATTCCATGTTTCTGTTTCCTTTCTTCTTTTTTCCTGTCCCACCAGTATAAAGCGAAAGTTTGCCCCTGTAAAGTGAAAAAGTCAAATTAACGGATCAATTAGCCTGAAAACACGAAAGTACAGGCGAAGAGCCGGGGGCTTTCCGCGCTCCCCGGCTCCTTCCGTCTCTGTATTCCTCTGTATTTCTCTGCGTTTACTTCAGCCCGGGTATTTCCTACTTCCGGATCTCCAGAAGCTTGGCCTTCAGGTCTCCCTCCAGTCGGCCAATCTCCTCCTCCGCGGCGCGCCGCTTCTCGCGGCCCTCCTGCTGGATCTTCATCACCTCGTCCAGGGTGGAGATGAGGGCCTCGTTGGTGGTCTTCAGCGTCTCCATATCCACAATGCCACGCTCCGACTCCCGGGCGGACTCTATGGTGGCCATCTTCAGCCGCTCCGCATTCTTCTTCAGCAGCTCGTTTGTCATGTCCGTCACTTCCCTCTGGGCCTGGGCCGCCTGGGCGGAATGCTCCACTCCCAGGGCCAGCACCATCTGACTCTTCCAGAGAGGTACGGTGTTGACAATGGTGGACTGGATCTTCTCCACCATCTGGGTGTCGTTGTTCTGCACAAGTCGGATCTGGGGCGCTGTCTGGATGGCGATCATCCTTGTCAGCTCCAGGTCATGTACCTTCTTCTCAAACCGTTCGCACATGGCCTCCAGATCCTTAGCCGCCTGGATGTCCTCCGGAAGTCCGGTGCTGTTTGCCTTCTGCACAAGATCCGGGAGCTGGACATTTCTGGTGTCCTCCAGCTTCTTCTTCCCCGCCGCAATATAGAGGGACAGCTCCTTGAAATACTCCAGGTTCTGGTCATACATCTTGTCCAGTATGGCCGCGTCCTTCAAAAGCTGTCTCTGGTATCCCTCCAGTGTCTCGCATATCTTCGAAATATTGGCCTCCGCCTTCTCATACTTGGCTTTCAGCGCCGTCACCTTGTTGGCGCTCTTCTTGAAAAAGCCGAAGAAGCCCTTTGTCTCCTCCTCGTCAAAATCCCGCAGCTCTGTCACCACGCCGGACAGCAGATCCCCGATCTCTCCCAGATCCTTTGTGCGCACATTTTCCAGCGCCTTCTCGGAAAAATCCGCCATCTTCTTCTGCACCCCGGCTCCGTACTGGAGCACAGCCCCGGAGTCGTACAGATCGATCTGCCGGGCATACTCCGCCGCCATCTTTTTCTCCTCTTCCGTAAGAGCCGTATCCGGGGCGCTTCCCTGCATCTCTCCCTGTCCTGTGGTCATTGTAAATCCATCGCTCATAGTCTATTCCTTTCTCTTCCATCCGTCTTCTGTCAGACCCTCCTGGGCCAGCATAGTCTCCAGCACGGAGATATCTGAGCTGATATCCCAGGCCACGTCCTCAAAGAGGCTGTCCAGAAGCTTTTCAAATGCTGTGTTCAACGTGTCCAGTGTCTTCTCGATCTCTTCCTTTGCCTGGCGGATGTTCTCCCCCGCCTCAGGCTGGGCGTCCAGCTGCTCATAGGCCTCCAGCAGCTTGACTGTGGTGGGCAGATAGTACTCCATCAGCTTTTTGATGTCGTCCACCGCGTCGGGATCCGCCTCCACCCGGTCGAAAATGCGCCGCACCAGAAGCTCGATACGGTCGATCTTTCGGGAAATCTCCACACCGGGGATGGCATCATTGCACTCTCGGATCTTATCCACATACCATCTTCCCTTTGCGAGAACCCGCTGTACCTCCGGCGAATACCCGGCGTTCTCACCGCCCTGTCCGGACTGCTGCCCGGCCGGCTGCTCCGCCTCCGCCTGCTGCTGTTCCCGGCGCAGCTGCTGGATCCTTCTGTACTCCTCATAGGCCGCGTCCGTCACCATGAGGCAGGCTCCCTGCTCGTCCAGATGTCCCTGGAGGAACCAGCGGTCCGCTATCATCCGACGCAGATCCTTTACGATCCTTTTGGGCTTCTCGCCGGTCCGCTGGGCAATGTCAGATATATTGCAGTAGGCCCGGCCCTGCAGCGCCTCCACATATCTGCGGAACCGTTTTGCCCGGCCTCTCATGCCCCTTCCCTTGCAAAACATCCAGACACCGGCGGCGGTCAGGCAGGCCAGCACAAAGAAAGCCCCCGCCTCAGCCCCTCCAAAGCCGGTCACAAGGACGTCCGCCACGCCGGCGATGACTGTGCACACGCAGGCAAAGGTAAAGAGAAATCCCACCGTGAGCAGCGCCGTCCCCGCCAGGGAGATGCCGCCCTTCCTTGCAAACAGAACCGGCGGCTTTGCCCGCCTTTGCCTCATCTGTCCCATGGATCCGCCTTCAAAGGCTCCGTTCCCCTGGCCAGTCTGATATTCCTGATATCCCCCATATCCCTGACCTTCCCAGGAGCCCTGGGGGCCGCCAAAGCCGCCCGGATCTCCAAAGCTGCCGGGATCGCCGGGTCCCATTCCCGGGCCAGGGCCGGGGCCTCCCGGCCTGCGGCGGATATTTTCCCGCAGATTAAAAATAGCCTCGTTGACTGTATTTGAAATTGTTTCGTTCAGCTTCTGAAAGTCCTGGGAGTCCACTGCATCCTGCACGATATCCCGGATGTCCCGGCCCCATCTTTCCCAATCCTGGTTCACCTGTATCCTCCTGTTCTTCCCGCGCAGGAAAAGAGCCTCAGCAGCCTTTTCCGGGAAGATCATCCTCTTAATTTTACGCTATGTGAAAATTATATAGCATACAGGCAAAAACTGCAATCTCAACCTCTCCCGGATATGCTCCGGATGTGCTATACTGTGATCATACAGACACAGAAGCATCCTGCATACAGAGACATGCAATGAAAAGCACCGCTCAAAGATGCAGAGCAAAAAGGAGTGAGCTACTATGAAGAAAGAGTTGTCCTGCATTGACTGCGCAGTGAAGAACTGTCAGACAGGGGACAAAACATATCCTGATTTCTGCGTGACCACCCACATGAACCCGGAGACACTCGGGGAGGCGCTGGACTGCTATGGCCAGGCAGAAAATCACAAAGTAACCCTGGCCTCCGCCAACGTGGAGTGTGAGCACTACTGCCAGTACACCCGGGTGGAGGAGATCATGGATTTTGCCCGGAAGATCGGAGCCAAAAAGCTGGGCATCGCCACCTGCGTGGGCCTTCTGTCCGAGAGCCGCACCCTGGCCGCCATTTTCCGAAAGCACGGCTTCCAGGTGTACGGCGTCTGCTGCAAGGTGGGCGCTGTGCCCAAGGTGGAGCTTGGCATTGACGAAAAGTGCAACGCCGTGGGGAAGACCGCCTGCAATCCCATCCTCCAGGCAAAGCTTTTGAATGAGGCCGGGACAGACCTGAATGTGGTGGTAGGACTCTGCGTGGGCCACGACAGCCTCTTCTACAAATATTCGGAAGCCCTGACCACCACAGCGGTGACAAAGGACCGGGTGCTGGGACACAACCCGGTGGCCGCTCTCTACACCGCAAAATCCTATTATTCCAGGCTTTTCCAGGAGGAAGAGAAGGAAGGTGAGAACGCATGATCACACTGACAACAGAGACTCTGAGAGAAAAATTAAAAGAGCGAAAAGAGGGAGAGCTTTTGAACCTGCAGGACATGGAGCTGTCCGACGCGGATCTGTCGGGCTGGGATCTGTCCTGGGTGGACTTCTCCCTGACCAGCTTCCACCACGTCTCCTTTGACCATGCGGACATGCACAGCTGCGCCGTGGAGAACGCCCTCTTTGACGACTGCAGCTTCCGGGGCACCAATTTCCGCCAGGCCAATTTAAAGGGCGCCGCCATGCGGTACGACGACCTGTCCGGGGCAGACATCTCCGGAGCCAATCTGTTCAGCGCCGTGCTGGAGCACGCCAACCTGGACGGCATCATCTCTGACGAGAACACAAAATTCTTCCGCCTCTACTGTCCGGAGAAGGGGGCCTTCCTTGGCTACAAGAAGTGCTTCAACAACCGACTCGTCCAGCTCCTCATCCCGGCTGACGCCAAGCGCACCTCCGCCACCATGAACTCCTGCCGGTGCAGCAAGGCAAAGGTGCTCTCCATCAAGAGCTTTGATTACAAGGAGGAGTACGACGAGGCCTGGTCCCTTGTGGATGAGAACTTTGTCTACCGGAAGGGTCAGTGGGTGGAGGTGCCGGACTTTAACGAGGACCGGTGGATGGACTCCACCACAGGGATCCATTTCTGGATGACAAGAGAAGAAGCGAAGGCATACTGATGTGCCTTCGCTTCTTTCATATTTGGTTCTCAACTAAAAATCCTTGCCCTGTCCACCTCTCTGATCCATGTCCGGGCAACCACCCCCGCTCCCTCCCAGGTCAGATGGATACCGTCCGGTGTGATCCCGTCATAGCCAGCCCTCTGTGCCTCCCGGTTCAGCAGGTCATGAAGAGGGAGGAAAAGGGCATGGCGCTCCCCTGCGATCCTTCGCTCCGTCTCCTCAATTTCCCGAATGATCGGTATCCATCTGCTGTACTCCAAAGGCTGTGGAAAGATAAAGGGGCCCATACAGACAAGACGGGCCTCTGTTTTCTCCTGTATCCGTCCCAGCAGGCACCGGTAATTTTCCGCAAAGCCGGTCGCCTCCAGCGTTCTCCCTGTATTCATACACACGGCCGCGTCATTGCTCCCTATGAGAATGCTGACCACGTCCGGTTTGTAGCTCAGGCAGTCATAGTCCAGCATCCGCAGAAGCCCCTGCACGGTAAAGCCGTCATGTCCTCCATTGCGGATGTTTGTTTTCCCGGGCATCTTTGTCTCAAGGAGATCAGCAATCTGCCGGACATACCCGTTGCCCAGACTGGGCTCTCCCTCTCTTTTTGGAGAAAAATTGTGATCAGCGTCTGTGATGCTGTCGCCAAGAAAAATCATTGTTCTCTTACTGATATTCATCTCTCTTATAATCTAATTGTTCTCGGAAAGTCTTCGCAGTATCAGTCCGGCCCTAATCTGTTCAAAATTCCGGTCTGTTTTCTCGGCAATATAGCTGCTTAGTTTTCTGGTTATACGTATGTTCGTATAAACCGCTTCTTCTATAGCCTTTTTCTGAAGATTTCCCTCAACGGTAAACTCTGCAAGAGAAGCTACTACGTTGACAACACTGGCAAAAGTCTGCTCTGCGTCAAAGCCAAAATCTGCATATTTCTCATATATCGCCGGATTAAACCGCACAATCTTCTCTTCAAAAATCAGATCCGCCAGCTTTTTCGCGCTGTCAAAATCTTTTACCTCCAGCGTTCTGAGCGGTTCGGCCGCATAGAACCCTGTCAGATATTGGTCGATATACTCCCTCAGCTCATCCGCAAGCAGATCATTGGCAATACGCTTTTTTACAGCTCCCAGCTCATCGCTTTTTCCCGCGATAACCGCCTCTCTGTATGCCTCCACAAAATCCTGGAAGCATGCTCTTTCGTCAGGGGAAAGCTCCTCATCGCTTTTCATACATGTGGAAAGCCTTTTCTGCCACTCTTCGCCATTTTTGTCAATAAACTCCTGCAGACATTCTAAACTGCTTCTCATACTTGTTCCTCTCCTTAATCCTGCTATTCCCTGGTTGTTTAAAAACGACCAACTGACTCCAGACTCCTGCTGTCTGTTCCTTTCTTTCCGTAGTAATCTTCTCCTCTGTATTACGCGTCTTCCTGTACTCAGTCAAAAGGTTATGGTACATTGCACACCGCCTTTTCATCTGGAAAAACTGTTCCAGGGCGGATCCCATTTCAAACGTCGCGTCGCAGAACAGACTGCTCTGCTCTCTCTTTTTCTCGTCTTCAAACCTTTTCACGTATATAAGTGTATTAAAACGAGGCTCTCTTTCCTCTTCCTGTGTAAGTATGCCATGTTTGTACACGTATCGATAAGCCTGGGCCGTCAGGGAGTACAGCGTATATTTTCCTGCCTTTTCCACATTTACGGTCTTTACACCAGTCTCATTCATCCTCTTTATGACCGCATTGAGAGCGCTGTTGGATATCCCCAGATATATGGCAAGATCGCGGTGAAATACAGTCCCTCTTTCTCCCAGACATTTGAAAATTTTATTTTTATATTTTGTCTTTATACGTTCGATTTCTTTGTCTGTCGCAGCCTTTCCAGCGTATGACCGCATTGTTTCCAACAGTGCATATGTGTATCCTACATCAAAGCACTTCTCCTTTGCTCCATCATAGTCAGGCAGCGTCTCCAGATAGCCCTGGCCGGAATATTTACTGCTTTTTACTTCCACATAAAGCTCTTCCAGCTTCTCTATATCCGCATCGACCATCAGGTCAACCGCTTCCGTCAAAAGACTTTTCATTTTAACGTGGATATCGCTAGGGGCATCTACAAAAAAATTAATTCTCCGCTTTTCCTTTTCTTTCATGATACACCTCCCATCCTGTACACATCGTACATTTTGCTCTGCACCCGGAAAGTCTTTTCCTCGCATGTAATGACAATTTCAAAAAAACACCCGCTCTCCCGGCACTTTCCGCTGCATTCCCGCCTGATCCTATGCAGCGTCTCGCCCTCCGGTCCTCCATCAGGGATCTGCACCATACCAACTACGTCCGAGACATTCCCGCTTCTGGATACATATCTGGCAGAACAGGTATTTACCCATACTCCCATCATCATAGCCGCAATCCCCTTCATGAGAGTCTTCTCAAACGCACCGATCCCCGGCGAATAGGAAGGGCATAAAATAGTATCTGCCCTGCCGACACGGCAGAGAACATCATAGCATGCAGGATCTACCAGTTCTGCGCAGACAGGGAAAGCCACATTTCCCAGCTCCCGCGTCACCAGGATGTTCAATACATTCGTATAGTTTAGCTTTTCTCTCTTTAATATACCAGTGTCTTCCTGCAGAATAAACGGGGTTCCCTTTTTTGTCCTGAGTACCTCCAGACCTCCCGGTCCCAGCACTGTCAGAATATTATCACCATTTTCGCAGTATGTGGGCAGAAGCACAAAAGTACAGTATTCCGGATGGAAACGCATGGTCTCCTTTATTTTTTCCTCCACCTTTGCCGTCCCCACTGCCTCCGGGAAAATAATGATGCTGTATTCTCCTGTGAAAAGAGTGGCGAAAATGCGCTGAATCCGTTCCTCCACCTTTTCTTCATCCTCCACCCCTTCTACACAGAGCACTGTTCCCTCTTCCAGTTCTTCTTCCCTGGTTTTCAAAGTCAGGGAATCGTGTACAGGAGTAATGGCAATCTTCAAGGACCAGCCTTGTTCAGCTCTGCGCAGAAGTCCTGTATCATTCCAGTAATGCATGGCAATTTCAAAAGGAGATTCATCCTCCGCCCTTATCATAATATGATTGGCAAACTCCGTATTCAGAAGATATTCCCGATTTCTCTCAGACTTTCCAGTGTCCCATTCCGGTGCAAAATAGGGGTAAATACTGATCCCGGTCTCCCTGTAATTTCTGTTCAGCGGCTTCAGTCTGGTCACCATCCCCTCGCATATCAGCTCTGTACACGCCGAAAGCTGCTTCTCTATCCGGACTGCCAGCAGATAAATTTCATTCATCATCTGCTCATCCGGTTCCTCAGCCTGTTCTAAGAAATGGTTGATCTGACAGACCGCCTGATCGTCTAATGCATATTGCTCAAGCGATGACTTTAGAATGATATCCACGTATTTTTGATATTCTTTTATCGCTTTTTCTACTTTATTATAGCCTGCGGTTTTCCATTTTATAGCACACTTCCGCTCCTGTTCTTTGGGAAGCATGGAACACAATACAGCTAAAAAATCGTAAGCTGTGTCCCCCTGATTCAATTTCAAAAACACCGCCCCTTTCTGGTACAAAAATTATACATCAAATCGGGCGGTGTTTCAACAATATTGTTCATTTATTGTTCACTTTTACTCTTCGATCTCCATCGGCTCTTCCCATATCACTTCCCGGTTCCGCACGATCCTCTCCGGGTTCTCATCCAAAAGCAGCCGGGGACAATAGGCGCCGTAGCGCTCTGCCAGCCGCTCCCGCAGCCAGGTCATGTCCGGGGTGCGCATCCCCGGTCTGTGGGCATCTGAGGCCACTGCAGCCGCCAGCCGGTGCCTCAGGAGAAGATCCGCCGTCCGCTGGATGGAACGCCCAAACCTGCCAAGGACGCTGCCCTTATTTACCTGGATCACCGCTCCCATGCGGTACCACTCGTAGACATGCTGAGGGTGCTGCACAACACATCTGTACCGCTCCGGATGGGCGATCACAGGCACAAACCCGTTCTCCCTTAAGTGCTCCACCGTCCGGTAGACAAGAGACGGAGAGCAGCGGAAGGGAAATTCCACCAGAGGATAGCGGGTTCCGTTCAGTGTCAGCAGGCTCTCCTCCCGGAGCGCTCCGGCCAGCTCCTCCACACGTGTCTCCTCCGCCATGATCTCCATGCCCGCAAGAAGCTGGAGGGAGATCCTGTCCTCCTCCAGCCTCTCATTGATCTCTTTTGTCATCTGCCGGATGCGCCGGGCAAGTCCGGGCTCCTCCCGCAGCCGGGACATGCTGCAGTGGGGCATGGCCACAGTCAGGTATTTCTTGACCTGCTCCATGCCGTCAGAGGAGGTCAGCGTATAGGCCACCTGATAGGTGCCCGGCACCGAGGTATCCAGCACCGTTCCCACCTGCACATCGCCCTGCCGGTCCGTGCCGTCGCTGTCCCGGGCGGACAGGATATAACTGTACGGGTCAAATGCCTCCCCCACAGGGATGGTCACAGAGATAGCCGACAGCTCCAGCTCCGGGTGCTCCACCTCGCCGGATATGACCGCGCTCACCATCGCCTCCGCCATGTCCCCGTACCCGTTGGATACTCTAAACAATATAGTATAATTTTCACCTGAAAGCCAGGTTCTTTTGCATGTGACATTTTCCGTAATGTCCAGGCCAAACCCGTCCCCTGCCCTCAGACGCCCGTCCTCCTGCAGGATACCGATCAGATCCGGCAGCTCCTCCGGCTCCAGCAGGATGGCCGCCTTGCCAAGGCTCTTTACCTCCGCCTTATCCTCGGGAACCCGCCCTCTGTAAAATGCCAGAAGGAACAGAGCCGCCAGCAGAGCCAGGGCCGCCAGACCTACTATGTGCCGCGCATACCTTCTCATCTGCTACACCTCCTGGCCGATATTCCTGTCCCGCTTGCCTCTCCGGCCGCCTTTCTCCTCCCCATAGCCATATCCGTATCTGCCATAGCGATGATAGCCGCCGTAATTTCCGTAGCCGTAGTACCCATAGTACCCGTATCCCGCCTCCCTGACAGGCACCCCGGAAAATACATATCCAAGAAGGCTGCTGCCGCTCTCAGACAGAGAGGTGACGCACTCCAGCACCCGGTATCTCTGGACATAGTCATAGCGGACCACAAAGACAGCCGTATCCGCGTACCGCTCCAGCACAAAGGCGTCCTCAAAGAGCTCGCAGGGCGGAGCGTCCACGATAATATAGTCCATGCACCCTCTCAGCTCCCGCATCAGCTTTTCCATCGTGTCGGAAGCCAGGAGAGAGCCCGGCCTTTTACGGCTCTCGCCTGCCGGCATGTGGTAAATGCCGCTCTCCTCCTCTTTTTTCAGAGCCTGCTTCGTACGGCACACCCCCTCCAGAACATGTCCCAGGCCATAGTCCTCCTGGCCGACAGCTTCCTTTCTGTCCTTTTTCTTTCTCAGATCCCCGTCCAGGAGAAGGACCCTCTGGCCCGTCTCAGCCATGGCATAGGCCAGATTTCTGGCCACAGTGGACTTCCCCTCCCCGGCTGTGGTGCTTGTGATGAGAAGAACCTTTGCCTCCTTCTTCTCCATCTCCCGCGCAATACGGATATAGAGGGAGCGGATCCCCTCCCGATATCCGGACATCCCCCTCTCGTCCAAAATGGAAATCTCCTTTTTCCCCCTTTGCCGGGCTCTCCGGCGCACCTCCGGGAGACTGGAGATGCACTTCAGGCTGGTCACCGCGTCCAGCTCCTCCGTCTTCCGCACAGTCCTCTTGAAAAAGGCGTAGAGCAGGATGAACAGGCAGCCCGCCGCCACCCCGGCCAAGGCCCCTTTCGCCGTCTGCCTCGTGTAGCTGGGGATGTTGTAAGGTTCCTTTGGCAGAGAAGGCGGATCAATAATGTTGAACTGGATATTTCCCAGCACAAATCTGGCCACATCCGGGTACACCTTCATAGCCGACTCCAGAACTGCCCTGGCGTCCTCCGGGCTGGCGCTCACCACCGCCATGGTCACCATGTTGGAATTCTGGATGACGTTGGCGGAAATGCTCCCGTTCACATACTCCGTCCCCATGTCCGCGCAGATGGCATCAGTCAGCAGCTCGCTGCCAAGAATATAGGGAAAGGTGGTGCCAAGCTGTCCCGCCGTAGTCGTGTCGTAGTAGAAATTGTACCCCGCACTCCCCTCCTGCCCGTCAGAGGTGCTTGTCATGACTGTGAAGGTAGCTTCCGACTGATATATAGGCACATAGCCCCGGGAGGAGCGCAGATACATGAAGGCCGCCCCGGCCAGCGCCAGCAGCACAGCCAGGAACCAGAATTTCCTCACGCCCTTCCACACATCCTGCACCAGCATCAGGAGATCTATTTCCATCTCCTCTTCCTGTCTTTTATCTTCCATCCGGCACCTCCTGCGATCCTCTGTAATGTCTGTAGTTACCGTATCTCGACAAAGCGGACAGCCTGTCCCTGTGAAATGCGTTCAGCAGGAAGCCGAGAAATTCGGACTGAATCTGGCGCACTGTGTCGGCCGTGTCGTTCAGGATCCTCACGTCCACCCAGTCCTGTCTGGTCACCACAAGGGCACAGTCTCCGTAGGCCAGGAGAAGCTCCCCGTCGCTGACCTCCGCCAGGGGAGGCGTGTCTATCACGATAAAATCCACCTGCTCCCTGCAGGCCTCCATGAGGCTCTTCATCTTGTCCGACTTCAGGAGTCTGCCCGAGGCGCGCACGGAGGTCTTCTGGAAAATGCAGAAGATCCCGGACTTCTTCTCAAAATTCAAAAGCCCCTTAAAGGTCTTCCCACTCTCCAGCCACTCAGAGAGCTGGATCAATTTTGCGTCCTGCTGGTCAAATACCCGGTACTGGGCCGGCTTTTTCAGATCCCCGTCCACCAGCAGCACCCGCCGCCCCTTTTCCGCAAGGGCAATGGCAAGGTTGGCCGCCACAGAGGATTTCCCTTCATTTTCCCCGATGCTGGTGACGATCAGCACCTTCTGCCCTCTTCGGCGCATGTGCTGCTCGATCCTGGCCGAGGCACGCCTCAGCGCCTCCGCGAACTGCATGCTGACAGCAGGCGACTGAATGAGAAGTGCCTGCTTGCTCCTGTGCAGAGCCTCCTTCCAGGAGTGATACTTCTGCTCAAAGGGGATTTCTCCCAGGATGCGGCCGTCCAGATTTCTCTCCGCGCTCTTTCTCGTCTTCACTGTAAAGCGCATGATGTTAAAAAGGGCAATACACGCCACCACCAGGGCTCCGCCCCCAGCATGCCCAGCCGCTGATAGCGCCGGATATTCTGCACATTGGAGGGGCCGTAGGGGATCTGGGGGCTCTGCACAATCTGCAGGCGGGCATTGGAAAAAAGGTAGTCGGACACGCCCTCATAGTTCCGCAAAGCGGACTGGATCATCTCATAGGCGTCCTGGGGCGTCACGGAGGTCACCTGCAGAGTCACCAGGTTCGTCTCCGAGATCACACTGGCCGTGATCTCTCCTGACACGCTGTCCCGTCCCATGTCCAGGGCGATCTGCTCCCGCAGTACATCGCTCTGGAACACTTCGGTAAACACATCCGCCATCTGGGTGGTGATATTCAGCGAGGAGTAGGCTCCGCCGCTGTTGCCCCGGGCTGTGACGGCAAGGGTGGCGCTGGACGTGTACACTGGCTCGTACAGAAGGCCCAGGACTCCCGCGATGCCAAGATAGGCCGCCACCACGGCCAGGACTACGACCCAGGCATTTCTCACCACATCCCACAGGATACACCAGATGCTGATCTCGTCCAGGCGTATTTCTTTTGTCTCTTCCATCCTGCTTCCTCCTATTCTTCCACGATCACGGTCAGCCACGTATTGCCCTGCCGTCCCTGACTGTCTGCCGCTATGTACTGCACCTCATAGATTCCCGGAGTGGACGCATCCACTGCCGGCTGGGCCTGCACAAGCCCCGGATCCAGGGCATTGCCTTCCCCGTCAGTTAGTCCCGCCACGTAGGAGCCTGCGTCCAGTCCCTCTCCTGTCTTCAGGTACACGATCCCTGCTGTAAGCTGGATATCCAGCTCATTCTGCCAGGACTCCAGCACATGCACAGGGAGAACCGCTGACGACACATCCCCGTAGCTGTTGGACACCTCCACAGTCACTGTGTAGGCTCCCGGCGTCTGGTAGTTGACCGTGCTGTCCGTGATCTTTACATCATTGCTCAGATCCCCGTCCAGCATGTCCGAGGCCCCCACGTGTATGCCTGTGCTGTCCCCGCTCTCCGCTGTAAATACGAGAGGCTCGCTTAAAGAAAACTGTGGCGGCCGGTAGTCTGTAAAATGAGTCTCCCGCTCAAAGGTGGCGGACTGGCTGGCAGAGTCGAACACCACGTAGGTTATGGTACAGACGCCGGGCTCTGTAAAATGGGATCTGCTGCCAATCATGATGCCGCTGGTCAGATCCCCGTCCTCCTCGTCCTGAGCCGTCAGCCCTTCCATCAGCTCCTCCTCCGTAGCGGAGCAGGACACATCCAGCACATTCCTGTCGCTGGAGATGGTTGGGACATGGGGATCCCGCTCCCGCCACTCCTTTACCCGGGACGCACCGTACACGCCCAGGGCGCCTATGAAAATGATGATCACTGCCAGTCTGAGATATCTCATTTGCCACTCTCCTATATCATCTGTCTGCAATTACGTACCAGTATGTACCCTATTTCCTGTATCCATCAGAAGGCCTGGAGAAATTCCTCCACTTCCTCCTCTGTCACCTCTGCCATATGTCCCTCCTGCACCTTGTAGATTCGGCTGCACATGGAAAACACGCTGGGCCGGTGGGCCGCCACGATGACAGTCCTGTGGGGCTCTCTGCGGATGATCCTGCGCAGTACCCGCCGCTCTGTGGCCACGTCCAGGGCGCTGGTCGCCTCGTCCAGGATCATCACCGGCGCGTCGGCCAGCAGTGCCCTGGCAATGGAGAGCCTCTGCTTCTGTCCCTCCGAGAACCGGTTTCCCCTCTCTCTCACCTCTGTGTCCATGCCCTTCTCCAGCCTTTCCACAAACTCCCAGGCACAGGCCGCCTCCAGGGCAGACCGGATCTCCTCGTCCGTGGCCTCCGGCTTCACCATCCGCATGTTGTCCGCAATGGTGCCGGTAAACAGGGTATTCCCCTGAGGAATGTAACTGAACAGGCACCGGGTGGAGGAGGACGCCCGCAGCATCCGGCCCCCCGGATTGCCCACACGCACCTGACCCCTCTGAGGGTGATAAAGTCCCAGAAGCAGGTTCAGGGTAGTCGTCTTTCCCTGGCCGGAGGGGCCGATGAGAGCCACGATCTCTCCCGGGCGAGCCTGGAAACGGGCGTCCCGGTAAACCCATTTCTCCTCCTCATAGGCAAAATCCACGTCCTCCATCTCCACAAAGACGCCCTTCCGGCGGCTCTCCCGCCGGATCTCCTCCGCCTCCTCTTTATCCTCCATGGAGTCTCTGGGAAGGCTGGTGATCTCCATGATCCGCTCCGCGCTGATGCCGGAGCGGATGACCATGGGGAGCAGTCCCAGGATACCGCTGAAAGATCCTCGCAGCGAGCCTGCCATGGACACGAACATGGTCATGGTACCGTAGCTGATCTGCCTCTGCCAGAGCCGGAAGGCGGCAAACCCGTAGCAGGCGTACCCCACTGCCTGTCCCACAAGGGAAGTGGCAATGGTCATAGTCTGCTGAAACTTATTCTGATCCAGGGCGATCCTGACAGACTCATCCTGTATTTTGTGAAATTTCTCCGTCACCCGCTCCACCATGCCGAAGGCCTTGATGAACTGCATGTTCTGGAAGGTCTCCTGGTCAAAGACCGTCCGGTCGCTGGCCACATTCTGGTTCTCCCGCTGAAAATCCCGCATCTTCCTCGCCGAATACCTGGAGGTGAGGAAAGAAATGGGCGCTCCCATGAGGGCAATGAGAGCCATCCATGGATCGTTCTGCACGACAATGATGAAGGCTCCTCCAAAGCTGATAACCGTTGTCACCACATTGGGCAGGAAGGTGAGGATGGTGTTGGCTACCATGCCCGCGTCCCCGTTGACCCGGTACAGTAGGTCGCCGGACCGGTACCTTGTGCCAGGGACTCCCAGTTGGTCTGGAGCACCTGCTCATAGATATCCGCCCGGATCTCGTTCGTCACCTTCAGCCGCACCTTCAGGGACAGCCTGGACTTCACCGCATTGATGAAGATCTGCCCCACGCCCACACCCACGTAGGTGCAGGCCACCCGAATAATCTCCATGGAGTTCACCCCTGTAATAGCATCCACCAGATCCTTGCTGACCACGGAAGTCCCAAGGCTCAGCACCGACCCTGAGGCCCCCAGCAGGATATAGATCCCGATCATGAGCCAGTAGCGGCGCACATAGACATACATCCAGAGGATCTCCCCCATAAGCTGCTGCAGCCTTCCCTCTTTAATTCTCTGAATGATATGCTTTATACCACCCACAAGTACTCTCCATCCTCTCCATATGGAAAAATCCCGATCCTATATTCTGCATCTTCGTTGAACACAGGAACGAGATTATATGATGCCAGGGGCAAAATATCCGAGCCCACATGAGCTTGCTCATAGTGGGTGAATGATCTTGGGCCCCGCCCCGATATGAGCATAAAAGTGGGATGTATATCCCGCGATATGCGAATATTGGGTAGGATTGCGAAAGTGCGCAGCACAGAACAATCCACAGGCATCGTATTTGGGATCCCAACACCATTTTATTTTTCCGAAAAATTATAACCCAGGCTCAAAGCGCCCTGCCAAACACCGTCCTCTCCACCAGCTCCACGGCCCCCTCATCCGGCCGGCAGGAGAGTTCGTAGACGGGCAGTGCTGACAAAAGATGATCCAGCGTCTCCAGGCACAGCTCCATGCCACCCTCCAGCCAGCGCGGGTAAAAGACGCTCTCAGAGACCGCAGTTACCTTCTCAAACCCGGTCAGCTCCCGGATGGAATTCTCCGGAGCCTGCTTTAGGACGATCAACGCCTCTACCGGAACATTGGTGTTCTCACAGTAGGGAGAAGAGCCGTGCCAGGGCGTGCCCCAGCCGAGGAATGTCTCCTCGGTCTCCTGAACAAAGACCACGTCTCCATTGATGATCAGCGCATCCCGGTATCTGTTCCACAGCTCCGCCTGGGTGGTCTTGCCGATGCCAGAGGGGCCAAGAAACATGAGACCTCTCCCCTGGTGATCGATAAGTGAACTGTGGAGGTAGATGATATGTCGCTGGACAGCGTGAGTGTAGAAAAACTGACAAAGAAAGCTATTCAAATTATCTTGATGCTCTAAAGGCAATATCGCCGCTGTTTTCCATATTTTATCAATAACCATGACATCATTATTCTTACGGATAATCTGTCCTAAATCCATCTTTATTTCATATGCTTCAAGACCATGAAACACTATCTCTTTTGAAAGTAAATATATTCTAAACTCACTTTCTTTTCTACTTTCTTTAAACTTGTCCCATTGACTGCCTCTCTGTTTTCCTTGTATTTGCAATAGAATATTAATTATAGAGAATACATCCAAACAATACTATCCTCCTATGATTGTCGCACATCCCAACTGTGCTGCCGTTAGGGCAAACGTTGCTCTTTTTACTTGCCCAGCTTGACTTTGATCTGCATTCCACGAATTAAAATAATAATTCAAATGTCCATCCGAAAAGGCCCTTCGTGCTATGTCTTCATCGTCCTCTACTCCATAAAATGGGGAGTTAGGATCATCGGTATACCAACCATTGTTCCCTGTTATTCCCCCAGTATAACTATATTGCAATATTCAAGTTGCTCTACCTCTCCTAAATATTATACACTCGCAAAATTTCCTCTTCTATTACCAATTATCCCATATTTTGGCCGTTTGTCCCAATTTTTTCAATATTTATGTTTTATTTTTATGGTGACCTAATCTCTATATAAATATAGATTTTCAGGCAACAAAAAAAGGAAAGCAGTACACGCAGCTGCTTTCCTTTATCTATCTAATATCTATCTAATCTACATATTTTTTACACTCCCCTTGCGGGATCACTCTGCCGAATAGTACTCTCCGTATCCTTTTTTGCCGTAGTTTTTCCCATAGTATTTCGTATAATATCCTCTCTGCTTTTTGCGATCCACCTTTGTCAAAACCACTCCCAGAATGGAACAGCCTGTCGCTTCCAGCTTGGTCTTGACCTCCTGAGCCATACGGTATTTTGTCTTTGCGGACTCCACTATAAGAATCGCTCCGTCGCTCTGTCTGGCCACAATGGCCGCGTCAATCACCAGTCCAAGAGGCGGTGTATCTATGATAATATAGTCGTAAATCTTTCTAAAGCTTTCCAGCATCCCGGAAAATCTGGAGCTTGAAAGAAGCTCTGTGGGATTCGGCACAAGGGGACCCGCCAGGAGCAGATGGAGCTTCGGAACATTGGTGGCCACCACCGCGTCAGCTATATTACACTGACCTGACAGGAAATGGGAAAGCCCCTTATCCGCACCGCTGACCTGCAGTCTGGATACCATCACAGATTTCCTCATGTCCGCGTCAATGAGGAGCACGTTCTTGTTCAGCTCCGCGAAGGAGGCCGCAAGGGCGATAGCGTTCCTGGTCTTTCCCTCACCGGGAAGACCACTTGTAAACAGAATGACCTGCTTGTCATCCCCGCAAAACTGTACATTAGTGCGCAGCGTCTTTATCTCTTCCCGTGTAGCGTATGTAAATTCTGGTAATTCAATGGTTATTCTTCTCATTTTCTTCTCCTGTCACGCAAAATTTTCTCCGGATTTTCTTCAAAAATCTTCCGGGCATAATCCTGTCCGCACTTTTTGGCCACATACCTGGCACATTTTCCCAGATTTGGCCTTCGCCCTCTCTCGTCATGGGCATCAGAAGCTATAAAGCTGACCAGATCCGCTTCTATGAGATTTTTACAGAAGCTCTTCGTACGAACTCCCCTCTTGCCCAAGACCGCAGACGCGTTTACCTGAATAGAGGCTCCCAGCTCAGCCAGCTCTCTGACTCTCCGGCTGTCCCTGTAGCAGCACTCATATCGCTCCACATGAGCAATGATCGGCTTCCATCCCTGGGAGCGCAGCTCATATATATAATTCCTGACAGTCTGATACACATCATCCGGCGCAAACTCCACAAGTACATAGGATGACTCTGCCATGGACGGCCTTCCCCCCTCAGCGAGAAGATGAATCATCTCCGGACATCTGTAGAACTCACAACCGAGATACAGTCTGATTCTTCTCCTACGGGCCATCTCCCGGAGTCCTCCATGAAACCGCTGTATACGCTCCATAGATGTCTCGAAGATCTCCGGATGAAAATGGGGAGTCACTATGATCCTCTCCACTCCCTCCTCCTTCATCAGATCCAGAAGCCTGCCTGCACCTTTTATCGTGTCAGGTCCATCATCCACGCCCGGCAGAAGATGGCAGTGTATATCTGTCAGATGCATGTTTCCAGTCCTTTCCGTCGTTGTATGGAAAACCCAAAGTGCCCTCTTACAGAACAAAAACTCTCCCAGGAGCCTTACTCCATGGAAGAGTTTTTATCTTTCCGTTCTATCGTTCCATAGATCTCTTCTTCATTCCACAGGCCGCTGTCACCGCAAGAAGTCCCAGAAGAGCAACAGCTGCCGCTGACTGTGCACTTGTCTTTGGAGAAGCAGTTCCTCCTGTCACGGTAGTCTTGTCTACCACAAAAGCTACCGGAGAAAGGGAGGAAAATGTGCCCGTCATTGTACCCTCGCCCATTGTAGTAGGAATCTTCTCCCACTCGCTTCCTGTGTAGTGAAGAATCATTCCTTTCGTGCTGACTGTAACGCCGTTCACCTGAAATGTGATGGTGACAGGGAACTTCACCTGAGACGCATCACCCACTATTTTCACATCCACAATGTCCACAACCATCATGTTCTCATTATAATCCGATCCCATAGCTGCCCGGAGTCCCTCCGCTGTGCGGAGCTGCGCTGCAACATCCGCATACTCATTAGGAAGCTCTGTCACTTCGAGCATACCACTGATGTCATTTCCATCCGCATCCACAGCCCTTGAGATACCGCCGACTACAAAGTCCGAACCTGACGGGCTCGGCGCGGCAAACGCTGTCATGCCAAGACACATTACCATTGCCATCACGGCTGCTGCTGTTTTTAAGAATTTTGTTTTCATTTTATTCCCTCCTATATTTTTAGCCTTATAATACGTACATTTCCATTTCCTACTACGTTCAAAATTATACCACATTATTTTTCAATAAAAAACTCTTTTATGATCAAATCCTGAATTTTTTCTGCATCTGTGATATAAAGAGCCCGGCCATCCTGCTCTGTCACCTCTCCGGGAACCGTCTGCGTCTCCTCCTGGAAGGTATATCCCGCGATCTGGGTGAGCTCGTCTGCGGTGAGATTGGTAGTCATGTAGGGCTCCAACTGCTGATAGAGGTCTGTCAGCTCCTGTGTACTGAAGCCGCCTCCCGCCAGCATGGACAGAAGCGCCCGCATAAACTGAGACTGCCTCTCCATCCTCTGCTGGTTACTGTCCAGCGTCTCCGTATCCCGGCTCCTCACATATTGTTCCGCTTGCTCTCCATTAAGGACAAGGGAAGCCCCCTTCTGGAAAGCCGGATCAATCCATGTATAGTCCTCCGGCACGGTGATGGGAATCCCTCCCGCCGCATCCACAGCGACTTTGATGCCATCCAGCGTCAAGGCGAGATAGCTGTCAATGTCAATGCCTCCCAGCAGCTCTTCTGTCTTCTCCACAGTCAGGCGGCAGCTCCTCCCTCCGCCATCCCCGAAGGCATACTGCAGGCAGAGCTGGCCCTCTGCAGTCATTACCTTGCTTCCATTCTCGTCATAGACATCGATGTCCACCGCTGAATCCCTGGATATCTGCAGGATCTTCGCAGTCTGCTCTTTCTTATTTAAAATAAGCAGATTCAGGCTGTCCGCCTGTCCCGCATCTCCTGTCTGCTCCCCCACCTGGGCTGTGGACTCCCTGTCCACTCCCATCAGAAGCAGGGCCTGTACGTTCTGGTCTCTCCTGTACTCTTTCCCCTTGTAGGTGATATACCGCCCTCCCGATCCTTCGGAGGCCTCGCTGTCCGTCTCCACCGCATCAGGTTGGCGTATGAACGCCGTGTACACCACAGCTCCCACCAGGATCAGGCACAGAACTCCCAGAAGTACCAGTATACTATTTTTATGTTTCATCTGTCAGCACCGCCTCCACAAGAAATCTGTGATGATCCTCTCCGGCTATACATGTGCTAAGCGTCAGGAGCTTGTCCTGAGCCGTCACCTCCACATTTTCTGCGAACTGGCTCCGCAGATCAGAAGACGCGAACACAGAGTCCAGAAATTCCTGTCTCTGGCCCTCTTCTGTAAAGTTATAGGACAGGGGAATCAGCCTGTCATCGTAGACCACTGCCGCGAAGATTCGATAGGTAAATATATGCTCCTCCGTATATACTGTAACATTCTGATGGGAATAGAGATACTCCTCGTCCATATAGTTCAGCAGATCGTGGAACATGACCGGATTCGAATCACTCATCCGGTGTCCGTAGACAACTGTATTGTAGTCCTCAAAATTCTTCTGGTTGTAGGTCTGGGTAAAGATCGCCCCCTGAGCCGCCTCTGTCCCCTCCCACGTATGGTCAAGGTAATAGGTATTGTCCTGTCTGTTCTGCACAATAGGGTAATCTATATTCGTCCCATCTATGCGGATCCAGGCGTACACATCCGGATTCGTCGCCTGGAGAGAGGCAAAATCTACAGGGATCTCCACCTCATCTGTATCTGACGACTCTTCCGGGAGTTTCTCTGTCTGCGCCTGCTGCTGTGCCTTTTCATTAGCCTGTCTGCCCTTGGCCTCGTCCATATAAAACCGTACAAGCCAGGCAGCGCACCCGACAGCGACAAGAATAAACACAACGGCCAGGATGGTCCTTACGTGTTTTTTCATGACGCCTTGCGCCTCTTCTCAACAGGCATGACTGCCAGCGTATTGATATTCAGATACTTACGCACATCCTCCTCTGTCTGGATCGTATCGTTCATCATAAACTGTACAAAGATCACAAGGCAGGTGAGAAATGCGCCAGCCACGCCGCCAAGCAGCGTATTTTTCATCAGATTAGGGCTGGACGGAGCCGAGGGAGCTACCGCCTGCTCCGCAACATTCGGTTCATCTGTATTCATAATATCCGCGATCTGACTGGCCATGATATCCGCATAGGCATTGGCTATGTCTGCAGCCCGCTGGGGATCAGGATCTGTAGCCGTCATCTTCAGAAGATGGGTCTCTGAGGGATTGGAAGTGGAAAGTCTGGCCGCAAGGCTCTCATAGGACTCATCCAGTCCCACCTCATCGATCACCGCCTCTACCACCGGACGGGTTTTTGCAATCTCTGCGAAGTCGCTGGTCAGCTCTGTGCCGATCTGCAGATCTGTCACCGATGTAATGCTGGTTGTATTCGAAAGTATATAAATGGTTGCGCTGGCGGAATACTGAGGCGTAATGAAAAGCTTCGTATACCCGCCCACAAGGGCTGCCCCTGCCACCAGGCAGATGAGGATCAACCAGATCTTTCTCAGCAGTACGTGAAAAAGCTCGAGCAGATCGATCTCCATCTCCTCCTGTTTAGTACTCTGTGTTAATTCATCCATATTTTCCCATCCTTGTTCAGTCTGTATCACTTCTTATTGTTCTCCACATTCTGCACTTTATCCGTATGTGGAGACTGTTTCCTATTCATAATACATCCACGCTCGTTTATTGTCAATTGTTAACCGGCAGAACTTCCCTCTTCTTCCCCAGTCCCGCTTCTGGCCACGTGATTAAATGCCATGCAAAAAACCGCAGTCCCCTTGGGGGACTGCGGCTGAATTCACATGATCAATACAAATCAAAGATTACTCGATGATTGTAGCAACACGGCCTGATCCTACTGTACGTCCGCCTTCACGGATAGCGAAACGAAGACCCTGCTCCATAGCTACCGGGTGGATCAGCTCGATTGTCATCTCTACGTTGTCACCAGGCATGCACATCTCTGTTCCCTCAGGAAGCTCGCAAACACCTGTAACGTCTGTTGTTCTGAAGTAGAACTGAGGACGATAGTTGTTGAAGAACGGAGTATGACGTCCACCCTCGTCCTTTGTCAGAACGTAAACCTGAGCTGTAAATTTGTGGTGGCATGTAACTGAACCGGGTTTGCAAAGAACCTGACCTCTCTCGATCTCTGTTCTCTGGATACCACGGAGAAGTGCACCAATGTTGTCACCAGCCTGAGCCTCGTCAAGCAGCTTACGGAACATCTCAACACCTGTTACAACAGTCTTCTTTGTCTCCTCATGGATACCAACGATCTCGACCTCGTCAGATACATGAAGTGTACCACGCTCTACTCTACCAGTAGCAACTGTTCCACGACCTGTGATAGAGAATACGTCCTCTACAGGCATAAGGAACGGCTTGTCTGTGTCACGCTGCGGATCCGGAATATAGGAATCTACTGCATCCATCAGCTCCATGATCTTGTCTCCCCACTCTCCGTCCGGATCTTCCAGAGCCTTCAGAGCGGAACCCTGGATGATCGGTGTGTCATCTCCCGGGAACTCATACTCGTCAAGCAGCTCACGGATCTCCATCTCAACCAGCTCAAGGAGCTCCTCATCGTCAACCATGTCACACTTGTTCATGAATACAACGATGTAGGGAACGCCTACCTGACGGGACAGAAGGATGTGCTCTCTTGTCTGAGCCATAACACCATCTGTAGCAGCAACTACAAGGATAGCGCCGTCCATCTGAGCTGCACCAGTGATCATGTTCTTAACGTAGTCAGCATGTCCCGGGCAGTCAACGTGTGCATAGTGACG
The DNA here is from genome assembly GCF_000765215.1 of Eubacterium sp. ER2. Classification (GTDB taxonomy): domain Bacteria; phylum Bacillota; class Clostridia; order Lachnospirales; family Lachnospiraceae; genus Claveliimonas; species Claveliimonas intestinigallinarum. The sequence goes on from NZ_JPJE01000041.1 coordinate 29,442, forward strand.
CTTATCTGTCTCGTACTCAACGTGAGCTGTAGAAATTGTGATTCCACGCTCTCTCTCTTCGGGTGCCTTGTCGATGTTGTCGAAAGCAACCTCTGCGTTACCAGCTACTCTGTGGGCAAGAACCTTTGTGATAGCTGCTGTAAGAGTGGTTTTACCATGGTCAACGTGGCCGATGGTACCAATATTACAATGCGGTTTTGTTCTTTCAAATTTAGCTTTTGCCATTTTGAATATCCTCCTTATTCAAGCGCCCTTTGGGCATTTTTCATGATTTTATCAGTTTACTCGGCTATTTCTGATTATATTTCATATCCCCTTGTTTTTCAAGCCTTTTTCATACTTTTTTGGCTGAAAACCGGCGAAAATTAATCATTCTTTCCGGATAACACTTTTTCCTGTACTGATTTCGGAACAGGTTTGTAGCTGTCGAAGAACATGGAGTAGTTTCCACGGCCCTGTGTTCTGGAACGCAGGTCTGTAGAGTATCCGAACATCTCAGAAAGCGGCACGTGTGCGCGCACGATCTTTCCTCCGCCCAGATCATCCATACCCTCGATCTGACCACGACGGGAGTTCAGGTCACCGATGATATCTCCCATATACTCCTCCGGCATGGTTACTTCCACCTTCATGATAGGCTCAAGAAGCACCGGAGCAGCCTTCTTCATAGCATCCTTGAATGCAAGTGAGCCTGCGATGTGGAATGCCATCTCACTGGAGTCTACCTCATGGTAGGATCCGTCGTATACAGTAGCGTGGATGCCTACTACCGGGAATCCGCCAAGGATACCGGACTTCATGGCCTCCTCGATACCTTCGCCTACAGCCGGGATGTATTCCTTCGGAATCGCTCCTCCGACTACAGTGGACTCGAACTTGTATGTCTCCTCACCGTTGACATCCATGGGCTCGAATTTCACTTTACAGTGTCCGTACTGTCCACGTCCACCGGACTGCTTTGCGTACTTGCTGTCCACGTCAACAGCCTTTGTAAACGCCTCCTTGTAGGCAACCTGAGGTGCACCTACGTTGGCCTCTACCTTGAACTCACGGAGCAGACGGTCTACGATGATCTCCAGGTGGAGCTCACCCATACCAGCGATGATTGTCTGGCCTGTCTCGGAATCTGTATGAGCACGGAATGTAGGATCCTCCTCTGCCAGCTTCGCGAGAGACTCTCCAAGCTTGCCCTGGGATGCCTTTGTCTTGGGCTCAATAGCCAGCTCGATAACCGGCTCCGGGAACTCCATGGACTCAAGGATAACCGGGTGCTGCTCGTCACAGATCGTGTCTCCTGTTGTGGAGAACTTGAATCCGATAGCGGCCGCGATATCTCCGGAATACACCTTATCCAGCTCATGTCTCTTGTTGGCGTGCATCTGCAGGATACGTCCCACACGCTCTTTCTTGTCCTTTGTCGCGTTCAGTACATAGGAACCGGAGTTTACAGTTCCTGAGTATACTCTGAAGTAAGCGAGCTTACCTACGAACGGGTCTGTCATGATCTTGAATACGAGAGCAGAGAAGGGCTCCTCGTCGGAAGCATGTCTCTCCACTTCATTTCCATCCTCGTCCACACCCTTGATAGCCGGGATGTCTGTGGGCGCCGGCATGTACTCAATGATCGCGTCCAGAAGCTTCTGAACACCTTTGTTTCTGTAAGCAGATCCGCAGCATACGGGAACTGCTGTACACTCACATGTCGCCTTACGAAGAACAGCCTTCAGGGACTCAACGGACGGCTCGTCGCCCTCCAGATACTCCATCATCAGGTCGTCGTCCAGCTCGCAGATCTTCTCAACCAACTCTGTGTGGTAGAGCTCTGCATCGTCCTTCATATCGTCCGGGATATCGGTAACGGAAATGTCATCGCCCTTCTCATCGTTGTAGATGTAGGCCTTCATTTCCATCAGGTCGATGATTCCCTTGAACTCGTCTTCCTTGCCGATAGGCAGCTGCAGACAGATGGCGTTCTTGCCAAGTCTTGTCTTGATCTGCTCTACAGCGTTGTAGAAGTCAGCACCTAAAATGTCCATCTTGTTGATGAAAGCCATACGAGGTACGTTGTATGTGTCGGCCTGACGCCATACGTTCTCTGACTGAGGCTCTACACCACCTTTGGCACAGAACACACCTACTGCACCGTCAAGTACACGAAGTGAACGCTCAACCTCTACCGTGAAGTCAACGTGACCCGGAGTATCGATGATGTTGATACGGTGTTCCAAAGCGCCCTTTTTCGGCTTTGTGAACTCTTCCAGAGTCCAGTGGCATGTGGTAGCGGCTGAAGTGATCGTGATACCTCTCTCCTGCTCCTGCTCCATCCAGTCCATGGTCGCAGTACCTTCGTGAGTATCACCAATTTTGTAGTTAACACCAGTGTAATACAGGATACGCTCTGTCAGTGTCGTCTTACCGGCATCGATATGAGCCATAATACCAATATTTCTGGTTCTCTCCAATGGATATTCTCTTCCAGCCAAGGTTTTTTCCTCCTATTAGAATCGATAGTGAGCAAACGCTTTGTTTGCCTCTGCCATCTTGTGCATGTCTTCTTTTCTCTTCACTGCTGCGCCTGTGTTGTTTGCAGCATCCATGATCTCGTTCGCCAGTCTCTCCTCCATTGTCTTCTCGCCTCTTGCGCGGGAGAAGTTGGTCAGCCAGCGAAGCGCCAGAGTCTGTCTTCTGTCAGCTCTTACCTCGATCGGCACCTGGTAGTTGGCTCCACCGATACGTCTTGCCTTTACCTCAAGTACGGGCATGATGTTGTTCATAGCCTCTTCAAATACCTCGATAGCCGGTCTGTCAGTCTTTGCTGCGACTCTGTCAAATGCTCCGTATACAATCTTCTGCGCGATACCCTTCTTACCGTCTAACATAATGTTATTGATAAGCTTTGTAACCACTTTGCTGTTGTATAACGGATCCGCTAATACGTCTCTTTTCTGCGTATGTCCTTTACGTGGCACGGTTCTTCCCTCCTTAAACATTGTTTTCTATCAAGAACAGCCGGGCCGCTCCCGATACTTTGATTAATTCACAGGTACTCACATGTGTCTTTCTAATGATACAGTGTAGTGCACAGGCCATACAGGGAAGAAAAGAGTCTCTTCTATCTGTAAACACCTGTAACTTACTTCATCATAGTTCTGTTTGTGACTACAAATTCAGATCTTATTTTTTAGCGTCTTTCGGTCTCTTGGCACCGTACTTGGAACGAGCCTGTCTTCTCTTGGCAACGCCTGCTGTATCCAGTGTTCCTCTTACGATGTGATACCTTGTACCAGGAAGGTCCTTAACACGGCCTCCACGGATCAGGACAACGCTGTGCTCCTGCAGGTTGTGTCCCTCGCCCGGAATATAGCTTGTTACCTCGATTCCGTTGGAAAGACGAACTCTGGCGATCTTACGAAGAGCTGAGTTAGGCTTCTTCGGAGTAGCTGTCTTAACAGCTGTGCAGACACCTCTCTTCTGCGGCGCAGATGTGTCTGTTGCTCTCTTTCTAAGGGAGTTGTACCCTTTCTGAAGTGCCGGAGCTGTAGATTTCTTTACAGAAGTCTGACGTCCCTTTCTTACTAACTGGTTAAATGTTGGCATTTCTTTTCACCTCCTACGATTAAAAATAAGTTACGGGTTTAAACTCTTGCAAGTTTAAGGCGTGCGAAATACTGCGTATCCCTATGCACGCCAGACTATTTTATTATGGATGTGCCCAAAAGTCAAGGGCCTGCGGGATTTTTTTCTCCCGCAGGCCCCTGTTTTCCGCCTGTTTTTACATATTTTTTACGAATCCCACTCACATACGAAGCCGACCGTGCTCTCCCCGTAGTAGGAGCTCAGGTCATCCGGAACGTCCGACCATACCCACTGGCCGTCCACCAGGAACATGACCAGACAGTTCTCATTCCCCCCGTCGTTGTTGGGCTCTCCCGACATCCACGCCGTGTAGGAGAAATCCTCCCCGTTGGTCCACTGGAAATTGCCGTCCGATCCGCGCTGTCCCCCCAGGAAGAGGACCTTCCTCCCGGACTGGTCTGCCAGCTGCACGATCTTGTCGTACTCTGCCTGACTTCCCACAGTGGCAAGATATCCGCCCTGGGCCTTGCAGTAGGCGTCCGCCTGAGCCCAGGTCATCCGCTGGGCGACCACCTCATAGCGGTGCTCCCCGGAAGCGCTCTCGTCCCCCGCCCCCGCCGCGTCACCGGCATCCTCGGAGGTGCTTCCGTCCGCTGTCACCAGAATCGTACTCTTCACGTCTATCTCATCGCCTGAGGGCTGCACCTGCTCCAGCTTGGCTTCCTTGCCACCACTCTTGCCGCCCCCTGCGCCGCCGCTGGCTGAGGAGGTGATGAACACGCCCACGACCGCCGCGATGGCTGCCACGATCAGTACCGCAAGCACGATAGCCGCAATCTTCCATCCGCTCTTTGTCTGCTTTTCTTCCATATTATAATCTCGCCTCCTTAATACCAGATGCTGCCGGGAGTAAATGACCACAGCTTATATGTATCCCCGTCATAGACAAACTGCGCACTTGCGTAGGAGGAGCCGTCCTTTGTCCGGCTCTCCGGCGCGTCATCAAACAGTCCCTGATAGGTATAGATGACGTCATAGTCATAGCTCAGTTCAGCCTGAAGGCTTCCATTATAAGTTCCCACTTCAGACACATCGCACTCAAAGCCGCTCAGCTGCAGCTGCTGAGCCGAAGAGTACTTATCGGCCTCCAGACTGTTCCTCAGATTCTCGTAATAATCCTCATTGCTGTCAGGAGCCCCCTCCGCGAACAGATCCTTCACCTCATCAAAGGAGCTGCCGGCCAGAGCAACCTGGCAGTAGGCCTCCATAGCCTCCTGCAGCTTTGTCTCCACAGCCTGCGTTCCCTCTTCCGAGAGCGTCAGGCCGGATACTGTGCACTCAGACTGAGCCGCCGTGTCAAACTGGGCCTCATACGTCTCACACCAGGGTATCTCCGCCTGTATACTGTGGACTCCGTTGAAAATGGAGATCTGATAGCAATCCTGGCCCTCCTCCTCTGAGACCAGATAGTCCTCTGTCAGCTGGACGCCGTCCACCGCTGTCTGCGCCCCCTTCGGCACATAGATATTGTAATTCTGGGCGATCAGCCCGTCAGCCGAGACTTTCCATGTATCGAAAAACAGCATGGACTTTCTGCTCTGTTTGACCACCGTGACCGTGGTGCTGGACTGCCCCTGCCCGTTTATAGTATAGTTCACCTCAAAGGTCTGGGTAATCCCGTCCCCCATATTGCCGGCCGGCTTCTGCACCTGGAAATTGGTGATCTCCGGCAGGGAGCTGGCGTCCATGATCTTCTCGTACTGATCCTCCTGGATGAATTCTCCATCCGGGATCTCCAGCATGCCATAGACCTCCTCCCAGTCCTGATCCGCATAGGCCTTAAAGTATTTCTCTGCCACAGAGATAGCGCTGCTGCGGCTGTTCCCGATGGCGAAGAAGGCCACGACCAGCAGCACAAGGCACACCGCCTCCAGGATGACTGCGATCTGCAGCCTGGACATTTTCTTTCGGGGCGCCCCTCCGGCAGCCATGTTCTGGGTAAAATCCTGGTCAAATCCCTGGTTCATGTTCGGATCATAATTCTGGTCCATACCCGGATCGAAGCCCTGGTCCGAGGAGCCCTGCTGCCATTGCTCTGGCTCCGGCTGTGCCTCCGGCTCTACCGGCTGGTCAAAGGCTGACACCTGTTCTTCCGGCCGCTCTGCGCTTTCCGCCTGTTCTTCTTCCGGTCCCGTTGCCTGCTCCGGCCCGGCAGTCGGTTCTTCATCACTCTCCATATTTGGCGCGTTTTCCGGCTCAGCCGCAGGCTCCACTTTTGTCTCTCCGGTTTCCTCCGGCACGTACTGTGCCTCACCCTCCAGCTTTGTCCCGCAGTTCTCGCAGAATTTTGAGTCGTCTGTGTTGGCAGTTCCGCAATTTGGACAAATCAGCATTTCTCTCTCCTCCTTTTCCGGCATTTCAGTCAGAAAATGACTGTTTCTGTCTAACTTAGATTTTAATCTCTCAGGACAGACATGGCAATAGTCAATTTGGGAAAATGCCAACAATAAACACCAGCGAGTAACTGGTGTAGAAGACTTGTTCATATACAATTTAGCTATATAATAAATCTGCAATTCTCTCGGAGGTCAAAAACCGCGGGACAGAGTCCTAAATCACGAACTCTGTCCCACGGTTTTCACGTTTCATTCTCCATCTCTTTTCATTCATCTGTCAGTATCAGCCAGCCACTTCTCCACCACAGCAACCTTCTCTTCCACTGCCTTAGCAATCTGCTCCACTGTCATGCCCATTTCCGCCAGATTGAAAGCTATACTCTGCTTTTCTTCCTGTCTTCCCTCTTCCCAGGCCTCTTCCCGCTCCTGTCTTATATGCCTCGCCTAATCATACTCATATATGCTCATCCTCTTTGCCTCCGCTTGATATTTCCTTAGAAACTCTTCAAGGATCCCCTCCCGGATACATTCTGTGATGGTGCACTCCACCGCCTCTTCTATGGGCATCTCCGCGGCATATCTTCTTAGGCGGGCTGTTTCTCTTCCCCGTTGTAGAAGATGATAAACCGGGGCGGCGGAAGCATTACCTTTTTCCTCCCGTACAGGTTTTCATTTTTCGTCAGATCCGCGTACAGATCTGCCAGATACAAAAGCATCCGCAGCGGAAGATAGGGGCTGTAGGTAGACTGATGCTCATACAGGGAGAGCCGGGAGTCGATCACAAAGGACAGATCGTTCTTTATGGCCATGTAGATGGCATTCTCCAGCGTGTTGACGCTCAGCGCCCCGGGATCCTTATACTGTTTTCCACTTATTGCATTATAGAGTCCCAGCAGCTCCTTCTTGTCGCTGAACAGCATGGTAAACAGAGAGGATTTATAGTTCCGGTTGGGAACAGGGTATGCCTTCTTCCGATTCTGCTTCTTTTGTTTTCTGCTCATAGGTACCTCCTTTTTCAAAAATCGCAGGAGGCAGCCTGTAAAGATGAAAACACAAGCTTCCGAACATAGTTTTCAAAAAGCCTCTCTGCTTTGTCGATGGGAATAAAAAGCATTGAGATTTCTTTTAGCTCTTCTTATCAGACTTGCAGACACGGCAGACGCCGCAAAAGAAAAAAACTGCCAGAAATATAATGCTTTGTAACTATAGTAGCACATATTTCCAGCAGTTTCCATAATTTTTTTTAATATCGTTCCTTTTAAAGCCCCAGATCCTTCAGCATCTGGTACCCAGAGTCCCATGACCCCCACCGTAGTCCCGAAGCATTGAAGAACATTTTATATAGAAAATTAGGGAAAAGAACCAAAAATGAAATCGAAGTATACAGCCACTATGCATGTTTTTAGGATACCTCCTTTTTACACTTTCACAGGAGTTTCTCCCCCCTCCTCCCCACGACCCGCCAGAGCAGGAACACCACCGCCGCGCCCGCTATCACGCCGCAGGTATCAATGCCCCAGTCCGTGAGCTGACAGCTCCGCCCCTCCACAAAGAGCTGATGGAACTCATCCGTGGCGGCGTACAGGGAGCCGGTCCCGGCAGAGAGGAGGAAGAGACGTTTTCCCTTATGTCCGTAGGCCCGGTACATGAGGGCCAGGAGCACGCCCAGGACGGCGTACTCTGTAAAATGCGCCGCCTTCCGGACGACGTGGTCGATCCTTTCCGCGAAGGCGTCCTGCCTCTCCTGCGGCCAGTCCTCGTAGCCATCTGCAAAGAGCAGACCCGCCACATGTCCCACGGAAAGGCTCATCTGCTCCGACTCATCCGCCGGCTGGGCGGAAAACGAGAAGATGATCGCCATCCACAATATCACCATCAGTGTAAAGATATTTTTCTTCATTACTATTGTTCCTTTTTCCTAAACTCTGTCCTTCGGAGCCACTCGCGGGCGATGAGTTCCGCTCCCCTGCCTGTCAGGTGGATGCCGTCCACCGTGATCCGATCGTATCCCGCGATCCCGGCCTCCCGGGACAGCAGATCGTGGAGCGGGATAAAAAGGGCTCCCGCTTCGGTGGCAGCTGCCCGTTCCACCTCTTCTATCTCCCTGACCAGCGGGATCCAGTTCCTGTACTCCAGCGGCCATGGGAAAATAAACGGCCCCATGCAGACGATCCGGGCCCGCGTCCCCTCCCTGTCCGCCGTGTCCACTTCGTCCACTCCCAGCATAGCGGCGATCCGGCTCACATAGCCGTCTCCGAGCCTGCTCTGCCCTTCCGGCGCCATCTGGAGATCATGCCCCGCGTCTGTGATACTGTCCCCCAGAAAAATGATCTTTTTCCTGCTCTCCATCCACTTTCTCCTCTTTCAAAAAAACTGCCAGGGATACTGTGTCTGCTGTTATAGTAACACATCTCCCTGACAGTCTCTATAGGAATTTTATATCATCTCAGTTCCGGTCATCTCTGTTCAGAGCCCCGGTCTTTCAATATCCTCGCAGGCGTCCTCCACAGAAGATCCAGGGCGGCCTCCCGCCCGTACTTCAGCTCTACCAGCTCCCTGACCTCCCTCAGGTCCGGCGTGCGGAGCACCGGGTCGTGGGCGTCCGAAGCGACGAGCCCCGCCAGCCCCCGGCTGAGTATCCAGTCCGCGGTCCGGCCGGCCCGGCCTCCAAAGTCCCCCAGCAGGCTCCCCTTGTTGACCTGCAAGAGCAGCCTCTCTCCGGCGATCTCCCGGAGGCATCCCGGATCTCGCTGGACAAAATCATATCTCTCCGGGTGGGCTAAGATCACCTGATACCCCTGACGATCCAAAAACTCCAGCCGCTTCCTGGCCCGAGCCTGCGGGATGTCAAAGACAAACTCCGCAAGGATCCAGTTCCCGCCGCGCAGCCCGGGCAGGCGGTGCCTTTCCGCGTAACGGAGGGTCTCCCCGGTCAGGAGGATCTCCATCCCGCCGGCCAGCTTCAACCGGATCCCGGCCAGGCGGACCTCCCGGCGCAGCATGGCCAGCCTCTTTCGGTAGTCCCGCAGGCAAGCCCCTGGATCCCCCTGCGCAAGATTGCCGTGGGACGTAGCCGCAAGGATAGTCACACCGCTGTCCGCAGCCATCCTCGCCATCTCCAGAGCGTCCTCCATGCTGCGGGCCCCGTCGTCAAATCCCGGCACGATATGAGAGTGCAGGTCTATCATATAGCTTCTCCCTCTTCCTGTTTCTGCTGATATTTTCCATAGCCGTATTTTCCGTAGCCATACTTTCCATACCCGTAGCCGTATCTGCCGTAGCCGTAGACTCCCCCTGTCTCCGGGCAGTTATTGAACACATAGCCGGCAAAGGAGGCCCGGCGGCCGCTCAGAGACGACAGTCCTTCCCGTATCCGGTTCTGAGGGACCGTATCATATCTTATCACATAGAGGATCAGGTCCGCGAACTCCGCCAAAAGGCCTGCATCCTGGAACATCTCGCAGGGCGGGCTGTCTAAGATCACATAGCTGAACCGCTGCCGCACCTCCTCAAAAAACACACGCAGCCCCTCATCCGTCAGGATAGCTGCCGGCTTTTCATATTTCCGCGTACTTCCCAGGAAATGGAGCCCGCTGTCTTTGATCCGCCTGATCACCGCCCTGGTCTCCTTCCCCTTCTCCGCCGCATCCTTCAGGTCGTACTTTCCCCTGATCCCGAGCAGGTCCGCATCTGACGGTTTCCTGAGATCCCCGTCTGCCAGCAGGACCTTCTTCCCGTCCGCTGCCAGCATCCGGGCCAGGTTCACCGCGACCGTAGACTTGCCCTCTCCCGCGGCCGTGCTGGTGACAAGGATCACCTTACAGCCCTCCCTGCCCGCCAGCCTTCCTATCCGCAGGCGGAGGGAGCGCATGCTCTCCCTGTAACCGTGAGGGGTCCTCTCATCCAGGACGGAGATACGCTGCTGTCCCTGATTCTTTCTGGCTTTTACCTGGAGATGCGGGAGCATGGCCAGGCATTTCAGGCTGGTCACTTTCTTCATCTCCTCCGGATCTCTTGCCGTCCTCCGGAACAGAGCCATCACTCCCAGGATACAGAGCGCCGCGAACGCACCGCCCGCTCCTCCAAAGGCCAGGCTCCTCTTCACGCTCATCTGGTTAAACGGGGCCGTCGGCACTTCCATCTCATCCAGCATATTGAACTGGATCTCCCCCAGCACAGACCGGGCCGTCTCCGGGTAGATCTCCAGCGCCGCCGACAGGATATCCGCCGCGTCCTGCGGATCCGGGCTCTCCGCCCGCATGGTGACCACATTGGAATCTGTGATCGTCTCCGCCGATATCGTCCCGTTCAGCTCATCCGTCCCCAGCTGATCCAGGAGCATGCTGCGGAAGTAGCTGCTCTCCAACACATAGGGGAACGTCTTTGAGAGCTGGTCGGCCGTCGTCTGGTCATAATAGAAGCTATAGCTTCCGCTGTCCTCATCTCCGGTAGCCACCGTGAACGTGGCGCTGCTCTGGTACAGGGGGGTCTTTCCCAGCCTCTGGTACAGCGTGAACCCGGCCGCCCCGATGGCCGCCAGGAGGACGACCGCCCACCAGAACCTCAGCAGGAGCTTCCACATCCCCCAGATCAGCCGCCCCAGGTCGATCTCTATCTCATCTTCTGTTTTTTCTATCCTGATATCCTGTCTCTGGTCTGCCATATCACTACCTCTTTCGCCTAGCCGTTTTTCTCCAAAGTCCTCTCCCGGTCCGCCTGGTACCCGCCATAGCCATAGCCGCCGTAACCTCCCTCGTCTGCTGTCCGCAGCCACTCCCTGTGGAAGGCATTTAAGATAAATCCGGCGAAATCTTTCCCGCTCTGCCATATCATGTCAACCGTGTCGTTGATCGTCCTGACGTCCGCGCCGTCCTCCCTCACCACAAGGAGCACGGAATCCACCACATTGATCCAGACTTCCGCGTCCGAGGACACGGCCATGGGAGAACAGTCCACGATCACATAGTCCATCCGGCTCTTCCAGCTCTCCAGCAGCGCCGGGAGCCTGCCGACGTCCAGGAGCTTCGTCGTATCCTTTACGCTCTTAAACTGGAACAGTTCAAAGATCCGGTACTTCCCGCTGTACCAGAGCGCGTCTGACGGCTCCGCCTTCCCCGCCAGCACGTCCGACAGCGCCGCCCGGTCCCCCTTCCTCTCCTCAAAGATCTTGTGCATGGCAGGCTTCAGCAGGTCCCCGTCGACCAGGAGCACTTTCCGGTGCTTCTCCGCCATGGCCAGGGCCAGATTGGCCGCCACTGTTGATTTGCCCTCATTTTCCATCACGCTGGTGACCAGGAGGACCTTCGCCGCTTTTTTTCGCAGGTGGTACTCCACCCGGGCCTCAGCCCGCCTGGAACTCTCCGCGAATCCCATGGTCACCAGAGGGGACTCCAGAAGGATGGACTGCTTATCCTCTGCTCTCCTGCCTCTCTTTCTCTCAAAGGGGATGATACCCCGCACCTTCCCGTCCAGCTGCCTCTCTCCTCCCGCCGGCGTCTTCACCGTAAACCGCAGGAGATAGAACAGGACCACGATCCCCGCCATGGCCGCCATCGCCAGCAGCACGAGGATCGCCCGCCAGGACATGACCCACGAGGTGTTGGACGGTTCCGTGGGCACCTGGGGCTCCTGCACGATCTGCAGGGATGAGTTGGCAAATACGTCCCCGGCCACATCCTCGTAATTGCGCAGCGCGGAGATCAGATACAGGTACGCCTCCCTCGGGCTTTCGCTGGTCGCCGATAATGTCATCAGGTTCGTCTCTGTGACAGGCGAGCAGGCGATCTGGCCGGAAATATCCTCCCCGGTATCCTCTCCGATCCGCGCCCGCAGGGCGTCGCTTGCGAACACCTGGCTGAAGACGTCCGCCATATCCGAGGCCAGTGACAGGGACGAATACGTATTTTCCTCTCCCTTCAGGCTCACCACCAGGGTAGAGGAAGACGTGTATTCCGGCTGATAGGTCAGGTTATGCCAGCCGGTGGCGAGAAAGAACATGGAAACCCCTGCCATCAGGATCATCCAGAGCTTTCCCAGGAGCTCCATGCAGAGCCCGCGCACGCTGATCTCATCCAGTCTGAACAACTCCCGTCCCATCCTACTCGCCTCCTTCCACGATCACGGTCAGCCAGGTCTCCCCCGTATTTCCGGCGGCGTCAGCGGCCTGGTAATGGATCTCGTAACACCCCGGCGTGTTCACGTCCACGCCCGACTCGATGGAAACAGTCCCCGGATCCAGCGCGTTACCCGCCGAGTCCGTCACACCCGCCACGTAGGAGGCCGGGTCGATGGACTCCCCTGCGGTCAGATACACGATCCCGCCCGTCAGCGCAATCCGCACATTCCTGTTCTGGGCATTCACCACATGGACCGGCAGGGCCGCCGAGGCGGTGTCGCCGAAACTGTTGGTGACCTCCACAGATACGGTGTAATTTCCCACTGAAGAATAGTTTACATCCGTATCCGTCTGGACGATCCACTCCGTCCTGCTGCCGTCCAGCTGGTCCTCCGCGCCCAGCCGCGCCATGGTCTCCGTATAGGACCCTTCTCCCTCCGCAAATACCAGAGGTTCTGTCAGGGTAAACCTGGGGCCGTGATAATCGGTAAAACGGACCTCCCTGGTAAGGGAGGCGCTCTGCCCCGCGGAGTCGAAGACCACATAGGTCAGGTCGGCGACGCCTGCCTCCGTAAAACGGGAGAAAGCTCCCGCCACGATCTGGTCCGTCAGGTCCCCGTCCTGCTCATCGGAGGCGCTCACGCCCTCCATCAGCTGTTCCATGGTATATGCACAGGGGATCTCCAGCACATCCCGGTCGCTGACGATCTCGGGCGCGTCCGGGTCCCTGCCCTTAAGCTCCAGTATCTCCGATACGCCGAACAGAGCGGCGGACAATATAAACACGACCATCAGTCCTATCTTTACCAGTCTCATCTATACCCTCCAAAACATGAAATCAAAATTCTTCCAGGAACCTGCGGATGCCCTCTTCATCCACTTCTTCCAGCCTCTGTCCGCCCACCTTGTACACCCGGCTGCACATGGAAAAGACGCTGGGCCGGTGGGCCGCCACGATGACCGTGCGGTTGGGTTCTTTCTTAATGATCTGCCGCAGCACCCGCCGCTCCGTCGCCACATCCAGGGCGCTGGTGGCCTCGTCGAGGATCATCACCGGCGCGTCCGCAAGGAGGGCTCTCGCAATGGACAGCCGCTGCTTCTGCCCCTCGGAAAACCGGGTGCCCCGCTCCCTCACTTCCGTGTCCATGCCCTGGTCCAGCTTCTCCACAAACTCCCAGGCGCAGGCCGCCTCCAGGGCCTCCCGGATCTCCTCATCCGTGGCCTCCGGCTTCACCATCCGCATGTTATCCGCAATGGTGCCGGAAAACATGGTATTTCCCTGGGGGATGTAGCTGAACATGCACCGGGTGGAAGAGGAAGCCCGCAGCTCCTTTCCGCCCGGATTGCCCACCCGGACGCACCCCTTCCGGGGATGGTAGAGCCCCAGCACCAGGTTCAGGGTCGTGGTCTTGCCCTGGCCGGAAGGCCCGATGAGGGCCACGATCTCCCCCGGCTCCGCCCGGAAGGAGGCGTCCTGGTAGATCCAGTCCTCCTCCTCATACGCGAAGCTCACATCCTCCATATGGACATACACGCCGCTCTCCTGTCCTTTCCGTCGGATCTCATCCGCCTCCTCCTTATCCTCCATGGAATCTCTGGGAAGGCTGGTGATCTCCATGATCCGCTCCGCGCTGATGCCGGAGCGGATCACCATGGGCAGCAAACCCAGTATGCCGCTGAAAGACCCCCGCAGGGAACCAGCCATGGACACGAACATGGTCATGGTGCCGTAGCTGATCTCCCCCTGCCACAGGCGGAAGGCGGCGAAGCCATAGCAGGCGTATCCCACTGCCTGCCCCACCAGGGAGGTGGCGATGGTCATGGACTGCTGGAACCGGTTCTGCTCCAGCGCCAGATCCACCGACTCCCTCTGGATCTTGTGGAACTTCTCCGTCACCCGGTCGATCATGCCAAAGGCCTTGATAAACTGCAGGTTCTGGAAAGTCTCCTGGTCGAACACGGTGCGGTCGCTGGCCACATTCTGGTTGTCCCGCTGGAACTGTCGCATCTTCCTGGCCGAATACCGGGAGGTGAGGAAAGAGACGGGCGCTCCCATGAGGGCGATCAGCGCCATCCAGGGGTCATGCTGCACTACGATGATGAAGGCTCCCCCGAAACTGATGACCGTTGTCACCACATTGGGGAGAAACGTCAGGATGGTGTTGGCCACCATGCCCGCGTCCCCGTTGACCCGGTAGAGAAGATCGCCGGAGCGGTACTTGGCCAGAGACTCCCAGTTGGTCCGAAGCACCTGCTCATAGATGTCCCCCCGGATCTCATTGGTGACTTTCAGCCGCACCTTCAGGGACAGCCGGGACTTCACCGCATTGATGAAGATCTGGGACACGCCCACGCCCACATAAGTACCCGCCACCCGGACGATCTCCATGGAGTTCACCCCGGTGATGGCGTCCACCAGGTCCTTGCTGACCACCGAGGTCCCAAGCCCCAGCACGGAACCGGAGGCCCCCAGCAGGATGTAGACGCCGATGAGCAGCCAGTAGCGGCGCACATAGGCGTACATCCACAGCACTTCGCCCATGATCTGCTTCAGCCGTCCCTCTTTAATTCTCTGTATGTAATGCCTCACAGAAGCCATATCCTATGTAACTCCCCTTAAAATGCAAAACCTCACTCCCATATCCCTCCGCCAAACGCGGGAATACGGGAATGAGATTCCCCCTCTTGCTTCTCTTTTCACTTGTATCTGTATCTACACGCTGCCGCCGAACACCGCTTCCTCTGTCAGCCGGACAGCCTCCTCGTCCGGACGGCAGGAAAGTTCGTAGACAGGCACAGTCCACAGTAAGGCGTCCAGTGTCTTACAGGCAGCCTCATGTCCCTCCTTGTACCAGGTAGGGAAAAATACACTGTTCATTACCTCAGAAACCATCTCAAAGCCTGTCAGTCTGCGAATCGAATTTTCAGGACTTTGCTTCAGGATCACCAGCGCCGCCAGTGGTACCTGCCTGTTCAGACAATAGGGTGAAGATCCGTGCCACGGAGATCCGCAGCCAAGAAAACCATCCTCTTCCTGTTTGACAAACACCATATCCCCATTAATGATCTCGGCATTTCGGTATTTCATCCACAGTTCAGCCTGCGTTGTTTTCCCAATGCCGGAAGGACCAAGAAACATCATGCCTCTTCCAGATATATCAATCAGGGAGGCATGCATTTCTATAGCATGTCGAGTAGATAAATGGGTAAGTATCAATACATTAAGAATCTTATAAACATCAAACTTATTTCCATCAAAAGATGTCACCTTGGCTCTCGTCCAATCATCATCAACGCCAAGTATACATTCGTTTAATCTCAATATGTTTTTTCCCGGTTGCTCGTCTAAAACTGCAATCCCGTTCTGATAATTTTTACACGAAACAATATGTATTTCCAGATCAGATTTACCCTTAGCATTCTGACAAAAAGAAGCCCATTCAGACCATAATTGGTATTCGGACTTTATGGTTATACTACTTAGGAATTTGTATTCCATCTTAACCCACAGTTACGCATCCGTAATAATGGTTGCGAAACGATCCCCAAGCGTCTTTATCTATACTATTCAATAATGCTGTAACTTGGTGATATATTATCTCATTAATCTGGGTTTTCTTATCTTCATCAGATAAAGATGAATTTCCTAAAATAGTAGTTATTTTTTCATCATTATTAAACTCGGCCCAATCCCCCATTCGTGTTATGCCACCTGTACTATTCCAATATACCTTTATATATGTTTGATGTTCACCTGGAAAATCCGTCGATTCTCCTGAAAACCCTATATCATCATTAAGTGCCATTGTTACAACTTCACCATTAATTTCTTCGTAAGGCATTTTAATCCTCCTTTATCACAATCAGTCTATTTTAATAACTGAAATATCTTTTTACAATAAACATCTTTCACTTTACCAATTCCACCATTATTGCAGGCCAAAGTTGCTATACATCTTCTACATTTATCTTTTATTTCACATGTATAACATTTTTCCGGCCACCGGATACTTTCACTATACTCCTGCAAAGTTTTCCAGTTTTCTTCAAAACTTTCTTCCAGTGCATCAATTTCGGGTCTATTCAAGAATAAGCAGAACCTCATATATCCATCCCATGTAATAACATAGCCAGTTCGGTAAAGATCACAGTATTCACATGGCTTTTTCTCTGCCTTAAAAACTGGATTCTCATTCCATTCTTTTGATACTTCCCGAGAGCACCCAAGATCGTATGCACTCAAAGCACATTCCCTCACATCTGTATCAGCACCTCGCAATGAAGGATAACAGCATGTACTGTAATACCATGCATAATGATGTTGCAAAGCATATCTAAATATATGATCCTTGTCCTCAACATTCTGCTTCACAAAGGTTGTCACCAGCTGAATGGGTATCTTTAACTCTCGCAGTTTCCGAATCCCCTCATCTACCCTTGTGAATCCCTGCTCAACCTGGCAGACTTCCCGATATACCTCATCATTGGAGCCATAAAGGGTAATCTTTGCTTCATGGGGCGGATACTCATAAAAAAGCTCTTCTACTTTCTCCGTTATGGAATAAGCATTTGTCTGCAGAGTAATCCGGAATCCCATTTGGGCTAATGCTCTCCAGATAGTTTCAAATTCCGGATGCAGCAGCGGATCTCCGCCAGTGATACATAAGGAAAATACTCCTGCTTTCTGCGCCTGTTCTCCCATTCGGACCCACTCTTTGGCGGTCAGTTCTCTTCCTCTACCAACCTTTGGAATTTCATCCGGCTGAAGATGTACATAGCACATACGGCAATTCATTCCGCATCTCGGAGTCAGTTCAAAGGTCGCCTGGATCGGACGACACTCCTCAAACGCCTTTTCCTTTATCTGTTGAAACAGGCCCTTTCTTTTCCCCGGCTCAGTCATGATGCTTCTGCTCCTGCAGTTTCTTTTTCTCCCGTTCTGTCAGCTGAAGCTTGACTGTTCCCAGAATTGGTTCCGGTTTTCCGGACTCTAACATGAAATTGTTGTCCAGAAGTTCAATAAACTTATGTATATCGTTCCGAAGCCGTTTTTCTGTCACATCTGTATACTCCTGCAATGCCCTGGCTACAAGAGAATCTTCTGTAAACTCCCCTTCTTCCATCACTTTCCAGATGAATGAGGCCGTGGAACTGATATGCATTGGCTGACAGATCTGTGAAAGCCTGCCGACAGGCATAACCAGATATTGTCCGGCTATCTCCCGCAGGATCAGTCCGTCTTTTAGCTTCACCCTTATCACGCTCCCCTTATCTTGTGCACATCCAGCAATTTTCACACTATATTATGTACCTTGGAAATGCCGCGCCTGCAAGGGCTGCCGCAAAAGAGCATAGTGTCCTCCAGGTTCATAATGCATATAGTATATATGTCCCTATGTTACCGAACCGTTACCGGCACCACAAATCACTGGAAGTGCCAAAAGGCACATTCCGGGATTGTAAGCGGTCGCCAGGGGCTCGGACAAGCCCGGACTTTGGCTCGTCGCCAATACAAAAAAACAGGCCCGCCCGGGATCCTTTCCGATCCCCGGGAGAGCCTGTCTCTTAGTCTGAAATCCTGATGATTTTCTTTTGGTTTACCGTTTCAGCCGTCTGCGGAGCAGCAGGGCAAATGCCGCCAGCAAGAGGGCCAGAAGCGCCGAAGCAAGGTACAGCATCACAGGGCTGTCATCCCCGGTTCTTGCGCTATCCCCGGCCGCAGAGACCGGTGCGTCCTTGTGGTTCTCAAAGCGGACTTCGCTGATCTCGCCCGGCAGGATCTCGCCGGCAGCGCAAGGGTGAGGGTGAGCGTCTGCTCCTTTGCAGGCAGACGGTTCTCTGCTTCCTCCTGCGCGGCGCTGATGCGCGCGGTGTAGTCCGTGAGGGCGTCCGCCTGCCAGGTCCACGCCCCGCCCTCCGGGAGGGAGGTGAGGGTCAGATCCCAGCCAAACGAAGCCTCTTTTCCCTCTGTTGGCTCCTCATTTTGCGTGCTGATGGCCGGCTGCTCCCCTGCCGGCTCCGCGGCCTGCAGATTTTGCGCTGGCCATGGTCAGGATCATGGCCAGAGCCAGCAGAAAACTGACCGCACGGGTTTTCATACGATTTCCTCTCAATCTTACCACTCCTTATATGTTCCTCATCATTTTTATGGTTTTTACAATATTTTATGTATATCCATAAAATATTACTGTAAAAACTTTAAAACGTCAACCGTTTCACGCCCGCTATCCCTGCATTTCTTCCGCAAAATTCTCCAGTCTCGCGCCGGTCTCCTCCGCCCAGGAGTACTCCTCCAGGTAGCTGCCGCTGATCTGCCAGGCGCGCAGCGCGTCCCGGTTTCCCTGCAGAAATTCATAATAGTCGCAGTCCATCTGCCGCACATCGATCTGGCAGGCTCCCCGGCTGCCGGAAAAAAGCGCCTCCGCGCCGTGCTCCGCCAGCACCTGCCGGATCTGCATGACCGCCTTGCGGTACAGGTTTTTGACCCGGTCGTCGTAGGCCCGGTTCTCCCACAGCTTGTCCACCGCCTCCTCAATGGTGACGGCGCCGCCCCGGTGATCCACGCACAGAGCCAGCAGCTCCTTGGCCTTGGCGTTGGGGAAATACACCGCCTCCCCGTCGATAAACACATCAAACCGGCCGAAGGTGCGCGCGTAGACCCGCTTTTTCTGCCGCGCGGCAAGAAGCCTCGCCCGCTCCAGGGCCTCTGTGATGTCCTGCTTATTGTAGGGCTTGGTCAGGTAGTAGTCCGCCTTCACCTTCAGGGCGTCCAGGGTGTACTGCTCGTAGCCCGTCAGGAAGATCACCACCAGGTCCGGCCGGATCTCCCGCAGCTTCTCCGCCAGGGCAAGGCCGTTCATCCCCGGCATGGCAATATCCAGGAAGGCCGCCTCCACCGGGTGCTCCTGCACGTACGCCAGGGCATCCACAGGATTGGTAAATGCCCCCGCCACCTCGACGCCCGGCATGTCTTCTGTCTCCATCTCAAACTGGCGCAGGGCCAGCCTCTCATCATCCACGATTATGACTCGCATGTATCTTCGCTTCCTTTCTCTGCCGTGCCTTCTGTCTTCGGAAATCTGACTGTCACCAGGGTCCCCTTCCCCGGCCGGCTTGCAACCGCAAGGGAACCGCCGGCCAGCTCCTCCACCCGGAACCGGATGTTGGCAAGGCCGATGTGGGTGTATTTATGTTCCGCCCCGCCCCAGGCCTGCCTCTGCTCCAGCTCTTCCGGGTCAAAGCCCACGCCGTCGTCCTCTACTTCCACCACGTAGGCATCCGCCTCCTCCCGGCTGCGGATCGTCACCGTGCCGCCCTCCACCCGGGTGCAGATGCCGTGCTTCACTGCATTTTCCACCAGGGGCTGCACCGACAGGGGCGGCACCAGGAAGCTCTTCGCCCGGATATCCGTCGCCACCTGCAGCCGCTCCTCAAACCGGATCTTCTCGATGTTGAGATAGGCCTCGATGTGGCGCAGTTCCCGGGAAAAGGGGATCTGGGCCTCTGCGCCCATGTTATCCAGATTGGATCTTAAATAGGTGGAAAAATCATACACCGTCTGCTGCGCTTTGTCCGGGTCCACCTTGATCAGCGTCCGGATCGAGTTCAGCGCATTGTAGATAAAATGGGGTTTGATCTGGCTGGCCATCAGCTCCGCCCGGCTCATCTTAAGCAGGCGGGTCAGCTCCTTGTTATCCCGCACTTTCTGCATAAATGTGGTGAGGATGATCCGCAGCTGGTTCAGGGCGTACAGAAGGATTGCCAGGCGGCCGGCAAACCCGATCCGCTCCGCGCTTCCGTAGGTCCCCGCCGCGTCCGCCACCGTCACAGCCACCGCGATCACAAGGCATGCCAGCTCGGACCGGATATGGTCGCCTTCCTTCCGCCTCACCGCCGCAATGTGGACCGCCAGAGCGTACAGAAGAGACGCGCCCGCTGCCACCGCCGTCACCGGCCCCAGGGTCACAAGGTCCGGGCCGCCGGCCAGACTGGACAGAAGGGCCGCCGCCGCGTACGCGAGAGTCAGGTAAAAGAGCCCCTTCGTCCCTTTTCCCCAGATCCCCGGCCATCTCTCATAGAGGTAGGCCGCAAGAAACGCCGGAAAGGCAAGGGCCGACAGAGCCGAGAAATAATACCAGGCCTCCAGCCCCACCATGCCGGACGGAAGCCCCGCTCCCCCGGCCAGCCAGAAGGCCAGGCACAAAAGCATGATCCCCAGGTTCTTGTGCCAGCTGTACAGCCGGTACCGCCTGCCAAGGAGCGAGATCAGAAGGATCACGACGCCGGACAGGCCGATCAGGGAGCTGGCTCTGGAGAGCTTCGTCTGTTTGGAAATGATGGTTGTCACCATGTCGTCAAAGTCGCCGTAAAAGACCTGGCCGATGGCACCGCCGCAGAAGCGGTACGGCGAACGGATCACAATCCGGATCTCTTTCCCTGCGTCCTCAGGGCCAAGCCGCACAAAATTCCAGGCGTTGGTGATCTTCACGCCTATGAGTTTCTCCTCCGGGAACTCATAGGCCAGCCGGTCCCCCACATACACCCGGACGTACTGCATCCGCGTGCGGAACACGACCGCAGAATCTTCGTCCGCATCCGCCGGGATCTTTTTCGTGTATTCTACTTCCGCGCCCCGGGGCACATCCAGCTTCGCCGGCAGCGGGCCCGCGCCTTCCATCTGTCCGCACCGGTAGGTCCAGTCCCCGCCGAACACTTCCATCTGCCTGCTGCTGAAGAGGTCCTGCCGGGTGGCAAAGAGAAGGAGCAGCAGGAATGCGGCCAGCAAAAGCGCCGCCACGCCCCCGGATATCCATTGTATTTTTCTGTCTTTCATGCTGTGTTCTCCTGTGTATCTGAATGAATAGGAAATGCTGCTTTTACAGGCCTCTTTTACAGGCCAATCTTTTTCAGCAGACGGTACTGCATCTTCGCCTCTTCCAGGCTCCCACTCCGGTCGATCCCCCGGAATGCCGCCCGGATCTTCCACCGGTTCGCAAGGCCGATCCGCCAGCGCTTCACCCAGGCGAGCGGCAGCAGCGCCGGATGCCGCTCCAGCGCGGGAAGGAAGTAGATCATGTGCTTCTTCTTCGGGAAGGCGATCCGCCAGAGGGCTTTCGCCCGGATCAGGAACGACGCCTTTTCCGTCCGGCCGCTGATCCCGCTTCGCAGCCTGCGGATGCTTTCATCCCGCTCAAACCCGAAGATCCCACCCGTCATGATATAGTATTTCAGCTCTTCCAGCGTCCCCGGATCCACCTGTGAAACCGCCGGATCTATCTGTTCCGGGATCCCGAACCACGCCCCGGAAGCCTGCAGGACGGTTGCTGCGAACCGGTCCATCCGAAGCTTCGCCAGCTGCTCCCGGATATAGCCCCAGTCCATCTGCTCCCGGTACGCTTTCAGGAAGAGCGCCAGATCCATCACCATCCGGATCCCTGCGCCGCTGCTGTTCAGATGCTTGGCCAGGTGAAAGCACAGGAAGACAAAATGATCCTCCGGCGAAAAGAAGCGTCTGCTCCCCTCCCCCGGGACCAGCCGGGAGAAGGCCCCCGCAAAATATCCCTCATAATCCACCTTGTTCCAGTACGTGCCAAAGGCAAGCCTCCGGTGGACTTCATAGGAAAAGCGGTCCTTCTTCAACACCCACACAGCGCTTCCGCCCTCCTCTTTCCGGTAGCCCAGCTCCCGCAGGACCGCCGCCGTCCGCGCCATATCCTCATCTCTTACCAGCACGTCCACGTCCCCCATGGTGCGCAGTTCCGGCGTCGGATAGAGGTCCCGCAGCTCGCAGCCCTTGAAAAAGGCATAGGGCACCTGTGCCTCCTCCATCCGGGCGGCAAACGCCTTCACCTCTTCCTCCAGCAGCACAGAGCGGTACACGGTGGCCATGTAGACCTCCTGGAATGTCCGGTATACGTCCTCTTTTTTCTGCTCCTTCAAAACCGGCAGCAGCATCGCAGCCGCGATGCCGGCCACGTTGTGCTTCTGCGCCGTCTCGTACAGCGCCTCCAGGGAGACGTCCGGGAGGCAGCGCACGCTCCTTCCGTTCACGAAATCCGCCAGGATCTCCACTAATATCTGATCTTCTCGTCTCATACTTCCACTCTTTTATCTTGAATCGTTCTCATTTCTTCTTACAGGACATAACTTCCTGTTTATTATGATACCCCAAATCCGCCCCTGTAGCAATGGCCCGCCAGGACAAAAAAATGCATGTCTGCCGCGACATGCACTTTTAGATGATCTAAGATTCTTCTTTCGTCAGTTCGCCGGCTTCGCTCCCGCCAGCCAGCTCTTCACCTGTTCCAGGCTCTCGCCCACTGCGCCGGCGATCTTCCTGCCCTGCTCTTCGCCAATCTTCCGGCCATATTCTTCGCCGATCTTCCGACCTTGCTCTTCGCCGATCTTCCGGCCACGTTCCATGATCCTCTCTGATACTTCACACATGATATCCACGCCTCCTTCTTCCCGTTTCAGATAGCGCACCCGCTTCGATAATTCTCCCTCACTGTCGTCATCCGGATCCGCCGTCTTAAAATATTTCATCAGCTTGGCAACCCGGGATCCGTCGTCTGCCGCTGCATTCACAAAAAAGATATGGACTCCGTCGTCGTACGGAAGCCCTGTGCCGCCAAGTTCCTTCTCTATCGGGTAGATCGCCTTTCCGCAGTGATATATGTCTCTTTCGCTGATGTAAAAGTGGATCCTGTCCGGCAGGGACTCATACTTCATCCCTTTTGCCAGGAACTCTGCATCTATCAGCGATCCGTTGTACCGGATCCTTTTCGGCGGATCGATCTCGTCTTTCCGCTGGATCTCGATGTGGTACAACTTCCCTCTCCCTGTCTCCGCCAGCACATCAAGCCGCACGGAGTGGGTCTTGATCCGGGAGATGGTATACTGCGTCCGCACCTCCTTTACCTTCAGGTCGTCGATGCCTGTCAGGATCCGGAGTATATGCTGGCACGCCGGAACGTCTTTCAGCGCCACGGACATGAACACATCACTCAGGAGATTGAACGACTGGATCTCCCGGATCCGCTCCTCCCTGGAAAGGATGTGCTCCCTTTCCGGTCCCGTCCTGTCTGCATTTACCATACGCACAGCCTCCTTTTCAAAATAGAGTGCAAAGAGACTGCACTGTCCGCCTTCCTGCTAAAGCCGCATCCGCCAATCTCTCTGCTGATAATAGGGAATTAAAAGCATTGAGATTTTCCTGAATGTAATAGAAAAACAGATGCAGCTAATGCTGCGTTAGAATCAGACATGCCGGAAACATAATGCTTTTACATATGATAACACAGGAGGGAAAAGATTACCAGACTATTTTCGCTGATATTGCTATTATTGCACCTGCTTCCGGCTCATGATAAAATACTAATATATATCCGCAGAAAGTGGTGATTCCAATGAATGAAGATATGGAATTTATAAACTTTGCCGAGAATTTTTTCGGACAGCTGCCGTCAGAAAAAAACCGGGAATATGAAAAGCAACTGACCAAATTTACGGAGCAGTACAGTAGCCAAAAGCATTTAGGAGCTTATAACAGGATGATCGAGGAGGATCATCCCAATGCCTATGAAGCGTTCTTTTGTTTATGTACCGTTTATCGTCACAACAGGGATTATGCAAAACTCCATGCTTTGCTTCAGTCCTGCAATAGGTTTAAAAAGCATCTTTCTTACAATCATATATTAGCCATGTACCAGGTACATAGCGAATCTTTTTATGATTATGATGAACTGCTGGCAATGACATGCCGGGATGCCGAAATGATGGAAAATAATTCCGGATATCTACATACATTTGCGAATGCTTTTGCTACGATCTGCGAAAAATGCGGAGAAAACAACTGCGATACTATCATAGGCGAATGGTATGAACCGGCACTTAAAGCAGCAAACAAGGCAATTGAACTTGAACCACAGTATGCTAAGTATTACAGCACGAAAGCCAGGATCATAAATTTAAAAGGCCACTATGATGAAGCGATACAGCTGGTTATGTATGCTATCAGTCTTGAAAAATCAGAACGGCCGGACTATGCGCTGACAATTTCAAATTATCAGTATTATCGGTTATATATTTCCATGTGCCAGCAGCGTTCCCTGTTTGAAAACAAAATCCGGCTGCTGGAGCGCAAACTGGACAGACTATCTTTGGGAGAGACAGCAAACGAGGCAGCGTGTACAAAGCAATCGGACGTTTTCCCACGGGCTTATCGCGGGCCGGAACCATTTCACTTCGTAAGCTATGCCCATCTGGATAAGAAGACTGTATATCCACTGATCAATCGCCTGCAGGAGCGCGGACTTCATATCTGGTTCGATGAAGGGATCGAGCCAGGGAAAGAGTGGCCGGAGGAAATCGCACTTCATATTATGCAGAGCCGGAGTGTCCTGGTCATGCTCAGCGGTCAGTCGATCCACTCACCGAATGTACGCCGTGAACTGAGTCTTGCCTTGTCAGAAAATAAGAAAATAATTGCCGTGTTGCTGGAAGAAGTTGTATTAACAGCCGGGATGCGGCTGCAATTGGAGCTGCAGCAGATGGTCATGAAATATCAGTATTCAAATGAAAATTTTCTTGAGAAATTATACACCTGCATTAATGAGGAGTTGTAACAATGGATTGGAACCGAAAATCGCCCTTAATTGAAGAAATATATACAGAGTCTAAGACCGGCAGACAGGAAAATAATGAAGACGCAATATATCAAGGCACTCATTTTGTCGCTGTAATAGATGGGGCTACCAGCAAAACAAAGGCTGTTTTAGACGGGAAAACAGGCGGTCAGTTATGTGCGCAGCAGATTATGGATACCATACATGATCTGGACGAAAATATAACAGGTGAAGCAGCGGTATCTCAGATATATATGGATCTGAAAGAAATGGCGAAGCTCCGCGGTCTTGAACAGAAAGGTATTCATTGTTGTGCTTCTGCAGTCATCTTCAGTTGTGCCCGCAGGGAAATCTGGGCTATAGGAGACTGTCAGTATATGATAGACGGACAACATTATACCAACAGTAAATCTATTGACAGAATTATGAGCGAAGCACGTGTTGCAGCCATTTATATGCTGCTTCAAAAAGGCATCACAGAAGAACAGCTTTTGCAGCATGATCACAGTCGCGAGATAATCTTCCCTCTGCTTCAGGAGCAGAAATACCTTGAAAATTCCAAGGCGCCGTATGGCTACCCGGTTTTTAATTGCCATACGCAGCCTGACTTTATCATTCAGAAAGTGCCGGACAGATGCAGGATCGTGCTGGCCTCTGACGGATACCCGTTTCTTAGAGAGTCACTGGCAGAAAGTGAGCGGGAACTTTCTGAACTTTTAAAGGAAGATCCTCTATGCTATAAAAAATACTGCTCTACAAAGGGGCTGCAGGCAGGCAACATAAGCTTTGACGACAGAAGCTATATTCGATTTTCACTGGGTGAATTCAAGTAACTGGCATTCTTATATTAGCGTCGGGCGATCTTCCCCCTGGAGAGTTGTTTTAACCCGACGCTAATACCCCTGTCAGTTCGCCGGCTTCGCACCCGCCAGCCAGCTCTTTACCTGTTCCAGGCTCTCGCCCACCGCGCCGGCGATCTGCTCCGGCGTCAGTCCCATCTGTGAGAGATTCAGGGTGATGGAGTGGGCTCTCTTCTTTCCTCCCTGCGCCTCACCGATCTTCCGGCCCTGCGCCTCACCAATCTTCCTGCCACGTTCCATGATTCTTTCTGATACTTCACACATGATATCCACGCCTCCCTCTTCCCGCTTCAGATAGCGCACCCGCTTCGATAATTCCCCCTCGCTGTCATCGTCCGGATCCGCGTAATGAATAAAATCTGCGATACTCATGTTCTATAAAGTATGGAAATATTTTTCACGGAAAGCCTGTTCGAGTCTGTCGTTTCTTTTTTCAATCAGGGCTGTTCAACATTCTTTTTCTCAGCCTGGTGATCCATCCAAACAGCCAATCTCCCCTTCCGTTTTCAGCCTGGGTTCAATGAATAGTGCTTTAGACAATATGTCCCTTAAAGCAGGTCAAGAATAAAAACTTATGCCTTGTAATACAAATCAGAAGATGAGTTCATATTACAAGGCATTTTCTATTATGTTCTCAACCGGCGTGATACAGCGGAGACCTAGCTGGAAGGCGGCTGCTGCAGCTTTACCAATAATCTTCGCAAGAATGCGAGCCGCCGTATCATATTCTCAATAGCTCTGGCTTCTTAATACTGCTTTCCAGTAAATTTTTTTATCTCCATCTCTTTTCATTCATCTGTCAGTATCAGCCAGCCACTTCTCCACCACAGCAGCCTTCTCTTCCACTGCCTTAGCGATCTGCTCCGCTGTCATGTCCATTTTTGCCAGATTGAGAGCTATACTCTGCTTTTCTTCCTGTCTTCCCTTCCGTATTCCTTCCTGTTTGCCTGTCTGTCTTCCCTCTTCCCAGGCCTCTTCCCGTTCCTGTCTTATATGCCTCGCCTGATCATACTCGTATATACTCATCCTCTTTGCCTCCGCTCGATATTTCCTCAAAAACTCTTCAAGAATCCCCTCCCGGATACATTCCGTGATCGTGCGCTCCACCGCTTCTTCTATGGGCATCTTTGCGGCATACCTTCTTATGCGGGCCGTGTACTCGGCATAGTCCGCCAGAGTCTTGCAGGCCCTCATAAGCTCCGGATTGTGGCCTGCGTTGATATTCAGCATCACTGCCTCCAGCTCCAGCTTATGCTCTTCTTCCTCCACCTCGTACAGGTCCGACAGCCGCAGCATCCGCCTGTCAGGCTGCACCTCCTCCCCGTTGTAGAAGATAATAAACTGGGGCGGCGGAAGCTTCACCTTTTTCCTTCCGTACAGGTTTTCGTTTTTCGTCAGGTCTGCGTAAAGGTCTGCCAGATACAGGAGCATCCGCAGCGGAAGGTTGGGGCTGTAGGTGGACTGGTGCTCATACAGGGAGGGCCGGGAGTCGATCACAAAGGACAGGTCATTTTTGATGGCCATGTAGATGGCGTTCTCCAGCGTGTTGACGCTCAGCGCCCCGGGATCCTTATACTGTTTTCCGCTTACCGCATTATAGAGTCCCAGCAGCTCTTTCCTGTCGCTGAACACCATGGTAAAAAGCGAAGATTTGTAGTTCCGGTCAGGAACGGGATACACCTTCTTTTCTCCGTCTTGCTTCTTCCGGTTCTGTTTCTTCTGTTTTCTGCTCATAGGTACCTCCTTTTTCAAGAATCGCAGGAGGCAGCCTGTCAAAACAAAACTTGATCTTCAGGAAACCTCTCTGCTTTGTCGATGGGAATAAAAAGCATCGAGATTTCTTTTAGATCTTCTTATCAGACTTGCAGACACGGCATACGCCGCAAATGAAAAAACTGCCAGAAATATAATGCTTTGAGTATATAATAGCACATATTTCAAAAAGTTTCCATAAGTATTCCAATTAAAGCCAATCAATAGGCAGACATATATTCCTTTAGACAGATTACCATTTCCGCCACACCATCTTATCCACCACACCGGTGTAGCTCTGGATGATCTTCACCACCTTGGTGCTCACGTTCTCCTCCACATAGTCCGGCACCGGGA
>NZ_JPJE01000042.1 GCF_000765215.1 Eubacterium sp. ER2
CCTCCCTATATTGTCAAGTGATTTTCCTTTAAAATAAAGGTTTTTCAAGTTACTATCTCAGATGAATGAGCCATGGAGATGGGCATTTCTCTGTATCTGATACGAAAATAGCTGGTTTTGGGTACACGAAGTAAAACGTCTTCGTATTTCGTTTTACATGGCCTTGTGTATACCCTTCCATCTATGGCAGCGCACCTCCCGTGTCTACCAGGATCTCCTGCGTCTCCGCCGGGTCCTCACTTCCTTCGTCCCGCCTGCCCATAACCAGGGTGTCAGCTTTGCTCCTGTGCAGGGTCTTGCCCTATGGAAAATATACCTGCCGACTACTGGCTCATTCTTTGTCTTACATTTACTGACTTCCGGCACGCTTCCTCATTCCGGCACCTTGCGGCGGACGTTTCCCCGTAAATGATTCCACCTGCCTCCAGCTGTCCTGCCACAGCTGAATTCAATCCACTTCTTCCTCTTCATGGGCTCAATTCAACTGTGACAAGCATGGATCAACGATTCCTGTTTTACTTTATTACGCTGCCTGTATCTGGGGCCTGCGGATATCTCCCATCATTTTTTCCGGGTTATAATCCACCCCTTTGGTCAGTATCACATAAAAGATCCTGATCACTTTACATGCGATTGCCACTACGGACTGCATCTTCTTCAAAGGATTCTCTTTGCGTGTCCGATAGTACTCGTGGATCGCTTTAAACTCCGGATTCCTCCCGATCAGTGACAGCGCTGCTTCATACAGCACATATCTCAGGCGTTTCCGGCCTCTGTAGCTGATCCGGCTTTCGCCTTTATGCTTTCCTGACTCATTCGACACAATCGCATATCCTGCCAGCTTCTGCAGCTGTTTTGGATCATCGAAACGTCTGATGTCCCCTACTTCTGCAATAAATCCACTGACTGTGACCAGTCCAACTCCCTTGATCGCCATCAGTTTGTCGATATATGGGATCTCTTTCAATTTTTCTTCTATCACCCCAAGCAGTTCTTCCACTCTTGATGCATATACATCCATATCTTTCAGCAGGTTCTTCAGTTCAATCCTTGCCGCTTCCGGCGCTTCCTTACTTCCAACGCTGTGCTCTGCAGCCGATACCAGGGTCTTTGCCCTCTTCATTCCGGCGCCTCTCAGTTTTGCGTCCCTCCAGATCCTGTTTACGCCTTCCACTCCCAGTTTACAGATATCCTCCGGCAGCGGTGCTGTCTCCAGTACCATCCTTCCGCTGACCGCCTTTAGATCCCTGTAAACGTCTTTATACTCCGGGAAATAGATGGAGAACCATCTGGCGATCCGGTTTTTGGCTCTGGTAAGCTCTTCCTGTGCCTGGAACCGCATGTTTGACAAACTCCTGATCTCTGCATAAACGCCAGTAGGTATATAAGGATAAGAGAAACGTCCTTCATTCACAAGACTGGCGATCGTCTTTGGGTCTTTGCGGTCATTCTTGTTGGGATTATTGTCGTCCAGTTCTTTCGACTTTTTTACGTGATGGGGATTTACATGCACCGGCCTCATTCCATTGTCCTGCAGGAATTTTCCCAGGGCGAACCAGTAATGACCGGTTGGCTCCATACCAGGAATCACAACGGATTTGCCATTTTTCTCTAAAAGATCCTCCATCCAGGCTTTGAAGGTCTGAAATCCCGCTTCACTATTGCTAAACTCAAAAGGCTTTTTGGTAAATTCATAATTCCTCCAGTCGAAAGCACGGACAAAATGAGTTTCACTTCCAACATCAATACCAACAATTAAAGTTTTTTCAGTAATGGATGCAATTTTTGCGTTTTGTGTGTTATACTTCATTTCAGATACCTCTCTGTTCTATAGGATTTGTACTAACCAGCAAAGTCAGCAAATCTTATTTTACTCTGAGGTATCTTTTTTTCTCAACCACCTTTCGTGGAATTCCCTATATTTGTATTATACAGGAAGCTCCTGT
>NZ_JPJE01000043.1 GCF_000765215.1 Eubacterium sp. ER2
AGATTTCCTGTAGTTGGCAATCGTTTTCGGATTCAGGCAAAAAACCTTAACACCATATGGTTTGAGCTTGTCAGTGGTGGAGAGATAATTCGCCACATGGACGCCGTAGAAACTGGTGGACTCCATGGCGATCAGAAGATATCTGAACTGGGGATTTGCCTCCAGAACAGCAAGGATCATAGACTCCATAGCTTCCACACCGTTGGACGCATTGGGAACAGGGCGCATGTTGATGAGCCGGTCTGAATCAAAGTTGAGAGCAGTAATAAAGTTGATGCGGGAACCGATGTCAAGGCCGACACAAAGCGTTGAAAGGTGATCGAATTTCATACGGTTCTTCACAGTATCACCTCCTTTCGATTTGATGGAAGGAAAGCCAAGGGCTGGATCCCGGACCACCACACCATGCAACCTCGCGTAATCAGCATTAAAGCCCCGAAAATACCCTGCTGGAAGCTGACGGGACAGGTGCAACATTTGTGTAAGCATCTGAAGTGTGGAGCCAAGGGCGCAAGCTATCTAAGCAATGGAGACAGGGATGTGAGGAAACACATACCGTGCAACTTGCAAGGAGAAACAGCGGTACCCTTTGGGACATTCCTATGGACTCTATTATAAGCGTCCGGGAAAACTTGGCAATATGAGTAACATGTAAACAGTATAGGGGATGAAAATCAGGGAGAGAACCTCCGGAGGGATGACTCCTCTATACCATTAAAAGTGAATAATCCCACCCCTGTATATCTGGGGTACAGGCTTATTATACGA
>NZ_JPJE01000044.1 GCF_000765215.1 Eubacterium sp. ER2
CTTTATAAGAAAATATGGGAGTTGGCATTTTGGCAAAAAGAGTGGTGCTGGAGCTAGGGCTCCAGCACCACCTTTGTCTACAGTCTGAAAGGATATACCTGCCTTTGGAAGCAGGTATATCCTTTTTTCGTTTAAGATTTATTTGATATGCCTTTTGATAGCCTCAAAGCTCTCGGCGCTGATCACGTGCTCCATGCGGCAGGCGTCAGCCACAGCTACATTCGGGTCCACGCCCAGACGGATCAGCCAGGAGGAGATAAGCTGGTGCCGCTCGTAGATACAGTCGGCTATCCTGCGGCCGGACTCGGTCAATGTGATATAGCCTTCCGGGGATACCTGGATGTGACCGCTCTCCCTGAGCTTTTTCATGGCAACGCTGACGCTGGACTTCTTGAAATCCAGCTCATTGGCGATGTCCACAGAGCGGACAACGGGATGCTGCTTGCTCAGGATCAGGATCGTCTCCAGATAATTTTCGGAGGACTCGTTTGTGTTTATGCTCATCAGTTTCACCTCGGTTCTCTTTCCTCCCCCTCCGTCGCACTGCGAGAGAGAAGCCTGTTTCCTGTAGTATAACATAAAAAAGGGGGCGGAGTAAACCGGGAATTGAGGACCGGATTTTTTGACCGCAAAATGATGAAAATTTATTTTTAAGAAAAGAATTGACAAACCCAAACTGTTAGTTTAAACTATCAGTTGTTAGATGAGGCAAAAATGAGTTAGTCATAAATGCCTTGCGGAAAAATAAAATGATCATATAGAGGAGGCAGGTTCAGATGACCTTACTGGAAGCCGAAGAGGGCAGGGAATATATTGTGAAGGGGATCGCCACCGACGACGATGAGCTGGAAGCCTTTCTGTTTTCCCTTGGCTGCTACAGCGGCGAGCCCATCACTGTAGTCTCCCG
The DNA here is from genome assembly GCF_000765215.1 of Eubacterium sp. ER2. Lineage (GTDB taxonomy): Bacteria > Bacillota > Clostridia > Lachnospirales > Lachnospiraceae > Claveliimonas > Claveliimonas intestinigallinarum. The sequence goes on from NZ_JPJE01000044.1 coordinate 908, forward strand.
GATGCGGGGCGGATGCGTCGTCTCCATCAAGGATGGCAGATACAATATTGATACTGATTTAGCGAAAGCTATTTCAATATAAAAATGAGCAGTTGCCTACAATTGCTCTGCACAAGAGTTAGTTTATTCTAATTGAATAAGAGATGAAGGAGGAGAAATGTGCTATGAGAATTGCTTTTGCAGGAAATCCTAACAGCGGAAAGACAACCATGTACAATGCGCTGACAGGCAGAAACGAGCGTGTTGGAAACTGGGCCGGTGTTACGGTGGAGCGAAAGGAGAGCCTGATCAGGAAGGCTTATTACGACGGATCAGAGGAGCTGGTCGCGGTGGACCTGCCGGGGGCCTATTCCATGTCGCCATTTACTTCAGAGGAGAGCATCACGAGCGGGTATGTGAAAAATGAGCACCCCGATGCGATCGTCAATATTGTGGATGCCACAAACTTAAGCCGAAGCCTGTTTTTCACGACTCAGCTGCTGGAGCTTGGCGTTCCGGTGGTGGTGGCTCTCAACAAGAGTGACCTCACGGAAAAGAAGGGGACCAGGATCGATGAAAAGCTTCTCTCCGAGAAGCTGGGATGCCCGGTCATCAAGACCGTGTCCACATCCTCCGGCCACGAGGGCCTGAAGGAGGTCGTGACCCAGGCTGCCGCCCTGAGCGGAGCGGGACAGAAAGCGCCCTATGTGGAGGCGGACATTGACCTGAAGGACAAAGCCCAGGTGGAGGCCGAGGACAGGAAGCGATTTGACTTCGTCAATGGCATTGTGAAGCAGGTGGAGCAGAGGAAGGTCTTCACGAAAGACAAGAACTTCCAGGATAAGATCGACAGTGTGATCACCCACAAGATCGTGGGCATCCCGATCTTCGCGCTGATCATTTTCCTTGTATTTTACATATCACAGACCACCCTTGGAACCTGGATCGCAGACTGGCTGGTAGCCTGGATCGAGACATTCCAGGGCTGGGTCGGCGGACTGATGGAAAACGCCAACCCGCTGCTGTACGCGATCCTTGTTGACGGTATCATCGGCGGCGTCGGCGCGGTCGTGGGCTTCCTGCCTCTTGTTATGGTGATGTACTTCCTCATCGCCCTTCTGGAGGACTGCGGTTACATGGCCAGGGCCACGGTTGTGCTTGACCCTATTTTCAAGAGAGTGGGACTTTCCGGTAAATCGGTTATCCCCATGGTCATCGGCACCGGATGCGCCATCCCCGGAGTTATGGCATCCAGAACCATCCGCAACGAGAGAGAGCGCAGGACGACAGCCATGCTCACGCCCTTCATGCCCTGCGGCGCGAAGATACCGGTCATCGCCCTGTTCGCTGGCGCCTTCTTTGCGGACGCCTGGTGGGTGTCAGCTACCATGTACCTGGTAGGCATAGTGCTTGTCCTTCTTGGGGCGCTGCTGGTGAAGAGGATCACCGGTCAGAAATACCGGAAATCCTTCTTTATCATCGAGCTTCCGGAGTATAAGCTCCCCAGCTTAAAGAGGGCATGCGTGTCCATGCTGGAGCGGGGAAAAGCCTACATCATCAAAGCCGGAACCATCATTCTGGTGTGCAACACAGTGGTACAGATCATGCAGAGCTTCAACTGGCAGTTCCAGCTCGTGGAGGAGGGAGCGGAGAGCACCTCTATCCTTGCCAGCATCGCTCACCCCATCTCCATCCTGTTCATTCCTCTTGGATTTGGTGTATGGCAGCTGGCAGCCGCAGCCGTTACAGGATTTATCGCAAAGGAGAATGTTGTGGGAACGCTGGCGGTTGTGTACGGAGTTACCAACCTGATCGACACAGATGAGCTGGCTCTGGTGGGCAGCGGAAACGAAGTGGCGACCATCATGGGACTGACCAAGGTGGCAGCCCTGGCCTATCTGATGTTCAACCTCTATACACCGCCCTGCTTCGCGGCTCTGGGAGCTATGAACTCGGAGATGAAGAGCGGCAAGTGGCTGTTTGGCGGCATCTGTCTCCAGCTGGCCACAGGCTACACGGTGGCCTTTGCGGTGTACCAGATCGGAACGCTCATCACCACGGGATCTCTTGGAACAGCCTTTGTTCCGGGTCTCATCGCGATCCTGGTGTTCGCGGCCATCATCATATGGAGAATTCGCAAGTCCGATCAGGAGTTTGCGACAGAATACAGCCTGCACACCGCATAGACGGCTACGGGCCCGGGAAAGTGGCAGTGGACGAAGTGACGCACTTTGTCCACTGCTTGCATTGAAGGAGGACAGAATATGGCAGATATCATTGCATTGATCATCATTGCGGCGATCGTCGCGGCGGCGGTCGCGTACATAGTGAAGGCGAAAAGGAGCGGCGTAAAGTGTGTCGGATGCCCTGCCGGAGGGAGCTGCCCCAGCGGCGGCAGAGCCCCGAAGAAGAAGCTGGACGGCCCTGTGATCGGAAGAAAAACTCTGAAGATCTCAGGGATGCACTGCCAGCACTGTGCTCTGGCCGTGACGCAGGCTCTGAACGGGATCGACGGAGTCAGAGCTGAGGTGGATCCTGTGAAGGGCAGGGCCAAAATTGCCTTAGACAGGCAGGTCAGCGAGGAAATACTGAAAAAAGCGGTGGAAAAAGCCGGCTATCATGTGACCGGTATATCGTAAGGAAGGGGACTATATTTCCATAGAGGCATAGCTGGCTGCGGCAGCCGAGGGCCGCGGCAATGGGAGGAGACGGCGTGGACAAAGAAAAGGAACGTATCATAGCCAAGCTGAAGGCCAATGGCTGCAGGATCACAAAGCAGCGCATGGAGCTTTTGGATATCATTCTGGAGAACAAGTGCTCCAGCTGCAAGGAGATCTTCTACCGGGCGTCCAGGGAGGACGACTCCATCGGCATCGCCACCGTATACAGGATGGTAAATGCCCTGGAAGAGATCGGTGTGATCAGCAGAAGGATCGTCTATGAGCCGGAGGATGCGGATAAATGATAAGATTTATCGGTAACACTGCTTAGAATTGACTAACTGCCTGTGCGAAAACTATCATAGTTTATATCAACTCAGTATATGAGAGCAAGCAAGGGAGTGATGAAGATGAAATCCCACAAATTCTGGGCATGGATGATGGCATTTTGCTGTCTCATGCTGTTCTATACTGGTTATAAACATAAATAAGGAGGCAGAAGCATGTTCGAGATTTCTAAATGTTTAAAATGCGGAAAAGGTCTTGGTATTTTCGCGGGAGGAGTTCTGTTTGGCACAGCCGGTGTTAAGCTCCTGTCAAGCAAGGATGCGAAAAATGTATACACAAAGTGTACAGCGGCTGTTCTGAGAGCCAAGGAGTGCGTCATGACCACAGTGACCACTGTGCAGGAGAACGCGGAGGACATCCTGGCCGAGGCAAAGCAGATCAACGAGGATCGGGAGAGAGAGGACGCGGCCTGCGTGCAGGAGGATGCAGACGCTGTGTCTGAGAAAAATTAGAGCGCAGGACGAAAGGTCTGAAATAGAGAGGAGAAGGCGGAGCCACACCGACAGAAGGCTCCGCCTTCTCCTTATGAAAAATGGAGGGATCAAAATTGAAATACAGGATCAGACATGAGATAAGAGGGCGGATCCGCCTGCATGTGGAGCAAAAAGGAATGACCTGCCGGGAGGCGGACACGCTTCTCTACTTTCTGGAGACACTTCCCGGCGTGGACACTGCAAAGGTCTACGAGCAGACAGGGGACGCCGTGGTCTGCTACAGCGGGGAAAGAGAGGACATTCTCCAGGCTCTGCGAACCTTCAGATATGAGTATGTACAGGTGCCGGAGCAGGTGCTGGACAATTCTGGAAGAGAGCTGAACAGGGCTTACCGGGAAAAGCTGATCGGGAGGACACTGTTCCATTTCGGGAAAAAGCTTCTCCCCTTTCCGGTGCGGGCCGCCTACACGGGCTACAAATCCGTCCGGTACATGGCAAGGGGACTGAAAAGCCTCACCAGGGGAAGGCTGGAGGTGGAGGTGCTGGACGCAGCGGCCATCACAGTCTCCATCCTGCGGGCGGACTTTGACACGGCGGGCTCTGTCATGTATCTGCTGGGCGTGGGCGAGATACTGGAGGAGTGGACCCACAAAAAGTCGGTGGGGGACCTGGCCCGGAGTATGTCCCTGAACATCCGGAAGGTGTGGCTGAAGACAGGGGATCAGGAGATGCTGGTCCCAGCCTCGGACGTCCGGGCCGGGGACGAGGTGGTGGTGCATATGGGAAATGTGATCCCCTTTGACGGCGTTGTCACCTCCGGGGAGGCCATGGTCAACCAGGCGTCCCTCACCGGCGAGTCCCTGCCTGTAAAGAAGGAAAAGGACGGCTACGTGTACGCGGGCACTGTGCTGGAGGAGGGGGAGCTGACCGTGCAGGTGAAGCAGACCTCCGGCTCCACCAGATTTGAGAAGATCGTAACCATGATCGAGGACTCCCAGAAGCTCAAATCCGGCCTTGAGAGCAAGGCGGAGGGTCTGGCGGACCGGCTTGTGCCCTACACCCTGGCAGGGACCATCCTCACCTGGCTGGTCACGAGAAATGCCACCAAGGCCCTGGCCGTCCTCATGGTGGACTTCTCCTGCGCCCTGAAGCTGGCCATGCCCATCTCCGTCCTGTCCGCCATCCGGGAGGCGGGAGCCCACGGCATCACGGTCAAGGGAGGCCGTTTTATGGAGGCGGTGGCAGAGGCGGACACCATTGTGTTTGACAAGACAGGCACCCTGACAAAGGCAAGGCCCACGGTGAAGGAGGTTGTGACCTTCAACGGGAGGCCGCCCCAGGAGATGCTGCGGATCGCCGCCTGCCTGGAGGAGCATTTCCCCCACTCCATGGCAAAGGCGGTGGTGAATGCGGCCAGAAAGCAGGGGCTTGACCACGAGGAGATGCACTCCAAGGTGAACTACATTGTGGCCCACGGCATTTCCTCCTACATAGAGGACAAAAAGGTGGTCATCGGCAGCTATCACTTTGTCTTTGAGGACGAGAAGTGTCGGATCCGCCCGGAGTTCCAGGAGAGATTTCAGCAGCTCTCAGATGAGTACTCCCACCTCTACCTGGCCATTGACAATGTGCTGGCCGCGGTAATCTGCATCGAGGATCCCCTGTGGGAGGAGGCGCCTGAGGTGATCCGGGGTCTGCGCAGGGCCGGATTTACGAAGATCGTCATGATGACAGGGGACAGCGAGAAGACTGCCGCCGCCATCGCCAGGAGAGTGGGCGTGGACGAGTACTATTCCGAGGTGCTGCCGGAGGACAAGGCCCGCTTTGTGGAGGCGGAAAAAAGGAAGGGACGCAGGGTGGTCATGACCGGGGACGGCATCAACGACTCGCCGGCCCTCTCCGCGGCGGACGCAGGCATCGCCGTCAGCGACGGGGCTGAGATAGCCAGGGAGATCGCGGACATCACCATCGCAGGACAGGACCTGGGAGAGATCGTCACGCTGAAGCAGCTGAGCAGCCTGCTCATGAGGCGGATCCAGAAGAACTATCATTCCATCGTGGGGATCAACACAGCTCTCATCTGCCTGGGCGTGGCCGGCGTGATCCAGCCCACCACCTCCGCCCTGCTGCACAACACCTCCACCCTTGTCATCAGCCTGAAGAGTATGCGGGATCTGATGAAGTAAAAGAAGCTGGAAAGCTCATGGAAACTGTGGTATGATATCAGTTACGGACAAAAAGAAACGGGAGTATCACGAAAGCCAAAGGAGTAAACATGAGCATATATGACACACTGAACGAACAGCAGCGGGAGGCTGTATACCACACGGAGGGCCCGCTTCTCATCCTGGCCGGCGCAGGCTCCGGGAAGACCCGGGTCCTGACCCACAGGATCGCCTATCTCATCGAGGAGAAGGGAGTCAATCCCTGGAATATCCTGGCTATTACCTTCACCAACAAGGCGGCCGGGGAGATGCGTGAGAGGGTGGACAATCTCGTGGGCTTTGGCTCGGAGAGCATCTGGGTCAGCACCTTCCACTCCACCTGCGTGCGCATTCTGCGCAGACACATAGACCGGCTGGGCTATGACACCAACTTTACCATCTACGACACGGACGACCAGAAGACGCTGATGAGGGACATCTGCAAATACCTCCAGATCGACACCAAGATCTACCGGGAGAGAAACCTTCTTGCCGCCATCTCCGCCGCCAAGAACGAGATGATCTCGCCCAAGGAGTTCCGGCTCCGGGCAGAGGGGGATTTCTCCCGGCAGAAAATCGCCACTGTGTACGAGGAGTATGAGAAGCAGATGCAGGCCAACAACGCCCTTGATTTTGACGATCTCCTGGTGAAGGCAGTGCAGCTTCTGAAGACGCAGCCGGATGTGCTGGACTACTACCAGGAGCGGTTCCGCTATATCATGGTGGACGAGTACCAGGACACGAACAATGTCCAGTTCCAGTTTGTCAGCACTTTGGCGGCAAAATACAGAAACCTGTGCGTGGTGGGCGACGACGATCAGTCCATCTACAAATTCCGGGGGGCGGACATCCGGAATATCCTGAACTTTGAGAACGTGTTCGAGGACGCGAGGGTCATCAAGCTGGAGCAGAATTACCGTTCCACCAGCACCATCCTGGACGCAGCCAACGCGGTGATCCGCAACAACCGGGGGCGCAAGGACAAGACTCTCTGGACGGACAATGGTCAGGGGAAGAAGATCGAGTTCCGGCAGTTTGACACCGGGTTTGACGAGGCGGAATATATTGTGGGGGACATCCGCGGCCATGTGGACAGCGGGGACTGCTCCTACAATGACAACGCCATCCTCTATCGGACCAACGCCCAGTCCCGTCTCTTTGAGGAGAAGCTGGTGTCGGCAAACATCCCCTACAAGCTGGTGGGAGGCGTCAACTTCTATGCCAGAAGGGAGATCAAGGATCTGCTGGCCTATCTAAAGACCATTGACAATGGAAGGGATGACCTGGCTGTGCGCCGGATCATCAATGTGCCCAAGCGTGGCATCGGCCTCACCAGCGTGAACCGTGTCCAGGAGTACGCCCTCCAGAGGGAGATCAGCTTTTACGAGGCGGTCCTGGGAGCGGATCTGATCCCGGGCATCGGCAGGGGACTTTCCAGGCTGGAGTCCTTCGCCGCCCTCATCGAGCATTTCAAGGAAGAGGCGGGCAGGATGAGCATCCTGGAGCTCCTGGAGGACATTATCGAGACAACCGGATACATAGAGGAGCTGAAGACCGAGGGAGAGATTGAGGCGGAGGCCAGGATCGAGAACATCGACGAGCTGAAAAACAAGGCGGCAGACTATGAGGAAGGCTGCCATGAGCGGGGCGAGACACCCACTCTGGGCGGATTTCTGGAGGAGGTTGCCCTTGTGGCGGACATCGACAGCCTGGACGAGGACAGCGACTATGTGGTTCTCATGACGCTCCACAGCGCCAAGGGGCTGGAGTTCCCCCACGTCTATCTGGCGGGCATGGAGGACGGCCTTTTCCCCAGCTATATGACCGTCACCTCCGACAATCCGGAGGAGCTGGAGGAGGAGAGACGTCTCTGTTATGTGGGCATCACAAGGGCTATGAAGCAGCTCACCCTGACCTGCGCCAGAAGGCGGATGGTGAGGGGAGAGACCCAGTACAACAAGATGTCCCGCTTTTTAAAGGAGATCCCCATGGAGCTCCTCTCCACAGGAATGAAGTTCGAAAAGGAGGAGAAGGAGGAAGAGACTCCAAGACAGTCCTCCTGGCAGCAGGCAAAGCAGGCCTTTCACACAAAGGCTTTCTCCTCTCCCAGACCGGTGCAGCAGTTTAAGGTGGCGGGGGGGAACGGCCCCGGCTACGATGTGGGAGACCGGGTGCGCCACGTGAAATTTGGGGAAGGACTTGTCACTGCCATTGTGGAGGGCGGCCGGGACTATGAGGTGACAGTGGAGTTTGACAAGGCAGGCACAAAAAAGATGTTTGCTGCATTTGCGAAATTGCAGAAAATATAGGATGTTCCGGTCAAGAAGGACAGATTTATCTGAAAATTCCTGCAAAAATAAGTAGTAATATGCCCGGGAAGGTGTTATAATAATGCCAACGAATTATACTTGCAAGACAAGCATAAGAAAGGATGTGTGGAAAGTATGAGCAAGGTAGAGGATATTATTGCGGCTTCAAAGCTGAACGAACTGATCCGCAAGAAAGATGAAGATGACAAGACCTGCAGGACAGTGCTCTGGGTGCTGGCTATCGTAGGAGCGATCGCGGCAGTAGCGGCAATTGCATATGCGGTATATTGTTTCTTTACCCCGGATTATCTGGAGGATTTCGAAGAAGATTTCGATGACGATTTTGACGATGACTTCTTTAATGAAGATGATCAGGTATAAGATCGGAGCAAAAGAAAGAGACAGGACAATCCAATGTTCTGTCTTTCTTTTTGCCCGATACGCCCGGAGAGCGACCGCCGTGCCTGCGCGAAAACGCCAAAGGGAGAAGTACAGGAGGAGTTTGAATTAGATGAAAAAAGGACAGATGCTGGAAGGAACCGTTGAGAGGATCGATTACCCGAATAAGGGCGTGGTGAAGGCGGAGGGCGCGGACCGCCCTGTGGTGGTCAAGAACGCCATTCCCGGACAGAAGGTCAGGGTCTCTGTCAACAAAATGCGCAAGGGCCGGGCGGAAGGAAGAGTGCTGGAGGTGCTGGAGCTCTCACCTCTGGAAATCCCATCCCCCTGTCCCCATTTCGGGCAGTGCGGGGGATGCGCCTATCAGACCCTGCCCTATGAGGAGCAGCTGCGGCTCAAGGAGTCCCAGGTAAAGGAGCTCCTGGACGAGGCCATACAGAAGGGCGGAGGCCATGATTACCAGTGGGACGGCATCAAGGCCAGTCCGCGGACAGACGCCTACCGGAACAAGATGGAGTTTACCTTCGGGGATGAGTACAAGGAGGGCCCCCTGGCTCTAGGCATGCACAGGAGGGGGAGCTTCCACGACATTGTGAACGTAAACGAATGTCAGATCGTGGACGAGGATTTTCGCGCGGTTCTTGAGGCTACCCTCGCCTTTGCCCGGGAGAGCGGCCTTCCCTACTATCACCGCATGCGCCACCAGGGCTATTTCCGCCATCTCCTCGTGCGCAAGGCGGCCCGCACCGGCCAGATCCTCGTGGATCTGGTGACCACCACCCAGGCAAGCCCGGATCTGGCTCCCTGGGCGGACCGCCTTCTGGAGCTGGAGAGGAGCGGACGGCTGAAAGGGCATATTGCGGGCATCCTCCACACCTCCAATGACAGCCTGGCCGATGTGGTGAAGGACGAGGGAACCGAGCTGCTCTTTGGCCAGGATTATTTCTACGAGGAGATCCTGGGTCTGCGCTTCAAGATCACTCCCTTCTCCTTCTTCCAGACCAACTCCCTGGGAGCGGAGGTGCTGTACGAGACCGCCAGAAGCTATATCGGGGAGACAAAGGACAAGGTTATCTTTGACCTATACAGCGGCACAGGCACCATCGCCCAGATTCTGGCGCCTGTGGCAAAGAAGGTGACTGGCGTGGAGATCGTGGAGGAGGCAGTGGAGGCGGCCCGGGAAAACGCCCGGCTGAATGGTCTTGAGAACTGCACCTTCTGGGCAGGGGACGTGCTGAAGGTCATCGACGAGCTGGGGGAGGTGCCGGATCTCATTGTCCTGGATCCGCCCCGGGACGGTGTGCACCCGAAGGCCCTGGAGAAGATCATCGGCTTTGGCGTGGAGAAGATGGTCTACATCGCCTGCAAGCCCACCAGCCTGGCCAGAGACCTGGAGACGCTGCAGGGGAGAGGCTACCATGTGGAGCGGGCCGGATGCATTGATCTCTTTCCGGGAACTGTGCATGTGGAGGCCGTGGCTCTGCTCGCCAGATGACAGACCATGTCCCTGGCAAATCCGTTTACTGCTTATCTATCTGCTCAGCATCCACCCAATCCCGGCAGCGCTGCGCTCTGCGGCGTTTTTGAAGTGGTTGCCGGGATTTAGCCGGAATACGGTATCAATCCCCTGCTCTTTGTAGAAGGAGGCGATCTCCTCTGTGTTTGACCGCACGCATTTCATAGAGCTGTTTCGGGTTCTGTGCTCCCTGTCTCCCAGGGAAAAATACATATGGTCCGGCCATCTTACCGGCTGGCGGGAAAAGATGTATTCCCTGATCCCCGGAAACCAAAGGGAGCCGGAGATGCTGGCGATGCGGGAGAATACATCCGTCTGGTAAATGGCGTACACCGCGAACAGTCCGGCGAGAGAATAGCCTGCAAGTCCCCGCCACGGGGGAGTGCCCCTGACTGCCTCCTCTGCTTTAGGAAGGATGCTTTCCAGCAGCAGCCTCAGATAATGATCCGTCCCTCCGATGCAGGGGGCGCTGTTTGCCGAAATGGGCGGAATATCCCAGGGGACCATATCCCGGTTCCAGTCCAGGCTGCTGACTGCCGCCAGTGTGAAATCTGACCCGGCTCCATCCCGCAGAACCTGGAGAACCTGCTCTGCCTCCTCCCCGAAGGTGTTCAGGTAGATGATCGGGCGGTTCGGCTCCGCGCTTGGGAAGACAGTGATTTTTTTATTTGCTGTCGTAAAAGAAAGCATTTGCTTCAGTCGCTCCTTTTTCCTGATTTTTTTCTAAAATTATACTATATCCCGACAAGGAAGCAAAGGGACAGCTTTGTCCATTCATCCGGCCCTCTGTGAAAAGTGGAGAAAAAATCCGCAGCGCAAAAGGAAAATATGTGAAAAACGGAAAAAACAGAGCAAAATCTGTTTTTTTATTGACAATGCCAAAAACAGAGTTATAATAAACGTAAATTATAAAGAGCTGATGCGAAGAACAGGACACGACCTTCCCTGGCTCCCTGCTTTCAGAGAGCCCCCGGCTGGTGCGAGGGGGCAGCACGCCACAGAAAGCCATCACCTGCGAGCAGTCAGGGTGAAATGGAGACAGAGTAACCCGGACCGGCTTTCCACCGATAGAAGGAAACCTGTTTGCCCGGCAGGACTGCCCTTTAAGAGAGGCAGGCGTGAGCCGGATGACGGGGATGAGTGACCGGGAAACCGGTAAGAGAAGTGGTAACGCGGAATATATTTCGTCTTCTGACAGAAGAGATTTGTCGGAGGGCGTTTTTTTATTGAGGTTCTTTATGATTTGAAAATATATCTATTACACTTATAAGGAGAGAAGAGAAATGAACACATTGGTAATTGTATTGATCGCCGCCGTGTGTCTTTTTGCGGCGTATGTTCTGTACGGGCGCTGGCTGGCGAAAAAGTGGGGCATTGACCCAAAGGCGAAGACACCTGCGGTTGTTCACAATGACGGGCAGGATTATGTGCCTACAGATGGATGGACTGTATTTGCCCACCAGTTTTCCTCCATCGCGGGGGCGGGCCCTGTGACAGGCGCTATTCAGGCAGCCGCCTTCGGCTGGCTGCCGGTGCTTCTGTGGATCATCCTGGGGGGCATCTTCTTCGGGGCTGTTACAGACTTCGGAGCCCTCTACGCCAGCGTGAAAAACGACGGGAAATCCATGGGACTGCTGATTGAAAAATATATCGGAAGCACAGGCCGCAAGCTGTTCCTCGGCTTCTGCTGGCTGTTCTGCCTGATCGTCATCGCCGCCTTCGCGGACATGGTAGCAGATACCTTTAACGCCTACGTGGTGACGGACGGGGTGCAGACTCTCTCAGAGAACGCCACAGTAAACGGCGCGGCCGGAAGTATTTCCCTGTTCTTTATCCTGTTCGCGGTTGTGTTCGGCGTGCTGCAGCACAAGCTGAAGCTGAGCGGCTGGAAGGAGGTCGTGTTCGGCCTGGTGTGCACAGTGCTGGCCTTTGTCTTTGGTATGAATTTCCCTGTGATCCTGGGAAAAGAAATGTGGGTGTACATTGCCTTTGCCTACATCTTCCTGGCGGCTGTGCTGCCCATGTGGTTTGTTATGCAGCCCAGGGATTACATGTCCACCTTCATGTTCATCGGCATGATCGCCGGCGCTGTCCTGGGGCTTGTGTTTGCCCATCCGACTATGAACCTGCCGGCATTTACAGGCTTCCAGAACGAGAGCCTTGGCACTCTGTTCCCGATCCTGTTCGTGACAGTGGCCTGCGGCGCTGTGTCCGGATTTCACAGTCTTGTTTCATCGGGCACGTCCTCTAAGACAGTTTCTAATGAGAAGGATATGCTGAAGGTAGGCTACGGCGCCATGGTGCTGGAGAGTCTTCTGGCAGTTGTTGCCCTCTGCGTAGCCGGAGCGGCTGCCGGCGCCGACGGAACTGCGGCGGTGGGGACGCCATTCCAGATCTTCTCGTCAGGCGTGGCAGGATTCCTGGAAATGTTCGGCATCCCGGTATATGTGGCTCAGAGCTTTATGACCATGTGCGTGTCCGCACTCGCCTTTACCACACTGGACTCCGTCGCCAGGATCGGGCGTATGTCCTTCCAGGAGCTGTTCAGCGTGGATGACATGGAGCATGCGGAGGGCTGGAGAAGGATTCTCTGCAACAAATATTTCTCCACTCTGATCACACTGGTATTCGGCTACATACTGACCCAGGTTGGATACTCCAACATCTGGCCTCTGTTCGGAAGCGCCAACCAGCTCCTGAGCGCCCTTGTGCTGATCACCCTGTGCGTGTTCCTGAAGGTGACAGGAAGAGAGCTGCGGACCCTGGTTCCGCCCTTTGTGATCATGCTGATTGTCACCTTCACAGCCCTTGTGCAGAGATTTATCTCCCTTGTCAGGGCGTTTATGGATGGAACAGGCGTCTTCATGGTGGAGGGACTGCAGCTTATCGTGGCTGTCCTCCTCATGATCCTGGGAGTCACTATCGTGTACACCTCCGGGAAAGAGCTGATCCAGAAGAAAGCAGAAAAATAAACAGGATCTATTATCTTATTATGTGATCAGGAGACGCGGGGCAGCGGGGCTGTCCCGCGTCTTTTTTTTAAAATTCATCCAAATGTGTCGGTATGCCACTTCCTCTTCCGGCGTCTGTCCTTTATAATTTTAATAGAGAAAAATTGAATGGAGGCGGAAGCTATGGATGAAATCATTAGACTATCCGGATATATGTGGGATGGAGAGCAGGATAGAGAGGCAGTAGTGGAAAAGCTGTGCAAGATACTGGTTCTTATTATATTTGGTGTCTGCCTGTGGACAGCGGCAGAAAGCCTGAGCAGCTCCGGAGCAGATGAACGTGGATACAGCGCGGAGAGTAGTTTTGTGCGGAATCAAGCTGTAGAGGACGAAAAACAGGGAATGATCCCGTTGGCATTTTCCGTTTCTGACAGCCTTGATTTTTCTGTTCCGGCTCCCATCCCGGCACCTGCCGTGGATCAGAAAGTGCAGGAGAATATGGAAAATTTAGGGACTCAGGCTGTCCCCTCAGATGTCCCGGCAGGAAGTGGTTCTGCCGTATCTGCGATCCCTGTGGAGAGTGACCAGGCAGAGGGCAGTCTGGCAGAAGAGCCGGAGGAAGTCCTGCCGGCCATGCTGACGATCCACCTGTATGGAAACGGAGGCAGTCCGGCTATGGCGACTGTCGCGGAGCAGGCGGATGCGGTTTCCTCTGAGAACTGGAATATTCCCCAGAGGCCTGGCAAGGTGTTTGACGGCTGGTATCTGGATGAGGCGTGTACCAGGCCCTTTGAAGCGGTGGAAGAGGGGACGACAGTCCTGGAATTGTACGCGGGCTGGAGAGAGCTGGAGGGCTTTGTGTCTGATGATGAGGGCCATATACTTTCCTGCACTTCAGAGGGTGTCATTGTGGATGGACTTCTGGCGCTGCCGGGCGTTTCCGCGTGTACCGGTATTGAGGCGGGAGCTCTTGCGGGTGTGGCCGGCCAGATCATGGAAATCTATATTCCCGCCAATATCCTGTACATTGCTCCGGGAGCATTTGACGGCCTGCCGAACCTGATGTATATCGAAGTGGAAGCCGGAAATCCGAATTATTACAGTGAAAACGGGATCCTTTACACTGCGGGAGGAGAGATTGCCGGACGCCCGGTGTGGTATACGGGAGAGTAGGAGAAGTACATAATAATATAGCTATGGAAAAAAGTACAGATGTATAATCGAACATTTGTACTTTTTTTGCGTCTCTTCCTATATACTTTTATCACTATATTTGCTATAATGTCCGAAAAGACGAATTGTCGGGGAAGTATATACGTAATGTTTTTTAAGACATATTAGAATAAACCCATCAGCGACCAGTCTCAGGTGATCGCCGAAATTAAATAAACCGACGCTGATCATTGGGCACAATAAGACTCTGGCGGCACAGTTCTACGGCGAGTTCAGGGAATTCTTTCTGAACAACGCCGTATAGTACTTTGTCTCCCGGTATGCCGGGGGCGGGAAAGTGGTATATCTGGTGTTTTTTTCGTGCTGTTTCGTCCGGATTTTGCGGATAGAACGATGCTAAATGGACTGGCTGATACCAGGCGGACAAAATGATTTTGTGACTTTTTGTGAGGCAGATTCGCAGTAAAGTATATCAAGCGAACTTTTTGCTGGGGACGATTAATGATGGAGAAAAAGTGGTTAGATTTATATCTTCAAGAAATGTGGTATGTGAAAAAGAGCTTTATGAAGAGTATAGTGCAAAGTTCTCATCTAATTGGAATGCAAAATATATTTTTCGAGATTTAGAAAGACTTAATCCTAAATTTTATCTAATACCTGTAAAAACTGTGGATACAAATATAAAAGAATGGATAACAATAAATGATGATTTTTTATCAAAAGAGGATGCAATAAAAATATATGATAAATGTGGTACTTTAATGCATGTTTCGAATCCTTATGGTTCGCAAACAGATCCTCATTATTATGAAAGAATGATGCCTATATGGTATAAAAAAATTATGAATCTTTTATCGCAACATTTGATACATATGGTTGGGGGTAATCAAATTTATTGCATTGTAATGAACGGAGAAAAGAATCCTCAAGGATATCAATTTGTGCGCGATGATGAAATGTGACTATAATGTATAAGCAGATCTAAAAGTAGTTAATTCTATTTTTATAAAAGGAGTGATTTAATGGCAATCCCTACCAATATAAAAACGTTACTTTCTGGCGATGTTGTTGAGTGGGCGCGAATAGAATTCAAAGAAACATGGGATGCCGAAGCTTCTCTAAAAACAGTCTGTGCCTTTGCCAATGATCTTGATAACTGGGGCGGAGGCTATATTGTTATTGGAGTGGAAGAAAACAATGGACGTCCTGTCTACCCTCTTAAAGGAGTTCCTACAGACAAAATAGATTTTTATCAAAAAAGTATTTTAGCAAAATGTAAATTGATAAGACCAGCATATATGCCGATAGCGGAAGTGGTTGATTATCAGAACAAGAAGTTTATTGTCCTTTGGTGTCCGGGAGGAGACAGCAGACCTTATTCTTCTCCTAAAACAATGGCGAAAGATAATAAAGAGCGTATTCATTATATCCGAAAAATGTCGAATACAGTGGAACCGTCAGATGATGAAGAGAAAGACTTATTTAATCTTGCTAACCGGATACCTTTCGATGATCGCGTGAATCATCAGGCGGATATTTCAGATTTGAACATTACACTTATTCAAAACTATTTAAAAGAAGTAAAAAGCTCTTTGTATGAAAAGTCGAAGACAGGGGACTTTATTGAAGTATGTAATGATATGAACATAATCTGTAATCTTCCGGAATACACAAAGCCGAAGAATGTTGGATTGATGTTTTTTAATATGGAACCTGATAAGTTCTTCCCGTATACCCAGATAGATGTCGTTCAATTTCCAGAGGGATTGGGAGGAAACAATATTATAGAACAGACATTTAAAGGACCAATTCATCAACAGCTTAGAGAAGCGCTGCAGTATATCAGGAATTCCATCATTACGGAAAAAGTCGTAAAGCATTCTGACAGGCCGGAAGCAGATCGGTTTTTTAATTATCCACTGGCAGCGATTGAAGAAGCGCTCTCTAATGCTGTATATCACCGTGGTTATGATGAACGAGAACCGATAGAAGTGAGAGTGGAAAATGACAAGATAGAAATTGTGAGTTTTCCTGGACCTGATCGTTCTGTGACTCTGGAAGGGCTGAAGTCATTTCATGTATCCAATCGTCGGTATAGAAACCGCAGGATTGGTGATTTCCTGAAAGAATTGCATCTGACAGAAGGAAGAAATACTGGATTTAAGAAAATATTAGATGCCTTGGAGGCAAATGGATCTCCAAAACCGGAATTTGAAACAGATGAAGCGAGAAGTTATTTCATCTCAAGATTCTATATTCATGAAAAATTTCAGAATGTGCCTAAAAAGGAGCCGAAAAAGAGCCAAAAAGGAGCCGAAAAGGAGCTGAAAAAAGGAGTTGAGAGAAAGAAAATAATATTGAAGCTTTTGGAAGAAAATCCAACGATGACTCAAACACAACTTACAGAAAGATTGAAATTAACCAGGAAGCAGATTCAAACGGATGTCAAGGAATTGAGGGATGAAGGCATTCTGGAACGTAAAGGTTCGAATAGAAGAGGATATTGGATTGTAAATAAAGAGCTTTAATGAATTGCAAAAAGAGGATATATTATCATGGATCACTTTGAATTAGTATCAGAATACAAACCCACCGGCGACCAGCCCCAGGCCATCAAGCAGCTGGTCAAAGGTTTTAAGGAAGGCAACCAGTGCGAGACACTCCTTGGCGTCACCGGCTCCGGTAAGACCTTTACGATGGCCAATGTCATCCAGCAGCTGAATAAACCAACGCTGATCATTGCACACAACAAGACACTGGCGGCACAGCTCTACGGTGAGTTCAAAGAGTTCTTCCCCAACAATGCGGTGGAGTACTTTGTCTCCTACTACGACTACTACCAGCCCGAGGCCTACGTCCCCTCTTCGGACACCTACATCGCCAAGGACTCCTCCATCAACGAGGAGATCGACAAGCTGCGGCTGTCGGCCACGGCCTCCCTGGTGGAGAGAAGAGATGTCATCGTGGTGGCCAGCGTGTCCTGCATCTACGGTTTGGGCGAGCCCCAGAACTTTGAGAAGATGATGGTCTCCCTGCGGCCGGGCATGGAGAAGGACAGGGACGAGGTGCTGCGGCAGCTCATCGATATCCAATATGAGAGAAATGAGATCGACTTCAAGAGAGGCACCTTCCGGGTGCGGGGTGATGTGCTGGAGATCATCCCGGCCAACGAAGCTGAGACGGCCGTGCGGGTGGAGTTTTTCGGAGATGAGATCGACAGGATCACCCAGATTGATGTGCTCACAGGGGAGATCAAGGGAGAGCTGGAGCATGTGGCTATCTTCCCTGCCTCCCACTACGTGGTGCCGGCGGAGCAGATCCGGCGGGCTGCGGACGCCATTGAAAAGGAGCTGGAAGAGCGGGTCCAGTATTTCAAGAGCGAGGACAAGCTGCTGGAGGCGCAGCGCATCGCTGAGAGGACCAACTTTGACATAGAGATGCTCAAGGAGACAGGCTTCTGCTCCGGCATTGAGAACTACTCAAGGCATCTGTCCGGGCTTGCGCCGGGGCAGCCGCCCTACACGCTGATGGACTTCTTTAAGGATGATTTCCTCATCATCATTGACGAGTCCCACAAGACGATTCCCCAGATCGGGGCCATGTACCACGGGGACCAGTCCAGGAAGAGGACTCTGGTGGACTACGGCTTCCGCCTGCCCTCGGCGCTGGACAACAGGCCCCTAAGCTTCCAGGAATTTGAGGAGCGGATCGACCAGATCATGTTTGTGTCAGCCACGCCGGGAGACTACGAGGCGGAGCATGAGCTCCTGCGGGCGGAGCAGGTGATCCGGCCTACCGGCCTTCTGGATCCGGAGGTGGAAGTGCGCCCTGTGGAGGGCCAGATTGACGACCTGGTGGCTGAGGTCAAAAAAGAGATTGAGAAGAAGAACAAGATTCTGATCACCACCCTGACCAAGCGGATGGCGGAGGATCTGACAGACTACATGAAGGAGCTGGGTATACGGGTGCGGTATCTCCACTCGGACATCGACACGCTGGAGAGGACGGAGATCGTCCGGGATATGCGTCTGGACGTCTTTGACGTGCTGGTGGGCATCAACCTGTTGCGTGAGGGCCTGGATATACCGGAGATCACCCTGGTGGCCATCCTGGATGCGGACAAGGAGGGCTTCCTCCGGTCTGAGACGTCCCTGATACAGACCATCGGGCGGGCGGCTAGAAATGCGGAGGGCCATGTCATCATGTATGCGGACACCATCACAGACTCCATGCGGCAGGCTATGGACGAGACCCAGAGAAGGAGGGAAATCCAGATGGCCTACAATGAAGAGCACGGTATTACGCCCACCACGATCAAAAAGTCCGTCCGGGATCTGATCAGCATTTCGAAGAAGGTGGCTGCGGAGGAGATGCGGATGGAGAAGGATCCCGAGTCCATGAGCAGGAAAGAGCTGGAAAAGCTGATCAAAGAGCTGGAAAAGCAGATGCGCAGAGCGGCGGCAGACCTGAACTTCGAGGCCGCGGCAGAGCTGCGTGACAAGATGACAGAGCTGAAAAAGCAGCTGCAGGATATAGACGCGGATTAAAAGCATGCATAAAATGCGCCCTGTCGGCAGAGCATAAGATAAGGAGACAAAGAAATATGGCAGCAAAAAGCGGCACAAAATACATTAAGATCAGAGGGGCCAATGAGCACAATCTGAAAAATATAGACCTGGACATCCCCAGAGACGAGCTGGTGGTCCTGACTGGCCTGTCCGGCTCGGGAAAATCATCCCTGGCCTTTGACACCATCTACGCGGAGGGGCAGAGAAGGTATATGGAGTCTCTGTCCTCCTACGCGAGGCAGTTCCTGGGACAGATGGAAAAGCCCAACGTGGAGAGCATCGAGGGACTTCCCCCGGCCATCTCCATTGACCAGAAATCCACTAACCGGAACCCCAGGTCCACGGTGGGTACGGTGACGGAGATCTACGATTATTTCCGTCTCCTCTACGCCAGGATTGGAATTCCCCACTGCCCCAGATGCGGCCGGGAGATCCGGAAGCAGACAGTGGACCAGATGGTGGATCAGATCATGGCACTCCCGGAGCGGACGAAGATCCAGCTCCTGGCCCCGGTGGTGCGGGGGCGCAAGGGAACCCACGCCAAGATGTTTGAGCGGGCAAAGAGGAGTGGCTACGTGCGCGTCCGGGTGGACGGGAATATGTACGAGCTCTCAGAGGAGATCACGCTGGACAAGAACATCAAACACAATATTGAGATCATTGTGGACCGTCTTGTGGTAAAGCCGGGCATCGAGCAGCGCCTGACAGACTCTGTGGAGAGTGTGCTCCACCTGGCGGAGGGACTTCTCTTGGTGGATGTGATCGGCGGGGAGCCCATGAATTTCAGCCAGAGCTTTGCCTGCCCTGACTGCGGTATCAGCATTGACGAGATCGAGCCCAGGAGCTTTTCTTTCAACAACCCCTTTGGGGCCTGCCCGGAGTGCTACGGACTGGGCTACAAGATGGAGTTTGACGAGGATCTGATGATTCCCGACAAATCTCTGAGCATCGACGAGGGAGCTATTGTGGTGCTGGGATGGCAGTCCTGCACGGACAAGGGAAGCTACACAAGGGCCATCCTGGAGGCGCTGGCTAAGGAGTACAAATTTTCCCTGAGCACGCCCTTTAAGGACTATCCGAAGAAAATCCACGACATCCTGATTTACGGGACAGGCGGCAAAGAGGTGAAGGTGCACTATCGCGGCCAGAGAGGAGAGGGAATTTACGATGTGGCCTTTGAGGGGCTGATCAAGAGTGTGGAGCGCAGATACCGGGAGACTGGCTCTGAGACGACCAAAGCGGAGTATGAGACCTTTATGCGCATCACCCCCTGTCACGAGTGCGGGGGACAGAGGCTGAAGAAGTCCTCCCTGGCGGTGACAGTGGGAGATATGAATATAGCCCAGATCACGGCCCTCTCTGTGGAAAAGCTGCAAGAATTCCTGCAAAACCTGGAGCTGACACACCAGCAGACGCTGATCGGCGGGCAGATTTTGAAGGAAATCCGGGCAAGGATCCAGTTCCTCATGGACGTGGGACTGGACTACCTGACTCTGGCAAGAGCCACCGGCTCCCTCTCCGGTGGGGAGGCCCAGAGAATCCGCCTGGCCACTCAGATCGGCTCCGGGCTGGTGGGCGTGGCCTACATCCTGGACGAGCCCAGCATCGGCCTCCACCAGAGAGACAATGACAAGCTGCTGGCCACCCTGAAGCATCTGCGGGATCTGGGAAATTCCGTCATTGTGGTGGAGCACGACGAGGACACCATGCTGGAGGCGGACTACATCGTGGACATCGGCCCCGGCGCGGGGGAGCATGGAGGAGAAGTGGTGGCTCAAGGCACGGCAAAGGAGATTATGAAGAATAAAAACTCCATTACCGGTGCATATTTAAGTGGTAGAATGAAAATTCCGGTTCCCGCGGAGAGAAAGAAGCCTACCGGATGGATCAAGGTAGTGGGAGCGCAGGAGAACAACCTGAAAAATATAGATGTGGACATCCCTCTTGGAGTCATGACCTGCGTTACCGGTGTGTCCGGCTCCGGCAAGAGCTCCCTTGTCAATGAGATCGTGTACAAGCGGCTGGCAAGAGAGCTGAACCGGGCCAGGACGATTCCGGGAAAGCACAGGGATATCCTGGGGATGGAGCAGCTGGACAAGGTGATCGATATCGACCAGTCTCCTATCGGGCGCACGCCCAGATCCAATCCTGCCACCTATACAGGCGTGTTTGACCTGATCCGGGATCTCTTTGCGGCCACCCCGGACGCCAAGGCCAGAGGCTACAAGAAGGGACGGTTCAGCTTCAACGTGAAGGGCGGCCGGTGCGAGGCATGCAGCGGAGACGGAATTATAAAGATTGAGATGCATTTCCTGCCGGATGTGTATGTGCCCTGCGAGGTCTGCGGCGGGAAGCGGTACAACCGGGAGACTCTGGAGGTCCGCTACAAGGGAAAGAATATCTACGATGTGCTGAACATGACAGTGGAGGAGGCGCTGGAGTTCTTTGAGCCGGTGCCCAGCATCCGCAGGAAGATGGAGACTCTCTATGATGTGGGACTGTCCTACATCCGGCTGGGACAGCCCTCCACCACCCTCTCCGGCGGGGAGGCCCAGCGGATCAAGCTGGCCACGGAGCTGAGCAAGAGGAGTACAGGGAAGACCATTTACATCCTGGACGAGCCAACCACAGGGCTTCATTTTGCCGATGTGCACAAGCTGACAGAGATCCTGCGCAGACTTGCCTCCGACGGGAACACGGTTCTTGTCATTGAGCACAATCTGGACGTGATCAAGACCGCGGACTACATCATTGACATCGGCCCTGAGGGGGGAGACCGGGGCGGCACGGTGGTGGCCTGCGGGACGCCGGAGGAGGTCGCGGCAAACCCTGCCTCCTACACAGGAAAATACATTGACATGATGCTGAAAAAATAGCCGGCCCCGCCCAGGCGGCCTGTCACGGCGGCGCCACAGGCGGAGCCATAGGAAGGGCATAAGAAAGTTTTAAGAAAAAATACTTTCCATTTTCAGGAAAGTTTATTATAATGTTATGTGCATGCAGGAGCATGTGTAATCCGCGAAAATACGGTAAATCTGACGAAAGATGACAAATTATATAAATGACATAAACAGCTCATGTGAAAGGAGACATTGCGCATGTCAGTAGATATCGGAATTGATTTGGGTACAGCAAGCGTCCTTGTGTACATCAAAGGGAAGGGCGTCATTTTAAAGGAGCCCTCTGTGGTGGCCTTTGACCGGGACACCAACGCCATCAAGGCCATCGGCGAGGAGGCGAGGCTCATGCTGGGAAGGACCCCTGGGAATATTGTGGCCGTGCGCCCTCTGCGCCAGGGTGTCATTTCTGACTATACAGTGACAGAGAAGATGATCAAATATTTCGTGCAGAAGGCCATGGGCCGGCGCACCTTCAAGAAGCCGAGGATCAGCATCTGCGTTCCAAGCGGTGTGACGGAGGTGGAGAGGAAGGCCGTGGAGGAGGCCACCTACGCGGCCGGCGCCAGGGAGGTGCTGCTCATCGAGGAGCCTGTGGCGGCGGCTATCGGAGCAGGCATTGACATCTCCAAGCCCTGCGGGAATATGATCGTGGATATCGGCGGCGGTACATCGGATATAGCGGTGATCTCCCTTGGAGGGACAGTGGTTAACACGTCCATCAAGATCGCGGGAGATGACTTTGACGAGGCCATTGTCCGCTATATGAGAAAGAAGCACAATCTGCTTATCGGAGAGAGGACAGCGGAGGACATCAAGATCAAGATCGGCACCACCTACCCCCTTGTGGAGGAGGAGTCCATGGAGGTGCGGGGGCGCAACCTTGTGACCGGACTTCCGAAGACAGTCACAGTCACATCCTCCGAGACGGAGGAGGCGCTCAGGGAGACCACCAGCCAGATCGTGGAGGCTGTGATCGGCGTTCTGGAGAGGACACCTCCGGAGCTTTCCGCGGATATCCTGGATCGTGGAATCGTGCTCACCGGCGGCGGCGCCATGTTGCGTGGCCTGGAGGAGCTCATTGAGGAGCGGACAGGTATCAACACAATGACAGCCGAGGATCCTATGAAGGTGGTTGCCATCGGAACGGGACAGTTTGTGGAGTTCATGAGCAGCCGGAAAGAAATTTAGAGACAGTCTGCCGTCGGAATGATTTCCGGCGGCAATTTTACATTGCAAAGAGGATAGATCTTACATGGAAGAAGTAAAAGGCTATGTGGAGCACATTGTATTTCGCAATGAAGACAACGGCTACACAGTGTTTAATCTGAATAATGAGGACGGGGAGCTGACCTGTGTAGGAACCTTTCACTATATCAGCGAGGGAGAGCTGCTAAAGCTGACAGGGGAGTACGTGACCCACTCCCTCTACGGCGTGCAGCTCCAGGTCCAGACATCGGAAGTATGCGAGCCGGAGGATCTTGTCTCCATAGAGCGATATCTGGGCTCGGGAGCTATCAAGGGCCTGGGAGCAGCCCTGGCAGGGCGCATTGTCCGCCGGTTTAAGGAGGACACCTTCCGCATCATCGAGGAGGAGCCGGAGAGGCTGGCGGAGATCAAGGGGATCAGCGAACGGAAGGCCCGGGAGATCGCGGAGCAGATCGAGGAGAAGAAGGATGTGCGGCGGGCTATGATTTACCTGCAGAAATATGGCATCAGCACTACCCTGGCTGCAAAGATCTACGACTACTACGGGAACAGGATGTACCAGGTTATGGAGGAAAATCCCTACCAGATGGCGGATGACATCAGCGGAGTGGGATTTAAGACAGCGGACGAGATTGCCCGGAGGATCGGCATTCAAGCCGACTCCGACTACCGGGTACGGAGCGGCATTTTCTACACCCTCATCCAGAGTGTGGGAGAGGGGCATATTTATCTTCTGGAGGAGTCGCTTCTTCGAAGGACAGGGAATCTGCTGGGAGTGGAGATACGGCACATTGAAAAATATCTCATGGACCTTGCCATGGAGAGAAAGGTGGTCCTCAAGGAGGGAGAGGACGGAAAAAGGGTCTACGCGTCCAACTACTATTACATGGAGCTGAATACGGCGAAAATGCTCCACGACCTGAACATTGCCGCAAAGGTGGACAGAGACGATGTGCGAAGAAGGCTGGCTGCCACTCAGAAGCACATGGACATGCCCCTGGACGAGAGGCAGCGCCAGGCGGTGGAGGAGGCAGTGGGAAGAGGCGTTATGATCCTCACCGGAGGACCGGGAACAGGAAAGACCACCACCATCAACGCCATGATCCGGTATTTTGACAGCGAGCAGCTGGACATCCGGCTGGCGGCTCCCACAGGGCGGGCGGCCAAGAGGATGACAGAGGCCACCGGCTGGGAGGCTCAGACCATCCACCGGCTGCTGGAGGTGAACGGGAATCCGGAGGAAGAGGGGGCCGGCACCGGCTTCCAGAGAAATATGGAAAATCCTCTGGAGGCGGACGTCATCATCATTGACGAGATGTCCATGGTGGATCTGCCCCTCATGCACGCTCTCCTTTGCGCCATTTGCCCGGGTACCAGGCTGATCCTGGTGGGGGACGTGAACCAGCTCCCATCCGTCGGGCCGGGCAGCGTGCTGAAGGACATGATCGCCTCGCGGGCCTTTGCTGTGGTGGAGCTGACCCGCATCTTCCGGCAGGCGGGGGAGAGCGATATCGTGGTAAATGCCCACAGGATCAACCGGGGAGAGCCGGTAGTGCTGGACAACAAGAGCCGGGATTTCTTTTTCCTCAAGCGCCAGGACGCCAACACCATCATCAGCGTAACCCTCACTCTGATCCAGAAAAAGCTCCCCAAATACGTGGGGGCCACCACCTACGACATCCAGGTGCTCACCCCCATGCGAAAGGGACTGCTGGGTGTGGAGCGGCTGAACCGGATCCTGCAGGAGTACCTGAATCCTCCGGATCCGTCCAAGGCGGAGAAGGAGTACGGGGAAAAGAAATTCCGGGTGGGGGACAAGGTCATGCAGATCCGGAACAATTACCAGCTCGAATGGGAGATTTCCACAAAATATGGCATGACTGTCGACAAGGGAGTGGGCATCTTCAACGGAGACATGGGGATCGTGAAGGCCATAAACACCTACGAGGAGACTCTGTCTGTGGAGTACGATGAGCACAGAGTTGTCACCTATCCCTTCCAGCTGCTGGACGAGCTGGAGCTGGCCTACGCCATCACCATACATAAATCCCAGGGAAGCGAGTACCCTGCGGCGGTCATCCCTCTTCTCCCCGGCCCCAGGCAGCTGTACAACAGGAACCTGCTGTACACGGCAGTGACGAGGGCGAGAAAATGCGTGACCATTGTGGGGAGCGAGACTGTCTTTCAGAGTATGATAGAGAACGACAGCCAGCAGGACAGGAACACAAGTCTGGATGAGAGAATACGGGAGTTTTGCCAAGACAGCATATAAATGAAAAGAAAGCTGAAAATCAGCAGAAAGACGCAGATAAGACAGGACACTGGAAAATCGGCGAAAAGGGCAGCGGAGGCCCTGCTGCGCCTTCTGTACCCCAACACCTGTCCCCTGTGCGGCAGGGTGACGAAGGAGCGGGTGTGCCCGGACTGCAGGGAGGCCGTCCGCCCTATAAGGGAGCCCATCTGCAAAAAGTGCGGGAAGCCCATCAGCAGCGAGCAGGCGGAGTACTGCCACGACTGCAGCCGCACCCGCCACTACTTTGATGAGGGACGGGCGCTGTGGCTCCACCGGGGAGGGGCGGCCTGGTCCGTCTATCAGTTTAAATTCCACAACCGCCGCATTTACGCCGGGTTCTATGCCTCCGAGATGGCCCGGGCCTATGGAGGCTATGTGAGAAAAAAACACATTTCCCTCATCATCCCCATTCCCCTGGGAAGAAGGAAGAGGCGGATGCGGGGCTTTAACCAGGCGGAAATCCTGGCAGAGAGGCTTTCCGGGAGGCTGCGGATCCCCCTGGACAGCGTCCACCTGGTGAGGAGGCGGGACACAATTCCGCAGAAGAGCCTGGACCCCGCCGCCAGGCGGGAAAATGTGCGGGGGATCTTTTCCTGGACAGGGGGGACTCTGGCGGGCCGGAGAGTGCTCCTTGTAGATGACATATATACCACCGGGAGTACCCTGGACAGCGCCGCCCGGACGCTGAAAAAGGCGGGGGCTGAAAAAGTTTACTTTTTAACTATAAGTATTGGACAAGGGTACTGATATTTGTTATACTGAAAATAATGATTAAAACCAGAAACTATACACTTCGAGGTGCTTTATGTTAGATAAACGAAAAGTCAGGCTGATGACCAGACTGGCCCTCTATGAGCAGAATGAGGGCAGGGAGGACATGAAGATCAGCGCTTATTATAAAAAAGATTACGTGAGTATGAAGATGATCGCCACATTTATCTGGACCACGGTCGGGTATGTGTGCGCCATGCTCCTGATCCTTGCCTGGGGCATGAACGGCTGGATGGAGAAGCTGACGCTGGCTCTGATCTTCATGCTGGTGGCGGTGATCATCCTTGGTTATCTGGCCCTCCTGATCATTACATTTATCATCACCAGCAGGATCGCCAACAGAAAACACAGAGATGCGAGAATGAGGATGAAGAGATATAACCACGGCTTACTACAGTTGATGAAAATGTACGAAAAGGAGAATAAATAACGATGGATAATTTATATGTCATAAAAGGCCAGCTCCAGCAGGTGTACGCAAAGTATTCAAAATTCATAGACAAGGGAGTCCAGTTTATCCTGGCCCTGGCCGCGTTCTATATGATCAATCACGATCTCGGCTTCATGAGCCTTCTGTCTAATCCCCTGATCACGCTGGGACTGGCGGTCATCTGTGCCTTTCTCCCGATGATCGTCACCGTGCTGGCGGCGGCAGTCCTGATCCTTGTGCAGATGGCGGCAGTGTCCCTGGGCATTATGGCTGTGACGGCGGCGGTGTTTGTGATCATGTTTGTGTTCTACGTGCGGTTCAGCCCTAAGACAGCGCTGGTCATCCTTCTGACGCCGCTGGCCTTCCTGTTCCACATCCCCTACGTGATTCCCGTGGCCTTCGGGCTGGTGGGCGCTCCCTCCAGTGTGGTGGCTATCATCTGCGGAACCATTGTGTACTATATGATCGATTATGTGAAGACATCCGCGTCCGCTCTGGAGAGCGGCGGGGCAACGGCCATGATCAGCCAGCTCATGACCTACCTGCAGCAGGTGTTCCAGAATAAAGAGATGATCATCACGATCATCGCCTTTGTCATCGTCCTGTTCCTGGTGTACCAGGTGCGCAGGATGGCTATCAGCCACGCCTGGAAGAGTGCGTCCGCGGCGGGGGCTGTTGTCAGCATCGTCATCATGGCAGCGGGCAGCGCGGCGCTGGATGTGAAGATTTCCTATCCGGAGCTGATCCTGGGGAATGTGGCTGCTGTGATCGTAGGGCTGATCCTGGAGCTTCTGTTCTTTGCTGTGGACTATTCACGGACAGAGAGTGTCCAGTATGAGGATGATGAATATTATTACTACGTGAAGGCAGTGCCGAAGATCGTTGTGGCTGCTCCGGAGAAGACAGTGAAGCGCATCAACAGGCGGACAGAGAACCAGGAGACGGAGATCATCAATACCGACGAGATCCGCAGAAAGAGCGCGGAGGACGGAGAGGCCAGAAAAGAGGGGGAGAAG
This sequence comes from Eubacterium sp. ER2, assembly GCF_000765215.1. Classification (GTDB taxonomy): domain Bacteria; phylum Bacillota; class Clostridia; order Lachnospirales; family Lachnospiraceae; genus Claveliimonas; species Claveliimonas intestinigallinarum. The sequence continues at coordinate 28,065 of NZ_JPJE01000044.1, forward strand.
AAGCCCGGGAAGAGAAAAGCTGCCGGCAAGCCCCGCTCTCCCCGTAAAAAGGAGAGCCAGATCACCGGCAATATGGATCAGCTCCTTCTCACAAGAAGCCTCCAGAAGGAGCTCCATTTGGACGAAGAGGAGCGGAATGATTAAAGACGGGAAGTGAACGCATGGAAGCGAGAATTACGCAATTCTTTGAGAGATATATACGAAATGCCTATTTTCCGGAAATGCATCTGACAGATATCGTCGAGATACTGATCATCGCATTTCTGGTATACCAGATCATGATATGGATCAAGAACACGAAGGCCTGGATGCTGCTCAAGGGCATCCTTGTCCTTGGTGTGTTCATTTTTGTGGCGTTTCTTTTCCAGATGCACACCATACTGTGGATCGCCAGAAACTCTCTGACGGTTCTTGCCACGGCTCTGATCGTGGTCTTCCAGCCGGAGCTGCGGCGCGCTCTGGAGAAGTTGGGAGAGAGAAAATATATCAGCGCCGTGATGCCCTTTGACAGCTCAAGGGATAAGGGTCGCTTCAGCGAGGAGACCATCGATGGCATTATCGATGCTTCCTATATTATGGGGAAGGCAAAGACCGGTGCCCTCATCGTTGTGGAGCAGGCCATCAAGCTGACTGAGTACGAAAGCACAGGCATCCAGCTGGACTGTATCGTGTCCAGCCAGGTGCTTATCAATATATTTGAACACAACACACCCCTCCATGACGGTGCTATCATCATCCGGAACGACCGGATCGTCTCCGCCACCTGCTATCTCCCTCTGTCTGACAATATGGGACTGAGCAAGGAGTTGGGCACGAGGCACAGAGCTGCGGTGGGCCTCAGCGAGGTCAGCGACGCCCTTGTCATTGTGGTGTCCGAGGAGACAGGATATGTATCCGTAGCGCAGGGAGGAGTGCTGGACCGGAATATATCCAGGGAAAAGCTCAGGGAATATCTGGAGGACATCCAGAACAAGCGGAGCGAATCACACGGCATATTAGCAAAATGGAAAGGAAGGCTGATCCATGAAAAAAAGTCTGACAAATAATATTGGCCTGAAGCTCCTTGCGTTTATCTTTGCTTTTATGCTGTGGCTGCTTGTGGTGAACATAGATGATCCTGTGGGCTCCAAAACCTTTGAGAATATCCCTGTCACCATTGAACACTCGGAGGTGGTGACCCAGGATCAGAGATCCTATCAGGTGCTGGACGGTACAGACACCGTCAGCGTGAGCGTCTCCGCCACGAGGTCTGTTTTGGAGAAGATCAGTGCGGAGAACATTGTGGCCACCGCAGACATGCGGGAGCTGTATCTGGAATCTCAGATTCCCATAGAGATTACGATTCCGGGCTATGAGTTCGAGTCTGCTACCGCAAGCCCGAGAAATGTGCAGGTGAAGATCGAGCAGAATAAGAGCGATACATTTCCTATTACAGTGACCACGACGGGCACTGTGCGGGATGGCTATGTGCTGGGCACTGTGCAGGCAGACCCGGAGCGAGTCACAGTCAACGGACCGGAGTCCGTTATTGATCAGATCAGCAAGGTGGTGGCGGAGGTGAATGTGTCCGGCCTTTCGTCCGATTCCTCCATTGACGCCACGCTGACCTATTACGATGCGGACAACAATGAGATCAGCGCGGAGCAGCTGGCCAACAACCTGGGAACCACGGGCGTAAAGGTCAACGTGACTCTCTACCACACAGCCCGCATTCCGGTGACGGTAGACACTTCGGGTGTCACGGCGGCGGACGGCTACATCATCTCCGAGGTCAGCTGGACGCCGGAGGAGATCCAGCTGGCTGGAGAGGAGGATGTGCTTGAGGCCCTGAAGGAGATCCGCATACCTGCGGACGCCATCGACATCACCTCCATCTCCCAGAGAACAGAGAAGACCGTGGATATTACTCCCTATCTTCCGGAGGGAACAAGGCTGGTGGATGAGAATGGCAACAATATCCTTGTGACCGCCCGGGTGGCAAAGGAGGGCACGAAGAGCTTTGACATCCCGGTGGGCTCCATCACTGTCAATAATCTGGATGATGACCTGACCATCTCGGGCTATGGAAGCGGAGATGATCTGGAGGTTCACATTGGCGGCCCGCAGGCCCAGCTGGACAGCCTGGAGCTTGGCGACCTGTCGGTGAGCATTGACCTGAAGAGCTGCACAAAGGCGGGCGAGTACGAGGTGCCTGTGACCATCACACTGCCATCGGACGCCTCCGACTGCTCGGTGGAGACATCCGTGACAGTTAAGGTCACACTGGAACAGAGGACGACAGCGGCAGATAACAACAGTAATAGTGCCGAAGAAGATACAGATAATGAATCATCAGGAGGTTAAAGTATTATGGTAAGTAAAAAGGTGGTCATCAACAATCCGACGGGGCTGCATCTTCGCCCGGCGGGCATCTTCTGCAACACGGCAGTACAGTTTGACTGCAAGGTCACCTTTCAGCATGACACCACCACAGCCAACGCCAAGAGCGTGCTCAGTGTCCTGGGCGCCTGCATCAAGAAAGGCGATGAGATCGAGCTCATCTGCGAGGGCTCTGACGAGGAGGAGGCCCTGGCGGCCATGGTGAAGGCGATTGAGGACGGGCTGGGAGAGTAAGGATATTTTTTCCAGAAGGTAGAGATGAGGACAGGACAGACATGCAAAGAACTGGAAAATTCTTTTGCATGTCTGTTTCTATGTATTAGGCTTTAGCCTGTTGAAAATAAATGTGTAACGTGCATTTGTTTGAGACTAAAATCCACCCCGCTATGCAGGGGGGAGATGGAGAGTTATACAAAAACTTTACCTTTTTGCTGCAATAGATGTGTCCAAGTCGCTATTGTAGCAGAAAGGTGAGGTTACGGCGAAGAAAGCAAATGATTTGACAAATACGTAACTTTATAAATTGTAGATATAGTAAGCCAGGGATGTCATGCCTTGAAAAAGTAGGACTCTTGAGTTATAATACAACAAGCTAAAGAAAAAGGAGAATAATAGCAATGGGAAAAGCAACATTGGTTATTATGGCGGCGGGGATAGGAAGCCGCTTTGGCGGTGGAATTAAACAACTGGAGCCAGTAGGCCCGAACGGAGAGATTATTATGGACTATTCCATTTATGATGCTCTGGAAGCAGGTTTTGATAAAGTAGTATTTGTGATTCGCAAAGATCTTGAAAAAGATTTTAGAGAAGTAATTGGGAATCGGATAGAGAAACAAGTAGAAGTTGCATATGCATTCCAGGAAATCGATGATATACCAGAAGAGTATAAAATGAAGTTTAAAGAGCGTAAAAAGCCCTGGGGAACCGGACAGGCTATTTTGTGCTGTAAGGATTTGGTGAAAGAGCCTTTTCTTGTCATCAATGCAGATGACTATTATGGAAAAGAAGCATATCGAGAAGCCTATTCCTATCTTGTAGAAACAGGCAAAAACAAAGCAACAGAAAAACTGCCGGTATGCATGGTGGGATTCAAATTGAAGAACACATTGAGCGAAAATGGCGGAGTTACAAGGGGAATATGTAATGTGGATGAAGACCGCATGCTTACAAGTATTGTTGAAACCCACAATATCGTAAAGAAAAAAGATGGTGCTGCTGTTGTAACGGAGGGTGTGGAGAAGGATATTGATTTAGAGTCTGAAGTCTCCATGAATATGTGGGGGCTTATACCTGAATTTTTTGATGTCCTTGAGGAAGGCTTTTCAGAGTTTTTGGAAGATGCCGAAAGCGGCGACTTGAAAGCAGAATATTTGCTGCCCACAATCATAGGGAATCTTCTTGAAAACGAAAAAGTCACAGTAAAAGTACTTCAATCTAAAGATAAGTGGTTCGGAGTAACATACAAAGAGGATAAGGATAGCGTAGTAAATTCTATTAAGGAACTGATTGCGCAGGGCCATTATCAGAAAAAGAGTGGTAAATAATGAAAAAGCTATTTGAACAGATTATCAAATTTGGATTGGTAGGATTTTTGTGCTTTTTTATAGATTACGGTATCATGGTATTCTTGACAGAGATTGTCAATATCAACTACCTTATTTCTTCCGGCATATCTTTTACCGTTTCTGTGATCGTGAATTATATACTGAGTCTTACCTTTGTTTTTGATACAAAAGAGGGAAATAAGATTAAGGAGTTTGTAATTTTTATCATACTGAGTGTAATAGGACTTGGAATCAATCAGGTGTTGATGTGGTTCTGTGTCGATGTATTGGGGATTTTCTATATGATTTCTAAGATTGGCGCTACAGCAGTTGTGATGGTATATAATTTTATTACCCGGAAGTTGATATTGGAGAAGAAGTAAATAATCGCGTGTTATTGAAGTGGAGGAAAAGAAAGTGAAGAAAGGGAAAAGAAGAATTGCCTATCTGCTTTCTATAGCAATGCTTATCAGTGTACTGTTCAGTGGTAATGCTTTTGCAGCGGAGGGTGCAGGAGGAGAAACTTTACAGAATGACACAAATGTAGAAGTAGAAGCGGGGCAGAATTCTGAAATAGATGAAAATGTTTCAAGTGATGGCAATGTAGAAATTAGTGATGAAACGAAAAATGCTCCTGAAGAAGAAAAGACGGTGACGACAAAAGAGGATTCTGAGCATGCTTCTTTTGCACTGAGTGAAGAGGACGCGGAGGATGATATTGTTCCAGCTTCCCAGGGACTGATCAATTATGTGGGAGTAGACTATCCATATCTGGAAACGCCGGCTGATCAGAATATTGTCATTTCATACGGCGATGGAAGTGAGGATGTAAGTGACGCCAGACTTGTTGCCCAAAAAGACGATGGAAATACTCTGGAGATGTCGCTTTTTAAAAAGGAAGGTGAATTATTCCTTTTCACTTACAGCTTTGATGAAACAGCATCTGGTGTTTATGAGTTGATAGACTTTATCTATACCCAGGATGGGACAGAGCAGACAATACATTTTGCAGACATAGGCATAGAGTCTATGTTTGGAGTTGATGAAAAATATCCGGGCTATGGCGAGGCATTCGAAGAAAGCTCTGAGGAAGTCACAGATCAGGAACTGGAAATGTCAGTTGTTGATGTGGAGACAGGCGAAGTTGAAGCGGCCACGACAGATATCGAGAAAGCAATTGAGGCGACAGAGGAGCAGGTTAGCACTGCAACAGAAAGCAGAGCCAGCCGCGCGGCAGTTGCAAGCAAATCGGATAATCTTGTTGTTGTATTGGATCCGGGACATGGAGGATATGACGGTGGAGCATCGGCCAATGGGCTTGTTGAGAAAAATCTGACTTTAAAGATTGCACAGTATTGTAAAGCTGAACTGGAACAATATAATGGTGTTACGGTTCATATGACAAGAACAGATGACACATATCTTGACATTGACGAGAGAGTTTATAAAGCGAGAGACTTAGGAGCAGACGTTCTTGTAAGTATACATATTAACTCTTCAACAGCATCTGCCGCAAATGGAGCGGAGGTTTGGTATCCTAACGCAAATTACAATGGTTCTATCCATGCGGAAGGTCAGAATTTAGCGCAGCAGATTCAAAATCAGCTGGTGGCTCTTGGACTAGGTAATAGAGGCATTCAGATAAGAACTGCGACATACGATACTTATCCAGATGGTTCAAAAGAAGATTGGTATGGGATAATCCGCTATAGTAAGTATTGTGGATTCCCGGGGATTATTGTGGAGCATGCTTTCATTTCTAACCCGAGTGATGCGGCAAAGCTTGCGCAGGAGAGCTTCCTGCGTCAGCTGGGTATTGCGGATGCTACGGGGATAGCTAATGCGTATGGACTTACCAAGGGACCAAATATTGATATAGAAAATAAAAATGACTTTGATGGAACTGCAAAGATTGACGTGTCTGGTTTGGGAAGCAATGGAAGTGTCAGAATCTGGAATGAGGAGACGGGTGCCTCTAAAGAATATACTTTGGCATCAGGTAAGCAGACCATAAACTTTAATGTTGCCGATTATAATGGAGTCCGTGGGACATTTTATGTAGAAGCGTTTAATTCGTCTGGGCAATCCTTGATAAAAGAGACGTTCTATGTTTCGAAGGATACAAGTAGTACAATTGTAATAAACCCTGATGAAAATGAAACGGAATACGTAGTTAATATTCAATTTGCAGACATGCCTTCGGAGGTTACTACTGTACAAGTACCAGTATGGACGAAAGCTGATCAGAGTGATTTGAAGTGGTTGAACGCAACGCAGATTTCCTCCGGAAATTGGCAGGCGGTCATTAATATTAAAGAGTTTAAAGCAAGCGGAACATATAATGTACATGTATATGCAACGTTGGATAGTGGATTGCAGCTTGGAATTGCAAGCACTTCGATGGAAGTTTCAAAACCGTCTTTTGATGGCGTAATCCAGAATTATATTGAGGAGGAAGGAACGTTTGAAGTTGTAATCAATTCAATCAGCTCTTTGTCTGGGGTTGACAATATACAGATACCGGTATGGTGTGCAGATGACCAGAGTGACTTGGTATGGTATAGTGCAGATAAGCAGGAAGACGGAAGTTATAAAACAAAAGTAAGCATAGCAAATCATAATTATTCTATAGGGACATATAAAATACATGCATATCTAACAGCGGGCAACGGTATTTGTGTTAGTAAAAATTTAGGCATACAGGAAGTTGGTCTTCCGGACACTCAAATTATAGCGGAAAATATTGATGAGAAAGAAATGCAGTATCTTCTGACAGTGTCAAACATAGGGCTTCTTGGAAATGTGCAGGGGGTTTCTTTTGCAACCTGGAGTGAGAAAGGTGGCCAGGACGATCTGGTATGGTATACAGGGCACAAGAATGCAGATGGGAACTGGGAGACAACGATAGATATCCAGAATCACAAAACGGCCGGAACCTATGAAGTGGATGTATATTATACATTGGCCAATGGAGTCATGAAGGGTCTTGGTTCTACATTTTTTGAAGTATCTACACCAAGCATGGCGACCAGCATAGAGAACTATGATGACGAAAAGGGAACCTTTGAAGTAGTAGTCAGTGATATTGTATCTCCATCTGGAGTAGATAGGGTGCAGGTGCCGGTATGGTGTGCTTCTGATCAGAGCGATATCAGGTGGTATGATGCGGAAAAGCAGAATGATGGAAGTTATAAAGCAAAGATCAGTATAGCAAATCATAATTTTGCGATAGGTACATACCAGGTATATGTCTATGTCACGACCAAAAATGGTTTGACACAGGGCGTGGTAGCGGGGACACAAAATGTGTCATTGCCTGATATGGAAATCATCGCAGAGGATGCAACAGGGGAAGAAATGACATACAAAGTACAGGCCACTAATGTAGGATTACTTGGCGTACTGAGGAATGTTATGTTTGCAACCTGGAGTGAACAAGGCGGCCAGGACGATCTGGTATGGTATACAGGGCACAAGAATGCAGATGGGAACTGGGAG
>NZ_JPJE01000005.1 GCF_000765215.1 Eubacterium sp. ER2
AGGGAGAGAACCTCCGGAGGGATGACTCCTCTATACCATTAAAAGTGAATAATCCCACCCCTGTATATCTGGGGTACAGGCTTATTATACGAAGGAGGAGAAATATGAAAATGTGGTTACCAGGCAGCATGGGAATGCTGCCTTATCTTTCACAGGGAAGAAGCAGAGCAGTGAACGCTGAGAATCCTACCGGAGAAAAGGGAAGAGGAGGGATGAGGGAAAGTGTGCTGGGACCGTCCAGAAAAGGGAGCCCCTGTTTGAAAAACATAAGGCCCCATGAAGAGATTATCCTAGGAGAGATGAAAGGACCGGGTGTTATAACACATATCTGGATTACTGTAGATCAGAAGACATCCCCGTCAGAGTGCTTTGTACTGAGGGACCTGATTTTGAGAATGTATTGGGATGAGGAAGTTAGTCCATCTGTGGAGGTCCCACTGGGAGATTTTTTTTGCTGCGGTTTTGGAAGAGAATGCCTGATTGATTCATCTGCGATTATTGTAGCACCTGCCCGCGGATTGAATTCATATTTTCAGATGCCATTCAGGGAAAAAGCAAAGATTACAGTAGAAAGTCAACATGCCAATGTGATTCCGGAATTTTTTTATCAGATAGATTATGTGCTTTATGATACACTCCCGCCGCAGACGAAATATTTTCATGCAAGCTGGAGACGGGAAGCGATTTCCAGAACAGGTGAGGATTACGTGATCGCAGACCGCATAACAGGCCAGGGGTGGTATGTAGGTACTTATATTGCTCTATCGGTTCTGCAGAGATATTGGTGGGGAGAAGGCGAGGTGAAATTTTATATAGACGGGGATGATAGGTATCCGACTGTTTGTGGAACCGGGATGGAAGACTATTTCGGCGGTTCATGGAGCTTTGCCGTGCAGGAGAATGGAAAGACTGTGGAAAAAACGTACAGTACGTCGTATCTGGGTTATCCCTATTATTCGAAGCAGGATGATCTATCTAAAAGTCCGTATTATAATGATGACTGTCCGCCTATGCGTGGACTTTACAGATGGCATGTGTTGGATCCTATCTTTTTTGACGAGAATTTAAAAGTTACGTTGCAGCAGATTGGCTCAGGCCCGGGCGGACTGTTTGAACGTCAGGACGACTTGTCAAGTGTAGCATACTGGTACCAGTCAGAACCTCATAAAAGTTTTGAAAAAATTCTGGACAGAGAAAAAAGAAAACCGAGATGAGATGGATAAATAACAAAAAAAGTGCGGCTTTTTGGAAAGGGATTAGCTATAGGAGCGAAAGAGAATGTCAAAAGAAATCATGCAGAAAAACATAGCCCGCGCCCAGGCGTATATCGACCAGAACAAGGAGAGTGTAAAACAAGGCCGGATGCGCCAGGACTATCATTTTATGCCCCAGACCGGATGGATCAATGACCCCAACGGGCTCATTTTCTACAAGGGGAAATACCACATTTTTTATCAGTATAACCCCTACTACGGACACTGGGATTATATGCACTGGGGGCATGCCGTCAGTGAGGATCTTGTCCACTGGGAACACCTTCCCCTTGCGCTGGCGCCCAGCGAGACATATGATGACCATTACCGGGGAGGCTGCTTTTCTGGGAGCGCTATCGAGCACGACGGAAAGCTGTTCCTTATGTACACGGGATGTACGAACAATGGCAGCGGTTTTGAACAGACCCAGTGTATCGCCTTCAGTGAAGACGGCATCCATTTTGAAAAATATGAGGGAAATCCGGTTCTCGCAGCCCCGGAGGGAGTGCCAAAACATTTATTTAGGGATCCAAAAGTGTGGAAAAATGACGGGAAATATTATATGATATGTGGAGCAAGCAAAAATAATCTTGCGCAGGCTCTTTTATATGTGTCTGAAGACATGCTCCACTGGGAATTTTTCAGTGTCCTTGCCCAGAGCAGGGGTGAATGGGGATACATGTGGGAGTGCCCGGATTTCTTTCCTCTTGGAGACAAATATGTGCTCCTTGTGTCACCTATGGGTGCGGGAGAGCGGACCTGTGTGTACATGGTTGGAGATTTCAGCTATGAGACAGGGAAGTTTGTCTGGGATGTCTCGGGAGAGGCTGACTGGGGATTTGATTTCTACGCGCCTCAGTCCTTTGTGGACGGGAAGGGGCGGCGCCTTGTCATAGGGTGGGCCAATGCCTGGGACTGGATGCCCTTCTGGAAGGACTGGGGTCCGGCCTACAGGGAAGGGTGGTGCGGATCCTTTGCCGTGCCGCGGCAGGTCAAAATGAACGCAGACCATACCCTCAGCTTTGAGCCTGTGGAGGAGCTGGAGACACTCCGCGGAGAGGAAACTGTGCAGGAGAATGTGCTTGTGGAAGGCGGGAGAGAGGATATCCCGCTGCAGGACGGATACGCCTATGAGCTGAAAATGGAAGTGGACCTGAAAGAGACGACAGCCAGCGCATTTTCCCTTTTGCTGCGCTGCGATCAGGACAGGACCAGGCAGACAAAGATTACCTTTGACCTGAAGGGACAGCACATGTATTTTGACAGAAACCAAGCGGATGGCTGGAGCAGAGGCGTCAGCCACAGCCCTCTCAGACTGAAGGAGCCGGGGGTGTTCTCTGTCCACATATTTGTGGACACCAGTTCCATTGAAGTGTTTGCGGAGGATTACAGGACCAACCACAGCTGTAATGTTTTCGCTGACCGGAGCCAGGATAAAAATTTTCTGTCCGTTCCTGCCGGAAATTTAAAAATACGCTCAATGCAGACATGGTCCCTCAAAAAGACGATGGACTGCTGATACATGCAGAACAGGAGGAACGAGTATGGAGACAAGATACGATGTGGTGGCGCTTGGAGAGCTTTTGATCGACTTTACGGAGAACGGCCTGAGCGGTCAGGGGAACCCTCTTCTGGAGGCAAATCCTGGGGGAGCTCCCTGTAATGTGCTGGCCATGCTGAACAAGCTGGGCAAGAAGACGGCCTTTATCGGCAAGGTTGGAAATGACCAGTTTGGAAAAATGCTGAAGGAAGTGGTGGAGGAAAGCGGTACGGACGTGTCAGGCCTTGCCATGGATGAACAGGTACACACGACACTGGCATTTGTGCACACATTTCCGGACGGGGACAGGGAATTTTCCTTCTATCGGAATCCGGGCGCTGATATGATGCTGACAAAGGAGGAGGTTGACCCGGAGCTGATCAAAAAGGCCAGGATCTTCCACTTCGGAACTCTTTCCTCCACCCATGCAGGCGTGAGGGAGGCCACACGCTATGCTATTGACGTGGCGAAGGAGAACGGCCTTCTCGTCTCCTTTGACCCGAACCTGCGGGAGCCCCTTTGGGAAAGCCTGGACCAGGCGAAAGAGGAGATCCTGTACGGCATGTCCAAGTGTGACATCCTGAAGATCTCGGACAACGAGATGGAGTTCATGACCGGAACGACAGACTACAATAAAGGCGTGGAGATGCTGCGGGAGCAGTTTGACATCCCCCTTATCTGTGTCACTCTCGGAAGAGAGGGAAGCCGCGCCTTCTACAAGGATATGATCGTGGAGGCGGCCCCCTTTGTGAGGGAGGACACCATCGAGACGACAGGAGCGGGGGACACCTTTGAGGCCTGCACCCTGAACTACATCCTGCAGCACGGCCTGGAGGATCTGACAGAGGAGAACTTAAAGGAGATGCTCACCTTTGCCAACGCGGGCGCTTCCATCATCACCACGAGAAAGGGAGCCCTGAAGGTTATGCCGGAGAAAGAGGAGATCGAGAAGGTTATCCGGGAGAGATAAGACCGGACTTAAAATGAAATAAGAACAGCGCAGGATGCGTGCCTAAATAGAGGAAAGGCGTGCAGCTACGCTGTTTTTTGTTGACAGAAGACATAAGCTGATGTAAGCTTGGAGTATCTTCTTTTTTGAGGAAACATTTCTTGAACCGCATCGTTCAAAAGCGGTTCCCATTCATATCTGACGTATCGGGCATATCTGCCGGATTACCCGGAAATGATGAAAAATTTATGTAAAAGTTGCACGGAGGGAAGAAACTGTATTATACTGACAAGGAGGAGAGGGATGGACCTGATCGTGCGGGCCAACTGGGACAGGATGAAGGAGGAGAAGGAAATGTGCGAGGCGTTGAGAGAGTTGTTTGCAGATGAGCTGCAGGAGTCGGAGGAGAGAGGAAAAGAAAAGGGGAAGGAGCAGGGGGAGGAGACAAAGCTTATATCACTGGTCTGCAAGAAAATCAGGAAAAACAAGGCAGTATCAGTCATAGCGGAAGAGCTTGAAGAGCCGGAGGAGAAGATAAGTCTTATCTGCGAGACGGCCCGCCGGTTTGCCCCGGACTATGACGCAGACCAGATCTACGCAGTCCTTGCCAAAAAAGAGACAGAGGAAGTGAAGAAACCGTAATAGACGGTCTGCATGTATATTTGAAACGATATTTTGCCCACACAGCAGCCTGTGTGGGCTTTTTCTGGTGTGATCATCGGCCTACAAGGACAATGACAGACCGCGCTCCGATGAGCAGACTGTCCCCTGCCAGCACAGGGAGGGGGTCCTCAAAGAGGATATGCTCCTCGTCTCCGGTGTTGACCGCGATGTGCCAGTGGAGGCCGCCGGGGAGGTGGGGCAGGGTCATGCTGTGGGCCTCCCAGTGCACATTGATCGCCAGATAGACAATGTCGTCCCTGGACTTGGACGAATCGTAGCCCGCAAAGAGGACGCCGGCCACCCCGTTTCCGTCATCCCGGGGCGCTTCCCAGGGCTCCTCCGAGTGATAGCTGATGTCCGGCAGGGTGTAGCGGCAGCTCCTGGCAGATCCCCGCAGCACCGGGTGCTCCCTGCGGAAGTGGATCATGTACTGGAAGAAGCGGAAGATGTCCTGGTGCTTTTCCAAAAGGGACCAGTCCAGCCAGGAAATCTCGTTGTCCTGGCAGTAGGGGTTGTTGTTCCCGAACTGGGTGTTGCAGAATTCGTCTCCCGCAAAGAACATGGGCGTGCCCCGGCTGCACAGGAGGACAGCGCAGGCGTTGCGTATCATCCTCATGCGCAGGGAGAGGACCTCCGGGTCGTCTGTCTCGCCCTCAGCCCCGCAGTTCCAGCTCCGGTTGTCACCCGCACCGTCTGTGTTGTCCCAGCCGTTTGCCTCGTTGTGCTTCTCGTTGTAGGAGTACAGGTCGTAGAGGGTGAAGCCGTCGTGGCAGGTGAGGAAGTTGACGGAGGCGTGGGTGCCCCGTATCTTGGGGTCGTAGATGTCCGGGGAGCCGCTGATCCGCTGCAGGGCCGCGGAGGTGTGGGAGATGCCTCCTTTCAGGAAATCTCTCATGTCATCCCGGTATTTTCCGTTCCACTCGCTCCAGCGGTTGAAGGAGGGGAAGTTGCCCACCTGGTAGAGACCGCCTGCATCCCATGCCTCCGCGATCAGCTTTGTGTTTCCCAGGAGCGGGTCAAAGGCCAGACTCTTGAGGAGCGGAGGGTGCTCCATGGGTGAGCCGTCCTCGTTGCGCCCCAGGATGGAGGCAAGGTCAAAACGGAAGCCGTCTATCCTGTAGGAGGTGACCCAGTAGCGCAGGCAGTCCAGGATCAGCTGCTGCACCACCGGGTGGTTGCAGTTCATGGTGTTGCCGCAGCCGCTGAAGTTGTAGTAGCAGCCCTCCGGGGTGAGGAGGTAGTACACGTTGTTGTCAAAGCCTTTAAAGGAGAAAATGGGACCGTTCTCGTTTCCCTCCGCCGTGTGGTTGAAGACCACGTCCAGGATGATCTCAATGCCGTTGTCGTGGAGCTCCTTTACCAGCTCTTTCAGCTCCAGCCCCTCCCGGTTGTACTCCACGTCAGCGGCGTAGCTGGTGTTGGGGGCAAAGAAGCTGACCGTGCTGTAGCCCCAGTAGTTGAGGAGCTCTTTCCCGTTGTAGGTGCGCTTGTCCATGAGCTCGTCGAACTCGAAGACAGGCATCAGCTCCACCGCATTGACGCCCAGGGCCTTCAGGTAGGGGATTTTTTCTTTTACGCCCAGGAAGGTGCCGGGGGCGGACACATCCTTTGCCATCTTTGTGAAGCCGCGCACGTGGAGCTCGTAGATGACCAGGTCCTCTATGGGGGTGCACAGCTGGGGCGCCACGCCCCAGTAGAAGTTGTTTTTTACCACCCTGGCCCGGTAGCCCTTCTCCAGCACCTTCTTCCCCCAGGTGCTCTGGCCGGTGATGGCCTTGGCGTAGGGGTCGATGAGGATGTTTTTCTTGCTGAACAGAAGGCCCTTCTCGGGGGCCCAGGGACCGTCCAGGCGGAAGGCGTACTCGAATTCCTCCACGTCCAGGCCGAAGACGATCATGGAGAAGACATTTCCTATCTTGTAGTTCTCCGGGATAGGGAGGACGGCGTAGGGCTCCTCCGCCTCCCGATGGTAGAGGAGGATCTCGCAGGAGGTGGCGCTTTGGGAGTGGACCGTGAAGCTGACTCCCGACGGGATGGCCCAGGCTCCGAAATACTGGTAGAGGCCCGGGCGGACGCGAAATCCATTGATAGTTGCAAGCGGTTCCATGTGGGCTGGTAAGGTTTCTTTGATCATAGCTGCCTCCTTTGTCTGCTGTGTTGTCTGTTGTGTTGTCGGGTGTGTGGAGTGGACGGGTTACTGCAGGTGCTGGTAAAAAAAGACGGCCAGCTGGGTGCGGTCTCTGAGGGAGAGCTTTTCCAGCAGGCTGCTCAGGTAGTTCCTCACGGTTCCCTCCCCCAGGAACATGCGGGAAGCGATCTCCCTGTTGCTGTGTCCCTCCGCCACCAGACTGATGAGCTGATACTCCCTGTCTGTGAGACCGTACTCCTCACGCGGAAAAGCTTTCTCTTTCTGGAGAAGCCCCGGGATGCGGGACATGATCTCCGTGCCGAACACGGTCTGGCCTGTCTGCACGGCCCGCAGGGCGGGCAGGATACTGCTGTAGTCGGCTTTCAGGAGATATCCTTTGACCCCGCAGCGGAGGGCCTGGATGATGTACTCGTCGTCTGAAAATGTGGTGAGAAGGAGGATGCGGGCTCCCGGATCCTCCGCGAGGACAGCCTTTGAGGCCTCCAGGCCGCTCATGCCCTCCATGCGGATATCCATGAGGAGCACGTCCGGCCGCAGGGCTCTGTAGAGGGAGAGGGCCTCCCGGCCGTCGCTCCCTGTCCCTGTGACCGTGACATGCGGGTCTGCCTCCAGTATGGTCTTCAGCGCTGTGGTCACGAGCGCGTCGTCGTCAATGATCACTATATTCATATAGATTTCCTTTCTGTCATGTCTTTTGCCGCTGCCTTTGGGACAGAGGCGTGGATGGAAAATCCCTGCTCTGTGTTAAACTGGATGACGCCGCCCAGGCAGCGGATCCGCTCCTTCATGTTTGAGAGCCCCATGCCGTCCGTGAGAGACAGAGGGGCGGAGGTGCCGTTGTCCTGGATGCACAGCCGGTAGAAGCCGGGGTGCTCCCGGAAGGAGACGGTGACCCTGGAGGCATCGCTGTGGCGTATCACATTGCTCAGGGCCTCCTTGCAGATCATGATCACACTGTATTTTACCTCCCTCGGGATGGACAGCCCTGCCTCGTAGGAGAGGGAGGCGCTGCAGAACTGAAAATCCCGGATCAGGTCCTCCATCGCCTCCTTCAGGCTGACAGAGTCATCCCGCAGGTCGTGGACGCTGCGCCGGATGCTTGTCATGGCGGTGTGGAGGGTGTCCTCCAACTCCTCCAGCGGTCTGTCCAGAGCCCTGTCCTGGCTAACCGTGCGGATAGCCCCTGTCATGAGGATGGAGCGGGAGAGCATATGTCCCACATTGTCGTGGATCTCCCTGGCGATCCGGTTCCGCTCTTTCAGGGTCGCGGTGTACACCTGGTAGTCCTGGTTTTCCAGCAGGGCCCTGTTTTTTTCTTCCAGGAGAAGATTTCTCTCCATGCCTGTGTCCCTGGCCGCATGGACCTCTTTTTCCAGGCGCAGGCCCTCCTGCGTCCGCCTGGCAAGGAGCAGGGCGGCCAGGCAGAAGCACAAAAGAAAAGCGGCGGGCCTGGGGCTGGCAGCGGGGACGTGGAAGGCTGCGGGCAGGAGGCACAGGGCAAAGAGAAGGGGGCTTTTGCAGGTGCAGACGGTGTACAGCACAGGGGGCAGGAAGATAAGCTGCCAGGGCGTAAGGAGAGCGGAAATAGTCCAGCAGAGAAAGGCGGGGATATATACGGATTTCCGCGGAAAGAGGAGGACGGCGGAAAGGCAGATCAGGGTTACCAGGAAGCCGGTGACGGCCCAGGTCAGGTCCTGACAGAAGAGGGTCAGGGACAGGGAACAGACAAACAGGAGAAGGCAGTCGCTCAGTCGTTTCATCAGGGGCCTCCTTTCTTTGGGATGGATAAAAAATGACAATTGTCATTCGGTCTGCTGACAGGTGACACTATCATTATAGGACGGAAACTTTTATACTACAAGTGAAATCAAAAATGAGAGAGGGAGGTCAGTATGGAGGAGAAAACCATTGTCAGTATACACAATCTGGTGAAGAGATACGGGGATGTGCTGGCTCTTGACCATCTGGATCTGGAAATAAAGAGAGGGGAGATATACGGCCTTTTGGGGCCAAACGGGTCGGGGAAGACCACGGCCATCAACTGCCTGCTGGCTCTCCTTGGATATGACAAAGGGAGCATCCGGGTCTTCGGAGAAAAGATGGAGCCGGACAGCTATGAGAGCAAGAGGAGGATCGGCGTGGTCATGCAGAATGTGGCCGTCTTCGAGGAGCTGACCGTGCGGGAGAACATCGACTATTTCTGCAGCCTGTATGTGAAGGACAAAAAGCGGCGCAGGCAGCTTGTGGAGGAGGCGGTCCGCTTTACCGGGCTGGAGGACCATCTGAAAAAATATCCCAAAAAGCTTTCCGGGGGACTTCTGCGCAGGCTGAACATCGCCTGTGGCATCGCGCACCGGCCGGAGCTGATCCTCATGGATGAGCCCACGGTGGCGGTAGACCCCCAGAGCCGCAATCACATCCTGGAGGGGATAAAAAAGCTCAATGAGCAGGGCTCCACCATCATCTACACATCCCATTACATGGAGGAGGTGGAGAAGATCTGCACCAGGATATCCATCATGGACCGGGGCCGCATTCTGGCCACAGGCACAAAGGAGGAGCTGAAGGCCATGATCGGCACCGGGGAGACCATCACGGTGGAGACAGGCGGAATGACAGGAGAGCAGGTGGAGGAGGTCAGGCTGCTCCCGGGCGTGGTGTCGGCAGACTGCCAGGAGGGAGTCCTGCGGGTGCAGTGCACCCAGGGGGCGGGCAACCTGACAGGGCTTCTGCACAGGCTGGAGGAGGCGGACATTCCCTTCGGAAGGGTCTGGTCCCAGCCCCCCACGCTGAACGATGTGTTCCTGGAGATCACGGGAAAGAGGCTCAGGGACAGAAAGGAAGAGGAGGAGGGATAAAATGGGAACCTATCTGAAATACAGATTTCTCACCCTTGTGCGGGAGAAGTCCTTTATGTTCTGGGCCCTTGCCTTTCCGCTGATCCTGGCAGTCCTCTTCTACGTGTCCTTCGGCAATCCGGCAGGGGATGGCATGGGAGAGAAGATGCAGTCTGTGCCGGCCGGCGTGGTGGTCACGGAGGAAAACCCTCCTTTCTCTGCCTTCCTCGAAGCCCTGGACGGGGACGTGATAGAAATAAAAGAGTATGAAGACAGCCAGGAGGCTTTCGCCGCGCTGCGGGAAGGAGATGTGACAGGCGTCTTCACCGTAAAGGAAGAGCCGGAGCTGACAGTGGACGGCTCCGGGCTTGCACAGAGTATCCTTGGGGAACTCATGGAGGGGTACGAGCAGCAGGCGTATCTCCTTGCCCGGGCAGCCAAAGACCACCCGGAGGGAGTGGAACGAGCTGCCGCGGCCGCACTGGAAGCGTCCGAGGAGAGCGGGGTGCGGGAGGTGAGCCTTGGAGGAAGGACCACCAATACAGGGGTGCAGTATTTCTTTGCCCTCATCGCCTTCTCCTGCCTGTCCGGCGCCTATCTTGGCATCAAGACGTGCTGCGACGGGCAGGCCAACCTGTCTGCCCTGGGAGCCCGCCGGAGCGTCTCTCCCATGCACAAGCTGAAGGGGATCCTGGCGGATTTTGCCGTGCTGATCCTTCTCCACTATGCAAATGTGCTGGTGCTGACCGGATTTATATGGCTCGTGCTGGGAGTGGACCTTGGCAGCAGCCCGGGATGGGTCCTTCTTGTGGACCTTGCGGGGACCCTGATCGGGGTGGGCATTGGCATCCTGACAGGGAGCATCAGCCGTTTTTCCTTCTCCATCAAGATGGGGCTTTGTGTCTGTGCGACCCTGTTTCCCTCCTTCCTGGCAGGGCTTATGTTCGGGGACATGAAATATGTCATAGAGACCCGCTGCCCGGTCCTTGACCGGATCAACCCTGCGGCAGTGCTGAGCGACGCCTTCTACTGCCTGGCGGTGTACGAGGACTATGACAGACTGCTGGAGGATATGGCGATCCTGGGAGGCATGAGCATCCTCTGCATCCTCCTGGCCTTCGCCGCAGTGAGGAGGGAACAGTATGACAGTATTTAGAGGATTTATCAAGCTGGCGCTCCGTCAGCTCCACATGCTGCTCCTGTATGTGGCTGTCTTTGTGACTATAGCTGTTATTGTCCAGCTCTCCCTGAGAGAGGAGGGGACGGATACCTTTGAGATGACCTCCCTGCCTGTGGCCGTGGAGGACCGGGACGGGGGAGCGGCGGCAGAGGGGCTGAAGGAATACCTGGGACAGATCCACCGTGTGACGGAGTGGGAGGGGGACCTGACGGGTCTGCAGGAAAAAATGTTTTACAGGGACATCTACTATTTGGTGAGGATACCGGAGAACTTTGAGGCTGCCTGCCTTGCGGGGCAGGAGAAGCTGGAGGTGACCAAAATCCCGGGGACGACCAGCGCTTACTATGTGGACAGCCAGATCAGCGCCTGGCTTCGGGAGATGAAGGCCATGCTGGCAGCGGGATACGGGACCCAGGAGGCCTGCGCCCTTGTGCTACAGGCCCAGAGCGGGGCCGGCTCTGTCCGGATGCTGGACGAGAGCGGGTACGGGGGAGAGCCGGCGCCCCACGCCTTTCTCTTTCAGTATCTGCCCTACATGGTCCTCTCGATCCTGTGCTACGGGGCGGCCTTTATCATGATCGCCTTCAGGAAGGAGGAGGTGAGGCGAAGGCTCCTTGTATCCCCTGTGCCCAGGCTGCGTCAGAACCTGGAGCTGATGGCCGGATATCTGGTCCTGGGGGCGGCTGTGTGGGTGATCTCCCTGATCCTGCCGGTCACCCTCTACAGAGGTGACTTCCTGTCAGACGGAAATCTTCCCTATTATATGGCAAATGTGACCGCCCTGGTCCTGGTCAGCCTCTCCATCGCCTATGTGATCGGCATGCTGGTGAAAAACGCGGACATAGTGAACGGTGTGGTCAATGTGGTGACCCTGGGCATGTGCTTCCTCTGCGGTGTCTTCGTGTCTATGGATGTCCTGGCCGAGGGGGTGAGGCGGGCGGCGTCATTCCTGCCTGTGTACTGGTACGAGACTGTGAACGGGATCCTGTCGGACCACGCCTCCCTCACGGCCGGCCAGAGGGCGGAGGTGCTGCAGGGACTGGGGCTCCAGCTTCTCTTTGCGGCGGCCATCTTCGGCGTGGGGATGGCGGTGAGCAGATACCGGGAGACCGATTGAATTTGAGGCCTCCTTATGTTACAATCTTTAGAGTACGATTGGAGCGTAAGGAGGTCTTTTATTATGAAAAATTTTGTGCAGTACGCACCCACGGAGATCGTATTTGGAAAGGATGCGGAGAAGGAAGCCGGGCGGCTTGCCAGGAAGTGGGGCGGGGATAAGGTCCTCATCGTCTACGGGGGAGGAAGTGTGAAAAAGAGCGGTCTCCTGGACCGGGTAAAGGCGGAGCTTGCGGACGCAGGTGTGGCCTTCCAGGAGCTGGGCGGTGTGAAGCCAAACCCACGCCTGGGCCTTGTCCGGGAGGGCGTGAAGATGGCGGTGGATCTCGGGGCGGACCTGATCCTTGCTGTGGGCGGAGGCAGTGTTATTGACACGGCTAAGGCTGTGGCCATCGGTGCCGCGGATCCTTCTGTGGACGTGTGGAGTTACTGGGCCGGGGAGAGACAGGTGCAGGCGGCTCTGCCGGTGGGTGTCATCCTCACCATCTCCGCAGCGGGCAGCGAGACAAGTGACTCCGCTGTCATCACCAACGAGGAGACCGGCAAGAAGGCGGGAATCAACACGGATTTTAACAGACCGAAGTTTGCCATCATGAACCCGGAGCTTACATACACCCTGCCGAAATACCAGCTCACCTGCGGCATCGTGGATATCATGATGCACACGCTGGAGCGGTATTTCACGCCGGTGGACGGCAACATGCTGACCGATGAGATCGCAGAGGGACTCTTAAGGACCATGATCACCTGTGGGAAAAAGGCATATGAAGACCAGACAGACTACGATGCCATGAGCGAGATCATGTGGTGCGGCAGCATTTCCCACAACAATCTGACAGGACTTGGTCGTCCCAAGGATTTCCTCTGCCACAAGCTGGGTCATGAGATCGGAGGCATGTTCGACGTGGCGCACGGGGCGACTCTGTCGGCTATCTGGGGAAGCTGGGCCAGATATGTGTACAGGATCGATCCGTCCAGATTTGCCCGCTATGGAGAAAAGGTGTGGGGCCTCAAAGAGGAGGATGATGAGAAGGCGGCTCTGGCGGCCATCGGGGCGACGGAGGACTTTTTCCGGTCCCTTCACATGCCCACATGCATCGGAGAGCTGGAGATCGGCGTGCAGCCCGACGAGGTGCTGCGGAAGCTGGCGGACAGCGCCACAAAGGGGAATACCATCCAGCTGGGCTCCTTTAAAAAGATAGACGCCGAGGACGCCTACCAGATTTACAAGGCTGCCAACCACGACTGATAAAGACAAGAGAGGTAAAACGGTATGATTTTTTTAGGGAAAGAAGAGATTGAGAAGCTGGTAGATCCAAATGAGATCATGGACCAGATTGAGGAGGCCTACCGGATTTTCGGGGCGGACGCCTACTACATGCCGCCCCGACCGGTGATCGAGCACGAGAACAAGACGCTCATCTACATGCCCTGCTTTACGGAGAATGTCATCGGCACAAAGATGCTGACCATTTTCCCGGAAAATGCGAAGCTGGGACTTCCCTCCCTGGACGGGCTTGTGATCCTGAACGACAGGACCACAGGAGCGCCCCTGGCTATCATGGACGGCCAGGCTGTCACCGCCTGGAGGACAGGAGC
Organism: Eubacterium sp. ER2; assembly: GCF_000765215.1. GTDB lineage: Bacteria > Bacillota > Clostridia > Lachnospirales > Lachnospiraceae > Claveliimonas > Claveliimonas intestinigallinarum. Next base: position 13,287 of record NZ_JPJE01000005.1, read on the forward strand.
CGTGGGCGGCGTGGGGATCCGCCATCTGTCCAGAAGGGACGCCCGTACAGTGGGCATCGTGGGGGCCGGAGCACAGGGCTTCCACCAGGCCGTGTACGCCTGCGCGGCCAGAAATATTGAGACCGTGTACATCTGGAACCACAGCGACCGGGACCTGACGGATTTTATGGACAGGCTGAAGAAGACTATTGCGGACCCGGCGGTGAAAGTAGTACAATGTAAGACAGTGGAAGAGCTTGTGAAAGCCAGCGATATCATCTGCACCGCCACCCCCTCTGAGGAGCCTGTGCTCCCCAATGACAGGGAGCTGCTGGAGGGCAAGTGCATCATTGCCATCGGATCCTACACTCCCAAGATGCGGGAGATACCTGACGTGATCTGGGATCTGGTGGACAAGGTGTACATCGAGCTGCCCTACGCCTGCGAGGAGAGCGGGGATCTAAGCCAGCCCCTGGCAGAGGGACGGCTCACCATGGACCGGGTTGTTCTTATGGACAAGTTCCTGGCGTCCGGGGCGGACGAAGATGAGATCGCGGGGAAGACCACGTATTTTAAATCTGTGGGCATGGGTCTTTTTGACGTGTGCGTGGCACAGAAATTATTGGAGAAGGCAAAGGAGAGATAAGAAATGAAATTAGTAGCGACAGAGAAGGCACCAAAGGCACTGGGACCCTATTCACAGGGATATATTTACAACGGCGTATTCTACGCGGCGGGACAGATCGCCATCAACCCGGCTACAGACGCGGTTGAGGCGGACACCATCGAGGGACAGACAGAGCAGGTGTGCAAGAACATCGGCGAGCTTCTTGCGGCAGCAGGAACAACCTACGACAAGGTCATCAAGACAACCTGCTTCCTGGCAGACATGGGAGATTTTGGCGCATTTAACGAGGTGTACGCAAAATATTTTACATCCAAGCCGGCCAGAAGCTGCGTGGCTGTGAAGACCCTTCCGAAGAACATGCTGTGCGAGATCGAAGTCATCGCAGCAGTGGAAGAGTAGAAGAAGCGGTTTCAGCTGAGGAGACCAATAGAAAAGAGGTAGAGTAAAAATGGCAGAGCAGCAAAACGGGTGCTCCCCCTCCGACTGTGCGGGGTGCGCCCATGCAGACTCCTGTGGCAGCAAGCCCCAGGATATGAGGGAGCCGGCGAACCCGTTTTCCCATGTAAATAAAGTGATCGCCGTTGTCAGCGGAAAGGGCGGCGTGGGCAAGTCCATGGTGACGGCCTCCCTGGCAAGGATCATGCGGGAGCAGGGCTTTTCCGTGGGAATTCTGGACGCAGATATCACCGGACCCTCCATCCCGAAGATGTACGGTATCCATGAGACAGCAAAGGGGAGCGACGCGGGTATCTTCCCCAGCGAGGCAAAGGACGGCACGAAGATCATGTCCGTCAATCTCCTCCTGGAGCATGAGTCTGACCCGGTGATCTGGAGAGGCCCCATCATTGCGGGAGTGGTAAAGCAGTTCTGGACCGATGTCATGTGGGGAGAGCTGGATTACCTCTTCGTGGATATGCCTCCGGGAACAGGGGACGTGCCCCTCACTGTGTTCCAGTCCCTTCCGGTGGACGGCATCGTCATCGTCACCTCCCCTCAGGATCTGGTGCAGATGATCGTGGACAAGGCCTGCAACATGGCCCGGCAGATGAATATCCCGGTGCTTGGCATTGTGGAGAACTACAGCTATCTCGTCTGCCCGGACTGCGGGAAGAAGATCTCTGTGTTCGGCGAGAGCCACATCGAGGAGACCGCCCGGCAGCTTGGCGTGCCGGTTCTCGGCAAAATGCCCATTGACCCCAGGCTGGCGGAGGCTGTGGAAGAAGAGAAATTCTATGAGGCGGACAACCAGTATCTGGCGGACGCGGTGAATAAATTATAGTCAATTCGTAAATGCAGACGTAATACTTTTCAAAAGTATTACGTCTGCATTTACGTTTATTGGTGCATAATTGTGTATCAGGATCTGGGGAAAAATGATCAAACTGGTGCATAATTGTGTGTAACATGAGGAAAGGGATCCCCTAAAGGCGGACGAAGGAAATAAGCAGGCACTTGACAGGTAGAACATATGTTTGTATACTAAAAACAAACATATGTTCTTATTTTTGGAGAGGGGAGGAATAGATGTGGAAATCCAGCAGTCTATGTCCATAGCTGAAAAACTGAAAATACTGACAGACGCGGCAAAATACGACGTGGCGTGCACGTCCAGCGGAACCCAGCGCAGCAATGACGGCACCGGTATAGGAAGCTGCGCGCAGGCGGGGATCTGCCACAGCTTCTCCGCGGACGGGAGATGTATCTCCCTGCTGAAGATCCTGTTTACAAATGAGTGCATCTATGACTGCAAATACTGCATCAACCGGAGGGACAACGATGTGCCCAGGGCCTCTTTTACGCCGGACGAGATCTGTACGCTGACAATGGAGTTTTACAGGCGCAATTATATAGAGGGACTTTTTTTGAGTTCCGGCGTGCTCAAAAGCCCGGACTATACGATGGAGCTGATCTATGCGGCCCTGTACAAGCTGCGGACAGAACACCGCTTTCAGGGGTATATCCATGTGAAGGCCATCCCCGGCACAAGCCAGGAGCTGCTGGAGAGGCTGGGATTTCTGGCGGACAGGATGAGTGTTAACCTGGAGCTGCCCACGGCAGAGGGACTGCGTCTCCTTGCGCCCCACAAGACGAGAGAGAGGATCCTTGCGCCCATGCGGCTTGTGCAGAACAGGATGGAGGAGAACAGGCAGGAGATACAGCTCTACCGGAACGCAAAGAGGTTTGTAACTGCCGGTCAGAGCACCCAGATGATCATAGGCGCCACGCCGGAGACGGATTTTCAGATTATCCATGTGGCGGAGGCCCTGTACAAAAAGTTCGGGCTGAAGAGAGTGTTCTATTCCGCATTTGTCCATGTAAACGAGGACGCATCCCTGCCTGCCAGGACGGGGCAGGGGCCCCCGCTCCTTCGGGAGCACCGGCTGTATCAGGCAGATTTTCTGCTCCGATACTATCATTTTCAGGCAGGGGAGCTCCTGACGGAGAAAGACCCTAATTTTAATGTGTTTCTCGACCCAAAGTGCAACTGGGCTCTGCGGCATCTGGATGTTTTCCCTGTGGAGGCCAACACGGCGAAATATGAGCTTCTGCTGCGGGTGCCGGGCATTGGATACAGATCGGCGGCCAGGATCGTGAAGGCCAGGCGGTATGGGAAGCTGGACTTTGGGGATTTAAAGAAAATGGGGGTGGTTCTTAAACGGGCGCTGTACTTCTTGACCTGCAGCGGGAAGATGATGTATCCGGTAAAGATTGAGGAGGATTACATTACGCGGAACCTTCTGGACGAGAAGGAGAGACTGCCTGAGGGGGCGGACGGCATGACCTACAGACAGCTCTCTCTTTTTGACGATGTGAGATTTGGCGGCATGGCAGAGAAAGGAGGCACTATATGAAAACCATTTACATCTGTACGGACAGCATTACAGGAATTTTCTCTGCTGTGCACGAGGCGTGGAAGGACCGGCGCCGGGAGGGGGCCAGCGGCATCGCCATCCGGGGCAGCGTGGAGCCGGAGCTGTTCTGTGAGTACAGGGAGATAGGGGAAAATGAGAGCAAGGTGGAGGCGGTGGAGAGGATGATACTCACCAACCTTGGAAGGAATGTCTACCGTCATATTTATTATGCGGCGCTTTCCAGGGATGAAGAGAAAGGAGAGGCAATCCTGGGGACGCTGCTGGCGGCCCGGAAGCTCAGGCAGCCTCGAAGGATTATGGAACATTTGGGGAGCCCTGCCGTGGAAAAGGTGTTTGAGCTGAGCCGTAGCGTGGGGAATGAGGCACACCTGCTGACGGGATTTGTCCGCTTTCGGGAGCTGGAGAACGGGATACTCTTTTCAGACATCACACCGAAAAACCGGGTTCTTCCCTGCCTGGGGGCTCATTTTCAGGAGCGCTTTCCCATGGAGAACTGGATGATCCGGGATAAAAACCGCGGCATGTTCGTCGTCCACGAGGCGGGAAAGCGGTGGGTTCTTGTACAGGAGGATCCGGGAGTGAGGGGGGATGAGGGCTTTTTACGTCTCTCCGATCAGGAGGAAACGATGCAGGTGTTGTGGCGGGAGTTCTGCGACACCATTGCCATCAGGGAGCGTGAAAATCCCAGATGCCAGAGAACCCACCTGCCGCTCCGCTTCCGGCCCAACATGACAGAATTTGCAGGAGAGTGCGGGATAGACAATTTCGTTAAATAATCAGATAATATTTCCGCGTTATACACAATATCCCACCAGTTGGTTTAATTTCAGACGCAACATTATTGAAAAGTATTACGTCCCCACTTATAATAGACCTATGGAAAAGCAACTGATCAAAATTTCGGTCCGGGCCCTGGTGGAGTTCATCCTCCAGAGCGGGGATCTTGACAATCGAATTGCCTCGGCGGACAAGGAGGCCATGCAGATGGGAGCCCGGCTCCACCGGAAGATCCAGCGGCAGATGGGGAGTATGTACACGCCGGAGGTGTCCATGAAATGCCAGGTGCCCTACGAGAAGTTCGTCCTCCAGGTGGAGGGGCGGGCGGACGGCGTCATGGACACGGAGGAGGGCTTGGCCATCGACGAGATCAAGGGGGTGTTCAGGGATGTAAACACCCTGGAGGAGCCGGTACCGGTGCACCTGGCCCAGGCCAAATGCTATGCCTTTATCTACGGGGATCAGCATGAGCAGGAGAAGATGGGCGTGCAGATGACCTACTGTCATCTGGAGACAGAGGAGATCCGCCGGTTCTGGCAGGAGTATACCATAGAGGAGCTGAGAGAGTGGTTTTACGGTATCACGGACGCCTACGAAAAGTGGGCTCTCTTCCAGGTGGAGTGGAGGGAGAAGCGGGACGCTTCTATAAAAAAAGTAGAATTTCCCTACCAGTACCGGGAGGGCCAGAAGAAGCTGGCGGCCGCTGTCTACAGGACCATTGAGAGAAAGAAAAAGCTGTTCATCCAGGCTCCCACAGGTGTGGGAAAGACCATGGCCACCGTCTTTCCGGCTGTGAAGGCAGTGGGGGAGGGGCTGGCGGACAAGATTTTTTACCTGACCGCCAAGACCATCACCAGAACCGTGGCCCAGCAGGCCTTTGACATACTGAAGCAGCCCGGCCCGGATGGGCCCGCTGCAGTGGAGGAGGGGGATACGGCTCTCCAGTACAAGGTCATCACCCTGACGGCAAAGGAGAAGATATGCTTCTGCGAGAAGCCGGAGTGCAATCCGGACTACTGTCCTTACGCCAAGGGACACTTTGACCGTATCAACGATGCGGTCTATGACATGATCACCACCTCCGACGACATGAGCCGTCAGGCGGTGGAGGAGCAGGCGAAGAAATGGCAGGTGTGCCCCTTCGAGCTGGGTCTGGACCTGTCCCTGTGGGCGGACGCAGTCATCTGCGACTACAACTATGTCTTTGACCCCAACGCGAAGCTGAAGCGGTTTTTCGGCGAGGGGGTGAAGGGGGACTACATCTTCCTCATTGACGAGGCCCACAACCTGGTGGAGCGGGGGCGGGAGATGTTCAGCGCCAGCCTCTGCAAGGAGGAGGTGATGAAGGTCCGCCGCCTTGTGAAGACAAGAGACGTCCGGCTTGCCCGTCAGCTGGAGGACTGCAACCGGCAGCTGCTGGCCCTGAAGCGGGAGTGCGATGGCTGTCAGGTGCTGGAGAGCGCCGGGGGCATTTACCTGAAGCTCCTGTCCGTTATGGCCGAGATGGAGCGGTATCTGGAGGAGTGCCAGGAGGAGGACGTCCGGGAGGAGGTGCTTGGTCTCTACTTTGAAGTGCGGATGTTTGAGACCATTTATGAGAAGCTGGATGAGAACTATATGATCTATTCGGAAATCGACGAGGAGGGCAGATTCCTCATCCGTCTGTTCTGCGTCAACCCTGCGGTCAATCTGAACGAGGCCCTGGAAAAAGGGGTGAGCGCCATCTTTTTCTCCGCCACCCTCCTTCCTATCCGCTATTACAGGCAGCTCCTCAGCACAAAGACGGACGACTACGCGGTCTACGCCCAGTCCACCTTTGCCAGGGAGAACCGCCTTCTTCTCCTTGGAAATGATGTGAGCACCCGGTACACTGCGAGAGGGGAGGCCACCTACCGGAAATACGCCTCCTATCTTCTGGAGATGGTGCAGGGGAAAAAGGGAAACTACATGGCCTTTTTTCCCTCCTATAAATTCATGGAGGAGGTCTACGACCAGTTCCTCCTCCTGGCCGAAAAGGAGGGGAGCAGCGCTCAGTGCGTGATCCAGGCCCCCTACATGTCGGAGGAGGCAAGGGAGATCTTTCTGGAGGAATTCGAGGAGGAGAGGAAGGAGAGCCTCCTCGGCTTCTGCGTCATGGGCGGCATCTTCTCCGAGGGCATTGACCTGTCCAGAGACAGGCTCATCGGCGCCGCCGTGGTGGGAACCGGCCTGCCCCAGGTGTGCCGGGAGAGAGAGCTCCTTAGGGAGTACTTTGACAAAAAGGGACTCCGGGGCTTTGACTACGCCTACGTCTACCCGGGCATGAACAAGGTCCTCCAGTCCGCGGGCCGTGTCATCCGCACGGAGGAGGACAGAGGGGTGATCCTGCTTTTGGACGACCGTTTCCGGGAGCCCAGATACAAAGAGACCTTCCCCAGGGAGTGGGAAGGTCTGGAACTCTGCAATGTGAAAAATGCCGGCGCGAAGATGCGGGCCTTCTGGGATCAGACCTCCTCGAAGTAATCGAGAAAGGCGGCAGCGGCCCTGGAAAGAGGGATGCGGGTGCCTCGGACAGCCAGCAGCTCCCGCGGGGGCAGCTCCTCCTTGGTGTGCACGACAAAGAGATTGTCGTCCTCCCGGGGGATGCAGTAGTCCGGAAGAAAGGCGATGCCCAGGCCGATCCTGGCCAGATCAATAAGCAGGTCGTTGCTGCTCAGCTCCACCTCCGGCACAAGGTCCAGGTGGTGTTGCTGGAACTGGCTGTGGAGAAACTCGCTTGTGGTGCTCTTCTTGTCCAGCATCAGGATGGGGTACTCCAAAAGCTCCGAAAAGGAGAGGCGGCGGCCCTTCAGGTCCGCGAAATCCCGGTTGGCAAGAAAGACGTCCCGGAACAGCTTGATCCGTTTTACGGTGGCGGCGCTCCCCAGGTAGGCGTTGGGCGAGTTGACCACGATAAAGTCCACCTGCCCTGATTTCAGGAGCTCCACGCTCTGGATGGAGGTGGCGTTGGTCACCTTGATGTGGGCCCCGGGAAATGCCTCGTGGAACCGCTTGATGTAGGGCACGAGAAAATACCGGCAGATGGTGTCGCTGGCGCCGATGCGGATCTGTCCCCCGGTGGAGGCGGACTCCATGAGCTGGGCCTCCCCGCGCTGGATCAGGTTCATGGCCGGCTCCACGTGGCGCAGCAGGATCTCCCCCTCCGGCGTCAGCTGGACCCTCTTTGTGCTCCGGATGAAGAGCACCTGGTCCAGCTTTCTCTCCAGCGTCTTGATGGACTGGCTCACCGCTGACTGAGAGATGAAGAGCTGCTTGGAGGCCTCGGAAAAGCTCAGGGTCGAGGCCACATAGTAAAACACTTTATATAATTCATAGTTAATATCCATGATAAGTCCTCCTAATAAAAATCATTTGTATTATAGGGGAAAATCAGGGAAATTACAATCAAAAAATGAGACAACAAAAAAGAGGGATTGCTTTATGAAAAAACTGCATCATGTACTGGCCGTGGCAGCTATGCTCCTGCTTGTTGTGGCCCTTCTGATCACCAGCTTCCAGCTGGCCATATACGGCGACCCAGGCTACGGGTTTTACGAGAGGGAATACGAGAAATACCATGTGGCGGAAAGCCTGGACATGGAGATGGGGGATGTCATGGACGTGACGGAGAAAATGATGGATTACCTCATCGGCAAGAGGCCGGAGCTCTCCGTGATCACGGACGTGGACGGGCAGACCCAGGATTTCTTTAACGAGCAGGACCGGCTCCACATGGCGGATGTGAAGAACCTGTTCCTGGGCGGGCTGACCCTGCGCTGGGTGCTCCTTATTACTGCGGCTGTGTTCATTGCTCTGCTTGTAATTCTGAAGGGGGACTGGAGACGTATCATCCCCAGGGCCTACTTTATCGCCCTTGGCATCTTCCTGGCGGCGACAGTCCTGCTGGGAGTTCTTTTTGCCTCGGATTTTACAAAATATTTCACCATCTTTCACGAGATCTTTTTCACCAACGACCTGTGGATTTTTGACCCGGCTACAGACTACATGATCCGGATGCTGCCGGAGGGATTTTTCTACGATATGGTGATGAGGATCGGAGGATTTTTCCTGGGCTTTCTTGCGGCCTTTCTTGCGATTTTCCTCGTGTGGCGGCATTTTTTGGGCAGAGGGCAGCAGGATGAGGACAGACAGGGAAAATAGATAAGAAATACTTATAAAAAACTTTAATTTTATTAACTTTACTAATAAGAAACCTCATGTTATGATAAAACCAGCGTATCATAAAATCAACATATATAAAATGGAGGAAATTTTATGGGCAATGTAAAACGAGTATATGTGGAGAAAAAACCGGAGTATGCGGTTCAGGCAAAGGATCTCTTCCACGAGATTAAGAGCTATCTGGGCATAAGCGCTCTTACGGGTGTGCGGGTGCTGATCCGCTACGACGTGGAGAACATCTCGGAGGAGACCTTTGAGAAGGCCTGCAGAGGCGTCTTTGCGGAGCCTCCGGTAGATATTCTGTATAAAGAGACCTTTCCGGCAGCGGAGGGGGCCAGGATCTTCGCCGTGGAGTTCCTTCCCGGCCAGTTTGACCAGAGAGCGGACTCTGCCGTGCAGTGCGTGCAGTTTATAAAAGAGGATGAGAAGCCGGTGATCCGCACCGCCACCACCTATGTGATCGAGGGACAGCTGACGGACGAGCAGTTTGAGGCTGTCAAGCACCACTGCATCAACCCGGTGGACTCAAGAGAGACAGGCATGGAGAAGCCGGAGACGCTGGTGACAAAGTTTGACGAGCCGGCCGATGTCATCATATTTGACGGCTTTAAGGATCTGGAGGAGGAGAAGCTGCGGGAGCTCTACGACTCTCTCGGGCTTGCTATGACCTTCAAGGACTTCCAGCATATCCAGAACTATTTCAAGGGGGAGGAGGACAGAGACCCCTCCATGACGGAGATCCGGGTGCTGGATACCTACTGGTCCGATCACTGCCGCCACACTACCTTCTCCACAGAGCTGAAAGACATCACCTTCGGAGAGGGAGATTACAGAAAGCCGATCGAGGACACCTACCGCCAGTATGCGGCGGACCATGAGGAGATCTTCAAGGGCAGAGACGACAAGTTTATCTGTCTGATGGACCTGGCTCTCATGGCCATGCGCAAGCTGAAGAGGGAAGGAAAGCTTGAGAATCAGGAGGAGTCCGATGAGATCAACGCCTGCAGCATCGTTGTGCCGGTGACCGTGGACGGCGTGGAGGAGGAGTGGCTTGTGAACTTCAAGAATGAGACCCACAACCACCCCACAGAGATCGAGCCCTTCGGAGGAGCTGCCACCTGTCTTGGCGGTGCCATCCGGGATCCCCTCTCAGGACGTACCTACGTGTACCAGGCCATGCGTGTCACGGGAGCGGCAGACCCCACTGTCTCCGTGAAGGACACGATGAAAGGGAAGCTTCCCCAGAAGAAGCTTGTCCGCGAGGCGGCCCACGGCTACAGCTCCTACGGCAATCAGATCGGACTTGCCACCGGCGCTGTAAAGGAGATCTACCACCCCGGCTATGTGGCCAAGAGAATGGAGATCGGGGCTGTCATGGGAGCGGCTCCCAGACGCGCCGTGATCCGTGAGACCTCTGATCCGGGAGACATCATCATCCTTCTTGGCGGGCGCACCGGCCGGGACGGCTGCGGCGGCGCAACAGGTTCCTCCAAGGTGCACACAGAAGAGTCCATCGAGACCTGCGGCGCGGAAGTGCAGAAGGGAAATCCGCCCACAGAGAGAAAGATCCAGCGCCTCTTCCGCAGGGAGGAAGTGAGCCGCCTCATCAAGAAGTGCAACGACTTTGGAGCGGGCGGCGTGTCCGTGGCTATCGGAGAGCTGGCAGACGGACTGCGGGTGGACCTGGACAAGGTGCCCAAGAAATACGCGGGACTGGACGGGACAGAGATCGCCATCTCCGAGTCCCAGGAGCGCATGGCTGTCGTCCTTGACCCGGCTGATGTGGAGACCTTTATGGGCTACGCCAAAGAGGAGAATCTGGAGGCCGTGCAGGTGGCTGTGGTGACAGAGGAGCCAAGGCTTGTCCTTGTGTGGAGAGGCAAGGAGATCGTGAACATCTCCAGAGCCTTCCTGGACACAAACGGCGCCCACCAGGAGACCAGCGTGGCTGTGGACATCCCGGACCGTGCGGACAAGGTGCTGACGGATAAAGTGGAAGTGACGGATGTGAAAGCAAAATGGCTGGAGACACTGGCAGACCTGAACGTATGCTCTCAGAAAGGGCTTGTGGAGATGTTTGATGGTTCCATCGGAGCAGGATCTGTGTTCATGCCTCACGGCGGAAAATATCAGATGACAGAGACCCAGGCCATGGTGGCGAAGCTCCCTGTACTGAAAGGGGACTGCGACACAGTGACCATGATGAGCTACGGCTTTGATCCCTACCTGTCAAGCTGGAGCCCCTACCATGGAGCGGTCTACGCTGTGACAGAGTCTGTGGCCAAGATCGTGGCAGCAGGCGGCGACTACCGGAAGATCCGCTTTACTTTCCAGGAGTACTTCCGCCGCATGACGGAGGACCCCCACCGCTGGAGCCAGCCGTTTGCCGCTCTCCTTGGAGCCTATGCGGCCCAGCTTGGATTTGGTCTTCCTTCCATCGGAGGCAAAGACAGTATGTCCGGTACTTTCGAGGACATCGATGTGCCGCCTACTCTTGTTTCCTTTGCCGTGGATGTGGCAAAAGAAAAAGATATCATCACGCCGGAGCTGAAGAAAGCGGGAAGCAAGCTTGTGTGGCTGCGCATCCCCAAGGATGAGTACGATCTGCCGGTATATGAGAAAGTGATGGAGCAGTACGGAAAATTTGCGGAGGATATCAAGGCCGGAAGGATCATCTCCGCCTACGTGCCGGACCGCCACGGCGTCATCGCCGCTGTCAGCAAGATGGCCTTTGGAAACGGCATGGGCGTGAAGATCGAGCACAGCATGGATGAAAGAGAACTCTTTGCCCCCGCCTTCGGAGATCTGGTGGCTGAGGTGCCGGAGGGCAAAGTGGGAGAGCTGCAGATCACCTACACGGTCATCGGCGAGGTGACAGGCGACAGGGCCTTCTCCTACGGCGACGCGGTCATCGGCCTGGACGAGGCGGAGAGCGCATGGACAGGCACCCTGGAGAAGGTGTTCGCCACCCGGTCCGGCGCCCAGGATGGCCCCACCAGCTGGTTTGTAAAGTCTGAGAAGAAAGAGGACGGAGAGCTTAAGGAGGACGGCTGCTTCCACGCCTCCAGGGTGCATATCTGCAGCCACAAGATCGCGCAGCCCACTGTGTTCATTCCTGTCTTCCCGGGCACCAACTGTGAGTACGACAGTGCGAAGGCATTTGAGAATGCCGGGGCAAAGGTGATCACCAAGGTGTTCAGGAACATGGACGCAGCGGACATCGTGGACTCTGTGGACGTGTTTGAGAAAGCTATCAGCCAGGCCCAGATCATCATGTTCCCGGGCGGCTTCAGCGCGGGCGACGAGCCCGACGGCTCCGCCAAGTTCTTCGCCACTGCCTTCCAGAACGCCAAGCTGAAGGAGGCGGTGGAGAAGCTCTTAAATGAGCGGGACGGCCTTGCCCTCGGCATCTGCAACGGCTTCCAGGCCCTCATCAAGCTGGGACTGGTGCCAAACGGAAAGATTACAGGGCAGACAGACAACTCGCCTACACTGACCTACAATACCATCGGGCGCCACATTTCCAAGATGGTGTACACAAAGGTGGTGACAGACAAGTCGCCCTGGCTCGCGAATGCCCGGCTTGGCGGCGTCTATGTCACTCCGGCTTCCCACGGAGAGGGACGCTTTGTGGCGCCTGCTGAGACCATTGCCCGGCTTTTCGCAAACGGCCAGGTGGCTACCCGGTACTGTGATCCGGAAGGAAACATCTCAAACGACGAGGAGTGGAACGTGAACGGCTCCTACTTTGCCATCGAGGGCATCACAAGCCCGGACGGAAGAGTACTGGGCAAGATGGCCCATGTGGAGCGCCGGGGCCGGAGCGTTGCGATCAACATTTACGGAGAACAGGATCTGAAGATCTTTGAGTCCGGCGTGGAGTACTTTAAATAGAACACATGGATAAAAATGCATTTTCACAAGTGCAATGTTGCAAAGTTTCTGTAAAAAAGTACTAAACACAGCTTGAAATGCAGGAATGAAAGTATAAAGTTGCAGAAAAATCATAAAAAATGCAAAAAATACTTGTGTTTTGCCCCGGAATATTTTATTCTGTTAAAGAGGCAAAGAGGTCTAGTGAAGAGCAGGCTTATGCCTGCTCTTTTTTATGGCTTCCGCCTGATAAGAAGATCAAGGAGGAAGAAAACAATGTCATATGTTGATGAAGTGATTGAAAGAGTTGTGGCCAAGAACCCGGCGGAGCCGGAGTTCCATCAGGCTGTCAAGGAAGTGCTTGAGTCCTTAAGACCTGTAATCGAGGCAAATGAGGAGAAATACAGAAAGGAAGCGCTTCTTGAGAGACTGACTGAGCCGGAGAGACAGTTCAAATTCCGTGTGCCGTGGGTAGACGACAATGGACAGGTCCAGGTAAACACAGGATACCGCGTACAGTTTAACAGCGCGATCGGACCATACAAGGGCGGACTTCGTCTTCATCCCTCTGTAAACCTTGGTATTATCAAATTCCTCGGATTTGAGCAGATTTTCAAGAATTCCCTTACAGGACTGCCGATCGGCGGCGGCAAGGGCGGATCTGACTTCGATCCCAAGGGCAAATCAGACAGAGAAGTGATGGCATTCTGCCAGAGCTTTATGACAGAGTTATGCAAATATATCGGCGCTGACACAGATGTTCCGGCCGGAGATATCGGAACAGGCGCAAGAGAGATCGGCTACATGTTCGGACAGTACAAGCGCATCCGCGGACTGTACGAGGGCGTTCTGACAGGAAAGGGACTGACATACGGCGGATCCCTGGTTAGAACAGAGGCTACAGGCTACGGCCTTCTGTACCTGACAGAGGAGATGCTCAAGATGAACGGAAAGGACATCGCGGGCAAGACCATCGCAGTGTCCGGTTCCGGAAACGTTGCCATCTACGCTACAGAGAAAGCGCAGCAGATGGGCGCCAAGGTTGTCACAATGAGCGACTCCACAGGCTGGGTATACGACGCTGAGGGCATTGACCTTGCGGCAGTAAAGGAGATCAAGGAAGTCAACAGAGCAAGACTTTCCGAGTACACAAAGTATCGCCCGAACGCTGAGTACCACGAGGGCAGAGGCGTGTGGGGCGTGAAGGTTGACATCGCTCTTCCCTGCGCGACACAGAACGAGCTGCACCTTGAGGATGCCAAGGCTCTCGTTGCCAACGGATGCATCGCGGTTGCAGAGGGTGCCAATATGCCCACCACTCTGGAGGCTACTGAGTACCTGCAGGAGAACGGCGTGCTCTTCGCACCTGGAAAGGCTGCAAACGCCGGCGGCGTTGCCACATCTGCTCTGGAAATGTCCCAGAACAGCGAGCGCCTGAGCTGGACATTTGAGGAAGTGGACAGCAAGCTTAAGAACATCATGGTCAACATCTGCCACAACATGGCTGATGCTGCCAAGAGATACGGCCATGAAGGAAACTACGTGATGGGAGCAAACATCGCGGGCTTCGAGAAGGTTGTAAACGCAATGGAGGCTCAGGGCATCGTCTAGGAGCTGCCTTCAGAGCGCATGGTTCCGGCTTTGGCCCGGAGTATATAAAAAAACGGCGCGGCTGCGCCGTTTTTTGCTACAGAAATATTTTTGGCACAGTATGAGGAGGAGGCTATGGGATTTTTCCTTCAGGGGCTGTCCATAGGGCTTGCCTATGTGGCGCCCATTGGGCTGCAAAATCTTTTCGTCATCAACGGGGCTCTGACCCACACGCGCCGCCGTGCCCTGGCGACAGCGCTGATCGTCATCTTTTTTGACGTGACGCTGGCTCTGGCCTGCTTTTTCGGCATCGGCGCTGTGATGCAGCGGTGGAAATGGCTGCAGATGGTCGTTCTGCTGGCGGGGAGCATTGTCGTTATTTTCATAGGGGCAGGCCTGCTGCGGGCAAAGACGCAGGACATAGACCGTTCCGGGGAGACCATGTCACTTGGGAAAACAGTCTATTCCGCCTGCGTTGTGACCTGGTGTAATCCCCAGGCTATCGTGGACGGGACGATGATGCTGGGTGCCTTCCGGGTGACGCTGCCGGCATCCCGGTCCATCCCCTTTATCTGCGGTGTGGGGACAGCCTCCTGCCTGTGGTTTACAGGGCTGACGCTGGTGATCTCCGCCTTCAGCAGCCGGTTTAACGCCAGGGTGCTGCGGGCCATCAACATTGTCTGCGGCGTCGTCATCCTCTTTTACGGGTGCAGGCTGCTGGTTAGCTTCTTTGCGCTCATCTGACAAACAGGTCGTCCCAGGCAGATTTTTCTGCTATAATGAAAGCATCATGAGAATTCGCAAGCGGAGGGACGAGATATGGACAGGGAAGCAGAAAAGAAAATGCACGGAGGCGCGCTCTATCTGCCCACGGACGGGGATCTTCTTGAGGAGCAGGCGGCCTGCCTGGATCTTCTCTATGAGTACAATCATCTGAAGCCGTCCAGGGGAGAGGAGAAGAGGGCGCTGCTGGAGAAGATGTTTGCGCAGATCGGGGAGGGGTGCTATATTGAGACGCCCTTCTACGCCAACTGGGGCGGAAGGCATGTCCACTTTGGCAGCCACATCTATGCCAACTTTAATCTGACGATGGTGGACGACACCCATATTTATGTGGGCGACCACACCATGATCGGACCTAACGTCATCATTGCTGCGGGAAGTCATCCTGTGCTCCCCTCACTCAGGGAGCAGGAGTACCAGTTCAATATGCCGGTCCATGTGGGGAGAAACTGCTGGATCGGCGCGGGGGCCATCCTCCTGCCCGGCGTGACTGTGGGGGACAACACGGTCATCGGGGCCGGCAGTGTGGTGACAAAGGATATCCCGGCGGATGTGGTGGCGGCCGGGAACCCCTGCCGGGTGATGCGGCCCATCGGCGAGCGGGACAGAGAATTTTACTTCCGGGACCGCCGGATCGACCCGGAACTTCTCTGATGGGGCGGAAAATGCCGAAAAACCGGCCTTTGAGGGACTCTCGAAAAAAATGAGAAAAAATGTAAAAAAAGTGTTGACATTTGCTCGAAATCAATAGTATAATAGCAAAGCGGGTTGCGGGAAAGCAGCCCGCGAGACCAGAAAATATGGGGTCTTAGCTCAGCTGGGAGAGCATCTGCCTTACAAGCAGAGGGTCATAGGTTCGAGCCCTATAGGCCCCATATACTATGGCGGGATAGCTCAGTTGGCTAGAGCATACGGTTCATACCCGTAGTGTCGCTGGTTCGAATCCAGTTCCCGCTACTCCCGTAAGATGCGGCATCGGAGATCATCCGGTGCCGTATTTTTTTGTCTGCGGGCGGCGCCGCTCATTGACAAGATCCCGGTGGAAATTATATACTTGTACTACATATGAAAAAATGGAGGAGCGCATACTATGAATGGAAAAACGAGAGACTGGCTCTGGATCATTGTGGGAGGATACCTCACCTACACAGGCGTACAGCTTGTCATGGATGTCATGAACCAGAAGCCGGAGGGATATATAGGATTTGTGGTGGCGGGCGTGCTGTTTGCTGTGTTCGGCATCGGGCTGATCGTCTATGCTATCCGGAATATGACCAAGCCGGTAGAGGAAACGCCGGAGGAGGAAGAGCTGGATGAGGAGCTTTCCTCTGACGAGGACATGCAGCAGGAGATTGATGAGATCGAGGCGCAGGACGCAGGGCAGACCGGGACACAAAGCGCGGAGCTGACCGGGGCGCAGTCCCAGGACGAAGAGGAAAGCGGGGAATAGAAGATGAGGATTGGAACAGGCTACGACGTGCACAGACTGACAGAGGACAGGAAGCTGATCCTGGGCGGTGTGGAGATCCCCTACGAGAAGGGACTTTTGGGGCACTCTGACGCGGACGTGCTCCTCCACGCCATCATGGACGCCCTCCTGGGGGCAGCGGCTCTGGGAGATATCGGGCGGCATTTCCCCGACACAGACGAGGCCTACAGGGGCGCTTCCAGCATGAAGCTGCTGGAGCGTGTGGGAGAGCTGGTGGCCCAGGAGCTCTACGTCATCGGGAACATTGACGCCACTGTCATCGCCCAGCGCCCGAAGCTGGCCCCCTATATCGGGGAGATGCGGGACAATGTGGCCAGGGCCCTGGGTATCCGGAAGGATCAGGTCAATATCAAGGCTACCACAGAGGAAGGGCTTGGCTTTACTGGCAGCGGTCAGGGGATCGCGGCTCAGGCGGCGGCCTGCCTGGAGACCATCGCCAACTACAGCTATGAGCCCCGGCTGGAGCAGGAGGGTCAAAGCGAGGAGGCAGGGTGCGCCTCCTGCAGCGGCTGCCCCAGACAGTCCGGGCAGCGGAAGGACGGGTGAGAGAGGATGCGGATCAGAAAGCTGAAAGACGGGGAGAAGGGCGGCACCCGGAGACTGTATGAGGAGATCTTCTCCGAGGACAGCCCCTCCTTTGTGGACTATTACTATACAGAAAAGACGAAGGACAACACCATCTATGTAGTGGAGGAGGAGGGCGGCATGCGGGCTATGCTCCACCTCAATCCCTACACCCTGATGGTAAACGGAAGGGAGGAGCCCTCCCACTATATCGTGGCGGTGGCCACGGAGGAGGCCTACCGGAAGAGAGGGTATATGGCGGCTCTCTTAAAGACGGCCATTCAGGATATGTACCGGGCAGGAGAGCTCTTTACCTTCCTCATGCCGGCGGCGGAGGAGATCTATCTGCCTCACGGCTTTTCCACAGTATATGAGCAGGAGCGAAGATACTTCCGGGGGGAGGAGGAGCTTCCCGATGGCTGGAGCGCAAGAAAGGCCCTTCCGGCGGATGCGGCGGACATTGCGGATATGGCCGAAAGTGAGCTGAAGGGCCGGTATAAGGTCTATGCGAAGCGGGATCAGGCCTACTACGAGCGGCTCATCCGGGAATATGAAAGCGACGGGGGGTGCCTGATGGTCTGCGAGCAGGAGGGCCGGATTGTGGACTGCCTGCCTGCGGTGGAGGAACTGCCGGAGGAGAGACCAAAGATCATGGTCCGCCCGGTGAATGTGAAAAGGCTGCTCCTTCTTCTGGAGCTGAACTATCTGACAGCTGTGTGCTTTCAGGTGACAGATCCCATCATCCCTGAGAACAACCAGGTGTTCATGATGACGGGGACGGAGTTTTCCGGAGTCATGCTGATGGAGGGAAAGCCGGAGAACAGCGAGGGTACTCTGACTGTGGAGGCGCTCACAAAGCTTGTCTTTGGAAGGATTTCACCGGACGATATTGAAAAGGAAAAGGGAGTCACGGTGACGGAGAGGATGAAGGAGGAGCTGAAAAAAATCGTTCCTCTGTCTCCTGTTTATTTGAACGAGGTAGTGTGACCGAACCGGAAAAAGAGAAAACTCTGCCCGGCGGAGGTTGACAAATTCCGGCTTTTCACATACTATAGTAGCTATAGCGGTAAAAACGGAGAACGGAAAGAGTAATATGGAAGGGAGCCACCAGAGAGGAGCTGTCACCGGCTGAAAGCAGCTCCGGGCGAGATCCGTATGAAGTGCATCCGGGAGTTGATCCGGCGAAAGGAGGGCGCTCAGAAGAGTGCGGCGCTGACTAGCCGGGTACGCGAGGGCGGGCGTTATCAGCCGGAAAGCGGGGAGCAGCTGCGTGCGCAAGGCAGGCGGGTGCTTTCAAAAGGAGTGGAACCACGGATCATCATTCGTCTCTTACATGTATTGTAAGAGACTTTTTTATTCTCCTGGAAAGTCCCTTTGGACTCCCCGGCCGATCCGCGGCATGGCGGCGCGCCCCTGACATGGAAAGACCAGAAAAGGGAGGAAGGATATGGGACTTGTAAAATATATTCGGGAAGAGATACAGGTGATCCGGGAGAGAGACCCGGCCATCAAGTCCAACTGGGAAGTGTTTCTCTACCCGAGCTTTAAGGTGATTTTAAGCTACCGGGTGGCCCACAGGCTGTACCGGAAGAAGCATTACTTTCTCGCCAGATGGGTGTCCCAGCGGGCGGCCAGGAAGACGGGAATCGAGATCCACCCCGGCGCCAGGATCGGCAGGGGGCTCTTTATCGACCACGGGACAGGCGTTATCATTGGCGAGACCACCATCATCGGAAACAACGTGACCCTCTACCAGGGTGTGACCCTGGGGGGCACAGGCAAGGAGAAGGGGAAAAGACACCCCACCCTGAAGGACAATGTGATGGTCAGCGCCGGGGCCAAGATACTGGGGTCATTTACCATCGGGGAGAACTCCAAGATCGGCGCCGGGGCGGTGGTGCTCAAGGAGGTGCCGCCTAACTGCACTGTGGTGGGAGTCCCGGGACGCATCGTGAAGATGGGAGACCAGAAAATTCCCAGGGAGGATATGGATCAGGTGCATCTGCCTGACCCGGTGAGCAACGACATCCGTGAGCTCCAGCAGGATAATATCCGCCTGAAGAAGGAATTAAGAGAGCTGGAAAAGCACATGAAATGCATGAAAGACAATTCCATAGAGATGGAAGAAGATAAGGAGGAGCAACATGAAGCTGTTTAACACAATGACAAGGAAAAAGGAAGAGTTTGTACCCCTGGAGGAGGGCAAGGTCAGGATGTACGTCTGCGGCCCCACGGTGTACAATCTGATACACATCGGAAACGCCAGACCTATGATCGTGTTTGACACGGTCAGGAGATATTTTGAGTACAAGGGGTACGATGTGAATTTTGTGTCCAATTTCACGGACGTGGACGACAAGATCATCAAGAAGGCCATCGAGGAGGGCGTGTCCGCGGACGAGATCTCCAAGAGATACATCGCCGAGTGCAAAAAGGACATGGAGGGCATGAACATTGAGCCCGCCACAAAAAATCCCCTGGCCACAGAGGAGATCTGCGGCATGGTGGAGATGATCCAGCAGCTCATCGACAAGGGGTATGCCTATGAGAAGAACGGAACAGTCTATTTCCGCACAAGACAGTTCAAGGACTACGGCAAGCTGTCCCACAAAAATCTGGACGACCTGCGCTCCGGCAACAGAACCCTGCTGGTGAGCGGCGAGGACGAGAAGGAGGACCCGCTGGATTTCGTGCTCTGGAAGCCCAAGAAGGAGGGAGAGCCCTCCTGGGAGTCACCCTGGAGCGACGGCCGCCCGGGCTGGCACATTGAGTGCTCTGTCATGTCAAAGAAATACCTTGGAGAGCAGATCGACATTCACGCGGGCGGGGAGGATCTGGTGTTCCCCCATCACGAGAACGAGATCGCCCAGAGCGAGGCGGCAAACGGAAAGGAATTCGCAAAATACTGGATGCACAACGCGTTCTTAAATATCGACAACCACAAGATGAGCAAGTCCCTTGGCAACTTCCGCACAGTCCGGGAGATCAGCGAGCAGTACGACCTGCAGGTGCTCCGGTTCTTCATGCTAAGCGCCCACTACAGGAGCCCCTTAAACTTCAGCGCGGATCTGATGGAGGCCTCCAAGAATGGTCTGGACAGGATCGTGAACGCGGCGGAGAACCTGAAGTATCTGAGTGAAAACGCAAAGACCGCCGACATGTCCCCGGAGGAGAAGGAGGCGCTGGCGAAGACAGAGGAGTATGTAAAAGCCTTTGAGACCGCCATGGACGACGATTTCAACACGGCGGACGCCATTGCCGCCGTCTTTGACCTTGTGAAATACTGCAACACCACTGCCGGCGAGGACAGCTCCGCCGCTTACGCGAAAGGGCTGCTGGAGGTGCTGGAGAAGCTCTGCAATGTGCTGGGGCTGATCGTAGTGAAGGAGACAGAGATGCTGGACGAGGACATCGAGGCTCTCATCGAGGAGCGCCAGGCGGCCAGAAAGGCAAAGAATTTCGCCCGGGCGGATGAGATCAGAGACGAGCTGGCAGCCAGGGGCATTATCCTTGAGGATACACGTGAAGGAGTAAAATGGAAAAGAGCGTAGAACAGAAGATACAGTGGCAGTTTGAGGACTATATGCGGGAGATCTTCCAGATGGAGGAGGCGGATATCCGGGAGTATTCGCCTCTCACCCTGGCCTACATCGGCGACAGCATCTATGACCTGGTCATCAAGACGCTGGTGGTCAGCAAAGGGAACCGCCCTGTGAACCAGCTCCACAGGATGACCAGCTCCCTTGTGCAGGCGTCCGCACAGTCCCGGATGATGCGCACCCTGCAGGGGATCCTGACAGAGGAGGAGCACGGGGTCTACAAGAGGGGGAGGAACGCCAAGAGCGTGTCCCCCGCCAAGAACCAGTCTGTGACAGATTACAGGCGGGCCACCGGCTTTGAGGCCCTTATGGGGTATCTCTACCTGAAAAGGGACTGGGCGAGGATGCTCACCCTGATCCGCGCCGGGCTTGACAGCCTGGAGGCCGGGGAAGAGGCAGGCGAAGCCGGCGGAGACGTGCCAAGCGCAGAGGTGCCCGGTAAAGATGTACCCGGTAAAGACAAAGTCCGCGAAAACCATAAAGAGGATGAACTATGAGTGACAGAGAGATAGAAAAAAACAGTACTGTGATCGAAGGGCGGAACGCTGTCCTTGAGGCCTTCCGCTCCGGGAAGACCATTGACAAGCTGTTTGTCCAGGACGGCTGCAAGGACGGCCCTGTGCAGACCATTCTGCGGGAGGCGAGAAAGCACGACACTATCGTCCAGTTTGTGTCAAAGGAGAGACTGGGCCAGCTCTCCGGGACAGGACATCACCAGGGCGTGATCGCCCAGGCCGCGGCATGGGAGTACGCCAGCGTGGAGGATATGCTGAAGCTGGCAAGGAGCAGGGGGGAAGCCCCCTTCCTCATCCTCCTGGACAATGTGGAGGATCCCCACAATCTGGGGGCCATCATCCGGACAGCCAACCTGGCCGGGGCCCACGGGGTCATTATCCCGAAGCGCCGGGCAGTGGGGCTGACGGCCACAGTGGCCCGCACCTCCGCCGGAGCCATTAACTACACGCCGGTGGCCAAGGTCACCAACCTGGTCCGCACCATGGAGGAGCTGAAGAAGGAAGGCCTCTGGTTTGTGTGCGCCGACATGGGCGGGGAGCTCATGTATGACCTGGATCTGAAGGGGCCCATCGGCCTTGTCATCGGAAACGAGGGGGAGGGCGTGGGACGCCTTGTGAAGGAAAGCTGTGACTTTACGGCAGCCATCCCCATGAAGGGGGACATTGACTCCCTGAACGCGTCGGTGGCGGCGGGAGTTTTGGCCTACGAGATCGTCCGCCAGAGGATGAGCTAGAGCGCGAAGAGGGCCGGAGGCTTTGGCGGGACGGAAAGGAAGGTAGTATGCCTCAGTATGAACAGATGACAGATGAGCAGCTGATACGCAGGCTCCGGGAGGGGGACCGGGCGATCACGGACTATCTGATGGAAAAATATAAGGGACTGGTCAAAAAGGAGGCCAAGGCCATGTACCTTCTGGGAGGAGAGAACGATGACCTCATCCAGGAGGGGATGATCGGCCTTTTCAAGGCCGTCCAGGACTACGACACGACCCAGGAGGCATCCTTTTACAGCTTTGCCAGGCTCTGTGTCAGAAGGCAGCTCTACAGTGCCATAGAGGCGTCCAGGAGGAAGAAGCACACCCCCTTAAATTCCTACATCTCCCTCTACGAGAGGGAGAACCCGGAGGAGGGGGAGGGAGCCAAGCTGATGGACACCATCCAGGCCGGCACGGAGAGCGACCCGGAGCAGGCCTTCCTCAGCAAGGACAATGCCAGGAGGATCGAGGAGGAGCTGGAGGGAGCTTTAAGTGACCTGGAGAGGAGGGTGCTCTACCTCCATCTTCTGGGGACAGACTACCGGACCATAGCGGGGCTGCTGGACAAAAGTCCCAAGACTGTGGACAATGCCCTCCAGAGAATCAAGGCCAAAACTCAGAAGATCCTGCGCAGTGAGGACGGGAAAGATTGACAGACAGCCGGAAGTGTGATATTTTATTTATCAATCCGGTATAAATCTGACAAATGCCGGGAACAAGCAGAAAAGAAAGGTGTGATTACATACATGGACGATGACAGTGACACTGAGAGCTGTGCATGCTTTCAGATGACAGTGTGTGCGGCAGATTTGTGGGCACAGGAAGAGAATGATCCATGTGATATCATGAATAGATAAGGGTATAGCCTGCAGGCGCGCGCCGGTACGACGCGGGGCCTGTGGGTTATACCCTTTTGCGATATTACTTATGACATTACATTCATTACATTAATGATCGATCGGGAGGATTAAGAAAGAAATGGTTGGACCATTAATTTTACAGGTTGTACTGATCGCGCTGAACGCGATCTTTGCAAGCGCGGAGATCGCCGTGATCTCCATGAACGAGACGAAACTGAAAAAAATGGCGGAGGACGGAGACCGCCGGGCACGCCATCTGTACACGCTGACAGAGCAGCCCGCCAAGTTCCTGTCCACCATCCAGGTGGCCATCACCCTGGCAGGACAGCTGGGAAGTGCCTTCGCGGCGGACAGCTTTTCCGGCCCTCTCTCGGACTGGATCATCAGCATGGGAGTGGCTGTGCCGGAGCGGGTGGTGAGAACGGTGGCCCTTGTGGTCATTACAGTCATACTGGCCTACTTCAGCCTCGTGTTCGGCGAGCTGGTGCCCAAGCGGATCGCCATGAAGAAGTCGGAGCAGCTCTCCCTTCTGCTGTCCGGCCTTCTGTACGGGGTGTCCAAGGTATTTGCGCCCATCGTGTTCCTGCTGACCAAATCCACCAACGGCATGCTGCGGCTTCTGCACATCAACCCGGAGGAAGAGGAGGAGCAGGTGACGGAGGAGGAGATCCGGATGCTCCTCATGGAGGGAAATGCCCAGGGAAATATTGACAGCGAGGAGAGCGAGATGATCCGCAACGTGTTTGAGTTTGACGACATCTCCGTGGAGCAGATCTGTACCCACAGGGTGGACATGGACTGCCTGTACCTGGACGAGGACATGAAGGAGTGGGAGACCCTCATCCACTCTACCAGACACACCCACTATCCGGTCTGCAACGAGAACCAGGAGGACATAGTGGGCGTGCTGGACACGAAGGACTATTTCCGCCTGGAGGACAAGAGCAGGGACAATGTCATGGCAAATGCGGTGGAGAAGGCCTACTTTGTGCCGGAGACCATGAAGGCCAACACCCTGTTCCAGAACATGAAGAAGAAGCGCATCTATTTTGCTGTGCTTGTGGATGAGTACGGCGGTGTCAGCGGCATCATCACCCTCCACGACCTGATGGAGTCCCTGGTGGGGGATCTCTATGACCCGGACGACGAGGAGGAGCCGGAGGACATCGTGAAGATCGCCGACGGCCAGTGGCGCATCCAGGGAGGCGCGGACGTGGAGGATGTGGCTGAGGAGCTGAAGGTAGAACTCCCCGCCCAGGACTATGACACCTTTGGCGGCTACGTCTGCGGCGTCATAGACCGCATCCCGGAGGACGGGGAGACCTTTGTCTGCGGCACTGACGACCTGGAGATCCGGGTTCTGGCCGTGGAAAACCACCGCATCAAGGAAGCCATTGTGTGGAAAAAGGAAAAGCCGGAGGAGGAGACGCAGGAGAGAAAATAGCCTGATGCCTGAAAAGAGGACCGGTGAGAAGACGGGACAGGAGCGCGGGAGCGTCTGCAAAGCCGCAGATGCTCCCGTGGGCCTGAAAACAGAAAAAGAGATTTTCAAAAAAGTCATTGACAAGTCCGGCTTTATATTGTATATTGTTCATGTTGCTTACGAAATATATGCTGCCTTGGCTCAGTAGGTAGAGCGTCGCCTTGGTAAGGCGGAGGTCGGCGGTTCAAGTCCGCTAGGCAGCTTTTCCATTTATAATGGAACTCATATTGTTGAATGGGGCATTAGCGCAGTTGGGAGCGCGCCACACTGGCAGTGTGGAGGTCACGGGTTCAAGTCCCGTATGCTCCATTTTTTTTGTGCGAAAATTTAAGAATTTCTTTACATTTCTTAAGTATTCATTGCCCTTCTTGTGGATCCTGTCGGATTAGGTTATACTCTGTCGAAAAGAGTATGTCTGGGGAGGATGAAGAGGGACAATGAACAGGAAGGGGAAAAGCAGAGAGACAAGAGGGCGGATACATGGCAGACCCGGGGCAGGGGAGCGGATGCGCAGAAGAAGGAGAAAACGGCTCACAGCCAGGCTGCTGGTGGCCGCAGCCATCCTGCTTGTCTGCGCCGGAGCCGCGGGAACGCTCCTTGTCCTGTCCGGCTTTGGGCGGCAGGCCCGGATACAGATCGCCGCCCCGGACCAGGAGGTCTATGTGGGGGAGGAGCAGCCGCCTCTGTTTGCAAAGGTGACTTCGGATACGGAAAAGTACAATAAGAGGATCCGACTGGACAAACAGAAGAAATGGACGGCAGAGGAGCTGATGCGCCAGCTGGAGAGAGGAGAGGGTTTTTCCCTTGTGTGCGACGCGGACCTGTCCATGGAGGGGACTTACCCCGTGCGGATCGAGCTTGGCGGGAAGCTGAAGAAAAAACTGGGAGGAGACTGGGAAAAGAAGGTGCAGATCCAGCTAAAAGACGGCACCTTGACGGTCAAAAACCCTGTGGGTCAGTGGAAGGACGGAAAATTTCAGCGGTATGACGGCTCATGGGTCACAGACAGCTTTGTCACCTGGCAGAAGAAGAGCTACTATTTTAACTCTGCCGGGGACATGGCAACCGGCTGGCAGGAGATCGGCGGAGGCAGGTATTTCTTTGACGACAGCGGCGCCATGGAGGCCGGCCAGTGGAAGGACGGGGAGGACGGCAGGTATTACCTTGGGGCGGACGGACGGGCCCTCACCGGCTGGCAGGAGATAGAGGGGAGCCGGTACTATTTTGACCAGAAGGGGAAGATGGCTGTGGGGGACGTCTACATGGGCCTCTCCCTCTATTCCTTTGACGGGGACGGGAAATTTCTCTCCGTGAAGGAGAGCCAGGTGGACCCGTCCCGTCCTATGGTGGCCCTCACCTTTGACGACGGCCCCGGGAAGAGGACAGGGGAGATACTGGATCAGCTGAAAAAGTACGGCGCCCACGCCACATTCTTCATGCTGGGGGAGAAGGTCTCCTCTTACCCGGAGCTGGTAAAGCAGATGAAGGACACAGGCTGCGAGCTGGGGAACCACTCCTATGACCACCCGGACCTGACTAAGCTGGACGCGGGGGGCGTGTCCTCCCAGATCCGGCGGACAAACGACAACATCCAGGCGGCCGCCGGCTCCCAGGCCACGGTCATGCGCCCTCCCTACGGAGCCATCAACAGCACCGTGTCCGGGAACGTGGGGATGCCCATGATCCTGTGGAGCATCGACACGCTGGACTGGAAGACAAGGGACGCCAGGAAGACGATAGACACGGTCATGAGCTCTGTGGATGACGGCGACATCATCCTGATGCACGACATACATACAGAGTCTGTGGACGCGGCCCTGGAGCTTATACCAAAGCTCCAGGAGGCGGGCTATCAGCTTGTGACCGTGTCAGAGATGGCGGCGGCAAAGAACACAGCTCTGCTGTCCGGAAAGAGCTACACGGATTTTTAGCCTGGTTTCCCGCCAGACCTTGCGGCTTGTGCTTGTGGATTGCCGGGAAGTATGGTAAGATATTCTTCATGACCAGATCAATTATTGTTATCAGGAGGTTGACATGGGAGAAGAAGTGGTTTCCAAAAATTTTATTGAGCAGGAGATAGATAAAGATCTCAGAGAGGGAGTGTACGACAATGTGTGTACCAGGTTCCCGCCGGAGCCGAACGGGTACCTCCACATCGGACATGCCAAGTCCATCCTCTTAAACTACGGGCTGGCGCAGAAGTACGGCGGCACCTTCCACCTGCGGTTTGACGATACCAACCCCACCAAGGAGGATATGGAGTTCGTGGAGTCCATCAAGGAGGATGTGCAGTGGCTGGGCGCTGACTACGGAGAGCATCTGTATTTTGCCTCCGACTATTTTGATATCATGTACGAGTGCGCGGTGAAGCTGATCAAGAAGGGAAAGGCCTACGTCTGCGACCTGAGCCCGGAGGAGATACGGGAATACAGAGGAACTCTCACAGAGCCCGGCAAGAACAGTCCCTACAGGGATCGCTCCGTTGAGGAGAACCTGGCCCTCTTCGAGGCTATGAAAAACGGGGAGTACAAGGACGGGGAGAAGGTGCTGCGGGCCAAGATTGATATGGCCTCCCCCAATATCAACATGCGGGATCCCATCATCTACCGGGTGGCCCATATGACTCACCACAATACGGGAGATAAATGGTGCATTTACCCCATGTATGATTTTGCCCACCCCATCGAGGACGCGGTGGAGAAGATTACCCACTCTATCTGCACACTGGAGTTTGAGGATCACAGGCCTCTCTACGACTGGGTGGTGAGGGAATGTGAATTCGATCCGGCTCCCCGCCAGATCGAGTTCGCCAAGCTGTACCTGACCAACGTGGTGACAGGCAAGCGCTATATCAAGAAGCTGGTGCAGGAGGGCATTGTGGACGGCTGGGATGACCCCCGCCTTGTGTCCATCGCGGCTCTGAGAAGGAGAGGCTTTACGCCCGAGTCCATCAAGATGTTCGTGGAGATGTGCGGTGTGTCCAAGAGCCAGAGCTCTGTGGATTACGCCATGCTGGAGTACTGCATCCGGGAGGACCTGAAGATGAAGCGCCCCCGCATGATGGCAGTCCTGGATCCCATCAAGCTGGTGATCGACAACTACCCGGAGGGAGAGAAGGAATACCTGGATGTGGCTAACAACCTGGAGAACGAGGAGCTGGGAATGAGACAGCTTCCCTTTGAGAGAGAGCTGTACATTGAGCGGGATGATTTCATGATCGAGCCTCCGAAGAAATATTTCCGCCTCTTTCCGGGAAATGAGGTGCGCCTGATGCACGCCTACTTTGTGAAGTGCGTGGGCTACGAGACCGACGAGGAGGGCAATGTGACCGTGGTACATGCCACCTACGACCCGGAGACAAAGGCGGGCTCCGGCTTTACAGGAAGGAAAGTCAAGGGAACCATTCACTGGGTTCCGGTCTCCTGTGCCCAGAAGGCAGAGATCCGTCTCTACGAGAACCTGATCGATGAGGAGAAGGGTGTGTACAATAAGGAGGACGGCTCTTTGAACCTGAACCCCAACTCTCTGGAGATCCGGAAGAACTGCTTTGTGGAGCCCAGCTTCCAGGATGCAAAGGCCTACGACAGCTTCCAGTTCGTCAGAAACGGCTATTTCTGCATTGATGCCAGGGACTCAAGGCCGGATGCCCTCGTGTTCAACAGGATCGTGTCCCTGAAGAGCTCCTTTAAGCTGCCTAAATAGCCGTGCCATGAACGAGCTGACGATCCATCTTGCGCCTCACAGCGGCACGCCGCTGTACGAGCAGATTTACAGGTATATAAAAGAAAATATAAGGACAGGCAGGATCTCCTGTGGGGAGAAGCTGCCCTCCACCCGGGCTCTGTGCAGCCACCTGGAGGTCAGCAGGAGCACAGTGGAGATGGCCTACGAGCAGCTTCTTTCAGAGGGCTACATCGAGGCTGTCCCATACAGGGGATACTTCGTGGCAGAGGTGGAGGAGCTGTGGCATCTGGAGCCGGCCCCGGCCAGGGATGAAAAAAAGCGGGAGGAAAAGAAGCCGTCTTTCAGATACCGCTTTGACTTTACGCCCAACGGGGTAGATCTGAACAGCTTTCCTTACAACATCTGGCGGAAGCTGTCCAGGGAGGTGCTGCTGGATGACAGGACAGAGCTCTTCCGGCTGGGTGAGCCACAGGGGGAGTACGAGTTCCGCAGAGCGATCTGCAGCTATCTCTACCAGGCCAGGGGAGTGAACTGCTCACCCCGGCAGGTGGTCGTGGGGGCCGGGAGCGACTACCTCCTCATGCTCCTTTGCTCCCTGCTTGGGAGAGATCATGTCATCGCCGTGGAGAACCCTACCTACATGCAGGCCTACCGGCTCTTCCGGAGCCAGTCCTACAGGGTTTGTCCCATCCGCATGGACAGGCGGGGAATGGACACCCGGCTGCTGGAGGAGTCGGGGGCGGACATCGCCTACGTGACGCCCTCCCACCAGTATCCCACCGGGATCGTCATGCCTATCCGCCGGCGGATGGAGCTGCTGGCCTGGGCGGAGGCGAAAAGAGGCAGATATATTGTGGAGGACGACTATGACAGTGAATTCCGCTACAAGGGGAAGCCGATTCCGGCGCTCCAGGGCTATGACGCCAGGGGGAAGGTCATATACCTGGGTACCTTTTCCAAGTCCATTGCCCCTGCCATCCGTCTCAGCTACATGGTGCTCCCGGAAGTCCTGTGCGTGGAGTACGAAAGAAAGCTGGGGTTTATCAATTCCACTGTGTCCAAGGTGGATCAGCTCATCATGTGCCGCTTCCTGGAGGAGGGGTACTATGAGCGCCATCTCAACAAGACACGGTCCCTGTACAGGGGCAGGCACGACCAGCTCATAGCGGGACTGAAGCCCCTGGCGGACACATGCCGGATATCCGGGGAGAACGCGGGAGTACACCTTCTCCTTCACTTTGACGACGGCAGGACGGAGAGAGAGCTGATAGAGAAGGCGGCCGCCCGGGGGATCCGGGTGTACGGCATGTCAGACTACATCGTGGGCGAGCCGGGCAGAGAGGCGGTCATCCTTCTGGGCTATGCCAACATGCCTGAGGAGCGGATCAAGGAGGCCTGCGACATTCTCTGCGGGATATGGAAGCGGGACGTGTGAACAGAAGGGAAGCGCGAACCGAAAATGAAACATAAAAGCGGGAGCTCTCCCTGGATGATCCTTGCAGATCACCGGGAAGGCTCCCGCTTTTTACATAACTTCATTTTCACGTGATTTTTATGCGTCCTTTTTGTCCTCGCTGCCGGCCTCTTCTTTTTTATCGGCAGGCTCCCGCGCATCCTCTTCGCTGTCCTCCCTGGGAGGGGTGTTGAGGGGAACGTACTCCCGGTCGCCTACCGGCTTCAGGTCGTTGTCAAGGTCAAAATCCTCATCCTCAAACTCATCCATATCGTCATCTGTGGTATCTGAAGAAGATTTTTTCAGATAATAGTAAAGTCCGGCAGCGGCGCTTCCCACAGCGGCCAGACCGAGCACGCGTTTTATCCATTTAGACATATTCATGACTCCTTTCTGCAGACTGCGTGTATGTTATGATACATTGTAATACTTTTGAACAAAAAAAGAAAGGGGAAACATGCAAATACTGGCGAAATTCCGGGCACAGGTCCGGTTGTAGAGGCCGGGAAAGTGTGTTACACTATATTGCGTCAGACAAGATAAGGAGGACTTTATGGGAAAAAACGAACCGGGAAAGGCGCGGTCAGGGCTTTCCAGGATCATATTCAGCCGTACAGGATTTATTCTTCTTCTGATCCTGATACAGCTTGGAATTTTTGTGGTGACAACAAATCTGCTGCAGTCGTACGCGCTTTTTATAAACGGAATTCTCAGAGTAATGGGTGTTGTCGTGCTGATCTATATTATCAACGCGGAGGGAAACCCTGCCTTTAAGATGACGTGGATGCTCTGCGTCATGGCGTTTCCCGCGGTGGGCACACTGTTCTATATATATGTAAAGACACAGGTGGGCGCCCGGTGGATGGGAAAGCGGCTGGCCACCCTGAAGATAGAGACAGATCCCTACATGATGCAGGACATGGACGTGGTGGACGCGCTGCGGGCCAGCAAGCCGTCCAATGCGAATCTGGCCTACTACCTGGCCCATCACATGGGATTTCCCACATACCGGAACACGGAGGTGACATACTTTCCGCTGGGGGAGGACAAATTTGAGGCCCTTGTCCCTGAGCTGAAAAAAGCCCGCAAATACATTTTCATGGAATATTTTATCGTGGAGAAGGGCTACATGTGGGACACCATCCTTAAGATCCTTGTGCAGAAGGCAAGGGAGGGGGTGGAGGTGCGCTTCATGTACGACGGCACCTGCGCCATCTCCAACCTGCCCTACGACTATCCCCAGGAGCTGGAGCGAAAGGGCATCCGGTGCAAGATGATGAACCCTATCAAGCCCTTTTTGTCCACCGTGCAGAACAACAGGGACCACCGGAAGATCTGCGTCATTGACGGCCGGGTGGGCTTTACGGGAGGCATCAATCTGGGGGACGAGTACATCAACCGGAAGGAGCGGTTCGGCCACTGGAAGGACACGGCTGTCATGCTGAAGGGGGACGCGGTCCAGAGCCTGACCATGCTGTTCCTCCAGATGTGGAACGTGGACGAGAAGGAGGAGGAGCACTACGGGCATTACCTGACTCCAAGGCGGCAGGGGCTGCGAAGAGAGCTGGGGTACGTGCTCCCCTACGGGGACAGCCCGTTTGACGATGAAAATGTGGGGGAGGAGGTGTACTTCCACATCCTGAACCATGCGAAGAAGTACGTGCACATTATGACCCCCTACCTCATACTGGACAATGAGATGATCACTACCCTGACAAGGGCGGCCAAGAGCGGCATCGAGGTCATCATCATCATGCCTCACATTCCGGACAAGTGGTACGCCTTTGTGGTGGCCAAGACCTACTACAGGGAGCTCATCCGGGCGGGGGTCCAGATCTACGAGTACAAGCCGGGCTTTGTCCACGCCAAGGTCTTTGTGTCAGACGATGACACGGCCACGGTGGGTACCATCAACCTGGACTACAGGAGTCTCTACCTGCATTTTGAGTGCGGCGTGTTCATATACAACAATTCCGTGGTGGACCGGGTGGAGAGAGATTTTCAGGAGACACTCATGAAGTGCCACAAGGTCAGTCTTGTGGAGCTGAGAAACAGGAGCCTGTTCTCCAAGATAGCAGGGCAGGTGCTCAGACTGGTTGCTCCTCTCATGTAGCCGGCAAAGCAGGCCCGTTGGGAAATAAGTGTTGTACAACAGGAGAAAAATATAGTATAATGCATATGGCTGTTTGTGAGCCATGAATGTAAATGATACACAGGAGGAATGGATAATGGTAAAAGCAGTAGTAGGTGCGAACTGGGGCGATGAAGGTAAGGGCAAGATTACCGACATGCTGGGGGAGAACGCGGATATAATCGTCCGTTTCCAGGGCGGTGCCAACGCGGGACACACCATCATAAATGATTACGGTAAATTTGCACTTCACACACTGCCTTCCGGCGTGTTTTACAGTCACACCACAAGTATTATCGGCAACGGGGTTGCGCTGGATATTCCCAGACTTTTCGGAGAGATCCAGTCCATCGTGGAGAAAGGGGTGCCCATGCCGAAGATCCTTGTGTCAGACAGAGCGCAGATCGTGATGTCCTACCACAAGAATTTTGACGCCTACGAGGAGGAGAGACTGGGAGGAAAGTCCTTCGGGTCCACGAAATCCGGTATCGCGCCCTTCTACTCAGACAAATACGCAAAGATCGGCTTCCAGGTAAGCGAGCTCTTTGACGATGAGCTGCTCAAGGAGAAGACTGTCCGGGTGGCAGAGCAGAAGAACGTGCTGCTGGAGCATCTGTACCATAAACCATTGATCGATCCTGCTGACCTTTATAGAGAACTGAAAGAGTACAAAGAGATGATCGAGCCCTATGTGTGCAATGTATCACTCTACCTTTACAACGCTCTCAAGGAGGGCAAGGAGATCCTGCTGGAGGGCCAGCTCGGCTCCCTGAAGGATCCGGACCACGGCATTTACCCCATGGTCACATCCTCCTCCACTCTGGCAGGCTACGGCGCCATCGGGGCCGGTATCCCGCCCTATGAGATCAAGCAGATCATCACTGTCTGCAAGGCCTACTCCAGCGCTGTCGGCGCCGGCGCCTTTGTCAGCGAGATCTTCGGCGAGGAGGCGGACGAGCTGAGGCGCAGGGGAGGAGACGGCGGCGAGTTCGGCGCCACCACAGGACGCCCGAGACGTATGGGCTGGTTCGACTGTGTAGCCTCCAAGTACGGCTGCAGACTGCAGGGAACTACAGACGTGGCCTTCACAGTGCTGGATGTGCTTGGTTATCTGGATGAGATCCCTGTCTGTGTGGGCTACGAGATCGACGGGGAAGTGACGACAGAGTTCCCCACCACCCATCTTTTGGAGAAGGCAAAGCCGGTCCTCAAGACTCTCCCCGGCTGGAAGTGCGATATCCGGGGCATTAAGAAGTACGAGGACCTTCCGGAGAACTGCAGGAACTACATTGAGTTCATCGAGAGGGAGATCGGCTACCCCATCACAATGATCTCCAACGGACCGGGAAGAAGAGACATTATCTACAGAAATAAATAGTTTGATCTTGATCCCCTTCGGGCGGCATGGCTGACAGGCTATGCCGCCTGTTTTCGTTGTACATTTTGTGTTGACAGGACAGCCCGGGCTGTGGTATTCTTTTAGAGAAATAATTTAACACGTTAAAGCGTTGCGGTTTAAAGCGACGAAGAAAAAAGCAGAGAAAAGGAGGAAACAAAAATGATCATCAAGCTTACGATCCTGCTGTTATTTTTTATTGTCATGGTGGCAGTGGGGATCTATGCCAGGAGACATGCGGGCAGTGTAGACGGATTTGTGCTGGGAGGACGGTCAGTGGGGCCGTGGCTGACAGCATTCGCCTACGGAACCTCCTATTTCTCAGCGGTCGTCTTTGTGGGATATGCAGGGCAGTTCGGGTGGAAATACGGCCTTGCCTCCACCTGGATCGGAATTGGGAACGCGGTTATCGGCAGTCTTCTCGCCTGGGTTGTCCTTGGAAGGAGAACCCGCGTCATGAGCCAGCACCTGAGCTCCAGGACCATGCCTGATTTCTTCGGGGAGAGGTATGGAAGCCGGTGGCTGAAGATCGCGGCGTCAGCCATCGTGTTCATTTTCCTTGTGCCCTACACAGCGTCCATCTACAATGGACTTTCCAGGCTCTTCGGGATGGCCTTCAACATTCCCTATGAGTGGTGCGTGATCCTCATGGCGGTGATCACGGCCGTGTACGTGATACTGGGCGGATACATGGCCACAGCCATCAATGACTTTATCCAGGGCATCATCATGCTGGCGGGCATTGTGGCGGTCATCGCGGCGGTGCTCTCAGGCCAGGGAGGCTTCATGGAGGCCGTAGGTAAGATGGCCCGGATCCCCAGCGACGTGGAGGTGACAATGGGGCAGCCCGGAGCCTTCACATCCTTCTTCGGCCCGGATCCCTTAAACCTGCTGGGAGTGATCATCCTGACTTCCCTTGGAACCTGGGGACTGCCCCAGATGATCCACAAATTCTACACCATCCGGGATGAGAAGTCGGTTCAGACGGGAACCATCATCTCCACTGTGTTTGCCATTGTGGTGTCCGGAGGATGCTACTTCCTGGGCGGCTTTGGCAGACTCTTTGACTCCCCGGAGATCTACGGGGCGGACGGCTCCGTGGTGTACGACAGCATCATTCCCTTTATGCTGTCGGGACTTCCGGACATTCTGGTGGGCATTGTGGTGATCCTGGTGCTGTCGGCGTCCATGTCAACCCTGTCCTCCCTTGTCCTCACATCCAGCTCCACCCTGACGCTGGATTTCCTGAAGGATACAGTGATGAAGAAGATGAGCGAGAAAAAGCAGATCATTGTGATGCAGCTGTTGATCGTGTTCTTTATCCTCTTGTCTGTTGTGCTGGCTCTGGACCCGCCGGCCTTCATCGCGCAGCTTATGGGCATTTCCTGGGGCGCTCTGGCAGGGGCATTCCTGGCTCCCTTCCTGTACGGCCTGTACTGGAAGCGGACCACAAGGGCGGCCGTGTGGGCCAGCTTCATCGCCGGCGTGGGCATCACCGTGTCCAACATGTTCATAGGATATATCGCCTCCCCCATCAACGCAGGCGCTCTGGCCATGGTGGCGGGAATGATCATCGTGCCAATTGTGAGCCTTCTGACGCCGGCACCTGAAAAGGAGCATATTGAGAAGATATTTGCCTGCTACGATGAGACGGTAGTGATCAGGAAAAAGCATTCCCTGGAGGAGCAGTGACAATACTTTTTTAAGAAATTCCTTACTTTTATTTTAGGTTCTCTCCATACAGAAGACACATTTGCGGAGTATAGTAGCAGCATAGAAGAAAAAAGTCATAAAAACAGAAAGCCGGCAATATAATAATAAAGCCGGGAAAACGGAGTATGGAGTATAAATAAGTAGAAGTGGAGGTATGCATCATGAGAAACAGCGAGAGAAAAGACATCAGCCAGGAAGCGATTTCCATGGAAGAATACTTGAGTAAGAGACAGAAGATAAAGGAGGCACAGCAGCGCAGACGGAGCCGGGAGAAGGAAAAAAGCCCGGCCTGGATGTGGGCCGGACTCTACGTCTGATCCTGTCCGGGGTCAGACGCTTCTGCAGCCTTCCCCGCATTTTCGGGGGAGCTCTCCTCGCCGGAGGGCGGGCGGCTGTTTTGAATATTTTTGTACACCAGAGTGTAGGCGTACAGAAGGACGGGGATGACAAAGGTGCAGACGATGGAGGCTTTCAGAAGGCCCATTGTCTGTGAATGGTCAGTGACTGCGAAGAACAGGGTGCTGCCGTACATGACGAGGAGCAGCAGGGCTGCGCAGGCCGCCAGGATCCGTCTGATCTTTTCCATGGAAGGGGCTCCTTTCAGAAACATATTTACGATGTCCACGGATTGTTCCGTGCTGCGGGCTTTCACAATCCTGGCATCATTATATCGGGAAACAGCTAAAAAATCAAACCCATCCTCTTTGAAAATCGTGGAAAATAGTATATAATAGGGCTTGCACAGAAAAAAACCTGCACAGGCAGGAGCACAAAGGAGTATAAAAATGAGTACATTACTGGAACAGTGGCGGGCTACCGCTTACAATGAGAAGGCAGACAGAGGCCAGCTTCAGAAGTTCTGGGCTTCCTATTTCCAGATTGAGAAGGAAATCTATGAGAAGCTGCTCTCCAATCCGGACGAGGAGGTCCGCGGCACAGTCAAGGAGCTGGCGGAGAGATTTGGACACAGCGTCATGACTATGGTAGGCTTTCTGGACGGCATTGACGAGAGTCTGAAGGTGCCTAACCCTATTGAAACCATGGATGAGGACACACAGGTAAACCTTGTGTATGACAAAGCTCTGTTATATAAGAACATGGTGGCTGCCAAGGCTGACTGGCTTTACAATCTTCCCCAGTGGGACAACATTTTCACTGAGGAGGAGAGAAAGGCCCTCTACAAGGAGCAGAAAGAGTCAGGCACGATCCGCAAGCCGAAGAAGATAGGGCGCAACGATCCCTGCCCCTGCGGAAGCGGAAAGAAATACAAGCACTGCTGCGGAAGATAAGATGATACTGGCAGCAGCGGTTTTCTGTCTGGCCTATTATCTGATCATCTGTAAGGCGATGGGAAAATGGAATTCTACCTTTGCCGGGTTCTGGCCCGGGGCCGGGGCGGCGTGCCTTCTCGGGCATGCGGCCGTCATTGCAGGCCCCCGCTGGCTTAGACTGGCAGTGGAGAGTTCTTTTTCCATTGCCCTTTTTGTATTTGTGCTGGTGGAGCTCAGGATCCTCCGGGGGATGCGCCCGGACCGGGAGACGGACTGCCCCTTTATCATTGTCCTGGGTGCCCAGATCCGGGGGACAGAGGTGACTGTCTCCCTGCGCCGGCGCCTGGATACAGCCATTTCCTACCTGGAAGAGCATCCGGGGACGATGGCTGTCCTGTCCGGCGGACAGGGCAGGGAGGAGGCTGTCAGCGAGGCCAGAGCCATGGGAGAGTACATGCGGGCAAGAGGGATCAGCCAGGCAAGGCTCATTCTGGAGGAGCGATCCACGTCCACCAGGGAGAATTTTGCCTTTTCCAGCCCGCTCATACCGGACCGGACAGCGCCGGTGGGGATCGTGACCAACAGCTTTCACATGTACAGGGCAAAGGAGTATGCCAGGAGAACAGGATACCAAAATCCCCGGGCCATACCGGCGCCCAGCGGCCCGGTGCTGTTTTTGAACTACATGACAAGAGAATTTTTCGCGGTCTGGAAAATGTGGATTTGCAGATAAAGGAGAAAAATATGAAAAATATGTACGACTGCTACACTTTGAACAATGGAGTGAAAAATCCCTGCCTTGGTTACGGCACCTACAAGGCGGCGGACGGAAAGAGCGCAGACATCATCCAGATGGCCATCGAGGCGGGATACCGGTATTTTGACACGGCCTCCTTCTACGGGACAGAGGAGTATCTGGCGGAGGCTATACGCAGAAGCGGCGTCCCAAGAGAAGAGTTCTTCATCACGTCCAAGGCCTGGAAGACCCAGATGGGTTACGAAAATGTAAAGGAGGCCTTCCGGCAGTCTCTGGAGGCGCTTAAGACCGATTACCTGGATCTCTACCTGATCCACTGGCCCCTGCCGGAGGAGGGCTACAGTAACTGGAAACAGCTGGACAAAGAGACATGGAGGGGGCTGGAGGAGCTGTACGAGGAGGGAAAGGTGAAGGCAATCGGCGTCAGCAATTTCCTCCCCCATCACATTGAAAATCTGCTGGAGGACTGCCGCGTCCGCCCGGCGGTGGACCAGATCGAGTTCCATCCCGGCTACACCCAGGAGATGACAGTTAGGTACTGCCAGGAGAAGGACATTCTGGTGCAGGCCTGGAGCCCCATCGGCAGGCGGGCCCTCCTGGATAATGAGATGCTCCAGGAAATGGCCGGGCAGTACGGCGTGTCCGTGGCCCAGCTGTGTATCCGCTACGCTATCCAGCGGGGGATCGTGCCCCTTCCCAAGTCCTCCGCCATGGAGAGGATGAAGCAGAACCAGGATGTGTTCGGATTTGAGATCACGGAAGAAGACATGTACAGGCTGGGGACTATGCCCCAGACCGGCTGGTCGGGACTGCACCCGGACGCCGGATCTGTGAGGAGGCCGGAAAAATGATGAGAGAGATACAGGAATACAGACACAAAGTGCAGTATTACGAGACAGACCAGATGGGGATCGTCCACCACTCCAACTACATTCGCTGGTTCGAGGAGGCCAGGACAGACCTTCTGGAGCAGATGGGGATGGGATATGACAGAATGGAGGCCCTGGGCATAGGAAGTCCGGTCCTGGGAGTGGAGGCGGACTATCTGCGGATGGTCCACTTCGGGGACATCGTGTCCATACAGACCAGGATGAAGGAGTACAACGGCATCAAGCTGACGCTGGAGTACGAGGTGACAGATGAGAAGAACGGCATGGTCCACTGCCGGGGGCTGACAAAGCACTGCTTTCTAAATGAGAAGGGGCGTCCCGTGTCCCTGAAAAAGGATTACCCGGATATCCACGCTCTCTTTGTGGAGATGATGGAGCAGGGGAAGCAGAAGCCAGAGTAAAAAAGAAGAATATTTTTCAAAAAAAGTGCAGATACTATCTCTGATAAACAGATAAAGGAGGTAGTATCAATGCCAGAATTAAAATGTACTGTACAGACCTGCATGCACAACCAGAACTATTACTGTACGCTGGACAAGATCCAGGTGGGAGGCAATTCTGCCCAGAGAGCGGAGGAGACAAGCTGCGACAGCTTCCAGGAAAGAGGAGGCGCCCAGACCAATTCCTTCGGAGGCTCCTACAGCAATTCCCAGAGTAATTCCTACAGCGGCGCCGCCGGCATGGGAATGGGAAACAGCACAGGCAGCGCATCCGCCTGCAGCTGTGTGGACTGTCAGGCAGTCCAGTGCAAGTACAATGACAACTGTCACTGCAACGCGGGAAAGATCAGTGTGGAGGGCGGAAATGCCTGTCAGAGCAGCCAGACAGAGTGCGCCACATTTACCTGCTGAGACTAGAGCGGGCAGCGCGAGAGCGGCTGGAGAGCACGGAATAATCTTCCTATCATGAAAAAGAGAGGAAGGACGGCATATGTATTGGCATATGCGCTGTCCTTCCTCTCTGTATGTCCTTTGCATGCCTGCTGTTCCTTTCTGCGTTGCTTTTTCAGATGGGCATTGCTATAATAGTTTATATGCGCAGAATGAAAAGGAAATGATAGATATGACCGAGACGGAGAGGGAAACAAAAAAAGAGAATAAGGACAGGCCAAGGAGCGGGAGAGGAACCTCCTGGATCCGCCAGCAGTTTGGCCGGGGACTTACATATTTTATCGTGGTGGCAGCAGGAATTATGTTTTATTTTGCCCTGCTGCGGGCCACCAATCTGACAGATGTGCTCTGGACTGTGGTGGATGTGCTGAAGCCCATTTTGTACGGGCTTATCATCGCCTACCTGCTGAACCCCATTGTGAAGCAGGTGGACCGGCATCTCGGACCGGCGCTGAAAAATAAGATGAAAAACGAGACAAAGGCAAAGAAGCTCTCACGGGCGGCCGGGATCGCCCTGGCTGTCGTGTTCCTCTTCTTCCTGATCACTGCCCTGATCAACATGCTGATACCGGAGCTGTACAAGAGTATCCGGGATCTGGTGATGACGCTGCCGGGGCAGCTGAACAGCCTGGGACGGGAGTTCAACAGGTTCTACGCGAATGACTCTGCCATAGGCGATATCGTAAAGCGGGCTCTCAGCGAGGGGACGGATATGCTGCAGAACTGGCTTCGCACGGATCTGCTGGCCCGGATCAACGACCTGATGGCCAGCCTGACGGAGGGCGTGATCAGCTTCCTCAGCGAGGTGTTCAACGCTCTGATCGGCGTCATCGTGTCCGTGTATGTGCTGTTCAGCAAGGAGAAGTTTGTCTCCCAGACAAAGAAGACAGTCTACGCGGTGTTTTCCACCAGGAACGCCAACGCCATCCTCCATCTGACCAGGAAGAGCAACGAGATATTCGGCGGCTTTATCATCGGAAAGATCATCGACTCCGCCATT
Organism: Eubacterium sp. ER2; assembly: GCF_000765215.1. GTDB lineage: Bacteria > Bacillota > Clostridia > Lachnospirales > Lachnospiraceae > Claveliimonas > Claveliimonas intestinigallinarum. Next base: position 52,440 of record NZ_JPJE01000005.1, read on the forward strand.
ATCGGCGTGCTCTGTTTTATCGGCATTTCCATACTGAGGATGCCCTACGTCATGCTGGTCAGCGTGATCGTGGGAGTGACCAATGTGATCCCCTTCTTCGGACCCTACATAGGGGCGATCCCCTCGGCTGTCCTGATCATGCTGGCCGATCCGCTGAAGGGCGTATACTTTGTTATCTTTATCTTCCTCCTGCAGCAGCTGGACGGCAATTTCATCGGGCCTAAGATCCTCGGAAACAGCACAGGGCTTTCCGCCTTCTGGGTTATCTTTTCCATCCTCCTGGGAGGAGGGCTTTTCGGGTTCCCGGGGATGCTCATGGGGGTGCCCACCTTTGCGGTGATCTACTATATTGTCCAGACAATCGTCAACAGACGGCTGGAGAATAAAAATCTCCCTACTCAGTCGGACTTTTATGACGAGCTGAGCTATGTGGATGACAGCGGCTCCTACGTGGGCGGCGGAGATGCCGGCGATACCCGCGATGGGCAGGGCAGCGAGCCGGAAAACGGCAGGCAGGACCAGAAGTGAGTCAACAGAGCCAGGACAGCGAGATAACAGAGTGAATATATAGAAGAATTCAGAGAGGATAAAGGAGAAAAGACTATGCCAATTCGAGTACAGAACGATCTTCCGGTAAAAGAGATACTGGAGCAGGAGAATATCTTTGTGATGGATGAGCACCGGGCTACCCATCAGGACATCCGGCCCATCCGCATCGGGCTTCTGAACCTGATGCCGCTGAAGGAGGACACGGAGCTGCAGATCCTGCGGTCCATGTCCAACACACCCCTTCAGATTGATGTGGTGTTCATCAATGTGTCCAGCCATGAGTCCAAGAACACGTCCACCAGCCATCTGAACAAGTTTTATCTGCCCTTTAAGGAGGTAAAGGATCAGAAATTCGACGGCTTTATCATCACCGGCGCCCCGGTGGAGCAGATGCCCTTTGAGGAGGTGGACTACTGGGAGGAGCTGACCGAGATCATGGAGTGGACCAAGACCAATGTGACCTCCACCCTCCACCTGTGCTGGGGAGCCCAGGCGGCCCTCTACTACCACTACGGGATCGACAAGGTGCCTCTGGAGAAGAAGCTGTTCGGCGTCTTCAGCCACAGGGTGCTGAACCGGAAGATCCCCCTTGTGCGTGGATTTGACGATGTGTTCCTGGCACCCCACTCCAGACACACCGACGTGCCGGCGGACAGGATCCGCGCGGACGGCAGGATCACCATCCTGGCGGAGTCAGAGAAGGCGGGGGCTTTCCTGTCCATGGCCCGGGACGGACGCCAGATCTTCGTCATGGGGCACCCGGAGTACGACAGGGTCACCCTGGACGGGGAGTATAAAAGAGACCTGGCCAAGGGGTTGCCCATTGAGATGCCGGAGAACTACTATCCGGATGATGACCCGCAGAAAAAGCCTCTCCTGACCTGGCGGGCCCACGGGAACAACCTGTACACCAACTGGCTGAATTATTACGTGTATCAGGTGACGCCCTACAACATGATCGGGACGCCGTTTTAAGAGAAGACTTTTGGTGTTGGCCAGCAGATGATAACGTAACTGATACATCTTTGCGATTGAGAAGGAAGAAAAAATGCAGAAGAGGAAATGGCAGGTTTTAATTGTTGAGGATGAATTTCGGATAGGGATGCTGATCAAGCATCTGATCCGCTGGGATGAATTCAATATGGAGTGCGTGGATGTAGTGGATAACGGTGAGAGCGCTTTTGAGCTCATACAGAGAGTGCCTCTTGATATTGTCATCACTGACATCCGTATGCCTAAAATGAATGGGCTTGACCTGATCAGCAAGGCAAGAGAGCTGCATGAAGAGATGAAGTTTATTGTGATCAGCGGGTACAAGGAATTTGAGTATGCGCATCGCGCACTTCAGTATGGCGTAGACGATTATCTGTTGAAGCCGATCAATGAGAACGAGCTCAATAAGGTGATGAAAAAGCTTCACACAGAGCTTATGGAGAAATATCAGCAGTCCATAGAACAGATGGAGATGAGGGAAGCGGTTTCTGAGAGTCGTCAGATCATTAAGAGAGATTTCCTGAAAAATATTATTGAGCAGGAAGACGAAATCCAGCCGGAAGATATGCGGGTGCCTCTGGAGGGAGAGATCTACAGGGGGATTGATATTAAGCTGGACTACGTGGATTACAATAAGCATGATAAAAAGCAGGATAAACTGACTGTTGAGAGAATCACCTCTTCGGTGGAAAGTATCCTTCAGACAGAGGCGGAGGAAGTGCTGATCTGCGAGAAGGAAAATCTGCATATCTACTGTCTGTTTAACTACGACTGCAGCAAAACAAAAGAGATCAGGAACAGGATCAGCGATATCCTCTCATCCGTTAAGGAATATCTGATGGGATTTGAACAGTATGAGGTGACGATAGGAGTAGGAACTGAGAGAACGGAGTTCAGTGAGATCCGGTTTTCTATACGTGAGGCGAACCAGGCTGTCGGAAACAGGATCAAGCTGGGAGTTGGCAGAATCATTTACGCAGAGTCCATTACCCGCGGACGAAAGACAGATTCCGCTGATTTTATTGACAGATACAGAAATGATATACTGACAAGTATCGAGAGTTATTCCCGGGAGAAATTGGAACAGTGCATTAATCAGATGTACAGTGAATTTATGTTGAGAGACGATCTGGATTTTTCCGTATGCTATGAGTTGGCTGAAGCTCTGATCACTCTTTTCTTTGAACATATCGATATGCAGCACGATGAGTCCAGAAGTGTCAGAAAAGGACTGAAGTCCAACTGCCAGCACTGCTATACGATTCCGGCGTTAAAAAGTCTTCTGAAGGAGAGCCTTGGAGGGTACCTGGACGCAAGCCGGGAGGCTATGGAAGCAGAGTCTGCAAAACCGATCAGACAGGCACAACAGTATGTGGATGAGCACTACGGAGAGAAGATTGTACTGGAAGACCTGGCTGATATTGTCGGGCTTAATCCAGTGTATTTCAGCGTACTTTTCAAAAAAGAGACAGGAATCAATTTCAGCGCATATCTTGTCAATATCCGCATGGAGAAAGCCAAGGAAATGATCTGCGATACAAATGAGACGATCGCTGCGATCGCAGAGAGTGTGGGATATAAGGATTCCAGATATTTCAGTCAGATTTTTACCAAGACAGTCGGGGTGAAGCCGGCTCTTTACCGTAAGCTGCACTCGTAGGAGGGAAGCATGAAACAGATCCGGGTTACGAAAATTATATTAGTGATAGAGACAGTGCTTGTTTTTCTGCTGGTGGGAGCACTTGGTCGGATAGGCTATCCCCCTGTGACACTGTTCTTACTCTGCGTACTCCAGCTGATGTTGGACGTTGTTGTCTTTTGCGCTGTGATAAAACCGCTAAAAAATTTAGGTGAGACTCTGGACATGTTCGCGGGAAGAAACTGGACTGACGAAGAGTTTGAAGAACGGACGGAGAGCGTGCCGTATATCAGACAGATCAGAGAGATGATGGACCGGTATGCGGCCCAAAAGACAAGAGAAAACTCAGCGCAGATATTTGACAAGCAGACAGAGCTCACAGCTCTTCAGAGCCAGATCAATCCTCATTTTCTCTACAACACACTGGAATGCATCCGGGGACAGGCCCTGATGGACGACAATCGGGAGATAGCAAGGATGGTTGAGGCTCTGGCAGCCTTTTTTCGGTACAGTATCAGCAAAAAGGGAAGTCTTGTCACCCTCAGAGATGAGATGGCAAATATTGACAATTATATGCTGATACAGAGGTACCGTTTTAACAATCGGTTTTCTATGGAGATCATCATAGACGAGGAAGATGAGGAGGCGTACAATTTCCTGATTCCCAGGCTGATCATCCAGCCTGTTGTGGAGAACGCTATTTTCCACGGGCTTGAGGAGAGACTGGAAGGGGGGAAAGTTGTTATTGAGGTGATCGTGACAGAAAAAAATCTGATCATCACCATATCGGATAATGGCAAGGGAATTGAAAAAGAAAAGCTTAAGAAACTGAATGAAAAGATTCGATCAAGGGATATAAAGCTGGAAGACGGCGCCGGGAAGGATCAGAGGAATACAGGGATTGCCCTTCCCAATATCCATAAGAGGATCCAGCTTCTGTACGGAGAGGAGTATGGTGTCAATGTATACAGCACACCGGGACAGGGAACCGATGTGGAAATTACAATCCCGGTAAACGATGGGACAGACAGGGGTGGGGAGAATGAAGAAAGAAATATTGCGGATTAATGATCTGAATTATACTTATACTTCGACAAACAGGCTCGAGAATATTTCACTTTGCATTCTGGAAGGGGAATGCGTGGGATTTCTCGGGCTTACTTATTCAGGAAAAGATCTTCTCGTACAGCTTTTGGACGGAAATCTGGAAGGTGGTATAGACGGAGCCGCGGTTTATATTGCGGGGGAAAAAGTGAGCGGGAGCAAGTACCTGCGCGAAAAGGTGTATCGCATAACCGCGGACAACTATCTGATCGACGACTGGACAGTGGCGGAATATATTGGCCTTGTTGATACAGGATGGCTCGGTATGCTGCTGCATGGGAGACAGCTGGCGCAGGAGATAGGACAGTATTTTGAAAGCCTGGGGCTAAAATTTGATGTATCAAGAAAAATGAGGGAGCTCACCGAGGCAGAAAAGAGAATCGTAGATCTGGTTAAAGCACTGAAGAGGGGAGCAAAATTAGTCATTATTGAAGATGAGTTTGAGGGCATGGACTCGAGGGACATTGCGCTTTTTGCAGATGCGATGAAAAGATTGATAGCAGACCGGATGGCTGTTGTCGTGAACAGTCATTCTAATATGATCATGCATCTTCTGTCCGACAAATATATCATTTTCAGCAAGGGACGCATTGTGAAAAAATGCTCCAAGAGTTATATCAGAGACACTGAGCATTTGGAGCAGTTCCTTTTGAGTGGAGGGACGATAGCCGGGAAGACAGCAGCGGGAAGGTATGTTCAGGAACAGGCGGAAGACGAAAATATTGTGTATAGAGTAAAAGGTTTTGTGTTTCAGAAAGAACAGAGAAGAGATTTTGCGTTTGCTAAAGGAAAAGTGGCGTCATTTCTTATATTGGACGGAAAAGAGAAAGAACGATTTTTTATGGCCCTTTCAGGCAGAATACCAGAGGAGGATATCGAGTATGTTGTAGATGGCCGGCGTTATAGAAGTGTGAGCCCGGATTTCCTTGTCAGGCATAAAATCGTGTCTGTTAAATCCATGGGCGGACAGGATGAGATTTTCACAAAGATGTCTGTGGAGGAAAACCTGCTGCTTCCGTCCCTTTACAAGATTTCCTCTCTGGAATATATTTCTTACGCCGGTGGTATGGCAAGGATGGCAGGAGAGAACATGGAAAAAGAAGAGACAGACCAGACAGCAATGGCCGGGAGTCTGGAAATCAACGATGTGATCAGCATGACTTTGGAACGATGGTATATTTACAACCCCAAGGTCCTCATCCTTTTTGAACCTTTTATTCTGTGCGATGCATATGGGGTGTCGATCGTGAAATCATATATAAAGAAATTTGCGGCCAGAGGTACATCTGTTGTGATCATAAAATCCAGGGAAGAGTATGTGGAGGATATCTCGGATGAGATTATTAACCTGCGATAATGTCTAAAATTAGTCTCACTTATTCTAAATTTTGTCTCGTTGGAAAAGAAAAAAACGTGATATATAATAAAACCATCAAAAAGAGAGAAAATTCAGAAAAGGAGGAGTAAAATGAAAAAGAAAGTTTTAGCGGTATTGCTGACAGCAGCTATGACTGCCACACTGGCAGCCGGGTGTTCAGGAGGATCATCTGACGGAGGAGGATCCAGCGAAGGCGGCGGTGGAGCGGCAGAGGACATGACCTTTGTTGTTGTACCCAAAACCGTGCATGCATGGTTCGATGAGGTAAACAAGGGAGCTCAGAAAGAGGCTGATCTTCTCTCCGAGCAGCTTGGAGTGGAAGTGAAGATTGATTACAGAGCTCCGGAGTCAGCAGAGGTTTCTGAACAGAACTCGGTACTGGAGCAGGCAGCAGCCACAGAACCGACAGCGATCCTGATCGACCCTGTAGATTATGACGGAAGCGCGGATATTATTTCTGAGATCCAGGACAGAGGTATTCCGGTAATCCTGTTTGACGCGCCCTCACCTGAAGGTAGCGGGCTGACATCCGTAGGTAATGATTTCGCGGAGCAGGCAGAGATTGCTGTGGATATGCTGATCGAGAACATGGGCACATCCGGAAAAGTGGCAGTTATGCAGGGCGCGCCTACCGCTCCCAACCATGCAGAGAGATATCAGGCTCATCTTGATGCTCTGGCACAGTATCCGGATATTGAAGTGATTGACGGCGGTATCGACAATGACAACGTTGAGACGGCTCAGTCCCAGGCAGCGGCGGTTCTGGCGGCTAACCCGGATCTGACCGGATACCTGAACTGTGACGCTTGTGGCGCTGGCGTAGCAGCAGCCATTGAGGAAAAAGGCATGCAGGATCAGGTGACATTCGTTGCCATGGATAATCTGATCGAGATCCTTGATTACGTGAAGTCAGGAACGATCACAGCCACATCCTCCACACTTCCCCAGGAGCAGGGAATGTACGCGGTTCTTATGGCATACCAGGCAGCCCAGGGGATGGATCTTCCGGCAATGGTTGACACGGGAATCGGACAGATCACACAGGACAATGTAGATGAGTGGATTGAGATTGTTAGCGCTCAGTCAGAGTAGGAGCGATCAGTAAATAGTTTTTTTAACGACTAGTAAGCGGGGGCTTGTAACTCGATTTAATCAAGTTGCTCGCCCCCGCTTTAGTGTGAGGAGCATGTCTATGAAAATATTAGAGGCGAAAAATATTACAAAGATGTTTCCGGGCGTTGTCGCCCTGGATTCTGTAGATGTGGCCTTTGAACCGGGAGAGATACATGCGATTATCGGAGAGAACGGTGCGGGTAAAAGTACATTGATCAAATGTCTCACCGGCGTCTATGAGCCGGAGGAAGGAGAGGTGCTGATCGGCGGGGAAAACGCAGTGAAGAATAAGGCGCTTTTCGGAAAAATCGCGTATGTGCCCCAGGAAATCGACCTGTTCGGATATATGTCCGTTGCGGAAAATCTGTTCATGCCGTATGAGAAATCCGGTATCAAAGGTACAGTTAATCAAAAAGAGCTGGAAAAAAGGGCGGTCCCTATTTTGGAGAAGTTTTCCATTCCCATTAAACCAAGTGATCTGGTAAAGGATATTTCCGTATCATCTCAGCAGCTTCTTCAGATCGCACGTGCAACAGTACATGAGGATTACGATGTTCTGATGCTGGATGAGCCCACTACCAGTTTGACAAGCAGGGATACAGAAATCCTGTTTGATGTGGTGAGAAAGATAAAAGAAGAAAACAAAGCGATTATCTTTATATCGCATAAATTGGAGGAAATATTCCTGCTGTCGGACGTGATTACTGTTTTCAGGAATGGGAAAAAGGTGGCTTTTTCCAAAACAGAAGATGTTGACACCGACTGGGTCATCAGGCAGATGACGGGACATGAAGTGGATCAGAATGAACGCTTTTACTCCACGAAAGTATCTGATGAGATTTTGATGGAGGTGAACCACCTCACAGGAGAGAAATTTACAGATATTAGCTTTAAACTGCGAAAAGGAGAAATCCTTGGTTTTTCCGGCCTTGTTGGCGCGGGACGGAGTGAACTCATGCAGGCAGTGTTCGGCTACCTTCCCGTTTACGCCGGATCGGTGAAGATTGACGGGAAAGAATGGAAACTGGGAGACACGAATTATTCTGTAAGGAACGGACTCATTTATCTGCCGGAGGAAAGAAAGAAGCAGGGTATACTCCCGGTGCTGTCTATCAGGGAAAATATTTCCATCTCTGTACTTGATAATCTGAGAAGCGGATTAAATATATCCAGAAAGAAGGAAGAAGAACTGGCTCAGGATGTGATAGATACATACGATGTGAAGACACCTGGATCAGATAAGGAAATCCAGTTCTTATCCGGAGGAAATCAGCAGAAAGTTATCATTGGTCGGGCAATGGCCAGCAAACCAAAGCTTTTGATTTTTGATGAGCCCACCAAAGGTATCGATGTAGGAACAAAAACGGAGATATACCGCCTTATGAAAAAGCTTGCGGAGGACGAAGGTATCGGTATTGTGATGATATCATCTGAGATGGAGGAAGTGAAAAAATGCTCCAACAGGATCATTGCAATGTACGAGGGAAGGATAGCAGGCGAATTTGATGAATATGCCGGGCAGCAGGATATTCTAGGGGCGATCATCGGAGTGAATTCTTAGGTAAAGAGGAGTTTGTTATGAATAAAGAAAACACAAAACAGAAAACAGGAAATGCATTTGTCAATGCATTGAAAAAAAGTAATATGACTGCAATGGCGGCCATCCTGGTTGTCATGATCATCATTGCGAGTGTTGTATCCCCTTACTTTCTGAATATTTATAATCTGCAGTCAGTGCTGAGGGATCTCGCGTTCATTGGAATGATCGGTATTGCACAGTCGTTGCTCCTTCTTGTAGGAGAACTGGATCTGTCAGTAGGAAAGATCGCATGTCTGTGCGGTATCCTTTCCGGTATGCTGATGGTAAATGCGGGAATTAACCCGTGGCTGGCATTGGTAGTAGGGCTGATACTTGGTGTTATATTTGGTTTTGTCAACGGGATCATCATCACTCGTCTTCGGCTGAATTCCATGGTCGCCACGATCGGTATGCAGGGCGTGTATGGAGGAGTAAACCTCGTTATTACAAAAGGAAAAGCCGTAACGGGTATCCCGGCTGATGTACAGTTCCTTGGGAAAAATTCCATAGGTCTCGTTCCTATTCCGTTTATCATCTGCATTATTGTCCTTATCATTATTTTATTTTTGGTAAAGAAAACAAAGACCGGGCGCTATATTTATGCCATTGGTAACAGCAAGGAAGCCGCAAAGATCCTGGGTATCAAAGTGGACCGCATCCGCGTGATGATCTACTCCATCGTCGGCCTGATCTCCTCCCTGGCAGGGCTTTTGTATGTTTGTCGTCTGGGATCAGCCCAGACAGCCATAGGTGAAGACTGGCCCATGAACTCCATCGCCGCATCTGTTATCGGAGGCCTCTCCCTGACAGGAGGAGTTGGAAATCCGGCAGGAGCACTGATCGGAGCAGCGGTTATCACCATTATCCAGAACATTATCGTACTGTTCGGTGTTAACTCTTACTGGCAGTCGGCAGTCAGCGGCATCGTCGTTGTACTTGCTATTTCCTTCAGTTCTATTTCTGACATCGTACGTGAGAAACGGCAGAGAAGGATCAAACTTAACTAAATAGACGCAACAGGATCTTATACACAGGAGGTTTAATCTATGAAACTTGGTTTAAATTTGTCTTTTGCTGTAAAGCGCTGGCTGGATCCGGTTCAGCTGGCCAGGATGATCAAACAGGATTTTGGCACGGACCATGTCCAGTTCACCTGGGATCTGATCGATCCCTGGTGGCCGGAGGAATACAGAGATGTCATGGTGGATCAGTATAAAAAAGCATTTGCGGACGAGGGTGTGGAGATTGACGGAACATTCGGTGGCCTTGCTTCCTATTCTTATGCGCATCTGCTGGCACCGGCCAGGGAACAGCGGGAGGCGGCGCTTGTCTTCTTTAAAAGAGCGATCGATCTGACAGTGAGAATGGGATGTCCTGTCATGGGAACGCCTGTAGGCGGCATGACCTATGATGACGCTAGAGATCCGAAGAAGAGGGAAGAGTTATACCAGGATATGCTGGAGTCCCTCAGAAAGCTGGCGGCTTACGGCAAAGAAAAAGGCTTGAAGGAGATCCATATTGAAGCGACTCCTCTGATCACGGAATTTCCTCACAGCCCGGAGGTGTCCGTCAAGATGATGCAGGATCTTGAGGGAAGCAAGATCCCGATTAAGTTGCTTGTAGACTGGGGACACGCCCTGTTCAAACCTCTCCTTAAAGAAGAGGCGGACATTGAGCTGTGGTTTAATAAATGTGCTCCATACATCGGTTCCATCCATCTCCAGCAGACGGATGGACTGTGGGACAGGCACTGGGATTTCACTCATGAAGGAGGAATTGTCACACCGGAGCTGATCAGGCGGGCGACGGAAAATGCGCATCTGGATGATATTCCTCAGTATCTGGAAGTGGTCACTATATTTGAGGATGATGACGACCATGTATACGAGGGGATGAAAAAAACGATGGATTACCTGCACAGAGAGCTCGGTTAAAGGAGGGGGAGATGGTATGGATTACAGGGAAATGTATGAGAAAATACTGGATGAGCACAGGCAGGTATATGAGAAGACTGATCAGGCGGGACTGAGAGACTTTATAGAGGAAGTAAAAAAACATGACCGTATTTTCCTTATAGGCGTTGGAAGGGAAGGCATGGCGACAAGAGCTTTTGCCATGAGGCTGATGCATATGGGGAAGGAGATCCACTGGATCTGGGACGATACCACTCCCGCGATCGGGGAAGGCGACATGCTGATCGCGACTCTGGGAGACGGGCGTATCGGGCATATTAATTATGTATGTGAACGGGCGAAAGAGGCCGGGGCCATGATCTATGTGGTGACCGGTTCGCCGAGTGGAGATACGGCTAAAAATCTGGCAGACAAAGTCTTTTTTGTCCCGGCAGCAGTGTACAGAGGGACTGATGAGGTGGTTCCCTCCTTCCAGCCTATGGGAAACCTGTTCGAGCAGTGCCTGTTCATTCTGTTTGATATGATCGTTATGATGATAGTGGATGAGACGGAGGGACTGTCGTTCGAAAAAATGGCTAAACGCCACAGAAATATAGAGTAAGGAGGCGCCTTGGATGAGTACTAAAAAAATCCTGAACAAGGATGTATCAAACGTAGTGGAGGAGAGTCTTACAGGTTATTTGATGGCCTATAAGAAATATTATAAAAAAATCGGTGAGTACAATGCATTTCAATATAGAGGGCACAGAAAAGACAAGGTCGCTCTGGTCATCGGCGGCGGGAGTGGACACGAGCCCCTGTTTACAGGGTACTGCGGCGCCGGACTTGCAGATGCCGTGGCATGCGGAAATATCTGTGCTTCCCCCAACCCGGAGCTGATCACGATGGCTGCGAAAGCAGTGGATCAGGGGAAAGGTGTACTCTTTGTATATGGAAACTACGCGGGAGACAATCTGAACTTTGATATGGCGGAGGAGATGTGCAGGGCGGAAGGTATGAAGACAGCACACGTCCGCGAGTGGGATGATTTCGCATCGGCTCCCAAAGAGAGGATAACGGACCGTCGTGGCATCGCGGGAGATGTTTATACTATTAAGATTGCGGGAGCGGCCTGCGATGCGGGCCTGGATCTGGATGAGGTTGTGCGGATCACGGAGAAGGCCAGAGATAATACCAATACGATCGGGCTTGCCACTTCCCCCGGAACTCTGCCGGGCAATGATAAACCTACTTTTGAGATCGCGGATGACGAGATGGAGTTCGGTATGGGGCTTCACGGAGAGCCGGGGATCGAGAGGACAAAGATGATGCCCTGCTGTGATATGGTGGAGAGAATGTACAATGAGCTTATGGCTGAAATGGGACTGAAATCGGGAGACGAGATCGCTGTCCTTGTCAACGGGCTTGGCTCCACCCCTCTGCTGGAACTGAATCTTGTCTATTATGAGCTGTATAAGCGCATGCACAGAGACGGGCTGAAGGTGTACGACGCAGAGGTCAAGACATACTGCACCTGCATGGAGATGGGAGGATTTTCCATCACTTTCCTGAAGCTTGACGATGAACTGAAAAAGTATTACGATGCGCCCTGCTATTCTCCCTATTACGCCAAAGGATCATTTTCAGGAGTGGTGGAGGACGCCTCTTCAGACGCGGACGAGGAAGAGCCGGAATTCGACGAGACCGATGTGGAGCCGGCTGTGATCACCAGGAGCAAAGACGGTGTCCTGGAGGAGCTCAATGCTGAAGATACGAGGAATATGCTTCTCTACATAGCGGATAAGATCATAGCTAACAAGCCCTACCTGACAGAGGTGGACAGTGCGATCGGTGACGGAGATCACGGCATAGGAATGGCCGGCGGCATGCAGAAAGCCAAGAAGAAACTTCTGAAAATGCAGGGAGAAGAAAATGCCTACCATCTCTTTGAAACCGCGGGACAGGCGATGCTCATGTCCATGGGCGGCGCGTCAGGAGTTATTTTCGGAAGTCTCTATCTGGCCGGCGCGAAAGGGATGGATCCCAAGGGGACTATCACAGCAGAAGATCTTGCCAGGATGGAGAAGAAGAGCCTTGACGCCATTCAGGAGAGAGGCGGTGCCCAGGTAGGGGACAAGACAATGGTAGATGCGCTGGCACCCGCTGTCGACGCCCTTGAGGCCAACTCTGGAAAAGGTCTTCTTGAAATGCTCAAAGCGGCAGAAGAGGCAGCCAGATGCGGTATGGAAGACACAAAGAAATATGTAGCGAAATTCGGACGCGCGAAATCTCTCCTTGAGAGGGCTATCGGACATCAGGATGCGGGCGCTACGTCTGTGTACCTGATCTTCCAGGGAATGCGTGAGTTTGTAGAAGGTGCGATAGATTAGGAGATAAGGTGTTATGAGCAGAAAAGTAAAATGGGGGATCCTTGGGTGTGCCTCCATCGCAAAAGTGCGCACCATCCCGGGACTTCTCCAGGCCGACAATGCGCAGCTTTACGCAGTGGCCAGCAGAGGAGGAAAAAAGGCGGAGGAATTCAGGGAGCTGTTCTGTGCAAAGAAGGCGTACGATACGTATGAGGCTCTTCTGGCGGATGAGGATGTGGAAGCCGTTTATATTCCTCTCCCGAATTCCCTGCACTGCGAATGGGTGAAAAAAGCCGCAAAGGCAAAGAAGCATATCCTGTGTGAGAAGCCGCTGGCTTTGAATGAGGAGCAGGCGAAGGCGATGTTTGACGTCTGCGAAGAGGAGGGCGTTCTCCTTATGGAGGCATTTGCCTATCGACATGCGCCTCTGATCCGGAAGGTGAAGGAACTGATTGATCAGGGGGCTGTCGGGGAAGTGAAATATCTGGAGTCCCATCTCACAGATGTGCTGACAGATATGTCCAACATCCGGATGAACCGGAATCTTGGAGGAGGATCTTTCTACGATATGGCCTGCTACAATATCAGCGCTATCAGCTATCTGCTGGGCTTTAAGGAGCCGGTCCGGGTCAAGGCTCTGGCAGAGATGTCTCAGGAATACGGAGTGGATGTCAGCAATATAGCACTTCTGATGTACGAGGATGGCGTCCAGGCGGCCAGCTACTCTTCCCTGAATTCATACCCGAGAGGGTATTATGCGGTGGTAGGGGAGAAGGGAAGGATAGAAGTCCCCTGCAATTTTAACTGCCGGTATATCCAGAAGTTCACGGTCACTTCCGGAGGCAATGTGGATAATGTGGAGATCCTGGATGAGGAGAAGACAGAGCACACTGTCATGTGTCCGGACAATTACATGCTCGAGATCGAGCAGTTCGGAAGATGTATCCTGGAGGGCGAAAAGCCGCTCGTGTCCAAAGAAGAGACTCTTTTGAACGCGAGGATACTTGACCGGATTTTTGAGGATGCGAATAGATAGGAAAATGTTGAAAAGTTTTGAGAGGCCGGACAGAAGTAAAAGCTGTCCGGCCTCGTATCAGATTGGCTTTCTGAGTGTCATGCCAGCAAATCCTTCAGACACGCCATCAGCCGGTCATTGTCCTCCGGCATCATGACACAGAAGCGGATGTACTCCCCCTCCAGGCTCTCGAAGGAGGAGCAGTCGCGGATCATCAGGCCCTGGCGGATGGCCGCCTCGAAGACCTGGAAGGAGGAGAGATCCTCCTTTAGGATGCGCACCAGGATGAAGTTGGCGTAAGGTGTGTAGACCCGGGCGTGGCGGAAGCCGGAGAGGATCCCTGTGAGTCGGTCCCTCTCGGAGCCGATGAGCCGGCGGGTCTTCTCGATGTAGGGGGCGTCCTTTAGCATCAGCTCCCCCGCCAGTGCGGCGATGCTGCTGACGCTCCAGGGGTTCTGGTGGATCGCCAGGGACGAAAGGAAATCCCGGTTTCCCGTGATCCCGTAGCCAAGGCGCAGACCCGGGGCGGCGAAGAATTTGGACACGCCGCGGATGACCATCAGGTTGTCGAAGTCCCGTGTGAGGGGAACGGCAGTGATGTGTCCCGGATCGGGGGCGAACTCCACATAGGTCTCGTCCACCATGACAAAGATGTCCCGCTCCCGGCAGGCGTCTATCAGGGCTTTAAGGCTGTCCTGGCTGACGGCGGAGGAGGTGGGGTTGTTGGGGTTGCACAGGATGAGCAGATCTGTGTCCTTGGGGAGAAATCCAAGGAGATCCGGGATGTCCAGCCTGAAGCGGTTCTCCTCCTTCAGGTCGTAGGCAGTGATCCTGCCGCCGGTCAGCTCAAGCTCCCGCTGGTACTCCGAGTAGGTTGGGCCGATGACCACCGCGTGGCGGGCTTTTCGCTGGCTGATGAGAAGACAGATGAGCTCTGTGGAGCCGTTTCCCACAGCCACGAAGGAGGCGGGGATGTGGCAGTAGTCTGAGATGGCGGCCTTCAGGGACGCGTAGTCCCGGTCGGGATAGCGGCTGATGACGTCCAGGTTTTCTGCCAGGGCTTCCTTCACAGAGGAGGACAGGCCCAGGGGATTGACATTTGCCCCGAAGCCTGTGATCTCCTCCTTTTTGATGTGATAATACTTTTCGATCTGTTCCAGGTCGCTGCCGTGGAAGGCAGGGCGTTTTGCGCTTTTCATGTGTATTCCTCCATGTTTCTCTTAAATTTTTCTTTATTCTCTTATATTCTTCCAGATTTTCAGATTACGGCATTGCCATTCTGATTGCAGTAATGATATAATCTATTATAGTATGTCTAATAAAGGCGATGCAAGAAGAGGTGGAAGGCTTGAAGAATAAAATTAAGAAATTTTCAAAAGGTGACTTTCAGACGGCGGGCCCGGAGATCGTGTTCGACGAGACCTGTCTGATCCTTACCATCGGTGAGGGGGAAGTGTACCGTGGAAGTTTTACGATCAGAAGCCAGACAGACGGGGCGATCCGGGGGATCGTGTATCCGTCTTCTTTTCGTATGCGCTGCGTGGAACAGGGATTTGAGGGAAATCCCGTCACAGTGAGGTTTGAGTACGACGGGAGAAATCTGCGCCCCGGCCATGTGGAGCAGGGGAAGTTCTCGGTTGTCTGCAACGGGGGAGAGTACGAGGTGGCCTTCACTGCCATCATCGAGAAGCCCTATGTCATGACCGCCTACGGAAAGGTCCAGAGCACGGATGATTTCAAGCGTCTGGCCATCAAGGATTTCTCGGAGGCCCAGAGACTGTTCCGCTCCCGGGAGTTCTACGAGGTGCTCAAGTACGAAAATCCCAGAACCTTCCATCTCTATGACAATATGCGCAAATGGGCCCTGGACGAGCAGGCTATGGAGGAGTTCCTGGTCGGGATCAAGCAGAAGGAGTGCATCTTCCTCACCCTCCAGGGGGAGGGAATGCTCTTTGAGGATCTGAAGGAGGCCACTAAGGGGAGCTTCACTGTCATCAAGAACACGTGGGGATTTATGCCTGTACACATCAAGACAGAGGGGGGGTTTATCACTGTGCCCCGGCCGGAGATCACCACCGACGACTTTGTGGGCAATGTGTATGAGCTGGAGTTTGTGGTGAACACAGATCACCTCCACGCGGGACGGAACTTTGGCAAGATCTACCTTGTCACCCCATACGAGACTCTCACATACGATGTGGAGGTCCTGCAGAACGGGGAGTACGACGAGAACCGCCGGGAGATCGAGTTTCTGGCAGCTCAGATCCTGAAGGAATACATTGCCTGCGAGGCGGGCAGGATCGACCTGAATACCTGGACGAACAGCGCGGTGGAGAAGTCCAAGAAAATGCGCCAGTATGCGCCCCTGGATGACGGGCTGCAGCTCTTCCAGGCCCATATCTATATAAAGGGGGAGCGGATCGAGGAGGCCAAGTGGATCCTGGAAAACTATAATTACAATCGGTTTGCCATCGGCAAGGATCCGATTACAAACGCCTACTATCTGTATCTGACCGCTCTCATCCGGAAGAACGGAAGCCATGTGGAGAGGGTGCTGGATGAGATCGGGAAGACCTACCTGCGGCACCAGGACTCCTGGGAGCTGCTCCTCATGCTGCTGACCCTGGACCCCCAGTACCGGGATCCCTACCGCAGGCTCCGGGTGCTGGAGCAGCAGTTCTACGGGTACGAGACCAACCAGGTGCTTTTCTACCAGATTGCCTACCAGTGCTTTATGGAGAGGACGAACCTCTTGAAGAAGCTGGGAAAATTTGAGCTGCATGTGCTGAATTTTGCCGTGAAATACAGGCTGCTGACAAAGGAGCTGGCCCTCTACGCGGCCAACCTGGCCAGCCAGCAGAAGAGCTATGACGACCTTCTGTTCCATATACTGGAGCAGATCTACGACATGTACAAGGAGCCCATGATCCTGAACACCATCTGCACCCTCCTCATCAAGGGAAATAAGATGCAGCAGCGGTATTTTGTCTGGTATCAGCGGGCAGTGGACGCTGAGCTGAAGATCGCCCAGCTCTACGAGTACTATATGGAGACCATCGAGGAGGATAAAGTGCGGGAGGCCCTGCCCAGATCCATTTTCCTGTACTTCATGCACGGGAACAGTCTGGACTACAAGAAGGCGGCTCTCCTCTACGCCAACCTGATCACCTATGAGCAGTACGCCAGCGATCTGTACATCAGCTACCGGGAGCAGATGGTGGAGTTCGCCTGGGACCAGCTCGTGAAGAGGCACATCAACGAGTCCCTGAAAATTATCTACAAGCGGTTCTGCACCGAGGAGGAGATGACCGGGGAGAGGCTGGAGGCCATGCGGGATATCTGCTACGCCTACGAGGTGACTACAAAGGTGAAAGGCCTCAAGTGCGTCCTCGTCATCGAGAAGGACGGCTCTATCAAGCAGAGGGTACCCTACCGGGAGGAGGGAGCTATCGTCTACCTCTACGACAAAGAGGCCAGGATCATCTGGGAGGGCATGGACGGCCGCCACTACACGGACTCCATTGCCTTTGAGACAAGGCGGATGTTCTATGAGCCCAGATACCTGGAGATGTGCAAGAAATATATGTCCCACATGAACAGCTGGGGCGGGGATGGCGGCAAGGAAGAGGTCACCTTTGAAAATCTTCATATAAAGGATATAGATGAGTTTGACGAGAAGGAAGTGTTCCAGCTGTGCAGCAGGAGAATCCGTGAGGACAACTACGAGGAGGATGATTTCCTCCTGTACCTGTGCTTTGAGATGTTCAGGCGGCAGCAGTACGACAAGGTGACGCTGACCTATCTGTCTAATTTCTACTGCGGAGCTACAAAAGACATGAAGCAGCTCTGGAAGACAGCCAGAGATTACGGCGTCCAGACCGGGAAGCTGGGGGAGAGGATCATCACCCAGATGCTCTTCTCGGAGGACATGTTCGATGAGGAGGAGATCTTCATTGAATATTATCTGGGTGGAAACGCCTACTTCCGGCTGAAGCAGGCCTACCTGGCCTACGTGTCCAGAGAGTACATGGTGCGGGGCCGCAGTACCGGGAACACCATCTTTGAGATCATTGTCAATGAGAGGCGTCAGGAGGAGGAGCTGGCAGATATATGCAAGATCGCCCTGCTGCGCTACTACTCTGAAAGGGAGTACGGGCACGAGGTGGAGGGAGTGCTCCACAGCGTGCTGGGAGAGCTCTGCGAGAAGCAGATCATTTTTCCCTTCTACCTGAAATACCCGGAGAGCTGGCTGCGGGAGGCCCAGCTCTATGACAGGACCATGGTGGAGTACCGGGCCTCCAAGGGAGGAAAGGTGCGCATTGTCTATAAAATGCGACAGGACGGCGTGGACGATCTGGGATACCAGAGCGAGAGCCTGACCCCCATGTATGAAAATATTTACGTGAAGGATTTCATCCTCTACAAGGGAGACCTGGTGCGCTATTATTTCCAGGAGTCCCAGGGAAAGAAGACCTCCAGCCAGGAGGAGCACACCCTGGAGCAGACAAGGGATGTGCCGCCCATCGGCCGCTATGGAAGGCTGAACGCCATGTCGTCCATGGGGCCCGAGGAGAGGAAGGCGGCCATGGAGGAGTATCAGCAGGAGATCTATCTGGCTGAGCAGATCTTTGAGGAGTATTAAGGAGGAATTTTGCTGTGAGAGGCGGAAGCATATTAGGAATCGAACTGAATGACCAGTACTGCCAGATCAGCTTTTACGATGAGGAGAAGAATGAGCCGGAGACGCTGGAGACGGCGGTGGACAACTACCAGATCCCGCTGATCCTGGGCTACTACCGGGAGCAGTGGGTGTACGGAAGAGAGGCGAAGCGCCTTGCCACGGTGAACGAGGGCTGCACGGTGATAGACCTGTTTGAGCGGGCCAAGCGCCAGGAGAAGGTGCGGGTGGGGGCCAAGAACCATGACGCGGTGTGGCTGCTGGCCAAATTTTTCCAGCTGGCCCTGGCCCAGTTCCGGCATATCGAGTACCTGACCTTTTCAGTCCCCTACACGGATATTGACATCAGCAAGATGCTCAAGGGAGTGGGACAGTTTGTGGGCGTGCCCAAGGAGTCCGTCTACGTGCAGGACTACAAGGAGAGCTTCTGCCACTACATGTTCTACCAGCCAAAGGAGCTGTGGCAGTACGAGGCGGCCCTCTTCTACTGCGACAGAAATGAGATCAGGGCCTACATGCTGCGGCGGCTGCGGAAGCTGAGGGGCCGCGGGGACGAGCTCTTTGTGGCGGTGGACGAGGTGGCCAACGCCCATATGAAGGAGCTGGCGGCGGTCTATCCGGTGCTGAACGTGGACAAGGCAAAAGATGCGGACGAGAGGTTCAAGTCCTTCATCCAGAGCGTGTTTGACAAGAAGGTTGTCTCCTCCGTCTACCTGACAGGGGAGGGCTTTGAGAACAACTGGTACCCGGCCTCCCTGAAGGTGCTCTGTAATGGCAGACGGGCTTTCCTAGGCAACAATCTGTACAGCCGGGGGGCCTGCTACACAGCCTACAGAAAGTGCAGGGATTACGAGGACAGCCCCATCTATCTGGACAACACAAAGATGACGGACCAGATCTGCCTGCGCATGCGGGTGAACGGCAAGGAGGGCTGGTATCCCATCGTCCAGTGGGGCTCCCACTGGTACGAGGCGGACGGGCAGTGGGATGTGCTCCTGGAGGACACCTCTGACATTGAGATACACATTGAGTCCCTGGGGAGCGGGGAGCTCCAGGCGGAGACGGTCTCCCTGGCCGGGCTTCCGGAGCGGATGGACTATGCCCTGCGGCTCACCATAGAGGTCATGTTCCTGGACGAGTACACCTGCAGGATCAGCTTCAGGGACGCAGGCTTCGGAGAGTTTTTCCCGGCTACGGATTTCCATGTAGAAAAGACGATTCACTTAGGAGGAAGCAATGGGCAGTTTAATTCTCTGTCATAAGAAGAAGGCAAAACATCCATATGAGATATCCAGGATCCACATGCGGATCTACACCATAGAGGAACTGTGCTATTATTTCTGCAACAACCTGTACCTGGTGGACTACACCATCATCAACAGGCAGCTCTGCGACTGGCTGGAGGAGGAGCTGGAGCTCTACGACCTGGCGGAAGAGCTCAGGGGCATCCTGGACCAGAACGGGCCGGTGGAGCAGTTCCTTCTGGCAGTGCTGAGCCACGCTTCCATCTACTCCTCCTCGGAGATCACCCGGATCCACAATGTGCTGGAGCACTTGAAGAACCAGAATGAGGTGGAGAGGGAGAAGTATAAGGCGGACAATCTCCTGAAGGCGGGGGAGGTGGCCTCGGCCATCCTTGTGTATCAGTCTATTGTGGGTAAAGAGTGGGACGACTCTGTGGGCAAGGAGTTTTACGGCCAGGTCTACGGCTGTCTGGGGTCGGCCTACGGCAGGCTCCTTCTCTATGAGGAGGCGGCCGCCATGTACGAGAAGGGCTTTAATGTGTGTCAGGACACGAAGATGCTGAAGGCCTATCTCTACTGCTGCTACAGATATCTGCCCCAGGAGCAGTACGTGAAGATGCTCTCCAACGAGCCGGTCTACTTAAGCATCGGCTCAGTGCTGAAAGAAGAGATCCGGAAGGCGGCTGAGAGCGTGCAGGTGGAGGCGACGGACGAGCAGCTTAAAAAGTGGAAAAAGGAATACCAGAGAGGCAACATCTGAGCGGAGGCTCTTTGCTTGAAGAGACACTTATCCATAGTTGACAGGCCGTGGATAAGTGTGTTATTATAACTAGGTGATTTAGCGTGGTAGAGTAATCAATTGATAAATTGCTACTACAATAAAGCTGAATACGGGAGGAAACGAGAGATGAAAAAGAGACTGGCACTTGTGATGGCACTGACGATGACCACAGCGACCCTGCTGGCGGGCTGCGGCGGCAGCTCCGATAAGGGCGGGGACGACAGCTCGGACAGAAAGAGCGCATCAAAGACAGAGTTTACAGAAAAGAAAGAGGGAGACAAATTCACAGTCGGCTTTGACCAGGACTTCCCACCTATGGGATTTGTGGGAGAGGACGGAGAGTACACAGGCTTTGACCTGGAGCTGGCACAGGCTGTCTGCGACAAGATGGGATGGGAGTTCGTCCCGGAGCCCATCGCCTGGGATGCCAAGGACGCCATGCTTGAGTCCGGGGCTATTGACTGTATCTGGAACGGATTTACCATGAATGGCAGAGAGGACGACTACACATGGTCCGAGCCCTACCTGGACAACAGCCAGGTGTTTGTCGTGAGGGCTGACTCCGGCATCCAGTCCGCCGCGGACCTGGCCGGAAAGACGGTGGACGTGCAGACAGACTCCTCCGCCCAGGCGGCTCTGGAGGACAACCAGGAGCTGTCCAGCACCTTCGGCAATCTCCAGGTGATCGCGGACTACAACACGGGATTTATGGAGCTTGAGTCCGGTGTGGTGGACGCTGTGGCCATGGATATCGTGGTGGCCAGCTACCAGATCGAGTCCAGAGACGCGGACTTTGTGATCCTGGACGATGTGATCTCCACAGAGGAGTACGGCGTGGGCTTTGCCAAGGGCAACGAGGCAGTGAGAGACCAGGTGCAGACAGCCCTTGATGAGCTGGCTGCGGACGGAACCGTGGCTGAGATCTCCACAAAGTGGTTTGGCGAGGACATCACCACCATCGGAAAGTAAAAGGTAAGAACATATACAAAAAGGGCTGTCCTTTTGGGCAGCCCGTTTTGCCGGACTGGCAGAGAGGAGTTTTGTGATGGAATTTTCGGTTATGCTGGATCTCCTGATCAAGGGAACCGTGATGACGGCGGAGATCTTTTTCGTGACGCTGGTGCTGTCGCTCCCTTTGGGCCTGCTTGTGTGCTTTGGGAGAATGTCGAAAAATATTATTGTCCGCTCGTTTTTTAAATTTTACATATCAGTCATGCGGGGAACGCCCCTGATGCTGCAGCTCATGGTGTTCTATTTCGGGCCCTACTATCTGTTCCACATACAGATCACGGACACCTGGAAGCAGCTGGCCTGGATACTGGGATTTTCCCTGAACTATGCGGCCTATTTTGCGGAGATCTACAGGGGAGGCATCGAGTCCATGCCCCGGGGACAGTACGAGGCGGCCAAGATCCTTGGATACAGCAGGTCCCAGACCTTTATGCGGATCATCCTTCCCCAGGTGATCAAGCGGGTGATGCCCTCCATCACAAATGAGGCCATCACTCTTGTGAAGGATACATCCCTCGCCTTCACCCTGTCCATTATGGAGCTGTTCAACCAGGCCAAGGCCCTGGCGGCCCGGGAGACCAACATGATCCCCTACGCCATCGCGGCCCTGATCTACTATGTGTTCTGTCTGCTCGTGGCCTTTGTCATGGAGCGGGTGGAGAAAAAGATGAGCTATTACCGGTAGTGAGGAGGAGGCAGTCATGAGTCTGTTGGAAATTCGAGGTTTAAAAAAGAGCTTTGACGGCCTGGAGGTGCTGAAGGATATCTCGCTCCAGGTCAGACAGGGGGAGGTGCTGGGCATCATCGGCCCCTCCGGGTCCGGAAAGTCCACCCTTCTTCGGTGCGCCACCGGTCTGGAGACGCCGGACGGAGGCGAGATACGCTACGAGGGGACCTTTGGGCTGGTCTTCCAGAACTTTAATCTTTTCCCCCACTACTCTGTCATGAAAAATATCACGGACGCGCCTATCAAGGTACAGAAACGCAGCAGGGAGGAGGTCTTTGCGGAGGCCCGCGCCCTGCTGGCCAAGATGGGGCTCTCCGACAAGGAGGATGCCTATCCCTACCAGCTCTCCGGCGGACAGCAGCAGAGGATATCCATCGCACGGGCTCTGGCCATGAACCCGGACATTCTCTTCTTCGACGAGCCCACGTCGGCTCTGGACCCGGAGCTGACCGGGGAGATCCTGAAGGTTATCCGTGATCTGGCCGCGGAGCACATGACTATGGTCATTGTCACCCACGAGATGAATTTTGCCAGGAACGTGGCGGACCAGATCATTTTCATGGACAAGGGCGTTATCGCTCAGCAGGGCACGCCGGAGGAGGTTTTTGGATCTTCTAACGAAAGAATGAAGGAATTTCTTGGGAAATTAGGAGAAAACTTATAAATCATCCAATGTTATTAAGAAATACTAATAAATAGACCGGAAAATAAATAATGAGTGCCAATCTTTGGCTGGCGGGGAGGAATATTGCTTTTCTCCCCGCCTTGTATTATACTTTTATGGGAAATTCAGCTGAATTTCCCGGAAACCAGACAATATGAAGCAACAGGCAGCGGCTCTTACGGGGGCGCTGCGTGGAATAAGGAGCGAAGGAAGCATACATGGAGAACTTTGAAAAAGTGACAACAGGTCTTGGAGAGGAATGTGGTGTTTTTGGAGCTTATGATATGGATGGGGGCGATGTGGCCCCCACTGTCTATTATGGGCTTTTTGCACTGCAGCACAGAGGGCAGGAGAGCTGTGGGATCGCGGTGACGGACACGTACGGGGAGAGAAAGGTGCGCTCAAAGAAGGGGCTGGGCCTCGTCAACGAGGTGTTTGACGAGGAGTCCCTCCACTCCCTTCACGGCAATCTGGGAGTGGGACATGTCCGCTACTCCACAGCCGGGGGCTCCAGGGCGGAGAATGCCATGCCCCTGGTCATTAACTACGTGAAAGGGGTGCTGGCCATCGCCCACAATGGGAACCTGACCAATGCGGTGGAGCTGCGGCATGAGCTGGAGCATACAGGGGCCATCTTCCAGACCACCATCGACTCGGAGGTGATCGCCTACCACATTGCCAGAGAGAGGCTGAAGGCGCCCAATGTGGAGGGAGCTGTGAAGAACGCCATGAAGAAGATCAAGGGGGCCTACGCCCTTGTGGTCATCTCTCCCAGAAAGATGATCGGAGCGAGAGATCCCTTCGGCCTGAAGCCCCTGTGCATCGGGAAGAGGGACAACACCTATGTCCTGGCCTCCGAGAGCTGCGCTCTGGCGGCCATCGACGCGGAGTTTGTGCGGGACGTGGAGCCCGGCGAGATCGTGTCCATCACAAAGGACGGAATCTCCTCGGATATGAGTATGGCCATCGACCCGGCAAAGCAGGCCAGATGCATTTTTGAATATATCTACTTTGCGAGGATGGACAGCACCCTGGACGGGGTGAATGTGTACCATGCCAGGATGACAGCCGGCCGGGCCCTGGCAGAGTCCTACCCGGTGGACGCGGACCTGGTGGTGGGTGTCCCCGACTCAGGCCTTGTGGCCGCCAGAGGCTACTCAGAGCAGTCCGGCATCCCAAACGGTATGGCCTTCCACAAGAACAGCTACGTGGGAAGGACGTTCATCAAACCGAGGCAGAGCGAACGGGAGTCCAGCGTGCGCATCAAGCTGAACGTGATCCCGGAGGTGGTCCGGGGCAAGAGGATCGTCATGGTAGACGATTCCATCGTCCGGGGTACTACCTGTGCCAACATCATCCGCATGCTGAAGAAGGCGGGGGCCACGGAGGTGCACGTGCGGATCAGCTCTCCACCCTTCCTGTACCCATGCTATTTCGGGACGGACGTGCCCTCCAACGAGCAGCTTATCGCCCACTCCCACACCACGGAGCAGATCCGGGAGATGATCGGGGCGGACTCTCTTGGCTACATGGAGATCGACAAGCTGAGGGACATGGTGGGAGACCTGTCCTACTGTGACGCCTGCTTCACAGGGAATTACCCCATGGAGGTGCCCGGGAAGGATGTCTCCCTGGCTTTTGAGTAGAAGCTGTGCTAGAATGAGAGAAAGAGAAGAGAAACCATTTTTGAGCAGAGAAAGGAAAGAAAATCTATGAGTCACGACAGATATGTAAGCCCGCTCTCCGAGCGGTATGCCAGCAGGGAAATGCAGTACATTTTCTCACCTGATATGAAGTTCCGCACATGGAGGCGCCTGTGGATCGCTCTGGCGGAGACGGAGAAGGAGCTGGGACTTCCCATCACCGATGAGCAGATCGAGGAGCTGAAAAGCCACGCGGACGACATCAACTACGATGTGGCGAAGGAGAGGGAGAAGCTGGTGCGCCACGATGTCATGTCCCACGTCTACGCCTACGGCCAGCAGTGCCCCAAGGCAAAGGGGATCATTCACCTGGGCGCGACATCCTGCTATGTGGGGGACAACACGGACATCATCATCATGTCCGAGGCGCTGAAGCTGGTTCGCAGGAAGATCGTGAATGTGATATCCGAGCTGGCGGATTTTGCCGACAGGTACAAGGATCTTCCCACTCTGGCTTTCACACACTTCCAGCCGGCACAGCCCACCACGGTGGGAAAACGCGCCACTCTCTGGCTCCAGGAGTTCATGATGGATCTGGAGGATCTGGAGTATGTGCTGGGGAGCCTGAAGCTCCTTGGCTCCAAGGGAACAACGGGCACCCAGGCCAGCTTTCTGGAGCTCTTTGACGGGGATCAGGAGACCATCGACAAGATCGATCCCATGATCGCCAGGAAGATGGGCTTTGATGCCTGCTATCCGGTGTCCGGCCAGACCTACTCGAGAAAGGTGGACACAAGAGTGCTGAACGTGCTGGCGGGCATCGCTGCCAGCGCACACAAGATGTCCAACGACATCCGTCTTCTGCAGCATCTGAAGGAGGTGGAGGAGCCCTTCGAGAAGAACCAGATCGGCTCCTCAGCCATGGCATACAAGAGGAACCCCATGCGCAGCGAGAGGATTGCGTCCCTCTCCAGATACGTCATGGTGGACGCCCTGAACCCGGCCATCACATCCGCCACCCAGTGGTTTGAGAGAACCCTGGACGATTCCGCCAACAAGCGTCTCAGCGTGCCCGAGGGCTTCCTGGCCATCGACGGCATCCTGGACCTGTGCCTGAACGTGGTGGACGGCCTTGTGGTCTACCCGAAGGTGATCGAGAAGCATCTCATGGCAGAGCTTCCCTTCATGGCTACCGAGAATATTATGATGGATGCCGTGAAGGCAGGAGGAGACCGGCAGGAGCTCCATGAGCGCATTCGTGAGCTGTCCATGGAGGCGGGAAAGAACGTGAAGGAGAAGGGCCAGGAGAACAACCTCCTGGAGCTCATCGCGGCTGACCCGGCCTTTGGACTTAGCCTGGACGAGCTGAAGAGGACTATGGACCCGGCGAAGTACACGGGCCGCGCCTCCGTCCAGGTAGACAGATACCTGACGGACATCGTCCGCCCCATGTTGGAGGAGAACAAAGAGCTCCTGGGTGTGAAAGCGGAGATCAATGTGTAAGAAGAATTGTAAGAAGAATAAACAGAGGAGCCAGTCCGGCTCCATACAGGGCGGGCAGGAAGCAGAATGTTTCCTGCCCGCCCTTTGTCTGTCAAAAAAAGGTGTGATAAAAAACTAACAAAATTTCAAGTCTGAATTTGTGCAGAACACACAAAAATAATCTTCTTGACAATGCGGGTATTGCAAAAAAGTTACAATTAGGGTAGTATGAACTTGTCATTGAACAGACCTATAAATCATAAAGATTTATAGATGAGACAAATGAGACATACAATTGGATACGGACGATCTCTTTCACGAGAGAGCTGACAAAGAGCAGCCGCCGAAGAGGCAAGCCGGAGGACGAAAAAGCTGGTTCACCGGTGAAACTTTCAGGCAAAAGGATTGGAAGAGGGACGAATTCTGAATATAATGCAAAGATGGGCATGGGGCGGATGCCCATGCGCAGGCAGAAGTAGACAGAGCGGGGCGGCAGACACGTAGAAGTGTTTGTGACGCCTCTTTTTTATTCCAGAGAAAAGACCTCCGGACAGGTAGAAGGAGAGAAGAGGATGGACAGCTACATGATTTTGACTAACAATCCGCTTGCGGCCCGGAAGCTGGAAGGGCGCAGGAGGGTATGTTATATATCCGTTCCCTATGAGGAACTTCTAAGAGAGGCGGAGAAAAAGATCTGCCAGGGCTACAGGCTTCTGTCGCACCCCCTGTCGGGGAGTGTGAAGCCGAAGGAGACACCATACAAATCGGTCATGCTGAGCGGGAAGAAGGAGGAGGTGGACCCGCAGTCCGTCAGGCTGATCGAGGCGGCCATACAGACCTGTGAGAAATTCACAGACCGACAGAAGAGCTACGGGCAGGAGGTGTACGAAGACTTTCAGCTCATTGACTGGACTCTGCTGGAGAGTGCAATGGAGTCGGCGGACGTATGGTAGACCCGTCATTGAGAGGCAGCGAAAAGCTGCGGGAAATCATGGCAAGCAATCATAGCGTAGAAGAGCAAGGAGGTAAAGAAACGTGAGATTAGAAATGGGCCACATTTACATCAGGGATATCCAGTTTGCGGACGAGAGCAGAATTCAGGACGGTGTCCTTTATGTGTCAAAGGAGGAGCTGGAAAAGACAGCTCTGGAGGATGAGAAGATCAAGGCAGTGTCCTTTGATATTGCCCGCCCGGGCGAGTCTGTCCGCATCACACCTGTGAAGGACGTGATCGAGCCCAGAGTAAAAGTGGAAGGAAGAGGAGGCGTATTCCCGGGAGTGATCTCCAAGGTAGACACAGTGGGAAGCGGAAAGACATACGCACTCAAGGGCATGGCTGTAGTGACAGCGGGACGCATTGTCGGCTTCCAGGAAGGCATTATCGACATGACAGGGCCGGGAGCACAGTACACACCCTTCTCCCAGACACTCAACCTGGTGATGGTGTGCGAGCCGGTTGATGATATCAAACAGCATGACTATGAGAAGGCAGTCAGATTTGCCGGATTCAGAGTGGCGGCCTACATTGGGGAACTTGCCCGCAGCCTGACACCGGATGAGACAAAAGTATATGAGACATGCACCATCAAGGAGGGACTGGAGAAATATCCGGAGCTCCCCAGAGTTGCCTATGTGCAGATGCTGCAGAGCCAGGGGCTTCTCCACGACACCTATGTGTACGGAGTGGACGCAAAGAAGATCGTTCCCACGATCTTAAGCCCTACAGAGATCATGGACGGCGCTATCGTGTCTGGAAACTGTGTGTCCGCATGCGACAAGAATCCTACCTATGTACATCAGAACAACCCGGTTGTGCACGACCTGTTTGAAGAGCACGGAAAGACTCTGAACTTTGTGTGCCAGATCATCACCAACGAGAACGTGTACCTGGCAGACAAGCAGCGTTCCTCCGACTGGACGGCTAAGCTGTGCAAGATGCTGGATCTGGACGGCGTCATCGTATCCCAGGAAGGATTCGGAAACCCGGATACAGACCTGATCATGAACTGTAAGAAGATCGAGGCAGAGGGCGTGAAGACAGTCATCATCACAGACGAGTACGCCGGACGGGATGGAAAGTCACAGTCTCTGGCAGATGCGGACGCGGCTGCAGACGCCGTTGTCACAGGCGGAAACGCAAACGAAGTGATCATTCTGCCTAAACTTGACAAGGTGATCGGCACACTGGACTATGTGACAAAGATCGCAGGTGCCAGCGAGGAGACGCTCCGGGAGGACGGATCTTTGGAGGTGGAGCTCCAGGTTATCACAGGAGCTACCAACGAGACAGGATTTAACAAGCTGAGCGCAAGATAGAAGGGAGGACATACAGGAAATGAGTAAGATCAAAGTTGTACATTATATCAATCAGTTCTTCGCTAATATCGGCGGAGAGGAGAAAGCGGACTACCCGGCAGAGATCCGCGTGGGTGAGGTCGTAGGACCCGGACTTGCGTTCAATATGAACTTTAAGGACGAGGCGGAGATCATTGCAACGATAGTGTGCGGTGACTCCTATTTCAATGAGAACCTGGAGAAGGCAAAGGCAGACATCCTGGCCATGGTAAAGGAGCAGGCTCCGGACGTATTCATCGCAGGACCGGCTTTCAATGCAGGACGCTACGGCGTGGCCTGCGGCACCATCGCGGCAGCTGTCCAGGAAGAGCTGGGCATCCCTGCAGTGACAGGAATGTACGTGGAGAACCCGGGCGCGGATATGTTTAAGGATCAGGTCTACATGATCTCCACAAAGAACAGCGCAGCAGGCATGAGAGCGGCAGTGGGCAAGATGGCTCCCCTGGCCCTGAAGCTGGCAAGAGGTGAGAAGATCGGCGCTTCCTGCGAGGAAGGGTATATGCCGAACGGCGTCAGGGTAAACTTCTTCGAGAAGGAGAGAGGTTCAAAGCGCGCTGTGAACATGCTCCTTAAGAAGCTGGCGGACAAGCCTTTCGAGACAGAGTATCCCATGCCCAGCTTTGACAAGGTGGCTCCCAATCCGGCAGTGAAGGATCTGGCCCACGCAAAGATCGCCCTTGTCACATCCGGCGGTATTGTTCCCAAGGGAAATCCGGACCACATTGAGAGTTCCAGTGCTTCCCACTACGGTGAGTACGATATAGCAGGCGTCATGGATCTGACAGCCGAGACATACGAGACGGCTCACGGCGGATACGATCCGGTCTATGCCAATGAGGACGCAGACAGGGTGCTTCCTGTGGACGTGCTCAGAGACATGGAGAAGGAAGGAAAGATCGGCGAGCTTCATCATCTCTTCTATACAACAACAGGAAACGGTACAGCCGTTGCATCTGCCAAGGCTTTTGCGGACGAGTTTTCACAGAAACTGAAGGCGGACGGCGTGGACGCAGTTATCCTGACCTCCACATGAGGCACCTGTACTCGTTGCGGTGCAACGATGGTGAAAGAAATTGAGAGGGCTGGCATTCCGGTAGTACACATCTGTACAGTAACACCGATCTCCATGACCGTAGGAGCCAACAGGATCGTTCCGGCTATCGCGATCCCCCATCCCCTTGGTAATCCGGCCTTAAGCCACGAGGAGGAGAAAGAACTCCGCCGCCATATCGTGGAGAAAGCCCTGACAGCTCTCACAACAGAGGTGGACGGCCAGACCATTTTCGATTAAAATGAAAACAAAAAGAAAAGGAGATGTTACCGATGAGCAAAGTTTATGACGTGATCATCCTGGGCGCAGGCCCCGGTGGTCTGGCGGCAGGACTGTACGCAGGAAGAAGCCGCCTTTCCACACTGGTCATCGAGAAGGGCCAGGACGGAGGACAGATCGCCATCACGGATGACATTGAGAACTATCCCGGCCAGATGGTGGAAGGGGAGTCAGGACCTTCCCTGATCGCAAGAATGACACAGCAGGTGGAGAAGTTCGGCGCAGAGCGCGTTGCCGACACCATCAATGCAGTGGATTTCAGCGGCGAGATCAAGATCCTGAAGAGTGCGAAAAATGAGTACCAGGCAAAAAATGTGATCATTGCCACCGGCGCTTACGCACGCCCCATCGGATGCAAGGGCGAGGCTGAGTTCAGAGGAAAAGGCGTATCCTACTGCGCTACCTGCGATGCCAACTTCTTTGAGGATCTGGAAGTGTTTGTCGTAGGAGGAGGCGACTCCGCAGTGGAGGAGGCCATGTACCTGACAAAATTCGCCAGAAAAGTTACCATCATCCACAGAAGAGACGAGCTGCGCGCAGCCAAATCCATCCAGGAGAAGGCCTTCGCGAACCCGAAGATCGAGTTCTTCTGGGACAGCGTTGTGGAGGAGTTAGGAGGAGACGACATCCTCCAGTGGATGAAGGTGAAGAATGTCAAGACCGGCGAAGTGAGAACTGTGGAGGCGGACGAGGAAGACGGCATGTTCGGCGTGTTCGGCTTTATCGGAACCGTTCCCAACTCCAAGCTGTTTGAGGGCATCCTGGATATGGACGAGAGAGGCTATATCCGCACCGATGAGGACATGCACACAAATATTCCCAATGTCTACGCAGTGGGAGATGTCCGCATCAAGAGCCTCCGTCAGGTTGTGACGGCAGCTGCGGATGGAGCCATCGCCGCTGTACAGGTGGAGAGAAGCCTGTCCGATTATTTTTAGAGACCAGGAAAAACATCTGGAAAGAAAAGGAGAGCAGAGAACAATGATTGATGTAGATAAGACCACATTTGAAGAAGAAGTGCTGAAAGCTGACGGATATGTATTCGTTGATTTCTATGGAGACGGCTGTGTGCCCTGCCAGGCTCTTATGCCGAAGGTACATGAGTTTGCAGACACGTACGGGGACAAGATCAAATTCACATCCCTGAACACCACAAAGGCGCGCCGCCTTGCCATTTCCCAGAAAGTTCTGGGACTTCCGGTAATGGCCATCTACAAGGATGGAGAGAAAGTCGAGGAGCTTGTAAAAGACGACTGCACACCGGAGAGCATTGAAGCGATGATTAAGAAATATCTTTAATCATAAAAATTTTAAAGCAGCAAAAAACAACATAAGAAAGGAGAACGCATAATTATGGCTATTTTGGAAAACAAAAAAGTGATAGTTATCGGAGACCGTGACGGAATTCCGGGACCTGCCATTGCCGAGTGTGTAAAGACGGCTGGCGGGGAAGTGGTATTCGCGTCCACGGAATGCTTCGTCTGAACGAGCGCAGGCGCAATGGATCTGGAAAACCAGAAGAGAGTAAAGGAGTTTGCTGACGAGTACGGCCCGGAGAACCTTGTTGTAGTTCTCGGAGCTGCAGAGGGCGAGGCTGCAGGTCTTGCAGCTGAGACTGTTACAGCAGGAGATCCTACTTTCGCAGGTCCATTGACAGGAGTCCAGCTTGGACTTCAGGTTTATCACGTATGCGAGCCGGAGATGAAGGAAGAATTTGACGAGGCTGTCTATGATGAGCAGATCAGCATGATGGAGATGGTTCTCGATGTAGATGATATCATTTCCGAGATGACAGCTATCAGAGAGCAATATTGTAAATTCTAGGAGGGCGGGGCGGTGTCACCCCGCCGCTCTGCTTATTATGATAAAAAAAGAAGAAAGGGGAAAAACCCATGAACAGTGTGATCAAAGGGGCAAGCTATATTTTAGTACATACACCGGATATGGTTTTGTATAACGGAACAACACAGACGACAGAGCGCATCGTCAATCCTGAGTCGGAGTATCTGAAGGAAGTGCCGGAAAAACTCCGCTCATATGAGGAGGCGGTATCCTACTGGCCAAACCAGACCTATATCGGCAACGTCCATCCGGAGGAGCTGGCGGAAGTGGAATTCCCCTGGTACGACAAGAAGATGGAAGGGGCGGACCGCTACGGAAAATTTGGCGAGATCATGCCTGAGGAAGAGTTCCTCCTCCTTGTGCAGGCCAGCGACATGTTCGAGGTGGTAAGACTGGAGAAGGGATTTGTCGCAGCCCATAAGGAAGCGCTGGCAAAAGATCCGGTGATCACAGAAGAAATCCTGGAAAGAGTGCACGAGGGCGTGGAGCTTTCCGAGATCGAGCAGTTTGTAAATGAAGAGCATGCAGAAGGACTGTATTTCGATGGAAAACTGGTGGGCTGTGTGAAGGCCGCCCACGACATTGACCAGAATCTGTCCGCTCATGTCATGCATGAGAACCTGATGAGCAAGGCATCCAGCGTGCTGGCGCTCCTCTACGCGGTCCGCAACGCGGGCATCAAAAAGGAGGACGTGGAGTACGTCATCGACTGTGCGGAGGAGGCCTGCGGCGATATGAACCAGAGAGGCGGCGGCAACTTCGCAAAGGCGGCAGCAGAGGTGGCAGGACTTGTGAACGCCACAGGCTCTGACGCCAGAGGCTTCTGTGCGGCGCCTACCCATGCTGTCATTGAGGCGGCGGCTCTGGTGAAATCCGGCGCATACAAGACTGTTGTCGTGACCAGCGGCGGCTGCACGGCCAAGCTTGGTATGAACGGCAAGGACCATGTGAAGAAGGGCCTCCCCATCCTGGAGGACTGCCTGGGCGGATTTGCCGTTGTCATCACAGAGAACGACGGCGTAAGCCCGGAGATCGACCTTGGCATGCTGGGACGCCACACAGTGGGCACAGGTTCTGCTCCCCAGGCTGTCATCGGCAGTCTTGTAGCGGATCCTCTGGACAGAGCGGGCATGAAGATCCCGGATATCGACAAGTATTCACCGGAGATGCAGAACCCGGATATCACCAAACCGGCGGGAGCCGGAGATGTGCCTCTTGCCAACTACAAGATGATCGGCGCTCTGGCTGTGAAGAGAGGAGAGCTGGACCGCAAGGAGCTGGCAGACTTTACAAAGAAGCACGGACTGACCGGCTGGGCGCCCACCCAGGGACATATTCCCTCCGGTGTGCCTTACATCGGCGTTGCCAGGGAGGATATCCTGGAAGGAAAGATCAAGAATGCCATGATCATCGGAAAGGGAAGCCTCTTCCTTGGCCGTATGACCAATCTTTTTGACGGCGTGTCTTTCGTGATCCACGGAAACACGGCAGAGCAGGAGAAGAAAGAGAGCGGCGTCTCCGAAGAGGAAGTAAAAGGGCTGATCGCAAAAGCTATGAAAGAATTTGCAGCAGCGCTTCTGGCAGAGTAAAGGAGGGTGGAACATGGCT
The DNA here is from genome assembly GCF_000765215.1 of Eubacterium sp. ER2. Lineage (GTDB taxonomy): Bacteria > Bacillota > Clostridia > Lachnospirales > Lachnospiraceae > Claveliimonas > Claveliimonas intestinigallinarum. Next base: position 85,436 of record NZ_JPJE01000005.1, read on the forward strand.
GATCACATTGAAAAAATAATCGCCTCCACCTTTATGGAAATGGCAGAGGGGCTGGAGAGCGGCCGGTTCGGGAAAAAGCCCAAGATCGCTCTCACCGGTATGGGAAGCGAACACGGTGAGGAGAACGCTATGGAGGCAGCTGTGGCCGCCGCAAAGGAGGGGATTGATGTCTTCTACATCGGCACTCTTGAGGCGGAAGGCGTGACCACTGTCAAAGTGGCTGACGAGGAGGAAGGACACAAAAAGATGGAGGAGCTCCTGAAGAACAAGGAAGTGGACGGGGCTGTCACCATGCATTTTCCTTTCCCTATCGGCGTCTCCACTGTGGGCCGGGCCGTCACCCCCGCGAAGGGAAGGGAGATGTTTGTGGCCACCACTACAGGCACCTCCAGCGCGGACCGCATTGAAGGGATGATCAAAAATGCTATTTACGGCATCATTGCAGCAAAAGCCTGCGGAAAGAAGCATCCCACAGTCGGGATTCTGAATGTGGACGGGGCGCGCCAGACGGAGATCGCCCTGAAACAGCTGAAAGAGAACGGATATGATATTACATTTGCCGAGTCGGCGAGGGCAGACGGCGGGTGCGTCATGAGGGGAAATGACGTACTCCAGGGATCTGCGGATATTATGGTATGTGACTCGCTGTCCGGAAATATCCTGATCAAGATGCTCTCCTCCTTCACAACAGGAGGAAGCTATGAGGCATCCGGATTTGGATATGGCCCTGGTATTGGGGAAAATTATGAGCAGCTGGTGCTGATCATTTCCAGGGCTTCCGGGGCGCCCCTCATCAAGGGTGCGTTGAATTATGCGGCTGATCTTTTGAGAGGAAAAGTCTTTGACATTGCGAAGGAAGAGTTTGCGGCAGCAGAAAAAGCGGGCCTGAAAGAGATACTGGCAGCGAGAAAAGCGTCTGCAAAGCCTGCGGAGCAGGAGGAAGTGAAGGCGCCGGCCAAGGAACCGGTGACATCACAGATCGCAGGGATCGAGATCATGGATCTGGAGGACGGCGTGCGGGCTCTCTGGAAGCTGGGGATTTATGCGGAGAGCGGCATGGGCTGTACAGGGCCTATCATCCTGGTGTCCGATGCCAACCTGGGCAGAGCTCAGGAGGAGCTGAAGAAGGCCGGATATATCAACTAAAAGTATAAAGAGAGGAGGCAGCGTCTGGTATGCCGGGACGCCGCCTCCTCTTTTGCTATTGTTTTTGTGTAAGAACAGTCCAAAATCCCTCTGTCATTTTTGAAAGGATGGTGTTATAATAGGCTGAACTTGTAAATGGAAAGATCAGATAGAGGGACGAAAAGCATGGAAATTCAACAGGTTACACTGCAGAAGACTGCATTTCTCGACTTACTGATGCTGGCAGATCCCCAGGAGGACATGATAGAGAAGTATCTGGACTCCGGGGATATGTTTGCGTTATACGATGACCAGGGGCAGGTGCAGTCTGTCTGTGTTGTCTGTCAGATTGGGAAAAGAAAATGTGAGCTGAAGAACCTGGCCACCAGGGAGGAGGCTCAGGGCAGGGGGTATGGCACGGCCCTTGTCCACTATGTGTGCGAGAAATACAGCTATCAGTGCGACACCATGTATGTGGGGACCGGGAACACGGAGAAGACAATCCGCTTTTACCAGCACTGCGGCTTTGTCCACTCCCACATTGTGCCCGGATTTTTTACAGCCAATTACAGGGAGCCCATCTGGGATGAGGGGGTGCTGCTGACGGACATGATCTACCTGAAAAAGGACCTGAAGACAGAGGCAGATCCCAAGAAGGTGCTGGATCTGGCCCTGGAGGCGGGGCGCATCCTTTTGAAAAACGGCGGTGAGATTTTCCGTGTGGAGGAGACGATCAAATACATATGCGGGCGCTTTCACGTGGATGATGTGGACACGTTTACACTCAGTCATGCCATTATTGTCAGCATCAAGATCGGCGACGGGGACACCTACACCCGGGTAAAGCATATCCCTTTGTCCTCCTCCCACCTTGGGATCGTGGCGGAGGTGAATGCTCTCTCTCGGGAGATCTCCGCCGGCCTTGTGGGGATAGATGAGGCCTTTGAGCGCCTGAAGGAGATTGAAGAGATCCCGCCCACGAAGGGCTATCTGCAGATCCTTGCGGCAGGCATGGGAAGCGGATGCTTCGGGTTCCTTCTGGGGGCGGGCGTGATGGACAGCCTGGCTGCCTTTCTCATAGGCTGCTTCCTGTATGTGTGGGTCCTGGCCTCCAAAAGGCTCCGTATATCCAAGATCATCGTCAACATCGTGGGAGGCGTGCTCATCACCTTCCTGGCCCTCCTGTTCCGGCATTTCTTCCCGTCTGTCCTTCACCTAGACGGCATGATCATCAGCGGCATCATGCCCCTGGTGCCGGGAATGGCTTTTACCAATGCCATCCGGGACATTGCGGACAGCGACTTCCTGTCCGGGACTGTGCGTATGATAGACGCGCTCCTGGTCTTTGTCTATATTGCTATCGGCGTCGGCTTTACGCTGGGAGCCTACACGAACATCATGGGAGGAGTGGGTATATGATGAGTGCTGTTCAGGATATACTGCTGAATTTTTTCTGCGCCTTTTTCGGGACCATAGGGTTCGCCGTCATGTTCAATGTGCCGAAGCGCTTCTATATCAGCTGCGGGACGACGGGAGCCATGGGCTGGATCGTCTACTGCCTGGCCGTGGAACACGCCTCGGCGGCGGTGTCCTCCTTCTTCGGGGCGCTGGTAGTGGTGCTCATCTCGCGGATGCTGACTGTGCGGCTGAAATGCCCTATCACGATCTTCATGATCTCGGGTATTTTCCCCCTCGTGCCCGGGGCGGGCGTGTATTACACGGCCTACTACCTGGTGACAGGTCAGCTTGGGGAGGCGGCCCAGAGAGGGATCGGCGCGGTGAAGGTTGCCTTTGCCATCGTGCTCGGCATCGTATTTATCGTCTCCATCCCGAGAGAGTTTTTCCAGCCCCGGTACTGGAAAAAGCGGTGGAATCTGCACAAGGCATCTAAAGAGGCTTGATTGTCATAAATTGCATGTGGTACAATAAAAAAATAACAAGATCCTTTTGGGTCGTGGATCACAGAAGGTGAGAAGGAGGCGGAGACTATGTCGGGTATTGCGGGAACCATTTACGAGATGCTCAAAGAGAGCAGATACACGGTCGTGCTGAGCGGGCGGGCCATGTTGGAGGAGAGCGGCTATCCGGTCGTCAGGGACGGGGGAGAGTCCTATGCCATTGAGGAAAAGTATGGGTACTCCGCCGAGGAGATCTTTTCCAGCTCCTTTTTTTCTACCCGGAAGCAGCAGTTTTATGATTTTTATCGGAATGAACTCCTCCAGGCGGTGGACATACCGCCGGGAAAGGGGTATTATGAAATGGCCAGGCTGGAGGAGTCAGGCATCTTTCAGACCATCATAACAAGGAGGCTGTTCCACCTTCCAAGCAGGGCGGGCTGCAGCAATGTCATTGAGCTGCACGGCAGCATTTTCAGAAATTACTGTCCTCATTGCGGCAGAGAGTATCCTGTAGAATACATAAGGAACACGGACAGAATTCCCCTGTGCGAGACATGCGGGCAGGCGGTGCGGCCGGATGTCATCCTTTTCGGGGAGATGGTGGACAACCAGGTGATCACCCGGGCCGCCACCGAGATGCAGAAGGCGGATGTGCTCCTCGTTCTGGGGACGAACCTGAAATCCTTCCTGTGCAGCCAGCTTACCGGCTACTATGAAGGGGATAAACTGATCGTCATAGACGAAGAAGACCACTTCTCCAATAAGGACGCGGACATCTTCTGGCAGAGCCGGGTGGATGACGCACTGGGGGAAATCATTATAGAAATGGAGAGAGACAATGAGTAAAGTAAGAACAAGATTTGCACCAAGCCCCACAGGCAGGATGCATGTGGGCAATCTGAGAACTGCGCTGTACGCGTATCTGATCGCGAAACATGAGGGAGGAGATTTCATCCTCCGCATTGAGGATACAGATCAGGAGCGGTTCATGGAAGGGGCGCTGGAGATCATATACAGAACACTGGAGAAGACAGGACTTGTCCACGACGAGGGACCGGACAAGGACGGGGGCGTGGGCCCTTATGTCCAGAGTGAGAGAAATGCGACCGGCGTCTATCTGAAGTACGCGAAACAGCTCATCGAGCAGGGGGACGCCTACTACTGCTTCTGTGACAAGGAGAGACTGGAGTCTCTGCGCAGCAAGGTGTCTGAGACGGGAACAGAGATCGTGGTCTATGACAAGCACTGCCTCCATCTGAGCAAAGAGGAGATCGAGGCAAATCTGGCGGCCGGGAAGCCCTACGTGATCCGAATCAACATGCCGACAGAGGGGACTACCACTTTCCACGATGAGATCTACGGGGATATCACCGTACCCAACGAGGAGCTGGACGACATGATCCTGATCAAGTCCGACGGATATCCCACCTACAACTTTGCCAACGTGGTGGACGACCACCTGATGGGGATCACCCATGTGGTCCGGGGAAATGAGTACCTGTCCTCCGCCCCCAAATACAACCGCATTTACGAGGCTTTCGGCTGGGATGTGCCGGTGTACGTGCACTGTCCTCTTATCACGGACGAGAATCACAAGAAGCTGAGCAAAAGGTGCGGTCACTCCTCTTACGAGGATCTGCTGGACCAGGGCTTTGTGTCAGAGGCCATCGTCAACTATGTGGCTCTTCTTGGCTGGTGCCCGGAGGGGACACAGGAGATCTTTTCCCTGGAGGAGCTGGTGGAGGCCTTTGACTACCGTCATATGAGCAAATCTCCGGCTGTATTCGACATTCAGAAGCTGAAATGGATGAACAGCGAGTACCTGAAGGCTATGGATTTTGACAGATTTTATGAGATGGCAGAGCCCTACATCAAAGAGGTCATCACAAAAGACATAGATCTTAAGAAGATTGCCGCTCTTGTGAAGACAAGGATCGAGATCTTCCCGGATATCAGGGAACACATTGATTTCTTTGAGGAGCTGCCGGAGTACGACACCTCCATGTACTGCCATAAGAAGATGAAGACCAATGAGGAGACATCTCTGGAAGTGCTGCGGGAGACGCTGCCGCTTCTTGAGAGACAGGAGGATTACAGCAACGACGCGCTCTACAATACGCTGAAGTCCTACGTGGATGAGAAGGGCGTCAAGATCGGCTATGTGATGTGGCCGCTGCGGACAGCCGTGTCCGGCAAGCAGAGCACTCCGGGAGGAGCCACAGAGATCATGGAGGTTCTGGGAAAAGAGGAGTCTCTGGCCCGTATCCGCAGAGGAATTGAAAAGCTGGAAGCGAGGTAGAAAATGCAGCTTAACAAGGCCCAGCAGGAGGCGGCCTGCCACAGGGAGGGACCCTGTATGGTCCTGGCGGGACCCGGCTCCGGCAAGACACTCACCATTGCGGCGAGGATTAAGTATTTAATAGAGAAATGCAGAGTAAGGCCAGAAGAAATTCTGGTCATTACTTTTACCAGATACGCGGCCCGGCAGATGAAGGAGCGGTTCGAGGGCCTTATGGCCGGCAGGAGGCTGCCCGTCACCTTCGGCACTTTTCACGGGATCTATTATGGCATCCTGAAGTGGGCCTACGGACTCACCTCAGCCAACATCCTGGCTGAGGAGGAGAAACGGGAGCTGCTGCGGCAGATCCTGACCCTGCCCCAGATGAGCCCGGACATGGAGATAGAGGACGAGAAGGACTATATGGAGAGGCTTCTCTCCGAGATGGGGAAGGTGAAGAACAGCGGGATCAGGCTTGCGGACTACGAGTCTCAGGTCAGCCCACGGCATTTCCAGGACATATGCAGGCTTTACGAGGCGAAGAAGAAGCAGATGAAAAAGATCGACTTTGACGACATGCTGCTCCTGTGCTGGAAGCTTTTTAAGACAAGGCCGGACATACTGGAGCGGTGGCAGAAGAAATTCCGCTACATCCTGGTGGATGAGTTCCAGGATGTGAACCGGGTTCAGTACGAGGTGCTCCGGATGCTGGCTCTGCCGGAGAACAATCTCTTTGTGGTGGGGGACGACGACCAGTCCATCTATCAGTTCCGGGGCGCCAGGCCGGGGATCATGCTGGGCTTTCCAAAGGATTATCCGGGGACAAGGAAAATCCTTCTGGATGTGAACTACCGGTGTACCTCCTACATCCTGAAGGGGGCGGTCCGGGTCATTGAGCACAACAAAAAGCGGTATCCAAAGAAGCTGTGCACAGTCAAGGAGAAGGGGGCGCCGGTCCATGTCCAGGAGGTGAGGGATCCCACGGAGGAGGCAAGGTACATTATCTTTGCCATACAGAAGAGGATGGAGGAGGGAGTGGCCATAAAAGACATGGCTGTTCTCTTCCGGACCAACATGGACGCCGGCATCCTGGCGGGACAGCTGATGGAGCGGCGGCTGCCCTTTTCCATGCGGGACTATGTGCGCAATGTGTTCGAGCACTTCATCGGGAGAAATATCCGCAGCTACATGGAGCTGGCCTGCGGGAAGCGGGACAGGAAATATTTCCTGGATATCGCCAACTGCCCCAAGCGCTATATCAGCCGGGAGAGCATGGAGAGGGGAGACGTCTCCTTTGAGGACCTGCGGAAGTTCTACTGTGATAAGGACTGGATGCAGGACCGCATCGACCAGTTTGAGTGGGATATCCGGATGATGGAGCGAAAGACTCCCTATGCGGCTGTCCAGTACATCCGCAAGAGGATCGGGTACGACGACTACCTCCGGGAGTGGGCGAAGGCCCGGCGCACAGGGGAGGAGGAGCTCTTCGAGATATTGGAGCAGATCCAGGAAAGCACAAAGGATTTCCAGACAATGGAGGAGTGGTTCCGCTATACCGACGAATACGGGAGAAATCTGCGGGAGCAGCAGAGGCAAAGGAGCGATGAGCGCCGCGAGGGCATTTCCCTCATGACCATGCACAGCGCCAAAGGGCTGGAGTTTGACACGGTTTTTATCCTGGGCGCCAACGAGGGCGTGACTCCCTACCGGAAGGCAAAGCTTGAGGAGGAGCTTGAGGAGGAGAGGCGGATGTTCTACGTGGCCATGACAAGGGCCAGGGAGAAGCTGGTCATCACCTACGTGAAGACAAAAAACGGAAAGGACGCGGATTCTTCCCGGTTCGTGGAGGAGCTTCTGCTTCGCCGAAAAAAGAAGAAGGACGCCTAGAAGGCGTCCAGATCTTCCTCGAATTCCTGCTCGTCCAGCCACTCGTCAAAGGCGTCGGCTGCGATTTCGTACTCCTCATCGTCCTCGATGTTCTCCAAATCCGGATTTTCCGGGTCTGTCTCAATGTAGCGGTAGATGTACACATCCCCCTCTTCTTCCCCGTTTTCATCCAGCGGAAGGAGAGCGATGTACTGACGTCCGCCTGCCTCGTAGATGGTGAGGACGGCACACTCAAGCACTTCGTCGTTGTCCAGTGTCAGTGTTACCGTGATCTCTTCATTCTGCTGTTCTCTCATGATCATTTTCTCCTTTTGCTTTTTCCTGTTTTCAGAGAGTTCCTCTGTCTTTACTCTACCAGAGAGCGGCTGCAAAAGCAAGACATATCACGAGACATATCCGTGCGATACGGGACTGGTCAAACGGTGTAAAATGTTGTAAAATACTAACTAAGTATGAAATCAAAGCGATGACATTAAGGAGGAGCATATATGAAAAACCGAAAGTTCATGGCTGTCCTTGCCATGATCCTTGTCTGTGTCCTGTCGGCGGCAGGCTGCAAGAAGAATGTGGGAAGTCCGGAGGACAACCCGGTGCAGGAGGAAGACGAAGACGGGGAGGAAGAGGACGGACAGGCTGAGGAGGAAGGATATACATTTGGCTTCAGCGCCATTGACATGGAAAATCCTTATTTTATCACTCTGGAGAATTCCATCCGGGAGGCCCTGACAGAGAGAGGAGATGAGCTGATCACCATGGATCCGGGAACCGACGCGGACACCCAGGCGTCCCAGATCCAGCAGATGATCGATGACGGAATAGACGCCATTTTCTTAAGCCCTGTGAACTGGGAGAGCATCACACCCTCCCTGCAGGCTCTTAAGGAGGCCGGGGTGAAGATCATCAATGTGGACACCCAGGTGAAGGAGATGGATTATGTGGACGCCTACGTGGGGTCAGACAATGTGGAGGCAGGCCGGATCTGCGGACAGGCCCTGCTGGAGCGCTGCCCGGAGGGCGGGAAGGTGCTGATCCTGGAATGCCCCACCCAGAACTCCATCAATGACAGGATCACCGGCTTTGAGGAGGTTATCTCCAATGCGGATCCGGGCTTTGAGGTTGTGGCCCGGGAGAACACGGACGGGAAATTTGAGAAATCCCTCGAGGTGGCGCAGTCTGCCCTGGAGGAGCACCCGGATGTGACCGCCATCATGTGCGGCAACGATCAGATCGCCGTTGGAGCCCAGACCGCAGTCAATCTGCTGGGGCTGGACAATGTGATCATCTACGGCGTGGACGGTTCCCCGGATATTAAAAAGGAGCTTTTGAAATCCGACACACAGATTGCCGGCACGGCCGCCCAGTCCCCCATCAATATGGGAAAGACAGCTGTGGAGGTGGCTCTGGCGATCCTGAACGGTGAGGACTATGAGAAGGAAAACTATGTGGAGATCATTGACATGATCACAAAGGACAACGTGGAAATGTATGGAGCAGACGGCTGGCAGTAGAGGCAGCAGGAAGGATGGACAATGACAAAAAAAGAGGGGAAACCTTTGCCGCTTGGGGCGGAGGTACGAGAGAACAAGGTTAATTTCGCGGTGGAGGCGCCGCCGGAGAAGACGTGTGAGCTCCTGCTCTACAAAAAGGGAGAAAAAGAGCCTGCACTGTGCTTTGACATGCCCCGAAGGGAGGAGACGGGGGCCGTGCGTTTTCTGGCTCTGGAGGATTTCCCGGCGCAGGAGTACGAGTACTGCTACCGGATCGGAGAGGAGATGATCGTGGATCCCTATGCCAGGAAGCTTTCCGGGACAGAGAAGTTTCACGAGACGCTGGATGACACCGCTCAGACGAGGCGACCGGTCCGGGGCGTCCTCTATGTGGACGACTACGACTGGGAGGGGGATAAGCGGCCCTGCATACCCATGCACAGAGTGGTGGCCTACAGTCTCCATGTGAGAGGGTTTACAAAACACGCGTCTTCCCGCGTAAAGCACAAGGGCACCTTTGCCGGCGTTGTGGAGAAGATCCCCTACATGCTGGAGCTGGGGATCAACCAGATCCACTGCATGCCGGTGTACGAGTTTATGCCCTCCCCCAAGTACGTAAACTACTGGGGCTATGGCCCTGGCTGCTATTTTGCGCCCAAGGCGGCCTACGCGGCGGGGGACCCGGTGACTGAGCTGAAGGACATGGTCAAGACCTGCCATAAGGCGGGAATCGAGGTGATCCTGGAGATGCCATTTGAGGGGAACACGCCCAGGATCCTTATGGAAGCCTGTCTGCGCCACTATATGCTGGAGTACCACGTGGACGGTTTCATCCTCAATCCTGACGTGACTCCTGTGGAAGGAGTGTACAGCGACCCCATGCTGCGGGGCCTGAAGCTCTTAAAGCACCAGACCGGATTTCAGAATGTGATGCGCCGTTTCCTGAAGGGGGACGAGGGGATGGTGGGCGATGTGATCTACTGGCTTCGCCGTCAGGCAGGCGCGGAAGGGTTCTACAATTATATCGCCAACCAGAACGGGTTTACCCTGAACGACCTTGTCTCCTACGACGCCAAGCACAATGAGGCCAACGGTGAGAACAACCAGGATGGACCGGACTACAATTACAGCTGGAACTGCGGGGCGGAGGGCCCAAGCAGGAAAAAGGCGGTCATGGCCCTCCGGGAGGGGCAGAGAAGGAACGCCTTCTTCCTCGTGCTGCTGGCTCAGGGAACTCCCTGCATTCTGGCCGGCGATGAGTTCGCCAACACCCAGAAGGGGAACAACAACGCCTACTGTCAGGACAATCCCACAGGCTGGCTGGACTGGAGCCGCCTGGAGCGTGAGAAAAAGCTCTTCTCCTTTGTGAAGGAGCTGATCGCCCTGCGCAAAGCCCACCCGGTGCTCTCCCAGGAGAAGGAGCTGCTGGGCATGGATCAGATCAGCTGCGGCGTGCCCGATGTTTCCTACCACGGCGCCTACGCATGGCAGACCCCGTCGGAGGTGTCCAGTCGCCAGCTGGGAGTCTATTACTGCGGCAAGATGGCCGGAGATGAGGACTGCTTTGTGGCCTACAATATGCACTGGCTGGAGCATGAGTTTGCCCTTCCGGCCCTCCCAAAAGGGAAGAAGTGGTATCTGGTCGCGGACACAAAGGAGGGCATCCTGGCGGAGGAGGAGCCGCTGGAAAACCAGAGGGAGGCGCTTCTCAAAGACAGGACCATCGCCGTCTTCACAGGGCGGTAGGAGATGGAGAGGACAAAGATCAAGGAGCTTCTCCGGGCGCTGCTTCAGAGAGCCTCTGTGTTTGACTCCTTTTCTCTGAAGTGTGTTGCCATCCTCTGCATGGCGGCGGATCATACGGGGAGGATACTTTTTCCCGGGGAGGAAAATCTGATCCGCATCGGAAGGCTGGCCTTTCCCATATTTGCCTTTCTTTTGGCGGAGGGATTTTTCCATACAAGGGATAGATACAGATATCTTGCAAGACTGGGGATCTTCGCACTTTTGTCGGAAATCCCCTTTGATCTGGCCTTTTTCCAGACAGTCTGGTATCCCCAGAGGCAGAATGTGTTTTTTACCCTCTTTATCAGCGTGGCTCTGATGGCGGTGCTGGAGCGCAGCAGAGAGTGGCCGGAGCGCATCCTGGAGATCTTTATCGCTATGTGGTTTGCGGAGGCTCTCAGAGCGGACTACGGCTTTCGGGGCGTCCTACTTGTGCTGATCTTCTATATAGGGAGGGCGAGGCCCTGGGCCGGCCTGGCCCTGGCCGGCGCCTGGAATTTCCTGTGGCAGTCGGCGGTGCAGCGCTTCGGGGCGCTGGCTGTGATCCCCATTGCTCTCTACAACGGGAAAAAGGGCCGTGGCATGAAATATTTTTTCTATATATTTTACCCGGCCCACCTGCTCCTGCTCTGCCTGATCAGGTATGTGCGGTGACAGGGGCGGAAGTATTGTGAAGACGGAAGTATTGTGAAGACGGAAGTATTTTGAGAAGGAAGTATGACAAAGATGAAGGCATGGAGACATTTTCGCACGATCACTCACCACAAGATCCTTGTCATGAAGGGATGCTTTAAGCTGGGGCTGTACAGGCAGGGACTGCTCCACGACATGTCCAAGTACTCGCCCACTGAGTTCCTGGTGGGATGCAGGTATTACCAGGGAACGAGGAGCCCCAACAACGCGGAGAGGGAGGCAAAGGGATACTCCTCCGCCTGGCTACACCACAAGGGGCGGAACAAGCATCACTATGAATACTGGATCGATTACGGAATGAAAAAAGAGGATGGGATCATCGGTATGAAGATGCCGGCCCGGTATGTGGCGGAGATGTTCGTGGATCGGATCTCGGCCTCCAAGACCTACCAGAGGGATAAATACGAGGACTGGCACCCGCTGCAGTACTACGAGCAGGGGGCAGCTATGCTGGGGAAGATGATCCACTCTGAGACAGCGGAGCTTCTCCACGATCTTCTGAAGCGGCTGGCCCGGGATGGGGAGGAGAAGACCTACGCTTACATCAGGAATGTGGTGCTGAAAAAGGACTTTCCCTACAACAGGAAGTGGAAGCCGGGGCAGGACAGCGGGAAAAGGGAGAATTCCCACAAAGGGGAGAAGAGCTGGAACTGGTAGAAAGAGTAACATACTCAGTGGTATAATAGAAAAAGAGAGGCTGTTTTCGGCCTCTCTTCGCTGTTTTTTATGGGAGTAATGGACAGGCGGCCTACTCCGGGTAGACCAGCCTCTCCTCTGTGATGCCTTCCAGCACTTCTTTTAAATACCTGCCCGCCAGGTATTTGGCCATGGGAAGGTTCATGTCCAGATAATTGCCGCAGTCCTTCGGGGATGCCCCGGGGACTTCTCCCTCGTAGCCTGCGATAAAGGCGAACATGCTCTTCATGAGGGGGATGATGTCCTTTGACTCGTAGTCGCCGGCTAGCAGCAGGTAGAAGCCGGTGCGGCAGCCCATGGGGCCAAAGTACAGCACCCTGTCTTTGTAGTCCGGGTCGTTCCGCAGGAAGGTGGCGCCCAGGTGTTCGATGGTGTGCACCTCCGCCGTGTTCATGACGGGCTCGTCGTTGGGGCTTGTCATGCGCAGGTCAAAGGTGGTTACCACGCAGTTCCCCGCCATGTCCTTTCTGGACACATACACGCCCGGAACCAGCTTTATGTGGTCAATGGTAAAACTCGTGATCTTTTCCATGTCGAAATCATCCTTTCCAAATCGTTTTGTCCTTGAGGGCCGGATACAGCAGGCGCCTTCTTATGCCATTGCCAGGCAGAAGAGCGCTCCAAAACAGCCCTACACTTCAGTCTACCACTTTTTTCACCGATTTTCTATGGAAAAACAGCAGAGGTGTGGTATAATAATCACATCGTGATTATTATACCTGCGCATAATGCGGTTTCTGCGGAACCGCAGAAATCCGCTGCGCATCCGCCGGAGGCCCATGGCCGCTGTGCGGGCATGGTATAATATGTCGGTAGGTACTGAGCCGTGCGAAAAGAAAAAACGGCAGGCCGGCTGCTTGCAGGCGAGGCTGCCGCTTTTTCTTTTCATAGGGCGAAGCCCGTGACACTGAGGGGAGCGAAGCTCACCGAAGTGTACGGCACGGCGTAGGGAGTGGCCGCGCGAAGCGAAGCTGAGGAGGCATGACAGATGAAACTATACATTGTCCGCCACGGAGAGACGGACTGGAATAAAGCGAGAAAGATACAGGGACAGTCGGATATTCCCCTCAATGAGTTTGGAAGGCACCTGGCCAGGGAGACGGCCAAGGGCCTGGCAGACATACACTTTGACCTGTGCTTTACAAGCCCTCTTTCCAGGGCCAAGGAGACGGCGCAGATCATCCTGGAGGGAAGAGACGTCCCGATTATAGAGGAGCCCCGGATCGAGGAGATGTCCTTTGGGGAGTATGAGGGGAAGTGCTGCTCCAGCGATGGATGGGAGCTGCCGGAGGAATTCCACCGCTTTTTTGACGGGCCGGATAAGTACAGGGCCCCGGCGGGCGGAGAGGATTTCGGACAGGTCAGAGACAGGACGGGGGAGTTCCTGGAGGATCTGGCGCGAAATCCCCAGTACGCGGACAAGCAGATCCTGGTCGCCACCCACGGCGCGGCCCTGGCGGGACTGCTCTGCTACATCAGAAAGGATCCCCTCTCCCGGTACTGGGGCACAGGGGTGCACAAAAACTGTGCGGTCACAGAGGTGGTCTGGGAGAATAGTGAATTTCATATTTTGTCCGAAAATGTGGTGTACTACAAAGACAAGGTAGAGCCCTGGGCGAAATAGCCGATCATAGAAATTGAAAAATACATTGGAGGATACAGACATGATCAATGACAAGAAAGTATTATTCAGCGGGATGCAGGCGACAGGAAACCTGACCCTTGGAAACTATCTGGGAGCACTGAAGAACTGGGTCACACTGAGTGACGAGTACGAGTGCTTCTACAGCGTGGTGGACATGCACTCTATCACTGTGCGCCAGGACCCGGCGACTCTGAGGAAGAGAGCCAGAGCGCTCCTCATCCTCTACATCGCGGCCGGTCTGGATCCGAAGAAGAACTGTATCTACTACCAGTCTCATGTGTCCGGACACGCGGAGCTGGCCTGGATCCTGAACTGCTTTACCTACATGGGCGAGCTGAACCGGATGACCCAGTTCAAGGACAAGGCGGCCAAGCATGCGGACAATATCAACGCCGGGCTTTTCACTTACCCGGTGCTGATGGCGGCGGACATCCTGCTCTATCAGGCAGACGTTGTGCCTGTGGGAGTAGATCAGAAGCAGCATCTTGAGCTGACGAGAGATATCGCGGAGAGATTTAACAATATTTACGGGGACGTATTCACCATTCCGGAGGCCTATATTGGAAAAGTGGGGGCCAAGATCATGAGCCTTCAGGATCCTGCAAAGAAGATGTCCAAGTCGGATGAGAACCCCAACGCCAGCATTTACCTGATGGATGATCCGGACACGATCATGCGCAAATGCAAGCGGGCCGTGACGGACTCCGAGGCTCAGATCCTCTACAGGGATGAGCAGCCGGGCGTCAAGAACCTGATCAACATCTACAGCGCCTGCACCGGAAAGACGCCGGAGGAGGTAGTGAAGGAATTTGACGGAAAGGGCTACGGCGATTTCAAGATGGCTGTGGGCGAGTCTGTTGTCTCTGTTCTGAAGCCTCTCCAGGAGGAGGCCGCAAGACTCACAAAGGACAAGGCATACATTGACGGTATTATCAAGGAAAATGCGGAGAAGGCCGGCTACTACGCCAATAAGACGCTGCGCAAGGTGCAGAAGAAAGTGGGATTTCCGGAGCGGATCCGCTAGACCGTACCCGCACTTCACAGAAGAACAAGGATACGGAGGCTTACAGGATGGCAATACAGACTGCGGGAGAGCAGAAGTATTATGATTTTATAGAGGAGAGGGCCAGGAGTCTGCGGACGGGGATGATCATCTGGATCAGTCTTCTGGCGGCAGCCCTTATCGCTGTCTTCAACAGCCCGGTCATCGGGGCGGTTCTGGCTGTGGCCGGAGTCCTGCTGGCCGTGCTGAACGTGAGAAACCAGCGGGCCCTTGGCGCAAAGCTGTCAGGGATTGAGGACAAGGCGGATTTTTTTAATCAGCTGATCGCGCCTGACGCGGTGGAAATACCTGCCTTTCGCCTGCTGGTGACGAGAGAGTTTGTCCTCTCTTTCCGGTCGGATGTCTTTATCTACCGCCTGAGTGACATGGATAAGGTGGAGGTGGGACTCGGAAGAGGCGGGGAGAAAGCCCTGTTCCTCACGGACAGAAGCGGGGAAAGACACGAGATTGCAAGGAGCACAGGAAAAGAGGACCCGGATTTTGACAGGGCCTACGAGGCTGTGCGTGAAAGGCTTGCGCCGGCACAGGAGTAAAAGTGAAAAAAGCGAATAAAAGCTCCCGGCTGTGAACAGGATCCGTTCGCAGCCGGGAGCTTTTTGCGGGCTGGCACATTTATTTTTTTTCAGCCAGCTTCTTTTTATGCTTTTCCATCAGCGCGTGGATCCTCTTTGTGGGATCCAGGACAGCTCCGATGGAGATGTCGTGGTTCATGGAATCGATGATCAGCGCGATGAATTTACTCATGTCCGCCACGACGAAATATGGCTTGTTCAGTGTCTCGGGCGGCAGATAGGTCAGGTTGGTGGTGATCAGGCGGTCGATGTAGCCCTTGTTGTAGTAGTCGTCGAAGATCTCCATACCGTTGGTGAAAAGGCCGAAGGTGGTGCAGACGAAGACTCTGGCAGCCCCTCTGTCCTTCAGCTGCTTTGCCACGTCCAGCATGCTCTCGCCGGAGGAGATCATGTCATCCACGACGATGAGATCCTTGCCCCTGACGTCGGAGCCAAGGAATTCGTGGGCCACAATGGGATTTTTGCCGTTCACGATGGTAGAGTAATCCCGCCGTTTGTAGAACATGCCCATCTCCACTCCGAGTACGTTGGAGAAGTAGACAGCCCTGTGCATGGCTCCCTCGTCCGGGCTGACGATCATCAGGTGCTCCTTGTCCACCTTCAGTTCTGGTTCTGCGCGGAGCAGCGCCTTCATGAACTGGTAGGGGGGATTGAAGTTGTCAAATCCGATGAGAGGGATGGCGTTCTGCACCCGGGGATCGTGGGCGTCAAAGGTCATGATGTTGGACACGCCCATGTCCACCAGCTCCCGCAGGGCCATGGCGCAGTCCAGGGACTCCCGCTTGGTGCGCTTGTGCTGGCGGCTTTCATATAAGAAGGGCATCAGCACATTGACCCTGTGTGCCTTCCCGTTGGCGGCTGAGATGATGCGCTTCAGATCCTGATAGTGGTCATCCGGTGACATGTGGTTCAGATGGCCGTTTACAGAGTAGGTCAGGCTGTAGTTGCACACATCCACCATTACAAAGAGATCCTTGCCCCGGACCGTCTCCCTGATGGTACCCTTTGCCTCTCCGCTCCCAAAACGGGGGCAGCGGCACTCGATGAGATAGTTGTCCATCTGATAGGAAGAAAAGACGGGAGAGCTGAGCGTCTCCTTTGAGGTGTCCTTCCGGAATTGGACGATATAGTCATTTACCTTTTGGCCCAGCTCCGTGCAGCTCTCGAGAGCCGCGATCTTTAAGGGAGCTACAGGCAAGGCATGCTCAAGTACTTTTAAATCTGACATAGGTTCCTCCAGTCATATATATTTTTCCTCTATTATTTATAGCACTTTTATGGTAAAATGGTCAACTAATCGGTCAAAATATGTTATACTTTATTAGATCAGAAATTGCAGAGGTATTGTATATGGCACACAGACATGTTATCAAGAGCATAGAGCCCGGCAGCATAGCAGATGAGCTGGGCATAGAGAAGGGGGACATCCTTGTGTCCATCAACGGTCAGGAGGTGGAGGATGTCTTTGACTATCACTTTTTCGTCAATGACGAGGAGCTTGTGCTCACCATAGAGAAGCCGGACGGCGAGGAGTGGGAGCTGGAGATCGAGAAGGACTATGAGGAGGATCTGGGCATCGAGTTCGAGCAGGGGCTCATGGATGAGTACCGCTCCTGCAGGAACAAATGTATTTTCTGCTTTATCGACCAGATGCCGGAGGGAATGAGAGATACCCTCTACTTCAAGGATGATGATTCCAGACTCTCCTTCCTGCAGGGAAACTATGTGACTCTGACCAATATGAGCGACCACGATATTGACAGGATCATCCGGTATCACCTGGAGCCCATCAACATTTCTTTCCACACGACCAATCCGGAGCTCCGCTGTCAGATGCTCCACAACCGGTTTGCCGGGGAGGCGCTGAAGAAGGTGGACAGGCTGTATGAGGCGGGTATCGAGATGAACGGCCAGATCGTCCTCTGCCGGGGCATCAACGACGGGGAGGAGCTGGAGAGGACCATCCGGGATCTGGCCGGCTACCTGCCCTATCTGCAGAGTGTGTCCGTGGTGCCGGTGGGCCTTACAAAGTACAGGGAGGGACTCTTTCCCTTAGAGCCCTTCACCCCCGAGGACGCCAGGCAGGTGCTGGCGGTGATCCGCCGCTGGCAGGATGAGCTGTACGAAAGGTGGGGGACACATTTTATCCATGCGGGAGATGAGTGGTACCTTTTGGCCGGAGAGGACATGCCCCCGGAGGAGCGGTATGACGGGTACCTGCAGCTGGAAAACGGCGTGGGGATGATGCGGCTTCTGGAAAACGAGTTTCAGGAGGCCTTTGAGAGGCTGCCAGGAGATGACCTTCCCAGGGAAGTGTCCGTGGCCACGGGCAAGCTGGCCTACCCTCTTATTTGCGGTATGGCACAGAAGCTCCAGAGCAGGTATCCCGGGACAGTGGTCCACACCTACCAGATCGAGAACCGGTTTTTCGGGGAGAGGATCACAGTGGCGGGGCTTATCACGGGGCAGGATCTGAAGGAGCAGCTGGCGGGGAAGAGACTGGGGAAGGCACTGCTTCTGCCCTGCAATATGTTCCGCAGCCAGGAGGAGGTTTTCCTGGATGACGTGACCCTTGAGGAGCTGAAAGATGCTTTACAATCCGAGATAGATATTGTAAAATCAAGCGGGCAGGATTTTATTGATGCCGTGCTGAGACAACGATAAGAAAACCGGCCGCCCGGCGGCCGGGGAGCAGATAAGAAATAGCAGGAAAAGGAGAGAAATATGAGCAAACCAGTGGTGGCCGTCGTGGGGCGGCCAAATGTGGGGAAATCCACTCTATTTAACGTGCTGGCCGGTGAGAAGATCTCCATCGTAAAGGACACGCCGGGCGTGACCCGGGACCGGATTTACGCGGATGTGTCATGGCTTGACCGGGAATTTACGCTGATCGACACAGGGGGAATTGAGCCGGAGAGCAAGGATATTATCCTCTCCCAGATGCGGGAGCAGGCGCAGATCGCCATAGACACGGCGGATGTCATCATCTTTCTCACGGATGTGCGGCAGGGGCTGCAGGACGCGGACGCCAAGGTGGCGGACATGCTGCGCAGATCCGGAAAGCCGATTGTGCTTGTGGTGAACAAAGTGGACAATTTTGACAAATTCATGCCTGATGTCTATGAGTTCTACAATCTTGGCATCGGGGATCCGGTTCCCATCTCCGCCTCCTCCAGGCTGGGGCTGGGAGATATGCTGGACGCCCTGATCGCCCATTTCCCGGAGCATGCAGGGGAAGAGGAGGAGGACGAGCGGCCCAGGGTGGCCATCGTCGGGAAGCCCAATGTGGGGAAATCTTCCATCATCAACAAGCTCCTTGGAGAGCAGAGAGTGATCGTGTCGGATATCGCCGGCACTACCAGGGACGCCATTGACACGGAGGTGGTCCACGACGGGAAGGAGTATGTGTTTATCGACACAGCGGGACTTCGCCGGAAGAACAAGATCAAGGAGGAGCTGGAGCGGTACAGTATCATCCGCACCGTGACAGCTGTGGAGCGGGCGGACGTGGTCCTGGTGGTCATCGACGCCACAGAGGGAGTCACGGAGCAGGATGCCAAGATCGCGGGCATTGCCCACGAGAGAGGCAAGGGTATCATCATTGTGGTGAACAAGTGGGATGCCATTGAGAAAAATGACAAGACTATGCGTGAGTATGAGAACAAGGTGCGCCAGGTTCTCTCCTTTATGCCCTACGCGGAGATCATGTACGTGTCAGCCAAGAGCGGGCAGAGGCTTCCGAAGCTGTTTGAGAAGATCGACATGGTGATCCAGAACCAGAACCTCCGGGTGGCCACGGGAGTCCTCAACGAGATCATGATGGAGGCTGTGGCCATGCAGCAGCCCCCCTCGGACAAGGGAAAGAGGCTGAAGCTCTTCTATATTACCCAGGTGGCGGTGAAGCCCCCCACCTTTGTTATCTTTGTCAATGACAAGGAGCTGATGCATTTTTCATACACCAGGTATCTGGAAAATAAAATCCGGGAGGCCTTTGGATTTAAGGGGACGTCTCTTAAATTCTTTATCCGCCAGCGGAAGGAGAAGGAGCAGTAATCATGATAGAACGAGTCATTTGTCTGGTCATTGGCTATGCCTTTGGGCTGATCCAGACCGGATATCTGTACGGAAAGACACAGCATATTGATATACGGACAAAGGGCAGCGGAAACGCGGGGACAACCAACGCCCTGCGGACTATGGGATGGAAGGCGGGAGTCATCACCCTCCTGGGGGACTGTCTCAAGTGCGTGTTCGCGGTTCTTGTGGTCCGACTGATCTTCGGGGGCACATACGGCGACATTATGCCGATGCTGTCCCAGTACGCGGGCCTTGGAGCCATCCTGGGACACAATTATCCTTTCTATATGAAGTTTAAAGGCGGTAAGGGCATTGCGGTCACGGCCGGCATTATCATCACCACCTGGAATATCTGGATCATGCTGATCTGCCTGGCTGTATTTCTTGCCAGCGTGGCAGCCACAAAGTATGTGTCTGTGGGTTCCCTTGTGGTTGTGGTTACATATTTTATCTGCGTGGTGGTGTACGGACAGATGGGCGGATTTCATGTGGATGGAAGCCATCTTGTGGAGATGTATGTGCTGGCTGCGCTTGTGGTTGTCTCTGCCTTTTACAAGCACAGGGCCAATATCGGCCGGCTGATGAACGGGACAGAGAACAAGCTGAGCGTGGGAAAGAGCAAATCATAAGGAGCGGATAGTAACGGTCCAGTGAGCCGTCATTATAAAGAGATCATACGGCTCTGTCCCCGCCGGGATGGGCGGGCAGGCCGGGAAGGAGGAAGATTATGGCAAAAGTTGGGATTATGGGAGCTGGAAGCTGGGGGACAGCCCTCTCGCTTCTCCTCCACAAGAACGGACATGAGGTGACTGTCTGGTCTATCAATGCGGAGGAGGTGGAGATGCTCTCCCGGGAGAGAGAGCACAAGAGCAAGCTCCCGGGCGTGAAGATCCCGGAGGATATGGAATTTACCACAGACATGGAGAAGACCGTGACGGACAAGGATTTCGTTGTCCTGGCAGTGCCCTCCACCTTTACGAGGAGTACGGCCAGGAACATGTGTCCCTTTATTAAGGAAGGACAACTTCTCGTAAATGTGGCAAAGGGCATTGAGGAGTCCACGCTCATGACCCTCTCCGAGCAGATCGAGGAGGAGATCCCCCAGGCCAACGTGGCGGTCCTCTCCGGACCCAGCCACGCGGAGGAGGTGGGACGGATGATCCCCACAAGCGTGGTAGTGGGCGCAAAGACGAAGGAGACAGCCGAGTACCTCCAGAAGATGTTCATGAACGAGGTGTTCCGTGTGTACACAAGCCCGGACATTTTGGGCATTGAGCTGGGCGGCTCCCTGAAAAATGTCATCGCTCTGGCGGCTGGAATGGCCGACGGCCTGGGCTACGGGGACAACACAAAGGCAGCCCTCATTACAAGAGGCATTCACGAGATCGCGCGGCTGGGCGTGAAGATGGGCGGAGCCCTGGAGAGCTTTATGGGGCTGACCGGCATCGGCGATCTGATCGTGACCTGTGCCAGTGTCCACAGCCGGAATCGGAAGGCGGGTTACCTGATGGGACAGGGCAAGACCATGCAGGAGGCCATGGACGAGGTGAAGATGGTGGTGGAGGGTGTCTACTCCACAAAAGCCGCTGTGGCTCTGGGAAAGAAGTACGGCGTGGATCTTCCTATCATCGAGCAGGTCAATGCCATTCTCTTCGAGGGAAAAAACGCGAAGGAGGCGGTCTACGACCTGATGATGCGCAAGGGTAAGGCAGAGCACAACGCGAAGCCGTGGAGCTAGCGACGTAATTGGAGACGTAATACTTTTCAAAAGTGTTACGTCTGGAATTAAACCAACTGGTGCGTAATTGTGTATCACAGATTGGACAGAATCTATACAGCACTTGACAGCTAAAACAGAAAAAGCGAGGGTTTTCCCGCATTTTGCGGAAGAGACCCTCGCTTTTTTTGACAGATTAATTTCGGTGTGTGAGAAGAAATATGCGACAATATAATTGCGAGTTAACACAATTATACACCAGTTAACTTAAAATGAGACGTAACACTTTTGAAAAGTATTACGTCCCCGTTTAATCGTTTCACTACACCACCGCGTGGCGCTTGACAAATGCCTTGAAGTCGTTGATGGCCGGCGCCTGGTACACGTCCTTCAGGCTGCACATGTAGAAAATCCGCTCCCAGGTGGGATTGGCGATGCGGATGATCTGGACAGGCATGTAGGAGAGGAGAGCCATGTGGGGCACCACGGCGATGCCGAAGCCGGCGGACACAAGGCCCGCCACGGCCTGATCCTCCTCCACTTCGTAGACATACTGCGGATGTCCCTTGCACTCCTTGAACAGCTTGTCAATGATGGGGCGCAGGCCGCTGCGCCTGGAAAAGCCGATGTGCGGGTAGGGCAGTGTGTCTGCCAGGTCGATCTCGTCCCGGGTGCACAGCGGATGGCCGTTGGGTACGATCAGCACCAGCTCCTGCCTGGCTACGGGGACGAATTCAATGGAGGGTTCGTTCTCCATCTTGGAGCAGAAAGCGATGTCGTATTTCCGGCTTTTCAGCCCCTCGATCATGTCCGGCGTAAGACCGGTGGAGTTGTGAAAGCGGAAATCAATGTTCTGCTTCGGGTGTTCCTTTATGTAGTTCCGCACAAGGCCGGGCACAAGCTGGGTGCTCAGCGTGCGCAGCACGGCTATGTCGATCTGCCCCTCGCCGCTGCCTGTCATCTGGAGCTTGTTCACGCTGGAGTCCAAAATACTTAAGGACTGCTCCACATCCTCCAGAAAGGCCCGGCCGCACTTGGTCAGGATCACATTGCGCCCCTCCTTTTCAAACAGCTTAACTCCCAGCTCGTTCTCCAGGGACGAGATGGCGTGGCTGAGGCTTGGCTGAGTGATGGACAGAAGCTCCGCCGCCTTTGTATAGTGCTCCAGATGAGCAAGTGTTACAAAATACCGCAAATGATATAGGTTCATCAGGGTTCCTCCTGTGTATGTACGTATTGGATATATTTTATCATAAACTATAAATGTTTTCTATGAATTCGTATTACATTATGAATTTGTTTTTATTTTAACAATAGAATATAATAAGGGCATAGTAAATATCACAAGATTGAACCTGGAAAAAGTAAGTGAAGTGTTCAATTTTAACAACGGAAGGAGAAAAAACTATGTCAAAGAAAAATCCAATCACAGTCAGCTCATGGACATTAGGTGACCAGTGCAAATTTGAAGACCGCGTTATCGCTTCAAAAGAGGCGGGATACGAGGGCATCGGCCTCCGCGCAGAGACATATGTGGACGCGCTCGCAGAAGGGCTGCATGATGAGGACATCCTGGCAATTCTTGACAAGCATGGAATGAAGGTAACTGAGGTCGAGTACATCACAATGTGGGCAGAGGACAACCGATCCTACGAGCAGAAGTACAAAGAGCAGATCTGCTTCCACATGTGCGATCTGTTCGGTGTGAACCACATCAACTGCGGACTGATGGAGACATATTCCGTAGAGCACACAGCACAGAAGTTAAAAGAGCTCTGCCAGAGAGCCGGCAAGAGAATCATCGGCGTTGAGCCAATGCCCTACAGCGGAATCCCGGATCTGAAGAAGGCATGGGATGTTGTGAAGGCTTCCGGCGCTGAGAACGCTTACATGATCCTGGATACATGGCACTGGGTAAGAGCAGACCAGCCGTACGACATCCTGACAGAGGAGATGGCAAAGAAAGTAATCTCCATCCAGATCAACGACGCTTACGACAGACCGTATGCAAAATCCATCTTAAGAGACGAGTCCATGCACGACCGTCTGGCTCCCGGAACAGGCGCAAAGGACACGGCAGGATTTGTGAAGATGATCAAGGATGCCGGAGTAGACCCGAAGGTGATCGGCGTGGAGGTTATCTCCGACGAGATCCTGTCAAGAGGGCTGAAGGAGGCCGCTGCCTATACATATGAGAACACAGAGAAGGTGTTAAAAGAGGCATGGCCGGAAATGGTTGAAGATTAATAGAGAGTAAATTTTCTAACGCGGACATTCGGACTTATCTTTTTGACTTGTGTGGTAAAATATCGAGGTTACGTGCAATCGGAAAGGTAAGTCCGATGTGCGCAGCCAAAAAGTGTTAAAAATAAGACAGGATTGACAAGAACCTGTCAGAAAACCGCAAAGTGAAAATATGAATAGCTGAGAGTGAGGAAAAAGATATGAAATTTAAGACAATGTTCTCCCCGATCCAGATCGGGCCTATGACAGTAAAAAACCGTTTCGTTGTTCCGCCCATGGGCAACAACTTCGCCAACACAGACGGAACCTGGAGTGACCAGTCCGTAGCTTACTACTCAGAGAGGGCAAAGGGACAGTTCGGCCTGATCACCATTGAGGCCACAGTTGTGCACAACAACGCAAAGGGCGGCCCGAGAAAGCCCTGTCTCTACGATGACAACAGCATCGAGAGCTTAAAGAAGATCACAGATGCCTGTCACGTTGAGGGGGCAAAGGTTTCCATCCAGCTGCAGAACGCAGGCCCGGAGGGAAATGCGGTAAACGCAGGCGCTCCCATCGAGGCAGCTTCCGCCATCCCCTCTGTATATGGAAAGGACACACCGGTAGAGGTGCCCACAGAGAAGGTGTATGAGCTTGTAAAGGGATACGGTGACGCAGCTGAGCGCGCCATGAAGGGCGGAGCTGACGCCGTTGAGATCCACATGGCTCACGGCTATCTGGTAAACTCCTTCATTTCACCGAGAACCAACAAGCGTACCGACGAGTTCGGCGGCAATTTCGAGAACAGAATGCGCTTCCCCCGCCTGATCGTAGAGGAAGTAAAGAAGAGAGTGGGCGGAAAGGTTGCCATTCTGGCGCGTATCAACAGCTCTGACGAGGTTGAGGGCGGAGATGACGTGCACGACAGCGCGGCAATCGCAGCATACCTTGAGGACTGCGGCGTGGAGGGACTTCACGTATCCCGTGCCGTTCACATCAAGGATGAGTATATGTGGGCGCCCACAGCTGTACACGCTGGATTTTCCGCTGACCTTGTAACAGAGATCAAGAAGGCCGTATCCATCCCGGTCATCACAGTAGGCCGCTACACAGAGCCATACTTTGCGGAGCTGATGGTGAGAGAGGGACGCGCGGATCTGGTGGCATTTGGCCGTCAGTCACTGGCAGATCCCCACATGCCGGAGAAGGCTATGAACGATGATCTGGAGGATATGTTCCCCTGTATCGCATGTCTCCAGGGATGTGTGGCAAACATGTACAAGGGCGAGCCGATCTGCTGTCTGGTGAACCCCTTCCTGGGACACGAGGCAGAGGGCCTGAAAAAGGCAGAAAAATCCAAGAAGGTCATGGTAATCGGAGGCGGTGTGGCCGGCATGTGCGCGGCATTTATCGCAGCCCAGAGAGGACACGATGTATCCCTCTATGAGAGCTCTGACAAGCTTGGCGGAAATATGAGACTGGCCGCTTACCCGCCGGGAAAAGGCGATATCACAAACATGATCCGCAGCTACATCGTAAGATGTGAGAAGACAGTCGTAAAGATCCACAAGAATACAACCGTTGACCTTGACTTTGTGAAGGCCGAGAAGCCGGACGCAGTGATCGTGGCAACAGGATCCCGCACACTGATCCTTCCCATCGAGGGAATCGACAACCCGGCTATCATCCACGGCTCCGACCTTCTGGACGGCAAGAGAGCTGCCGGCAAGAAAGTCCTCGTTGTGGGCGGCGGCATGGTAGGCTGCGAGACAGCTGCCTTCTTAGGCGAGCAGGAGCATGATGTGACAGTCATCGAATTCCGCGACACAGTGGGCGCTGACGTGATCCACGAGCACAGAGTATTCCTCATGGAGGACTTCAAGAACTACGGCATCAAGCAGATCACAAACGCGAAGGTGTGCAAGTTCTACGAGGACGGCGTGGCTTACGAGTCTCCGGACGGCACACAGCACGAGGTGAGAGGCTTTGACTCTGTTGTCCTTTCCATGGGCTTCAGAAACTACAATCCTTTTGCCGAGCAGCTTGAGGAGCTTGGACAGGAGGTCTATGTGATCGGTGACGCCACAAGGGCAAGGAGAGCTCTGGACGCCACAAGAGAGGCCTATGCGGCTGCAATTCAGATCTAAGCGCGACAAAAAACAGGCGCGCGGCGCGAAAATGATTGAGGAGGAAAAGATCATGGAAAAAAGAATTTCTGGACATACGGGGCTGATGGCATTATTCGGAAGCCCGGTGGGACATTCAGGATCCCCGGCAATGTACAACTTCAGCTTTCAGCACGACGGACTGGACTACGCTTACATGGCATTTGATGTGACAGTTGAGCAGATGCCCAAGGTGTTTGAGGCCATCCGCCTTTTCAAGATGCGTGGCGGAAACTTTACTATGCCATGCAAGAACATCGCGGCGGAGCTGGTGGACAAGCTGTCACCGGCCGCGGAGATCATCGGAGCCTGCAACACCTTTGTCAATGACGACGGCGTCATCACAGGACACATCACAGACGGCATCGGCTTTGTGAACAACCTGGCCCTTCACGGCTTTGACGTGAAAGGCAAAAAGGCTGTTGTTCTGGGAGCAGGCGGCGCTGCCACAGCCATCCAGGTACAGTTTGCGCTGGAGGGGGCAAAGGAAGTACATATCTTCAACATCAAGGACGACTTCTATGCGAGAGCTGAGAGCACAAAGGCCAAGCTGGCCGAGAAGTGCCCGGAATGCGTTGTCACAGTAGATGACCTGGACGACAAGGAGAAGCTGGCCGAGGCTGTCAAGGGCTGCGACATCGTGGTCAATGCCACCATCATGGGCATGAAGCCCCACGATGATGTGACACTCATCGACAAGTCCCTGTTCCGCAAGGATCTTGTGGTAGCTGACACTGTCTACAACCCGGAGAAGACAAAGATGATCCTGGAGGCAGAGGCGGCAGGCTGCAAGGCTGTCGGCGGCGTGGGCATGCTGCAGCAGCAGGGCGTTGTAAACTACGAGCTTTTTGTAGGAAAGAAGATGCCGCTGGACGAGTACAACAGGTTCCAGGCAGAGCAGGCAAAATAATATAGTTTCAACAAGAAAAGGAGTAAGAGAAGTGAAGGCGAAAAAGTATATCTTATCACTGGCAATGGTGTACATGGCTTACTTTACACATGGTATCCAGGCCATCATCCTGTCACAGAACCAGGTAAACTTCTACACCCAGTGGGGGTACACGGACGCGGTGGAAGGCGCGGCGGCCGTATCCCTTGCGATCACAGCTACCGGCTTTGGTAAAATGCTGACTGTATGGCTGGGCGGAGAGTTCTCCGACCGCATCGGACGTAAGAAAATGGCCGTTGCAGGCGGCGTACTTTACATCATCTGCTTTGCGGGACTTCTGTTCACAGCAAGCTTCCCCATCGCATGTGTTTGCGCGTTCCTGTCAGGAGCAGCCACATCCGGCTTCTGGGATGCATCCCTCTATCCGGCAGCACAGGAGTCTGTAAAACCGAGATACGCAGGAAGTGCTCTGATCGGTATCAAATTCTTCGTGTCTCTGTCCGGCATCATTTATCCGCTGCTGGCTGTGCAGTTCTCGGCAGCAGGAAACTGGCACATCAACATCTGGATCCCGCTTGTTATGTCCATCGTTGCGGTTGTGCTGGCAGTGATCGCACCCTTTGCCTATGACGACCAGATGAAAGAGACCGTACAGACAGCAGACGGCAAGACAGAGAATGCGGCACAGGCTGAGATCGAGGCTGCAAGGGCAAGGATGCTTGTAAAGCCAAGCGGGCTTGTAAACTTCTTCACTATGTTCTACGGCTTTGTCTGCATGTTCATCATGTACGGTGCGCAGCAGTACACAAAGGCCTTTGGAATGAGCAACTGCGGCCTGACAGAGGCCCAGGCGGCAGGTATGACATCCATCTACACAGTTGGTTCTGTCATCGCCGTTGTATTCTGGGCAGTCATGATGGGCAAGCTGCAGTGGAACCCGCTGAAGGTAGTCCTGATCGACTCCATCTTTACAGCAGTGGCTCTGGCCATCGTTCTTCTTGTGAGCAACGTGGCAGTGATCTACGTGGCCATCGCTCTTTTGGGCTTCTTCGCGGCAGGCGGAGCTCTCCAGACAGGTCTTGGCATCCGCCAGGAGATGTGCCCGGGACCGAAGGGAAGGAACACTGGTATCTACTACACATGGATGGGACTTGCAAGCTGTTTCCTGCCCTACATCGTGTCAGCCATGACAACCTCTATCGGAGAGGCAGCCGCTGTATACACAATGATGGGACTTCTTCTCGCGGCAGCAGTCATCGCGATCCTGATGATGCTCTACCTTGTTTCTCAGTATAAGAAGATCTTTGGAAAGAGCGCTCTGAGCAAATAGGACGAGAGGAATCATACATATTTAGAGTGATTTGATTGACGACCCGACGGTTTGGACATAAGACATCAGAAAAAAGAAGATAAAGGGAGAGGATCCGTCTGCTTGACGGATCCTCCTTTGTCATGTAAGGTTAAAAGAAGAGAGAGCAGGAGGGAAATAAAAAATAAAAGAAAAAACACAAGAGCGGATGGAGGGAAACGCATGCGCATTTTAATAGCAGAGGATGAGAAGAGTCTGAACAGGATACTGACCGCCCGGCTGAGGGCGGAGCACTACAGCGTGGACTCCTGCTTTGACGGGCAGGAGGCTCTGGACTATCTGGCGGGGGCGGAGTACGACGCGGTGGTGCTGGACATCATGATGCCGGTCATGGACGGGCTCACGGTGCTCCGGAGGATCCGGGCCAGGGACAAGGCTCTGCCGGTGCTCCTTCTGACTGCCAGGGACAGCATTGAGGACCGGGTGGCAGGACTGGACGCGGGGGCCAACGACTACCTGGTGAAGCCCTTTGCGGTGGAGGAGCTGCTGGCCAGGATACGGGTCATGCTGCGAAGGCCGGAGCAGTCCGGTGAGGGAAACTGCCTGACCGTGGGGGATCTGACCCTGTGCACGGACACCCACAGGGTGACCCGGGCAGGGAAGGAGATCACCCTCTCGGGAAAAGAGTACACGCTCCTGCGGTACATGATGCAGAACCAGGGGATCGTGCTCTCCCGGGACAAGCTGGAGCAGCACATATGGAACTATGATTACTCGGGAGGCTCCAATGTCATCGACGTGTATATCCGGTATCTGCGGAGGAAGATCGACGAGGGGCACGAGAGGAAGCTGATACACACAGTCCGGGGAGCCGGCTATGTACTGAGGGCGGAATGATGAAGAGATGGTCTGTCAAACTGAAGCTGACCTGCCTGTACGGGGGATTTATGATCCTCCTCATTGTGGCGGCTCTGGCTATCCTCTTTTCCCTCAGCACCCAGGAGGTTCTCTCCTCTGTGCAGTCAGATCTAAAAGAGCAGGTGCAGGGCAGCGTGGAGGAGCTGGAGGAGGAAGACGGAAAGCTGGAGGTGGACTCGGACTTCTACACTATGGAGAACGGGGTCTATCTGTCCGTGTACAGTGTGGACGGAGATTTTCTGTACGGCCGGATCCCCGCCGGCTTTGGCGGCCAGCCGGATTTTGAGCATGACATCCTGCGGACAGTCCGGGAGGGGCAGGAAACCTTCTATGTGTTTGACATGGAGCAGCGCATCCAGGGGTACGGCTCCGTCTACATCCGGGGGATTACCTCGGTCACCAGGGCGGAGAACAGCTTTACCGTGACGCTGCGGTTTGCCCTCATTCTCCTGCCTGGTCTGGCAGTGGTGATGATCCTTTTGTCCTACTTTTTTGTCAGGAGAGCTCTCTTGCCTGTCAGGAGGATCACGGATACGGTAAAGGAAATACGGGAGGAGGAGGATCTGTCCAGGCGGGTGGATCTGCCGGACGGAAAGGATGAGATCTACCATCTGGCGGACACCTTTGACCAGCTGCTGGCAGAGCTGCAGGAGGCCTTTGCCAGAGAGAGGCAGTTCACCTCGGACGTGTCCCACGAGCTTCGCACGCCGGCTGCGGTGATCCTGCTCCAGAGCGAGGAGCTGCTCGCAGATCCCTCCCTCTCTGAGGAGCAGAAGGAACAGCTGGAGGCGATCCGCAGAAAGGCCAGGGACATGTCCTCCATGATCTCCCAGCTCCTTCTTCTGTCCCGGGCAGACCAGGGGCGCCAGGCGCTGCAAAAGGAGTTACTGGACATCAGCGAGCTGACCCAGATGACAGCGGAGGAGCAGCAGCTTCTGGCGCAGGAGCGGCATATTTCCATAGAGACGGACATTGAGCCGGGGATCGTGATGGAGGCAGACGAGAGCTTTTTTATCCGGCTTCTCGTGAACCTGATCTCCAACTCCATCTCCTACGGGCGGGAGGGAGGCACTACAAAGGTGTCCCTGCGCCGGGAGGGGAAAATGGCGGTCCTTGCCGTGGCAGACAATGGCCAGGGAATTGAGGAGAAGGATCTCCCCCGCATCTGGGACCGGTTTTACCGGGCGGACGCCTCCCGCAGCGATGCCGGCCACTCCGGGCTTGGCCTTTCCATTGTAAAATGGATCGCCCTGGAGCACGGCGGAGAGGTGGCTGTGGAGAGTGAAAAGGGGAAGGGCAGCGTCTTTACCTGCAGATTTCCCCTGTAAATAAAAAAGAAAAATCCTTCGGACTTTTGAATGAAACAGAAGCGCTGGATCGTATTCATAGTGAAACAGTAAAAAACAATTTCATTTAAAAAGACGGAGGGATCAGATATGAAGAAAATTACAGCAGTGATCGGAGCAGTGGCGGCGGCAGCCATGATCGGAGGAACAGCGGTCTTTGCGGCGGGACCCGGGTATGGCGCAGCCGGATCCGGATATGGAAGCGGCGGAAACTGCCAGGGAAGCGCTGGCTTGGCCGGGCAGAGCACACGGGTCTGCGAGTACTGCGAGCAGTATGGCGGGCATTACACGGACAGCGACGGGGACGGCATCTGCGACCACTATCAGGCCATGACAGAAGGGAATACAGTCGGTGGCAGCGGGCAGGGCAGACATCTGAGCGGACACCGGGGCGAACACTGGGGCGGGCACCAGGGTGAACACGCAGGAGGACATCACCAGGCGGAGTGTATCTGGCGCTGAAAGGCAAAGTGAGGGTATGAAGGGGCATGCGCAGTGAGGAAGAGGCAAACAGGGCCATAGAGCTCTATGCGGATACTGTGAAGAGGATCTGCATGGTACATTTGAAAAACAGGGCGGACACAGAGGACATCTTTCAGACTGTCTTTCTGAAATATGTCCTCAGCTCCCAGGTCTTTGAGAGCCCGGAGCACGAGAAGGCGTGGATCATCAGGGTGACAGTGAACGCCTGCAGGGATCTTTTGAAGAGCTTTTTCCGGACAAGGACCGTGCCCCTGGACCAGCTGCCCGAGAGGGCCAAGGGTCAGAAGGAGGACTACAGCGAGCTGCTGGAGGCGGTCCTGTCCCTGCCGGAGAAATATAAAGATGTGGTGTATCTCTATTACTATGAGGGGTACAAAGCAGAAGAGATCGGCCGCCTTCTGGGAAAAAAGGTCAACACTGTTTACACACTCCTTACGAGGGCCAGACACCTGTTAAAAGAGAAGCTGGAAGGGGTGATGGACATTGAGTGAAAAATGGAGAGAGGCCTTTGACCAGGTCCGGGCCGATGAAGAGCTGAAGGAGCACACAAGGGACTATCTGCAAAAAAGAGTGTACAGCAAAAAGAGGATCGGGGGAATTCCTGTCAGGGCAGCGGTGGCGGCGGCAGCCTGCCTTGTTCTCGTGGCTCTCGCATCGGGGGGCAGCTATGTCTTTTTCACCCCCACGGCCTACATCAGCATTGATATCAATCCATCCCTGGAGCTTGGCATCAACCGGTTTGACAGGATCGTGTCCGTGGAGGGCTACAACGAGGAGGCAAAGGAGCTGCTGGATGAGCTGGACATCCGCTTCCTGCCCTACCAGGAGGGGATCCAGGAGCTTCTGGACAGCACATGGCTGCAGGACTATCTCGCCCAGGACGGTCTTCTCTCCTTCACGGTGGCGGGAGACAGCGATGAGCAGAGCAGCCAGATACTGGACCACGTGGAGACCTGCGCCAGAGGCCACCAGAACATGCAGTGCCACTTAAGCGGCATGGATGAGATGGAGGCGGCCCACCAGGAGGGCATGTCTGTGGGAAAATACAGGGCCTACCTGGCGCTGAGGGATGTGGATCCGTCTGTGACCCTGGAGGAGGTCAGGGGGATGTCCATGCGCCGGATCCAGGAGCTGCTGGAGTCCTACGGCGTGGATCCCGAGGCGGTTCAGTCTGAAGAGGACTGTGAGAATGGCCAGACAGAGGGCAGCGGCCAGTCCGGGACAGAGGAGGATGCAGGGACCGACACAGAAGAAGACGAAGGAGAGAGCGAAGGCAACAGATACCGCCATCACGGAGAAAATGAAGAGGAGGGCGGACACGGGCACCAGTGAATGTAATCCAGTGGCTGCCCGGTATGGTGAGTGCCGGGCAGCCTGCTCTTAAAGCGGATAGCGGGCAGGATAGGGTATCCAATGCGCTACAGTTTAAAAAAATTACAAATTCTATCTTGTTTTAATCTTTCTTTAATCTTTTCTGGTTATAGTAAGTACAACAAAGGAACACAGCAATCAAATAATCAGGAAAGGGACCGGCCCGGGCAGGGCCGGGAAAGGGAAAGAAAAGATGAGAAGATATAAGAGATTGGCAACAGCACTTCTGGCCGCGGCACTGGCGGCAGGTATTGTGACAGGATGTGGAGCCTCCGGCCGGGATATCGGCCAGGACGAGGCCAAGAGGATCGCCTTTGAGGACGCGGGGGTTAGCGAGTCCGACACATCCAGGCTGAAGGTGGAAAAGGACAGGGATGACGGCATCCTCCAGTATGATGTGCAGTTCAGCGTGGACGAGAAGGAGTACAGCTATGACATCAACGGCGCCAACGGCGAGATCCTCAGCGCGGATGTGGAGACGAAGGGCACAGCCGGCCAGAGCGCAGCAGCCCCTGGCCAGGACAGTGCAGCCGCCGGGACAGGTGATGCGCCGGCCGGCGAAAACGCGGGGAATACCGGGAATGCAGGAAATGCAGCGGGGGCAGCCAATGTGGCTGTCAGTGAGGCGGACGCAAAAGCCGCGGCCCTGGAGAGAGTGCCGGGCGCCACTGAGGCGGATCTCCGCATGGAGCTGGACTTTGACGACGGCTACTACATTTACGAGGGAGACATCATCTACAACCAGAAAGAGTATGAATTTGAGATCGATGCTCAGACAGGCAGCTTCCTGAAGTGGAGTGAGGAGAGACATTAGATTTCAGCATGTTCAGACATGGCAAACACAAAAGCTAGGGCAGGCGCCGGACAAAAGAGTAAGTCCGGCGCCTGCCCTTTAAAATTTTATTTATACAGATGCCCTGCGGGATGTCCGCAGCTGTCTCGCGGCCCTTGTAAGCCTGTGCTTATTTTACACGCCAAGGGCATTGTGGACGGATGTCAGGACCTGGCGCAGCTCCTCGGCGCCGATCTGCCCCGGAGCGGATGCCATGGAGCCTGAGCCGAAGGTGAGGCAGGAGCCGAAGACCTCGCAGGAGAGACGGCTGATGCTGCCAAGGCCGGACATGGACATGGTGATGATGGGCCTGTCCGCATAGTCGGAGGCCATCTCCTCTGTGGCGGCAAGCAGAGTGAGCACGTCCTTTTTGCTTTTTGGCATAACGGCGATCTTGGGGATGTCTGCTCCCATATCCTGCATCTTGCGCAGCCGGTAGACGATGTCGGATTTGGCCGGAGTCTTGTCAAAGTCGTGGTTGGATGCCACCACCTTTGTGCCGGATGCGTGGATGGCGCTGATGAGATCAGAGACGATCTCATCTCCCGTGAAAATCTCCACGTCGATCAGATCCGCCAGGCCTGTGGCGGCCACGGCCTTGTTGAGGGATACGTAGGCGGCAGTGTCCATCTCATGGACGCCGCCCTCTTTCTTTGTGCGGAAGGTGAAAAGAAGAGGAGTGTCCCCCAGCTTTTCCCTGACGCCGGACAGCACGTCCAGCACAGCCTGGGTGTCCTCCACGGCCTCAAACCAGTCCACGCGCCACTCCATCAGGTCCATGGACATGGACTTGTACTGCTCTGTGAGGGAGAGGATTTCCTCCTTCGTCTTTCCCACATTTGGGATGCACACAGCCGGGATGCCGCTTCCCAGCTCCAGATTTCTTACCTTTACTGTATTCATGAACCTTTTCCTCCCTAGTCCTCGTCATCGTCTGTGTAGACATAGGAGATGCCAAGCTTCTCCTTCATGTACTCGCTGTCCACTCTCTGGCCCAGCATCAGCTCGATGGCCGCGATGGCCTGGAAGAGCATCATGCCCTGGCCGTTCATTGTCTTGCAGCCGGCCTTTCTGGCCATTTTCAGCATGGCTGTCTCGTGGGGAGAGTACACTACATCTGTCACGATCAGATCCGGGCGGAAGAAGGAGGCGTCCGGAATGTAGGTGATGCCCTCCAGCGGCTTCATGCCCACGCCGGTGGCGTTTGTGAACAGATAGCTGTCAGCCATCTCCGCTTTTAAGCGGTCCAGATCCTCCAGGGGATAGAAGACAGCCTTGCAGTCTGTGTTCTCGTTGATCTTTCTCACGGTCTCGATGGCGTTGTCTTTAAATTTATCATCCCTTGCGAAGATGGACATCTCGGCCACGCCGTCCAGGGCGGACTGGATCTGCACAGCTGTGGCGGCTCCGCCGGAGCCCACGATAGTGACCTTCTTGCCTGTAGGGTCAATGCCGTTGTCCTTCAGGGACTGCACATAGCCGATGCCGTCCGTGTTGTGGCCGATCAGGTATCCGTCCTTGTTCACGATGGTGTTGACGGCCCCGCAGAGCTTGGCGGCGGGAGACACCTCGTCCAGATATTTGTGGACGATGGTCTTGTTCGGCATGGAGATATTGGAACCACGCATTTTCAGGGCTCGGAGGCCTTTGATGGCGTCCTCCAGGTCGTCTGCGTCCACCTCGAATGCAAGGTTGACAATATCCACGCCCAGCTTTTCGTAGGCGGCATTGTGGGTAGCAGGTGACTGAGAATGGCGGATTGGGTAGGCCATAAGTCCGATCAGCTCTGTGTGCCCGGTGATCTGGTGTCTTTCCATAATTCATCTCTCCTTTATGATAAAAACTTTGTATGTCTTTATTTTAACAAAACAGGCATTGTCAATCAAATACTTAATATGCATGGAAATCATAGATGAAATCTATCAAATGAAAATTCTAAAAGGGACAGCGCCGGCATATATTCTAACAGCACATGTGGAAGGGGCGCGAACTATGGATCACTATAAGTTATACAAGGACATACAGGTCAGGACAAACGGGGAAATATATATAGGAGTGGTGGGGCCGGTTCGAACCGGAAAGTCCACCTTTATCAAGCGGTTTATGGATGTGCTCGTCCTTCCCCACCTGGAGGATGAGAACGTAAAGGCCAGGACGGTGGATGAGCTCCCCCAGTCTGCCTCCGGCAGGACCATCATGACTACAGAGCCCAAATTTGTCCCCAAGGAGGCGGCAAAGATCGATCTGACGGAGGATGTGTCGGTGAAGATCCGCCTCATCGACTGTGTGGGCTACATGGTGGAGGGGGCGTCGGGACACGAGGAGGAGGGGCAGGAGCGGAAGGTGAAAACTCCCTGGTTTGACTATGAGATACCCTTTACAAAGGCGGCTGCCGTGGGAACGGAGAAGGTCATCCACGAGCACTCCACCATCGGCATTGTGGTGACCACCGACGGCAGTATCGGGGAGATCCCAAGGAGCAGCTACGAGGAGGCGGAGGGGAAGACCATCCGGGAGCTCCAGGGGATCGGGAAGCCCTTTGTGGTGCTGGTGAACAGCCGCCGCCCGGCGGGGGAGGAGGCCAAAAGGATCACGCAGCACATCCGGGATACCTACCAGGTGCAGGCTCTGCCAGTGAACTGCGAGCAGCTGAAGGAGGAGGATATTCACCGGATCATGGAGGCTGTGCTCTTTGAGTTTCCTGTGTCGGAGCTTCAGTTCTTTATCCCCAGGTGGGCGGAGATGCTGCCGCCGGATCACAGGATCAGGCAGGACCTGACAGCCTGCGCCCGGGAGCTGTTGGAGAGAATCGGTCAGATACGGGACGCTGTCTCGGGAATAGACACGCCGGAGAGCCCCTACATAGAGGAGATGCGTCTGGAAAAGATCGAGATGGACACAGGCTGCGTGAAAATACGCATAGACATCGGGGAAGAGTTCTACTACGAGATGCTCAGCGAGATGACCGGGGCACAGATCCAGGGGCAGTACGGCCTCATCTGCGAGCTGAAGAAGCTGTCCGCCATGAAAAATGAGTACGAGTGCGTCAAGGGAGCCTTTGACAGTGTCAGGATGAAAGGCTACGGGGTGGTAAAGCCGGGCCGGGATGAGATCACCCTGGATGAGCCGGAGATCATACGCCAGGGCAACAAGTACGGTGTGAAGATCCGGTCCCACGCCCCCTCCATTCACCTCATCAGGGCGAACATAGAGACAGAGATCGCGCCCATTGTGGGCAGCGAGCAGCAGGCGGAGGACCTGATCCGGTATATCAGGGACAGGAAGGACACAGAGGGAGGTATCTGGGAGACGAATATTTTCGGGAAGACCATCGAGGAGCTGGTGATGGACGGCATGCAGAGCCGGATCTCCATGATCGGAGATGACAGCCAGGCGAAGCTGCAGGACACCATGCAGAAGGTGGTGAACGACATCAATGGGGGGATGGTCTGCATCATTCTGTAGAGGAGGCGTGTTTTCCCGGACTGCCTTAAGGACTTCGCAGGCGCGGAGTCCTTTTCCCGTACGGGCTGCTGACACGGACGAAGGGGGAGTACGAGCCCTATGGGAAGGGGGCGGTGGAGGCAGAGCAGATCCTCCCCTTCCTATACCGGCGGGAGAGAAAGAGTGACTGGGCCTGCCGCGTTCCATTTTTGCTGTTGACAGAGATGGTTTTCGTGCGTATAATTGTATTATAATATTAATACAAAAAACATCGCGGAATGCACAGGGGGAAGAGACCATGTTAGAGGTACAGGGACTAAGGAAAATGTATGGGAAAAACCTGGCGGTGGATCAGGTCAGCTTTTTTGTGCCGGACGGGAGGATAGGCATCCTTCTTGGCCCCAACGGCGCGGGAAAATCCACTATCATCAAGAGTATAGCGGGGCTTCTCAGGTACGAGGGGCTGATACGGATACAGGGCATCCCCTCCAGGGAGCTGGCGGCCAAAAGGATCTTTGGCTACGTGCCCGAGATCCCCTCTATGTTCGAAGCGCTGTCCGTGCGGGAGCATATCGAGTACATCCGGATGGCATACAGGAGCTCCATCACTGACCAGGAGGTGGAGAGCCTTCTTCAGAGATTTGAGATGACAGACAAGGCGGACAAGCTGGGCGGCGAGCTGTCCAAGGGGATGATGCAGAAGGTCAGCATCCTCTGCGCCCTGGCGGTCAAGCCTCAGGTCATCCTCTTTGACGAGCCCATGGTGGGCCTGGATCCCCAGGCCATCCGGGAGCTCAAGGAGGTCATACTGGAGCTGAAGAGTCAGGGGGTGACGGTCCTTATCAGCACCCACATGCTGGAGATGGTGGAGGAGCTCTGGGACGTCATGTTCGTGATGGAGAAGGGACGTATCAAGGCCTCCTTCCGGAAGGAGGATGTGGGGGACAGGGATCTGGATGACCTGTTCTTTGAAGTGACAGGCGGTGAGAAGAGATGAGGGCGCTTTTGTATCTGACAAAGAGAAGCTTTATCAACCGGGCGAGGAAGGCGGTGCGCAAGCCGGTGACCTACCTCTATATCGCGCTGGGCATCTTCTATGTGGTGGGGATCCTGGCAGCCTTTGCCTCCCTGGCGGCGGCCGGTGGCATTGCCTACAAGCAGGGGATCGTCTACGTCATGACAGTGTGGCTCTACTTTATCTTCTGCAGCAATTTTCTGTCCTACGCAAAGCTGAAGGGCGTGATCTTCAGGCCCAGCCACGCCCATTTTATCTTCACCGCGCCCATCAGCTCCAAGCTGGTGCTGCTCCACGGGGCGATTTTGAACTACACGGTATCCCTTGTGGCAGATTTTTTGTTCTCCGTGGCGGCAGTGACGATCTTCCACGTGGAGCCGGTCAGGGCTATTCTGCTTTTTGTCTTCTGCTTTGTGTTTGAGACGGCATTTGAGACCAGCCTGATGGTCTTTCTCTACTCCGGGGAGGAGAGGTTTCAGGGGCTGATCCGCCTTCTGCGGCTTCTGATCTATGTCCTTGTGGGAGCGGTGGCCGCGGTGGTGGCCTGGTATCTTGTGAGAGGAGGGCTGAATAAGGAGTCAGTCCTTGCCCTCTTTGAGTCCCCGGCCCTCAGGCTCCTTCCGGTGGCGGGCTGGGAGGTGTCGGCGGTAAGCCTTCTCGTGACGGGGCCGGACCGGTGGAATGTGATCGGGACTGTCCTCTTTCTTCTGGCCTGCGCGGGGATGCTCCTGGTGGCCCGGAGGATCCGGTGTACAGGAGCCTACTACGAGGACGCGGCTAAATTCGCGGATGACTACGCGGAGCTGAAAAGGAGGAACCAGAAGGGGGAGAGCAGTGTAGGCTTTGGAAAGAAGAAGCTGAAAAGGGCGTCCCTCGCGGGCTGGGGCACGGGGGCCAAGGCGATCTTCAGCCGGCAGCTCCTGGAGTACAAAAAGGAGCGGTTCTTCATTTTTACAGGCTTTACCCTGGCAGCCCTCATAGGGGCAGTGGTCTGCATCTTCTTTGTGGGCAGGCCCGACGAGGAGCTGCCACCGGATCTTCTGCTCATGGGGATCGCCGTCTACATGGTCTTTGTGGGCACCGGGTACATGGGAAAATGGGGGAAGGAGCTGGAGCTGCCCTACATTTACCTGATCCCCGAGCCGGCGGCAAAGAAGCTCTGGTACGCCACCTGCACGGAGCACCTGAAGGCCCTGGTGGACGCGGTTATCTTCTGCGTCCCCGTGGGACTGGCCTGGGGCATTTCCATCTGGAAGATCGCGGCCATCATCCTGTCCTATGTGGTGCTCCAGGCCAACCGGCTCTACATCAAGGTGCTGGGGGACAGCCTTCTGGGCGATACCCTGGGGACTACGGGAAAGCAGTTCTTCCTGCTGGGAGTCCAGGGAGGCATCCTGGGCATCGGAGCCCTGGCCAGCATCCCGGCGGCCTACCTGATAAATGCAAATTTGCTCTTTTTAATCGTGCCGATTTATAGTATGATAATTACAGTGCTGATTGCTGCTCTCACCGTTCCGAGATTTGAGTGCATGGAGCAGTGGGATTAGGAAAATAAGGACAGCATGCAAGGAGGGTCACACAATGTTGGATGAAGAATTTGTCACGCTTGAGATCGGAAAGACAAAGCATATCGCTCTGGTCGCTCACGACGGCAAGAAGAAGGAGCTGGTGGACTGGTGCGACAGGAATAAAGAGATACTGAAGGGCCATTTTCTCTGCGGGACAGGGACCACGGCCAAGCTCATCGCCGAGAAGACGGGGCTGCCGGTGAAAGGGTTCTGCAGCGGTCCCCTGGGAGGAGACCAGCAGATCGGTGCCAAGATCGTGGAGGGACAGATCGATTTCATGATTTTCCTGTGGGATCCGCTGGAGGCACAGCCCCACGACCCGGATGTGAAGGCGCTTTTGCGCATCGCTGTGGTCTATGACATCCCCATCGCCAACAACCTGGCTACCGCGGATTTCATGCTTAATTCCAGATACATGTCAGAGCCCTACGCGAGAAAGATCGAGAATTTCAACAGGACGATCCAGCAGCGTGTGGAGAGGATGAAATAGATGGCTGAGGCATACGGCAGCTTTTCGGAGGTCTATGACACTTTCATGGATAATGTGCCCTACCGGGAGTGGGCCGGCTACATAGAGGAAAAGCTGAGGCAGCAGGGGATAGAGGAGGGCCTTGTCCTGGATCTGGGATGCGGGACGGGCAGCATGACCGAAGAGCTGGCGGACGCCGGTTACGACATGATCGGGGTGGACAGCTCCACGGAGATGCTGGAGCAGGCCTTTGAGAAGAAGGAAACAAGCGGCCACGACATCCTCTACCTTCTGCAGGATATGCGGGAGTTTGAGCTCTACGGCACCGTCCGGGCAGTTGTCAGCGCCTGCGACTGTGTCAACTATATCACAGACCCGGAGGAGCTTCTGGAGGTGTTCCGGCTTGTGAACAATTACCTGGACCCGGGAGGCATCTTTCTCTTTGACTTCAACACAGAGTACAAGTACAGGGAGGTGCTGGGCGAGCAGACCATCGCCGAGGACAGGGAGGATTGCAGCTTCATCTGGGACAACTATTACGATGAGGAGGGGCGGATCAACTCCTACGAGCTGACTCTGTTTATCCGGGAGGAGGGGGATCTCTACCGGAAATATAAGGAGCAGCATTTCCAGAGGGCCTACACTCTGGAGGAGATGAAGGAGCTCCTTAAAAGGAGCGGCCTGACCTTTCTGTCAGCCCAGGAGGGCTACACGGACAGGGAGGCGGGGCCTGGCAGCGAGAGAATAACCATCATGGCGAGGGAGTGCGGAAAATGATCCGCGCTCCCTTGTCAAGTATGGGAAAAAATATTAAAATGGTACATGAGTCAAAAAAGAGAACAAGAGAAAGGATCAAGAATAGATGACACAGAACACAGATTACATCGTAAGGGCAACCGCCGCGGGAGGGCAGATCAGAGCCTTCGCGGCCACCACAAGGGACCTGGTGGAGGAGGCCAGGAGACGCCACAACACAAGTCCGGTGGCCACAGCGGCCCTGGGGCGCCTGCTGACAGCGGGCGTTATGATGGGCAGCATGATGAAAAATGACACCGACGTGCTGACTCTCCAGATTAACGGCGACGGCCCCCTGGGAGGCATCACAGTGACAGCGGACAGTCAGGGGAATGTGAAGGGCTACGTGCAGAACCCGGACGTGATCCTGCCCCCGAAGAACGGGAAGCTGGATGTGGGGGGAGCCGTGGGCATCGGCCTTCTCACCGTCATCAAGGACATGGGCCTTAAGGAGCCCTACTCGGGCCAGACCATCCTTGTGACAAGCGAGATCGCAGAGGATCTGACCTACTATTTCGCCAATTCAGAGCAGGTGCCCTCCTCTGTGGGGCTGGGCGTGCTCATGGAGAAGGACAACACGGTAAAATGCGCGGGGGGCTTTATCGTGCAGCTCATGCCCTTTGCCGAGGAGAAGGTGATCAGCCGCCTGGAGGAAAATGTGGGAAAGATCACCTCTGTGACAAAGCTTCTGGAGGAGGGCTACACGCCCCAGCAGCTTCTTTCGGATCTGACAGAGGGGCTGGATCTGGAGGTCACAGACACCATGCCCGCCCGGTTCTACTGTAACTGTTCCAAGGAGAGAGTGGAGCGGGCCGTGGCCAGCATCGGGGCAAAGGATATCCAGGAGATGATCGATGAGGGGAAGGATATTGAAGTGAAGTGTCACTTCTGCAATACAGCCTACAATTACTCAGTGGACGAGCTGAAGAGCATACTGAAAAGAAGCAGAAAATAGAGAGGAGTGTGGACCTTGAGACATGGTTTTGTAAAGGTGGCGGCAGCCACCCCGGACATCCGTGTGGCGGATGTGGCGTATAACAAAGAGCAGATCTGCCGTCTCATCGATGAGACGACAGCGGAGGGAGCCAAGATCGTGGTGTTTCCCGAGCTGGTCCTCACCGGCTACACCTGCGGGGATCTCTTTACCCAGGATGTGCTCCTCGGGGAGGTAAGAAGAGCCATCAAAGAGGTGTCAGCGGCCACGAGGGAGAAGGATGCCCTCATCTTTGTGGGCATGCCCCTGGCAGTGGAGGGGGAGCTCTACAATGTGGCGGCGGCCCTGAACAGGGGGAGGATCCTGGGATTTACCACCAAGACCTTTCTGCCCAACTACGGAGAATTCTACGAGATGCGCCAGTTCCGGGAGGGGCCGGAGGACGTGCGGTACATCCCGTTTGAGGGGGAGAAGATCCTCTTTGGCCCCCGGATCCTCTTTGAGGCAGATGCCATGCCGGACCTGATCGTGTCGGCGGAGATCTGTGAGGACGTCTGGTCTCCGGTGCCGCCCAGCATTGACGCGGCCAGAGAGGGGGCCACGGTCATTGTCAACTGCTCCGCCAGCGACGAGACTATCGGCAAGGCGGCCTACAGGAAGAGTCTCATCGAGGGACAGTCGGCCCGGCTCATGGCGGCCTACATTTACGCCAACGCCGGGGAGGGAGAGTCCACCACAGATCTTGTCTTTGGCGGCCACAACATCATCTCCGAGAACGGTACCACCCTGGCGGAGGGAGAGCGGTTCAGAAACGGCGTCATCTACGCCCAGATCGACGTAAAGCGGCTGATCAGCGAGCGGAGGAAGAACACCACCTTCAAGACAGCCCGGGACCGCCATCTTCTGAGAGTTCCCTTCCATGTGGAGATGACCCGGACGCAGCTTTCCAGAAGGTTTCCCTCCCGTCCCTTTGTGCCGGACGCCAAGGAGGAGAGGGACAGAAGATGCGAGGAGATCCTCACTATCCAGGCTATGGGGCTGAAG
Organism: Eubacterium sp. ER2; assembly: GCF_000765215.1. GTDB lineage: Bacteria > Bacillota > Clostridia > Lachnospirales > Lachnospiraceae > Claveliimonas > Claveliimonas intestinigallinarum. The sequence continues at coordinate 127,164 of NZ_JPJE01000005.1, forward strand.
AAGCGCCTGGCCCACACCCACGCGAAGAGTGCGGTGGTGGGCATCTCCGGAGGCCTGGACTCCACCCTGGCCCTCCTTGTGACAGCCCGGGCCTTTGACAGGCTGGGCATGGACCGGGGACAGATCATCGCTGTCACTATGCCCTGCTTCGGCACCACAGACAGGACCTACAACAACGCCTGCCAGATGGCGCTGAAGCTGGGGGCCAAGCTCCGGGAGGTGCGGATCGCCGACTCGGTTGCCAGCCATTTCAGGGATATCGGCCACGACATGGAGGATCACAGCGTCACCTACGAGAACTCCCAGGCCAGAGAGCGGACCCAGGTGCTCATGGACATCTCCAACCAGACAGGGGGCCTTGTGGTGGGCACAGGGGATATGTCTGAGCTGGCTCTTGGCTGGGCTACCTACAACGGGGACCACATGTCCATGTACGGAGTCAATGCCTCCGTGCCAAAGACGCTGGTGCGGCATCTGGTGCGCTACTGCGCGGACACGGAGAAGGATCAGGAGCTTAAGGCTGTGCTCTACGACGTGCTGGACACGCCGGTGAGCCCGGAGCTCCTTCCTCCCAAGGACGGACAGATCGCCCAGAAGACGGAGGATCTGGTGGGGCCCTACGAGCTTCATGATTTCTATCTGTACTATTTCCTCCGCTTCGGGTACGAGCCCTCCAAGATCTACCGCATCGCCAAGGAGGCTTTCGCGGGCGAGTACGATGAGGAGACCATCTACAAATGGCTGCGCACCTTCTGCTGGAGATTTTTCAGCCAGCAGTTCAAGCGGTCCTGTCTTCCCGACGGCCCCAAGGTGGGTACGGTGGCCCTCTCGCCCAGAGGGGACTGGCGGATGCCCAGCGACGCCTGCGTGGATGTGTGGATCCGTGACCTGGAAAAAGAGGCGAAAGGAGATGGGGTACAATGACAGTGGAAGAAATGACAGCGGTGGATCAGCGGGAGGTTGACAGGAGAGTGCGGCGCTGCCGCTTAAGGCAGTGGCTGGGATGGGCTGCCTACGCTCTGGTAGCTATCCATCTTCTCTGGATGATTTTGAGCAGCAATTTTCCCGTCCGGCTCTGGGTGAGTGGATATAAATGGGATATGCTGCAAATCTGCATGATCATCACACACTTTGCGGTGCTCTTTATCCTGGCTCTTGTAGCGAAGACCGGGACCACCTGGATCTACGGGGCGCTCCAGAAGGAGTGCGACCCCTTCCTCTTTGAGGCCTGCGTCTACCACATGGGCTTTATGGGAAATGAGAACCTGAAGCGGCTGAACCTGGCCATTGCCCAGTACTACCAGGGGAATTTCCAGCAGGCCATGGACACCATCATGCACACGGATCCCTCTTCCTTCAAGAAGACCAACCGGCTGAATTACTATGCCCTAAAAAGCGGCCTCTGCTTCCGCTTTGGCATGGGGGACAAGGTAAGGGAGCTGGAAAACGAGTTCCAGAGAAGAATCAGCGGCAAGCAGGACACAAAGAACATGCGGCTCCTCTGCGCCATGAACAATCTGAAGCGGGCCCGGGCGAACAAAGACTATGAGTCCGCCTGGCGCTTCTACCAGGAGTGGCTCCACCTGTCCGACCCGGTAAGCCAGCAGCTCTGGTCAAAGGTGGGAAGAGCCTGGCAGCAGGCGGTTCTGGAGCAGGACTGCGGGAACGAGGCGGGGGCACGGGCGGCCTTTGCCTATGTGGAGAAGTACGGGAACCGCCTGATGTTCGTGAAGGACGCGGCCCGTTTCCTGCACCCCCAGGAGACGGCTGCGGATAAAACAGAGAGCGAAGGAGTGAAACGCGATGGAGGAACTGAAGCTTAGGGAGAAAGCGGCGGAGAATTTTAATAAGATCTACAACTGCTGTCAGTCTGTGGCCTGCACGGTCTGTGAGAGATACGGGGTGAGCCAGGAGGATATGTTCCGCATGACAGAGGGGTTCGGGTCCGGCATCGGCGGGTTGAAGGACACCTGCGGAGCGGTCGTGGGGATGTTCCTCATCATCAGCCTGGCGAACAGCGCCGGGGACATGGAGGATCCCACCCGGACAAAGCTGGATACATATGCTAAATTCCAGGAGGCGGCAGAGATCTTTAAGGAGAGGAGAGGGTCGCTGTACTGCCGGGACCTGAAGACCCAGGACGGTCCCCAGCCCCTTCCCTGCTGCATGGCCTGCGTGGAGGACGCGGCCCAGATTTTGGAAGAGCTTCTGAAAAAATGGGACATTCTGTCATAAAATAGAAAACAGGCGCATATATATGATCACAGGAGGAAATCAGATCATGGGAACAGAAAGAGAAATGAAAGCTGTCGTATGCCTGCACCACATTGCCACCTTTATGTCTGTGGCAGCCGGCGGATGGGCAGTCATAAAAGGAACGGGAAGCAAAGTGAAGGATGCGCTGGCAGGGATATTCCTGGCAGTCCAGCTCTTTGCCCTTCTCAAGGTCATTCTGGAGACGGCGGGGAAGAGGGAGGAGACGCTGGGGGACCAGGTCGGGCGGCTGCGGGCGCAGATTGAGAAGACCAGGGGCGGCCGGGCGGCCGCGGAGGCCTGCACAGCGCTGATGCTTCTTTTGTCTCTTCTCTTTAAGATCGGTGTTCCCCTCTGCCTTCTGGAGAGGAAGAAATGCTAAGAGAGCGTCTGGAAGGCCAGGCCCGGCTTGTCTGGAAAAGCTTCCTTAACGCCCTCCCTGTGATCTGCTTTTACCTGTTTTTGTTCTGCACGGTTTTGCTTTTGTTCGGGACACAGTACATCATGGTGGTGTCCCTCGTGACAGTGCTCTTCCAGACCAATTACCGGAAGAGAAGGTCCTGGGGGAGTCTTGCCCGGGCGGCGGCAAGCCAGCTGGGCCTCAGTCTGCTGGCCTGGATCGCCACCTGGTCCTTTCCGCTGTCTGCAGGGCTCAACCTGATCGTGCCCTTTGCCCTTGTGTTCCTGAAGGCCACCCGGTTCAACCGGATGGGCTATTTTTCCGGGCTCATGACCTTTACCTTTCTGCAGCTCCTGCCAGTGGACCTGGCGGGATTTTTTGTGCAGACAGAGGCCATGCTGTATTCCCTGGCCTGCTTTTTCCTGTTGGTGAAGCTGTACCAGTGCCGGTATCCCCAGGAAAAGAGCTACAGAAGAGAGCAGGAGGGTCTGTCTGTCCTGGCAGATTGCCTGCGCCGGCAGCTCCGGGGAGAGGAGAAATCCCCGGAGAGCCTTGGGGATCTCTATGAGCTGCAGCAGCTCCAGTACCAGGAGACCTACGCCAAGCGGGGCGTCAGGGAGGTGGCTACCCGGGAGGGGAAGATCTCCTACATGTTCGCCCTCCTGTTCCAGCGGGCCTCCTACTTTGTGGGCAGCAGGTACGCCCCGGCCATGCTGGAGCAAAAGGGAGCCGCCGAACTGGTGGAAAAGACAGCCGTCTATCTGGAGAGGGCAGCATCCACAGCCTTCTGGGAAAAGACGGCGAGAACGGCGTTGGAGGAGGCGGGAGAGGCATTGCTTCTGGAAGCAGGGGCAGGGGAGGACGAGATCCATATCTCGGTTCAGAATTTTCTCCAGCCCTTCCTCATCATCCTCCGGAAATTTGACGAGGGAGAGAGGGAGGAGGCAGGGGCTTCCTGGCCCATGCCAAGGCACCAGCGGCCTTTGGGGAAGCTGCTGTACCAGATGCGGCCGGACGGCTTTGAGATGCGGTTTGCCCTGCGGATGAGCGCGGTTTTGACCCTCAGCTTTCTCTTTGTGCACATAAGCGGCGCCGACCACGCCTACTGGCTGCCCCTCAACGCCTTTCTGCTCCTGCGGCCCATGTACGAGGACAGCCGCTATCGCATGCTGACCCGGTTTCTGGGAACTGCGGGAGGCTGCGTCATCATGAGCCTGCTCTTTCCTGTCATGCCCGGAATGGCAGGACATTTTGTCCTGGCGGCACTCATGGTCATCTGCATGTACACCGCCACGCCGGGAACCTGCGTGCACGCGGTCTGTGTGACTTGCTTTGCCCTCTCCATGGTGACCCTGGCCATGGGGGAGGAGACAGCTGTGGAGCTTCGGATGATCTATGTGATGGGGGCTGTCGCCCTTGTCCTTGTGATCAACCGGTTTTTCTTCCCCACCAGCATGGGGCAGCAGTTCCGATACAATCTCACCGTGGTCTTCCATATGCACCACATGTACCTTAGGATGCTGGAGAGGGCTCTGGAGCGGCCCACGGATTACGGGACTATCTGCGATGCCCAGGTGGAGTACCATCTGGTTCACGGACAGATGATGGAGTATCTGGACAAGAGGCGGGGACAGCCCTGGGAGACCTACCGGGAGCTTCTTAAGATATCCTGGGAGATGGTGGCGGAGATGGAGCAGATTCTGCTCTTTGTCAATTCCGGACACTTGAGCGAGGGGGAGGATGAAGAGATGGAAAACTATATTTCCCACGCCCAGTATGTGCTGGTGCAGATCCAGAGGCTGCTGGGTCTGCGGGGCGAAAAGACGCTGCCGGAGGTGAGAAGGGTCAGCTACAGCCGGGCGGATGCCGGGCAGCAGGAGCTGTCCTATTTTCTGACAGCCTACTCAAGCCATGTCTCCAGGATGTACCGGCTTGCGCTGGAACACAGATCCGATATTTAAGCCTTTCGTTGTGCCAGCAGCTCTTCAAATTCCGGACCGCCGCGGAGAAATGCGTACTCCTCATCGTTTGCCAGCTCATCGGTGATCGCCTGGGTCAGCTTGCCTGAAAAGAATGTGGAACTGCCGGCATCTGTATGACGATATAAGGGGCAATCCTGCGGAGCCCATTCCTGCTTCATGGCAGGCAGCATTTTTTGGAGGACAGACAGGCTCCTGTCCTTATCTTTTCTTGCGAGGGCGAGTTGCAAATGGGCATTGTAGCGCATCCACTCCGGAAGACAGAACCAGCGGGTAAGGGACTCGTACCTATCAGCGAAAAAGTCCGCGTCCTTTTCCCGGTTTTCCAGTAACGCGATTTCCAGCATGTTTAGTAAAGCGGTCTGTATCCCGGTCACGCCGTTAAGCACCCGGCGCTCCCAGATTTTTTCCGCCTCCTGGTATCGTTTCTGCTGCTGGCAGAGGATGGCGGATTGCTCCTCTCTATCTATTGAGGAAAATGGCAGTGCGTTTATCAGCGCCTCTGCCTCTGCAAAATCTCCCCGGTTACGGGCATAGGAGATCAGCATACTGGTTGCGGTATCCTTTATTTCCGGATTTTCACTTGCAGACAGACGCCTGTAAAATGCTTCAAATGTCTCCCGGTATTGCGGGGCTTCAGGTGCGTTGTAGAGAACAAGCGCTCCCTCCAGATAGAGAGTGACCGAATAGATCAGCTTTTCACAGGTGGGGTATTCCTGTATTTTGCGGATCGCTTTCTGGAAAGCGGCATCATAGTCCTGCTCCCGGACCGTCTGGTCGACTTCGTCAACAAAATCTTCAATCTCAATATCTGTCAGATCGTTATGGAAGGACAGCAGGGTGTTCAGGTCGGTCTTGAGCAGACGCGCCAGCGCCGGCAGGAGGGTGATGTCAGGGTAGGTGCTGCCTTTTTCCCACTTGCTTACAGCCGGCGTGGAAACGCCCAGATAATCTGCAATCTGCTCCTGTGTCAGGGACAGCTCCTTTCGCTTTTCCCGAATGACCTGGTTAATCTTCATGGCGGACCTCCTTTGCGTTTATGCCCTTATGATAGCAGAGCGGGTTTTACAGGACAATAGAGCTGTCGTTAAATTGCTGACTGAAAAAATGAACCGGAAGTTAAAAAACGGGTAAATTCAAATTCGGAGCGTTTAGAATAATCGAGAAAAATTGCGAAAGAGATAACCAGCGCATATGCTGAGATTGGTTTGAAAGGGGGAGGGGAGTGATGAAAGATATGATAAAGAATAGTGGAAGAGAATGGCAGGTATTGGCCAATCATTTGAATTGATGATTGGCCAATACCTGCTTCTTTTGATATTTGTACGGCTGCGGTAACGGCGTTACCGCCTGCCAGGAAGATTTACAGCTTGATGTTCTTGAACAGGTCGCCCAGGCTTGTGCCGATGTTCTCGGACTTGGGGATCTCCACCTTGATGTCTTCCTCCTCGTCCTTCTCCTCCAGAGCCTTCATGCTGAGGCTGATCTTGCCGTCCTTGAGGCCGATGATCTTCACAGTCACCTCATCGCCCACAGAGAGAACGTCCTTGGGGGATTTCACCCGCTTTCTGCTGATCTGGGACACGTGTACAAGTCCGGAGAGTCCGTCCTCCAGACGGACGAAAGCGCCGTAGGTCTGCAGGCTCTCCACCTTGCCCTTCACAACGCTGCCCACCTTCACGTTAGCGATCTTCTCCTCCATGGCCTTTTTCTCCTTCTCCCGGAGGATCTCTCTTGCGGACAGGATAAGGCGGTTCTCAGCCTGGTTGACTTCGATGACCCGGACCTCGATGTCCTTTAAAAGATATGTCTCCAGATCCTCGATATAGGATAAGGATAACCTGGATGCGGGGATAAATCCGCGCAGGCCTTCCACCATGGCGATGGCGCCTCCGTTCACGATCCCCTCCACCTTTACCGGAAGGGTAGTCTTGTTCTCCATGTAGCGCTGTACCACGTTCCACGGATTGGCATCGTCAAGATGCTCCTCGTAGTCAGCCATTGTCTCTTCCGGTTTGTTTTCCTCTTGTAATAATTCTTCGCTCATTTTGTTAGTCCTTTCTCATAACCGTATTTATGTGTTTCCACATACTAGTAACAGTATATCACGAAAAGGGGACTTTGTTCAAAGAAAAAAGCAAAGTATCCGGGAATTTTTAGTTGACTGGAAGTGGAAAAAATGGCAAGCTTATTTTACAGATCAAAAATTTGGAAAAGATACAAGCAGGGAGTTGAAGATATGAGAAAAGTTTATGTTGTAGGGCACAAAAATCCGGACACGGATTCCATCTGCTCTGCCATTGCATATGCCGGGCTGAAGAAGGAAGTCACGGGGAAGGAGTTTGTGGCAAAGCGGGCTGGCCAGATCAATGAGGAGACACAGTACGTGCTGCGCAGGTTCAAGGTGGACGCTCCGAGGCTTCTCCAGGATGTGAAGCTCCAGGTGAAGGACCTGGACATCCACAAGATCACCGGGGTGGCCCCGGGCGTGTCCATCAAGGAGGCGTGGGAGCTGATGAAAACCCAGTCTGTCAAGACCCTTCCGGTGCTGAAGGACGGGGAGCTGGTGGGGCTGATCTCCACCGGGGACATCGCGAAATCCTACATGGACGTGTACGACAACACCATCCTGGCAAAGGCCAGGACCCAGTACCGCAATATTGTGCGCACCCTGGACGGGGAGATCGTCACAGGAAATGAGCACGGCTGTTTTGTGAAGGGAAAAGTGGCTGTGGGGGCTTCCACCACGGACAGAATGGCCGAGTTCATAGAGAAGGACGACCTGGTGATCCTGGGAAACAGGTACGAGTCCCAGGCCTGCGCTGTGGACATCAACGCCAGCTGTCTGGTAGTCTGCCATGGGGCGGAGATCTCCGAGGAGCTGATCCAGAAGGCGGAGGAGCAGAGCATCGTGGTCATCAAGACGCCTCACGACACCTTTACCGCGGCAAGGCTCATTAACCAGAGCATCCCGGTGAAGTATTTCATGAGCAAGGGCCCCCTGACCGTGTTCCACATGGACGACTATGTGGACAACATCAAGGAGGAGATGACGAAGAAAAAATTCCGCGATTTCCCCATTCTGGACCGGCACGGCAACTTCAAGGGCTTTATCTCCAGGCGGCGCTTCCTGGACGCCAGGAAGAAGCAGGTCATCCTTGTGGATCACAACGAGAAGTCCCAGGCTGTGGACGGCATCGAGGAGGCGGACATCCTGGAGATCATCGACCATCACAGGATCGGGAGCATTGAGACCATGGGGCCGGTGTTCTTCCGCAACCAGCCTGTGGGCTGCACGGCCACCATCGTCACCCAGATGTACGAGGAGTACGGCGTGGAGATCCCGCCGACGACGGCAGGGCTCCTCTGCGCGGCCATCATCTCGGACACCCTCCTTTTCCGCTCCCCCACCTGTACCGAGATGGACAGAAGGACCGCAAATAAGCTGGCCGAAACGGCGGGGGTCGTCCTGGAGGATCTGGCCGCGGAGATGTTCAACGCAGGCAGCAACCTGAAGGGCAAGAGCGCAAAGGAAATCTGCTTCCAGGACTTCAAGCAGTTCACAGTGGGCGACACAGTGTTCGGCGTGGGGCAGATCAACTCCATGAGCAGCGATGAGCTGGAGGATATCAGGGAGAAGCTGCTCCCCTATCTGGATCAGGCCCGGGAGGAGCACAAGCTGAACATGGTCTACTTCATGCTCACCCATATCCTTCACGAGTCCACAGAGCTTCTCTGCTCCGGGGCAGGGGCGCGGGAGACTGTGCTGGAGGCCTTTGAGCTGCCGGAGGATATGGACCCTGTCCTCCTGAAGGGAGTCGTGTCCAGAAAGAAGCAGCTCATCCCGGCGCTGGTGAGCGCGCTGCAGCAGTAAGGAGGAGAGAGGTATGGCAAAAGAGATATGGAAACCGGGCAATATGCTCTATCCCCTGCCCGCAGTGATGGCAAGCTGCGGGGACCAGGAGGGAAGGACCAATATCATCACTGTGGCCTGGACGGGAACGGTCTGCACTAACCCTGCCATGGTCTACATCTCTGTCCGGCCCCAGAGGTACAGCTATGACATCATCCGTAGGAGCGGAGAATTTGTCATCAACCTGACCACAGAAAAGCTGCTCCGGGCGGCGGACTGGTGCGGCGTCAGATCCGGCAGGGACGTGGATAAATGGAAGGAGATGCACCTGACGCCGGGAAAGGCCGCTAAGCTTGCCTTTGCCCCGGTCATAGAGGAGTCCCCTGTCAACATCGAGTGCCGGGTGACGGAGGTGAAGGAGCTGGGGAGCCACCACATGTTCCTGGCCCGGGTGGAGGCTGTGCAGGCGGACACAGCCTACATGGACGAGGCCGGACGGTTTCATCTGAATGACGCAGGTCTTGTAGCCTACTCCCACGGGGAGTATATGGAGCTTGGAAAGAAGCGGGGCAGCTTTGGCTACAGCGTGAAGAAGAAAAAGCGCAGGTAGGCCAGGCAGAGGGCGAAGACGGTGGCCTGGCTGGCCAGCAGCCCCCACAGATACCCCTGGATGCCGAAGAGGGGAATGAGGAGGAACACACTGCCGATGCGAAGGAGGAGCCCCGTCACATTTACGGCAAAGGAAATATTGGTTTTCCCCAGGCCGTTCAGGATGCCAAGGAGGCACCCGTTTGTGTAGAGAAAGGGGCACATCCAGGCCAGGGTGATGATGAAGTGTCCCGCGGCGGCGCTGTGAAAGAGGAGCCTGCCTATGAAATTTCCCGTCACTACAAGGGCCAGGCAGAAGAGGAGCCCCAGGGAAAAGCAGCAGAAGAAGACCTTCTTTATGACTCGCTTCATAGCCGGGACATCCCCGGTGACCTGGATCTCCGCCACTGTGGGCAGCAGCATAGTGGCGATGGAGTTTGTCATGGCGGAGGGAAAGAGGACGCAGGGGAGGGCCATGCCCGTCAGGACGCCGTAGGTGCTTAAGGACTCCCCGGCGCTAAGGCCGAAGGCCTGAAGCTTTACAGGGATGGAGACGGCCTCCACGCTCTGCAGGATATTGAGGAGCACACGGCTGCCGGTGAGAGGGACTGCCAGGGAGAGGATCTCCCCCAGTCCCTTTTTGTATGCCCCAAGGGGCAGGCGCCCCGGGGAGGCCATGTCCCCGGCTTTGCACAGATTTCCCAGGCAGTACAGGGCGGCGGCCGCCTCCCCGGCCACGATGCCGGCGGCTGCCAGGGCGATCCCGGTGTGGACGGAGCGGTCCATGAAAAACCAGTACAGAAAGACCACAGCCCCTACCCGCACGGTCTGTTCAAGGAGCTGGGACAGGGCGGGGAGCTTTGTGCGCTTCTGGCCGATATAGTAGCCGTAGATGCAGCTGTGCATCACCGAGAAGGGGAGGGCCAGGGAGAGAATTACAAGGAGAGGGGCGCACCGGGGCTCACCCAGAAAGCGGCAGGAGAGGTAGTCCGCCTCCTTCTGGATGAAGAGCATGAGGGCAAAGGCAAGGAGGAGGGACAGGGTGAAGCCGCTGTACAGAGCGGCCTTTGTGCGGCCCGGATCCTTCAGGGAGCGGCTGGCGGCGGTGCTGCGGGCGATGGCTGTCTCTATGCCGGCGGCGCAGAAGGAGAAACAGAGGGCGTAGATCGGGAAGGCCAGCTGGTAGAGGCCCACGCTCTCCTCCCCGAAGGCGCGGCTTAAAAAGATCCGGTAAAAAAAGCCCATCAGGCGGGTGACGACTCCGGCCAGGGTCAGGACAAAGGCCCCCTTTATGATCGTATTTTTCTGTATCATGGCAGACTCCGGAACATTTTTATTACAGCATATTCAGAAAAATGGGAGTATATGCGGACGTCCGGATGCAAAAAATGAGGAAAGGTGCTTGACAGACAGACAGGCCGGTGCTATCCTACTAACAGGAATTCCAAGTAAAATACTAGGAATTAAAAAGGAGGGTGAGGACAATGAAGCTATCCACAAAAGGGAGGTACGGCCTGGGGGCTATTGTGGATCTGGCCAGGTTCAGTGAGAGCGAACCGGTCTCCATCAGCAGCATCTCCTCCCGGGAGGACATCTCCGAGGGATATCTGGAGCAGCTCATGGCTCTCCTGAAAAAAGCCGGTCTCGTAAAGAGCATCCGGGGAGCCGCGGGGGGATACGTGCTGGCCCGCCCGGCCGGACAGATCTCCGTGGGGGATGTGCTCAGGGCCCTGGAGGGAAAGCTGGAGCCCGCCGAGTGCGCGGCCTACCACCCGGATGAGGGCTGCCAGGCAGCGGACAGCTGTGTCACCAAGTACGTGTGGAAGAAGATCAACGACAGCATCAACGACACGGTCAACGGGATCATGCTGGATACCCTGGCAGAAAAGAGCAGACAGCTGCGGCCTGAGGAAGAGGAGAAAGAAAAGGCCTGCAGCCGGAGATAGACCTGGAAAAAGAGAACAAAAAACAAAATGAAATACAAGGCAGGAGGATACAAGATGGACAGACTGATTTATCTGGATAACGCGGCGACAACAAAGACAGCCCCTGAGGTAGTGGAGGCCATGCTCCCCTATTTCAGCGAAAACTACGGAAATCCGTCCAGCGTCTACAGCTTTGCTTCAAAGAACAAGGACGCGGTGACAGGGCAGAGGGAGATCATCGCCCGGGCGCTGGGAGCAAAGACCAATGAGATCTATTTCACAGCAGGCGGCACGGAGAGCGACAACTGGGCCCTGAAGGCAACAGCCGAGGCCTACGCCTCAAAGGGAAAACACCTCATTACCACAAAGATCGAGCACCATGCCATCCTTCACACAGGAGAGTACCTGGAGGGGAGAGGCTTTGAGGTGACCTATCTGGACGTGGATGAGAACGGCCTTGTGAGGCCGGAGGAGGTGGAGGCGGCCATCCGTCCGGACACCATCCTCATCTCCGTCATGTTCGCTAACAATGAGATCGGCACCATCGAGCCTATCAAAGAGATCGGCCGGATCGCCCATGAGCACGGAGTCCTTTTCCACACAGACGCGGTGCAGGCCTTCGGGCAGGTGCCCATCGACGTGGACGAGCTTGGCATTGACATGCTCAGCGCCAGCGGCCACAAGCTGAACGGGCCGAAGGGGATCGGCTTCCTCTACATCCGCAAGGGCGTGAAGATCCGCTCCTTTATTCACGGCGGCGCACAGGAGAGAAAGCGCCGGGCAGGCACAGAGAATGTACCCGGCATCATCGGCCTTGGCAAGGCGGTGGAGAGAGCCGTTGCCACCATGACAGAGAGGTCCGCAAAGGAGATCGAGCTTCGGGACTACCTTATCGGTCGGGTGCTGGAGGAAATTCCCTATTGCCGTCTCAACGGAGACCCGGTGGACAGACTGCCCAACAACGCCAACTTCAGCTTTGAGTTCATTGAGGGAGAGTCCCTTCTCATCATGCTGGACATGAAGGGCATCTGCGCTTCCAGCGGCTCGGCCTGCACATCAGGCTCCCTGGATCCCTCCCACGTGCTGCTGGCCATCGGCCTGCCCCACGAGATCGCTCACGGCTCCCTGCGCCTGACGCTTGGCGAGGAGACCACAAGGGAGGATATTGACTACGTGGTGGACAGCCTGAAGGAGATCGTGGCCCGGCTGCGGGAGATGTCTCCTCTCTACGAGGATTTTGTAAAGAAGAACAGCCTGTAAAAACAGAAGAACAGCCGCCCGGCGGGGCGGCATATTAAGGAGGAATAAACATGTACACAGAAAAGGTAATGGATCATTTTCAGCATCCCAGGAATATGGGAGAGATAGAGAACGCCAGCGGCGTGGGAACAGTGGGAAATGCAAAGTGCGGGGACATCATGAGGATTTATCTGGACATTGACGAGAACCAGATCATCCGGGACGTGAAGTTCAAGACCTTTGGCTGTGGTGCCGCGGTGGCCACCAGCAGCATGGCCACAGAGCTGGTGAAGGGCAAGAACATAAAGGAGGCCATGGAGGTCACCAACAAGGCGGTGATGGAGGCCCTGGACGGACTTCCGCCGGTGAAGGTACACTGCTCGCTTCTGGCAGAGGAGGCCATCCATGCGGCTCTCTGGGATTACGCCCAGAAGAACGGCATCAAGATCGAGGGACTGGAAAAGCCCAAGTCTGACATCCACGAGGGCGAGGAAGAGGAAGAAGAGGAGTATTGATCCGGAAGGATAAAGACAATGGAGAAGAAGAAGGTTGTGGTCGGCATGTCCGGGGGAGTGGACTCCTCCGTGGCGGCCTGGCTTTTAAAAGAACAGGGATATGACGTGATCGGCGTGACCATGCAGATCTGGCAGGACGAGGAGGAGGCAGTCCAGGAGGAGAACGGGGGCTGCTGCGGCTTAAGCGCCGTGGACGATGCCAGGAGGGTGGCCGCAAGACTTGAGATCCCCTACTATGTGATGAATTTTAAGGATCAGTTCCGGCGCAGCGTCATCGACTATTTTGTGGGCGAGTACGTTTGCGGCAGGACCCCCAACCCCTGTATTGCGTGCAACCGGTACGTGAAGTGGGAGTCCCTCTTAAAGAGGAGCCTGGATATCGGGGCGGACTATATTGCCACCGGACACTATGCCCGGGTGGAGCAGCTGCCGGGGGGCCGTTGGTCCCTTCGGACCTCCGCCACAGCCAGGAAGGATCAGACCTACGCCCTCTACAATCTCACCCAGGAGCAGCTTGCGAGGACGCTGATGCCGGTGGGGGCCTACGCGAAGGAGGAGATCCGGCAGATGGCCCTTAATCTGCAGCTTCCCGTGGCATCCAAGCCGGACAGCCAGGATATCTGCTTTGTGCCTGACGGGGACTACGCCTCCTTTATCGAGAGAACCGTCTGTCACAAGTTCCCGGAGGGGAATTTTGTTCTCTCGGACGGGACAGTGGTAGGGAGGCACAAAGGCATCATACACTATACTGTGGGGCAGAGGAAAGGGCTGGGACTGGCTCTTGGACGCCCGGTCTTTGTGCTGGAGATCCGCCCCGACACCAACGAGGTGGTGGTGGGCACGGGCGAGGAGTCCATGTCCAGGTACGTGACGGCGGATCACATCAACTTTATGTCCGTTTCCGACCTGCCGGAGCCCAGGCGGCTTTTCGCCAAGATCCGGTACAATCACAGGGGAGCCTGGTGCCAGGTGGAGAAGACAGGCGACGACCAGATCCTGTGCACCTTTGACGAGCCTGTGCGGGCCATCACGCCGGGACAGGCGGTGGTTCTCTACGACGGGGAGTACGTCCTCGGAGGAGGGACTATCACAGGCAGCAGGCCCTAGCCCGGCCTGGCCTGGGGCGGGGATAACAGGCAAAATAAGAAGGAAAGAAGGGTAAGATAATGAGGGCAGACGTACACATGCACACATCCTTTTCCCACGACTCAGAGGCGGAGCCAAGGGAGATGATCGAGGGGGCCATCGCCAAGGGCCTGGAGGTCATCTGTTTTACCGATCACTACGACAAGGACTACATGGGCTGGGGGGACGAGAGCATCTTTGACGCGGACGACTATTTCCGGACCCTGCGTCCGCTTCAGGAGGAGTACAGAGGAAGGATCGACATCCGTATCGGTGTGGAGCTGGGCATGCAGCCTCATCTGGGCGGATTTTTTACAGAGTTTACCAGGAAATATCCCTTTGATTTTGTCATTGGCTCCCTCCATGTGGTGGACGGGGACGACCCGGCGCTGGGAACTGTGTTTGAGGGACGCACCGATGAGGAGGTGTACAGAAGCGCCTTCCGGGAAATGCTGGAGGATATAAAAAATACGCCGGACTTTGACGTGCTGGGCCACATCGACTACGTGGTGCGCTACGGGAAGAACGGCGCGGCGGACTACTCTTACCAGAAATACGCCGACGAGATCGACGCCATTCTGCGGGCGGTCATCGAGCGGGGAAAGGGCATTGAACTGAACATGGCCGGGCTCAAGTACGGCCTTCCCTTTGCCCATCCCCATCCGGACATCCTGCGGCGCTACCGGGAGCTGGGAGGCGAGATCATCACCGTGGGGGCCGACGGACACAGGCCGGAGCACATTGCCTGGGATTTTGAAAAGGCGGATGACATTTTAAAGTCCTGCGGTTTTCGGTATTACACTGAATTTAAGGGGAGAAAGCCTGTTTTCAAACTCCTTACATAAAATTGGAAAATGCTCTTGAATTTTTGTATGAGATTTAGTACAATTGGTAGTGGTTGAGAGTTCTTTAACAAAGTTGAAGGACGACAAGAGCTGTGAAACAGTAAATAGACTTTAGGAGGAATGTAATCATGGCAGTAAAAGTAGCAATCAACGGATTTGGACGTATCGGACGTCTTGCTTTCAGACAGATGTTTGGAGCTGAGGGATATGAGGTAGTTGCCATCAACGACCTGACAAGCCCGAAAATGTTAGCTCACCTGTTAAAATACGATTCTTCTCAGGGCAAATACGCTCTGGCTGATAAGGTAGAGGCTACAGAGGATTCCATCATCGTAGATGGAAAGGAAATCAAAATCTATGCAAAGGCTAACGCAGAGGAGCTTCCCTGGGGCGAGATCGGCGTAGATGTTGTCCTGGAGTGTACAGGCTTCTATACATCCAAAGAGAAAGCTTCTGCTCACATCAAAGCAGGCGCTAGAAAGGTTGTTATTTCCGCACCAGCAGGAAACGATCTGCCGACTATCGTATATAACGTTAACCATGAGACACTGAAGCCGGAGGATACAGTTATCTCTGCCGCTTCCTGTACAACAAACTGCCTTGCACCTATGGCAAAGGCTCTGAACGACTGCGCACCGATCAAATCCGGTATCATGTGCACAATCCACGCTTACACAGGCGATCAGATGACACTGGACGGACCGCAGAGAAAAGGCGATCTGAGAAGATCACGTGCCGCTGCATGCAACATCGTTCCCAACAGCACAGGAGCTGCTAAGGCTATCGGCCTTGTTATCCCTGAGCTGAACGGCAAGCTGATCGGTTCCGCACAGCGTGTTCCGACTCCGACAGGATCCACAACAATCCTGACAGCAGTTGTTGAGGGCAATGTGACAGTTGATCAGATCAACGCTGCAATGAAGGCTGCTTCCAACGAGTCCTTCGGATACAACACAGATGAGATCGTATCCAGCGATATCGTAGGAATGAGATATGGTTCTCTGTTCGATGCAACACAGACAATGGTTCTGCCGCTTGACAACGGAACAACAGAGGTTCAGGTTGTTTCCTGGTATGACAATGAGAACTCATACACAAGCCAGATGGTAAGAACAATCAAATACTTCGCAGAATTAGCATAATTCAGACTCACGAAAGGGTCCGGTCTTCAGTGGACCGGACCCTTTTTTATGAGATGCCCTGCCGGGAGGGAGAAGGCCCGCCTGGCATGAGCGTGACCAACATTTATAAGGTTCATAAGGAGGCAGTAGCATGCTTAACAAAAAATCAGTAGACGATATCAATGTAAAAGGAAAAAGAGTCCTTGTGAGATGCGATTTCAACGTACCTCTCATTGACGGAAAGATCACAGATGAGAACCGTCTTGTTGCGGCTCTTCCCACCATCAAGAAGCTGATCGCTGACGGGGGGAAGGTAATCCTCTGCTCTCATCTTGGAAAGCCAAAGGGAAAACCCGTGCCGGAGCTCTCTTTAGCGCCTGTTGCGAAGCGCCTTTCCGAGCTGCTCGGACAGGAAGTGAAATTCGCCGCCGATCCTGAGGTGGTAGGACCTAACGCAAGAGCCGCTGTGGAGGCTATGAAGGACGGAGATGTGATCCTCCTCGAGAATACGCGTTACAGAGCGGAGGAGACAAAGAACGAGGACGCCTTCTCCAAGGACCTGGCTTCCCTTTGCGACGTGTTTGTAAACGATGCCTTTGGAACAGCTCACAGAGCGCACTGCTCCAACGTGGGCGTGACAAAATATGTGGACACAGCGGTTGTTGGATATCTGATGCAGAAAGAGATCGATTTCCTCGGCAATGCGGTCAACAATCCGACAAGACCTTTCGTAGCCATCCTTGGAGGAGCAAAGGTTTCCAGCAAGATCTCCGTGATTGAGAACCTGCTTGACAAGGTGGACACATTGATCATCGGCGGTGGCATGGCCTACACATTCGCAAAATCCCAGGGAGGAAAGATCGGTACATCCCTCTGCGAGGATGATTACCTTGACTATGCTTCCAACATGCTGAAGAAGGCCAAGGAGAAGGGCGTGAAGCTGCTTCTTCCCGTAGACAACAGGATCGGAGATGAGTTCTCCAACGATGCCAACATCAGGATTGTGCCCACAGGGGAGATCCCGGACGGATGGGAAGGCATGGACATCGGACCGGAGACAGAGAAGATCTTTGCTGACGCTGTGAAGGATGCAAAGACAGTTGTCTGGAACGGACCTA
Organism: Eubacterium sp. ER2; assembly: GCF_000765215.1. Classification (GTDB taxonomy): domain Bacteria; phylum Bacillota; class Clostridia; order Lachnospirales; family Lachnospiraceae; genus Claveliimonas; species Claveliimonas intestinigallinarum. The sequence goes on from NZ_JPJE01000005.1 coordinate 144,125, forward strand.
TGGGATGCTTTGAGATGCCTAACTTTGCACACGGCACAGAGGCAGTGGCAAAGGCGCTTGCTGAGACAGATGCAGTGACCATCATCGGCGGCGGCGACTCCGCAGCGGCTGTAAACCAGCTCGGCTACGGCGACAAGATGACACACATCTCCACAGGCGGCGGCGCTTCCCTCGAGTTCCTGGAGGGCAAAGAGCTCCCAGGCGTAGCCGCTGCTAACGATAAGTAAGCACTTAATGAGCCCAAGTCCGAAGGACGCCGGGCGAATTCTAGTGCGCACTTAGTTCACCGCACTTAGCGAGGACAAGCCCCGCAGGGGCGAAGTCCGAGCTTAGTAAGGTGAACATCCCACCCCCCTTAATGAGCCCAAGTCCGGAGGACGCCGGGCGAATTCTAGTGCGCACTTAGTAAGGTGACCACCCCACTAAAAATTTAAAAGAAATAAAGAAAAGAGTGAAAATAACAATGGCAAGAAGAAAAATTATTGCAGGTAACTGGAAAATGAACAAGACTCCCAGCGAGGCTGTTGCTCTGGTAGAGGAGCTGAAGCCACTGGTAGCCACAGAGGACGCGGACGTTGTCTTCTGCGTGCCGGCTATCGACATTATTCCTGTTGTAGAGGCTTGCAAGGGAACAAACATCCAGGTTGGCGCTGAGAACATGTACTTTGAAGAGAGCGGAGCCTACACAGGCGAGATCTCCCCGGCCATGCTCACAGACGCAGGCGTGAAATACGTTGTTCTCGGACATTCCGAGAGAAGAGATTACTTCGGCGAGACAAACGAAGATGTAAACAAGAAGGTGCTGAAGGCATTTGAGCACGGCATCACACCGATCATGTGCTGCGGCGAGACTCTGGAGCAGAGAGAGCAGGGCGTGACTATGGACTTCATCCGCCAGCAGGTAAAGGTTGGCTTCCAGAACGTGACAGCTGACCAGGCAAAGACAGCAGTCATCGCCTACGAGCCTATCTGGGCGATCGGAACAGGCAAGACAGCCACAACAGAGCAGGCAGAGGAAGTGTGTGCAGGCATCCGGGCATGTATCGCTGAGATCTACGACGAGGCCACAGCAGAGGCCATCCGTATCCAGTACGGCGGATCTGTCAACGCCGGCAACGCGGCTGAGCTGTTTGCCCAGGCTGACATCGACGGCGGACTTGTGGGCGGCGCTTCTCTGAAAGCTGACTTCGGCAAGATCGTAAACTACAAATAAAACATGAGGTTGACCCGCAGGGGACTTGAAATACCAGGCCCTGCGGGATTTTGGTTCTATACATGCAAAAGAAAGCAGCCCCTGGGCAGCTTTCGGAAGAGCTAAGGAGGCTGGATATGATACTGGAAACTGTAAAACTGAAGGAGGAGGGTTCCCTTCCGGACGCCCATGTGGTGTTCTACATCCTGGATACGCCGGGAGAAAAGCTCTTCATACAGAAAAGGCCTCTTGTGATCCTCTGTCCAGGCGGGGGATATGAGAGGACCAGCTTCCGGGAGGGGGAGCCCATTGCCATGTATTTCCTGGGAAAGGGATACCATGTGGCGATCCTGCGGTACTCCACGGCCCCGGCTGTGTTCCCGGCAGCGCTTCTGGAGCTTGGAAGGACCATGTCTCTGATCCATGAAAACGCGGAAAACTGGAAGGTGGACGAGAAGCAGATCTTTGTCCAGGGCTGCTCGGCGGGAGGGCATCTGGCCGGCTGTCTGGGCGTCATTTGGCAGGAGTCCTTTCTGGCGGAGCAGCTCCACGTAAAGGCGGAGCTCTTAAGACCTGCCGGTCTTCTTCTCTGTTACCCCGTCATCTCTTCAAAAGAGGGGGTGGCCCACCAGGGGAGCTTCCGGGCTCTTCTTGGGGAAGCCTGTGAGGAGAAGAAGGACAGCCTTTCCCTGGAGGAGAGGGTGACAGAGCATATGCCGCCCTGTTTCCTGTGGCACACCTTTGCGGACGCCACCGTGCCGGTGGAGAATTCTCTTCTGATGGCCGGGGCCCTTCACCGCTTCGGGGTGAGAACGGAGCTCCACATTTTCCAGGAGGGGATACACGGGCTGGGAGCGGCGGACGAGCTCTCCAGAAGGCCTGACGGCAGCGGAGTCCAGGAGGAGTGCCAGTGCTGGACGGAGCTGGCATACCGCTGGATGGAAGGCATCCGGCGTCAGGATCAGAAATGATAAACTAAAACAAGAGGAAAGTAGGGAGATTGAAAATGAGTAAGAGACCAACAGTGCTTATGATTTTAGACGGCTATGGCCTGAGAGATAAAGTGGAAGGAAACGCGGTGGCAGAGGGAAAGACTCCTGTCATGGACAAGCTGATGGCTGAGTGCCCCTTTGTGAAGGGAAATGCCAGCGGTATGGCCGTCGGACTTCCCGAGGGACAGATGGGAAACTCTGAGGTAGGGCATCTGAATATGGGAGCCGGCCGCATCGTTTACCAGGATCTGACAAAGATCACAAAGGCCATCCAGGACGGCGATTTCTTTGAGAACAAGGCGCTTCTTTGCGCCTGCGAGAATGTGAAGAAAAATGGCTCCGCGCTCCACCTGATGGGCCTTGTGTCCGACGGAGGCGTGCACAGCCACAACACTCACATCTACGGACTTCTGGAGCTGGCAAAGCGTCAGGGCATTGAGAAGGTGTACGTACACTGCTTCCTGGACGGCCGTGACACGCCGCCGGAGTCCGGAAAGGGCTACGTGGAGGAGCTGGAGGCAAAGATGAAGGAGATCGGCGTCGGAGAGGTAGCCACTGTCATGGGACGCTACTATGCCATGGACAGGGACAACCGCTGGGATCGTGTGGAGAAGGCATACAGAGCCCTCGTATACGGTGAGGGCGAGCAGGCCGTATCCGGGCCCGAGGGCATCCAGACATCCTATGACAAGGAGACCACAGACGAGTTCGTTCTGCCCACTGTCATCGTGAAGAATGGAGCTCCCACAGCCACAGTAAAGGATGGCGACTCCATTATCTTCTTCAACTTCCGCCCGGACCGCGCAAGGGAGATCACAAGGACCTTCTGCGATGACGAGTTCACAGGCTTTGACAGAGGAGAGCGCGTAAAGACCACATTCGTGTGCTTCACCGACTATGATGTGACGATCCAGAACAAGCTGGTGGCCTTTGTGAAGGAGGAGATCACCAACACCTTTGGAGAGTTCCTGGCTGCCAACGGACTGAAGCAGGCCCGCATCGCCGAGACAGAGAAGTACGCTCACGTGACCTTCTTCTTTAACGGCGGCGTGGAGGAGCCAAACGAGGGCGAGGACCGCATCCTTGTGAAATCCCCGAAGGTGGCTACCTATGACCTGAAGCCGGAGATGAGCGCCTACGAGGTGTGCGACAAGCTGGTGGAGGCCATCAAGTCCGGCAAATACGATGTCATCATCATCAACTTTGCCAACCTGGATATGGTGGGCCACACAGGTGTTGAGGCGGCTGCCATCAAGGCCATCGAGGCTGTGGACGAGTGCGTGGGCAGGGCCGTGGATGCCATCAAAGAGGTGGATGGCCAGATGTTCATCTGCGCGGATCACGGAAACGCGGAGCAGCTCATCGACGAGGAGACAGGAGAGCCCTTCACAGCTCACACTACCAATCCGGTTCCTTTCATCCTTGTCAACGCAGATCCCTCCTACAAGCTGAGAGAGGGCGGCTGCCTGGCAGATATCGCTCCCACACTGATCGAGCTGATGGGAATGGAACAGCCAAAAGAGATGACAGGAAAGTCTCTGATCGTAAAATAGAGAACAGCATGACAACAATAAAGAAAGTGAAAATCCCCGGCAGAAAGCTCTGCCGGGGATTTTATTATTTATCTGTATTTTTTGTATTTCTACTTTTTATCCAGCGATTTCTTCCTCTTCTCCCTCTGCCTTCTCCAGATTTTTGTTGGCAGTGGAGAGCATCAGCTTGATGCGGTTCAGCTGGTTGACTTCGCTGGCACCCGGGTCGTAGTCGATGGCCACGATGTTCGCCAGAGGATATCTGCGGCGCAGCTCCTTGATGACGCCCTTCCCAACTACGTGGTTGGGAAGGCAGGCAAATGGCTGCGTGCAGACGATGTTGGTGGCGCCGCTGTGGATCAGCTCCAGCATCTCGCCGGTCAGGAACCAGCCCTCGCCGGTCTGGTTGCCGAGCGACACGATCTCCGAAGCCATCCGGCCCAGGTCGTGAATGTCAGCCGGCGGATCGAAGTGCTTGCTCTCCTTAAAGGCCTTGCTGGCCGGAGAGCGGAACCACTCCAGAGCCTTGATGCCCAGGTTTGCCACAATGGCCTTTGACTTGGCAAAGCCCAGCTTCTCCACCTTGAAGTTCTGGTTGTAGAAGCAGTAGAGGAGGAAATCAAGGAGATCCGGCACAACGGCCTCCGCTCCCTCGCTCTCCAGCAGATCTACCAGATGGTTGTTGGCTGCCGGCAGGAACTTGACGAGGATCTCGCCTACCACGCCGACGCGGGGCTTCTTCACATCCAGCAGCTCGATGTTGTTGTCGAAATCCTGGATAATATCCCGGCAGAGCTTCTTGAATTTCCGCCTGGAAGGATAGCCCTGGGATACAAAGTCGGAGCACACCTTCACCCATTTCCGGTGCATGGCCTCCACGGAGCCCGGTACAGCCTCGTAGGGCCGCAGCCGGTACACGCACTTCATGAAGATATCGCCGAACACGGCGGCGTAAATGCCCCGCAGCGCCAGCATGGGCGTGATCTTAAAGCCCGGGTTGCCCTCCAGACCGCTTAAGTTGATGGAGATCACGGGGATGTGCTCATAGCCCGCTTTCTTCAGGGCCCGGCGGATGAAGCCGATGTAGTTGGAGGCCCGGCAGCCGCCGCCGGTCTGGCTGATGATAACGGCGATCTTGTCCGTATCGTATTTGCCGGACAGGATGGCCTCCATGATCTGTCCCACTACCATCAGAGAGGGATAGCAGGCGTCGTTATTAACATACTTGAGTCCCACGTCCACGGCCTGCTTGTTGTCGTTTGGCAGCACCTCCACGTGGTAGCCGGAGGCGTTGAATGCGGGCTCCAGCAGCTCGAAGTGGATAGGAGACATCTGGGGACAGAGGATGGTGTAGTCCTTTCGCATCTCCTTTGTAAAGGGCACCTTTGTGATGGCGGAGGAGTGGATCTCCCTCTTCTGGTTTCTCTGCTCCCGCACGCGGATGGCCGCCAGGAGAGAGCGGATACGGATCCTTGCGGCTCCCAGGTTGTTGACCTCGTCGATCTTCAGGGATGTGTAGATCTTGTCAGATCCGGTCAGGATATCAGCCACCTGGTCTGTGGTGACCGCGTCCAGACCGCAGCCGAAAGAATTGAGCTGGATGAGATCCAGGTTATCCTTTGTCTTCACAAAGTTTGCCGCCGCGTAGAGGCGGGAGTGGTACATCCACTGATCCATGACATTTAAGGGGCGCTCCACCTGGTGCAGGTGGGAGACAGAGTCCTCTGTCAGGACCGCGATGTTGTAGGAATTGATAAGCTCCGGTATGCCGTGGTTGACCTCCGGGTCAATGTGGTAGGGGCGACCGGCCAGGACAATGCCCCGGTTTCCTGTCTTGTCCAGGAAAGCCACTGTCTCCTCGCCCTTTTTGCGCATGTCGTTCCGGCACTCCTCCAGCTCGATCCAGGCCTTGTGGACCGCCTCCTTGATCTCCGATGACGTGATGGAGAACTTTTCGCCCAGCTCCTCGATGAGGCGGGAGGACAGTGTCTCCTCGCTTGCGAAGGAGAGGAAGGGGTGGATAAAGTCCACCTCCCCGTTCACGATGGGATCCATGTTGTTCTTGATGTTCTCCGGGTAGGAGGTGACGATGGGGCAGTTGTAGTGGTTGTTGGCCTCTTCAAACTCGTTCCGCTCGTAGGGGACGGAGGGGTAGAAGATGTGCTGTACGCCCTGGTTTATCAGCCACTGCACGTGGCCGTGGGCCAGCTTGGCCGGATAGCACTCGGACTCGCTGGGGATGGACTCAATTCCAAGCTCGTAGATCTTCCTTGTGGAGGCCGGTGAGAGCACCACCCGGAAGCCAAGAGCTGTGAAAAATGTGAACCAGAAGGGATAGTTGTCGTACATGTTCAGCACCCTGGGGATACCGATGACGCCCCTCTTTGCGTCCTCCTCGGCGAGAGGGATGTACCCGAAATAGCGCTGGCTCTTGTACTCGAACAGGTTGGGAAGATTGTTCTTTGTCTTCTCCTTTCCCAGACCCTTCTCGCAGCGGTTGCCTGTGACAAATTTTCTGCCGCCGCTGAAGTGGTTGATCGTCAGACGGCAGTTGTTTGTACAGCCCTTGCACTTGGTCATGGTAGTGCGGTACTCCAGGCTCTCGATGTCCTCGATGGAGAGCATGGTAGTGCCCTCGCAGTCCACATACCGTTCCCTTGCGATCAGGGCAGCGCCGAAGGCGCCCATGATGCCGGCGATGTCGGGGCGGATGGCCTCGCAGTTCGCGATCTTCTCAAAGCTGCGGAGCACGGCGTTGTTGTAGAAGGTTCCTCCCTGCACCACAATGTGCTTTCCAAGCTCAGAGGCATCGGACACCTTGATCACCTTGAAAAGAGCGTTCTTTATGACAGAGTAGGCCAGGCCGGCGGAGATGTCGGAGACCTCCGCGCCCTCCTTTTGGGCCTGCTTGACCTTGGAGTTCATGAACACAGTACAGCGGGTTCCCAGATCGATGGGGTTGTGGGCAAAGAGAGCCTCCTGGGCAAAATCCTCCACTGTGTAGTTGAGGGATTTCGCAAAGGTCTCGATGAAGGAACCGCAGCCTGAGGAGCAGGCCTCGTTGAGCTGCACGCTGTCCACGGTCTGGTTCTTGATCTTGATGCATTTCATATCCTGGCCGCCGATGTCCAGGATGCAGTCCACATCCGGCTCAAAGAAGGAGGCGGCGTAGTAGTGGGCCACTGTCTCCACTTCCCCCTCGTCCAGCATGAGGGCCGCCTTGATGAGGGCCTCCCCGTAGCCGGTGGAGCAGGAGTGGACGATCTCTACACCCTCCGGAAGCTGGCTGTAGATGTCCTTGATGGCGGAGATGGTGGTCCCTAAGGGATCTCCCTCGTTGTTGTGGTAGAAGGAGTAGAGGAGCGTGCCGTCCTCCCCCACAAGGGCCGCCTTTGTGGTGGTGGATCCCGCGTCAATGCCCAGGAAGGCCTTTCCTCTGTAGGTGGCCAGATCCTTTACGGGAACCTGATGCTTGGCGTGGCGGGAGATGAATTCATTGTACTCCGCCTCGGAGGCAAAGAGAGGCTCCATTCTCTCCACCTCGAACTCCATCTGGATCCTTCTGGCCAGACGCTCCTGCAGCTCCCGGATGGGTACCACGGGCTCCTTTTCGGAGTTCAGGGCAGAGCCGATGGCGGCAAAAAGGTGGGAGTGGTTGGGAGCGATGGTGTGCTCATCGTCCAGGTTCAGGGTGCGCACAAAGGCTGCCCGGAGCTGGTCCAGGAAATGTAAGGGGCCGCCCAGGAAAGCCACGTGTCCCCGGATGGGCTTTCCGCAGGCCAGCCCACTGATGGTCTGGTTGACCACAGCCTGGAAGATGGAGGCGGCCAGATCCTCCTTGGAGGCGCCGTCGTTGATCAGAGGCTGGATGTCAGACTTGGCAAACACACCGCAGCGGGCTGCGATAGAGTAGAGGGCCTTGTAGTTTTTCGCGTACTCATTGAGGCCGGAGGCATCTGTCTGAAGAAGAGAGGCCATCTGGTCGATGAAGGAGCCTGTACCGCCGGCGCAGACGCCGTTCATGCGCTGCTCGATGCTGCCTCCCTCGAAATAGATGATCTTGGCGTCCTCGCCGCCCAGCTCGATGGCCACGTCCGTCTGAGGCGCGTAGTCCTGCAGGGCTGTGGACACAGCTACCACTTCCTGGACAAAGGGGACGCCCAGGTGCTTGGCCAGGGTCAGTCCGCCGGAGCCTGTGATGACGGGGGATACGCGGATAGAGCCAAGTTTATAGATGGCTCTCCCGAGAAGGTCGGAGAGAGTCTCCTGGATGTTGGCATAGTGTCTCTCATAGTCGGAGAAAACGACATCGTTCTGATCGTCCAGAACAGCGATCTTCACGGTAGTGGAGCCGATGTCGATTCCCAAAGTAAATAATTCCTGTTGACTCATATTATGTACTCCTTAATCTTCAATTTGAAAATCTATGGGGAGAAGGCCTCCCGCTTGGAAATATGTGGGTTCTTTCCTATTAAAAAGTAAAACGGCTTTTCAGCCTGTAACATTATACGACAAAATAGTCTAAAAGACAATTAACAAATGTTATAGAAATATTAAAATACCGTAAAACTTAGGTGGTATAATTGACAAAAGCATAGTGAAACGGTAGAATGAACTACAGTATTTACTTTTTTTTACAATGACAGGAGGCAGGTATTTTTTCTATGAGCTGGCTGGATAAACTGGAACGCAGATTTGGCAGATATGCCATTCATAATCTGATGTATTACATTATTATACTATATGTTGTGGGACTGGTTGTTCAGCTTTTTGCCCCTTCCTTCTATTATCAGTATCTCTGTCTGGATGTAAATGCCATCCTGCACGGACAGATCTGGCGGATCGTGACCTTTATCATACAGCCGCCCCAGACCAACTACATCTTTATGATCTTTGCCCTCTATCTCTATTATATGCTGGGCAGAGAGCTGGAAAACACCTGGGGCGCGTTCCGTTTTAACCTGTATTTCTTCGCGGGGATGCTTTTCCATGTGATCGCCGCCTTTGCGGCATACTTTATAACCGGCGTGTCCTTTCCGCTTGGTACATGGTATCTGAATATGTCACTTTTCCTGGCCTTTGCGGCCATTTATCCGGAGATGCAGTTCTATCTGTTTTTCATGATCCCGGTGAAGGCGAAGTGGCTTGGATGGCTGGACGGCCTCTATTTCCTGTATACCATTGCACAGGCCTTTCTGCCTGCCTACGGGGGGAGCGTGTTTGGCTTTGTCTACCAGTCAAACGCCATCGCGGCTGCTGTATCCATCCTCAATTTTGTCATCTTCTTCCTGGGCTCCAGGAATATGCGGCGGTTTTCGCCGAAGCAGCAGAGGAGGAAAAGGCAGTTCCGGCAGAGGATGCGCCCGGAGCACCACTATGCGAACGGCGCCCGGCACCGCTGCGCTGTGTGCGGCAGGACAGAGCTGGACGACCCCTCTTTGGAGTTCCGGTACTGCTCCAAGTGCAACGGGAACTATGAGTACTGTCAGGATCACCTGTTTTCCCATATCCACGTAAAATAGCAGATGGAAACAGCGGGAAAATACAGATAAAGAGAAGGCTGGAAGGACAGCCGGGATGTTTTCGGGGCGCAAAGCCCGATCTTATAGAATGTACATCGAATGTATATCTGAGTCATGAGTAAAAAGGAGTAAAGAAGTGGAGGAAAAAAGAGAAATGCGTATGAAAAAAACAAAGATCATTTGTACCATGGGACCTAATACAAATGATGAGAGCCTTATGAGGGCGCTTGTGAAAAGTGGAATGGATATTGCCAGGTTCAACTTCTCCCACGGGGATCACCAGGAGCAGAAGATGAGAATGGACATGCTCAAGAAGATCCGGGAGGAGGAGAATAAGCCTGTTGCCATTCTTCTTGATACAAAGGGACCGGAGATCCGCACCGGCCTTCTGAAGGACGGGAAGAAGGTGCAGCTCCAGACAGGAGATAAGTTCACTCTGACTACAGAGGTGACGGCCGGAGATGAGAAGGGGGTATCCATCTCATACCCGGGCCTTGTGGACGATGTGTCTGTGGGGAGCACGATCCTCATTGACGACGGCCTGATCGAGCTGAAGGTAACTTCAAAGTCAGAGAAGGACATTGTCTGCAGGATTGAAAACGGCGGTGAGCTGGGGGAGCGCAAGGGCGTGAATGTGCCCAACGTTCCGGTGCGCCTGCCGGCCATCACAGAGAAGGACCGGGAGGACCTGCGCTTTGGCGTGGAGCAGGGGATCGACTTTATCGCCGCTTCCTTTGTCCGCAACGCGGAGTGCATCGTGGAGATCCGCGCCTTCCTGAAGGAGTGCAATGCTCCCTACATCCCGATCATTGCAAAGATCGAGAATGCGGAGGGAATTAAAAATATCGATGAGATCATCCGCTGCGCGGACGGCATCATGGTGGCCAGAGGCGACCTGGGTGTGGAGATCCCGGCGGAGGAGGTTCCCTACCTTCAGAAAATGATTATCCAGAAGTGCAATTACTACTACAAGCCGGTCATCACAGCCACCCAGATGCTGGACTCCATGATCCGCAATCCCCGTCCCACGAGAGCTGAGGTCACAGACGTTGCCAACGCCGTTTACGACGGGACAGACGCGGTCATGCTCTCCGGTGAGACAGCCCAGGGCAAGTACCCGGTGGAGGCGCTTCAGATGATGGTGCACATTGTGTGCAACACAGAGGAGCATCTGGACTACGACACACTGCTCAAGAAGGCGGAGGAGCACCGGATGAAGGGCATATCCACAGCTATCGGACATGCCTCCGTCACAACAGCCTACAATCTGGGCGCGAAATGCATCATTACACCATCCGTGTCGGGAGCTACCGCCAGAGTGGTGTCCAAATTTAAACCGAAGACCCCCATCATCGGTGTGACACCGGATGAGAGGACGCTGCGCAGGATGCAGATCTACTGGGGTGTGTATCCCATGAAGTCCATCCAGTTCAACTCCACCGAGGACATCTGCTCCAGCGCCATCGAGCTTGTGTGCGCAAAGCAGCTGGCAGAGACAGGGGACGTGGTCGTGCTGACCGCGGGGCTGCCTTCTCGCAATGCGAACAAGGGCCGTGAGGGGGCCAGCAATATGATGCGCATCGCTGTCATCGAGTAGAGCCGCAGCGGCTGAAAAAAGGAAAATACAAAAGAAGCCCGGAAGGCAGACAAAAAGGTTCTGCCGCCGGGCTTTTTCTATTCCGCAAAAAAGCCTTTCCTGTCCCCGCCTTTTGCGCCGGATGTGCCAGATTCCGAAACAGCTTCTGCGCCGGAACAGAAAAGGATTGACAAGAGGCCCCGGACGTACTATAGTGTTTCTGTAAAGAACTACTAAAGTGACAGAGAAGTGTCGGGAAAGAGGCGGATTTATGGAGCATGGGGCCTACACAGATCGACTGATGGAATTCGGACTCACGCGTCAGGAGGCCACCTTGTACTATTGCCTGCTGGACGAGGGAAAGTGCAGCGGCTATGAGGCGGCCAAGCTGACAGGGATTTCCAGGTCCAACGCCTACGGAGGGCTGGCGTCCCTGGCGGACAAGGGAGGAGCCCGCATGATGGAGGAGGGCCATACACGGAAATACGTGGCTGTGGATGTAGAAGAATTCTGCAGCAACAGGATCCGGAAGCTGCAGGAGACAGAGGAGTGGCTCCGGAGGAATGCCCCCGAGAGGAGGACGGCGGAGGAGGGCTATATCACCATCGAGGGCGAGCACAATATCGTGGATAAAGTAAAGCACCTTCTCTCCTCGGCCCGGGAGAGAGCCTATGTGGTGTGCGCCTGTGAGCAGCTGCCTCTCTTTGAGAAGGAGCTTGAGGCTCTGGCTGCATCGGGGAGGAAGACCGTCCTTCTCACAGACAGAGAGTTCCCTTTGGCGGGAGAGCAGGTAAAGGTCTATCCGGATATGCAGGGAGGAAACCAGATCGGCGTCATCGTGGATTCCAGGTCGGCTCTCACCGGGGAGCTGGGGCCGGACAGCACGAACACCTGTCTCTACTCCGGACAGAGAAATTTTGTGGAGCTCTACAAGCGGGCGCTGGCAAATGAGATTGAACTTTTGAAATACAGGAAAGGAGAAAAGTGATGACAAAGAAACCATTTGTGACAAAAGAACAGCTGGAGGAGATCGTAAAAGAGTATCCGACTCCCTTCCATCTCTATGACGAGAGGGGGATCCGGGAAAACGCAAAGGCTCTCAAGGAGGCTTTTGCCTGGAATAAAGGGTACAAGGAGTATTTTGCCGTGAAGGCCACTCCCAATCCCTTCCTCATTCAGATCCTCCGGGACTACGGCTGCGGCTGCGACTGCTCCTCCTACACGGAGCTGATGCTGTCGGACGCCATGGGTGTGTCCGGGGAGGATATCATGTTCTCCTCCAACGACACGCCGGCGGAGGATTTTCAGCTTGCGGACAAGCTGGGGGCCATCATCAATCTGGACGACATCACCCACATTGAATTCCTGGAGAAGGCCATTGGCCACATTCCGGAGACTATCAGCTGCCGCTACAATCCGGGCGGGATCTTCAAGATCAGCAACGATATCATGGACAACCCGGGAGACGCCAAGTACGGTATGACGACAGAGCAGATCTTTGAGGCCTTCAAGATCCTGAAGGAGAAGGGGGCAAAGGAGTTCGGCATCCACGCCTTCCTGGCCAGCAACACAGTGACGAACGAGTACTATCCGATGCTGGCAAAGGTGCTCTTTGACCTGGCAGTGCGACTGCACCAGGAGACGGGAGTCCACATCAAGTTCATCAACCTGTCCGGCGGCATCGGCATCCCCTACAAGCCGGACCAGGAGCCCAACGACATCCGCGTCATCGGCGAGGGCGTGCGGAAGGTATACGAGGAGGTTCTCGTGCCGGCGGGCATGGGGGACGTGGCCCTGTACACAGAGCTGGGCAGATTTATGCTGGGACCCTACGGCTGTCTTGTGACAAGAGCGATCCACGAAAAGCACACCTACAAGGAATATATCGGCGTGGACGCCTGCGCGGCCAACCTGATGCGCCCGGCCATATACGGCGCCTACCACCACATCACCGTGATGGGGAAAGAGAATGAGCCCTGTGACCACGTCTACGATGTGACCGGCTCTCTGTGCGAAAATAACGACAAGTTCGCCATTGACCGTCATCTGCCGAAGATCGACATCGGGGATCTGCTGGTGATCCACGACGCCGGGGCCCACGGCTTTTCCATGGGCTACAACTACAACGGAAAGCTCCGGTCAGCGGAGGTTCTCCTCAGAGAGGACGGTACCACGCAGCTTATCCGTCGGGCCGAGACGCCAAAGGATTATTTTGCCACCTTCGATTGTTTTGAAATTGGTAAAAAGTTGGTAAAATAGATAGACGATTTCCTCCTTTTAGTGTAAACTGTCCATAAAGAGTTTACTTGATATGAGGAGGAAATGAATATGAAAATGAAAAAAAGAATTCTTTCAGTCATTCTCGCCGCCATGATGATGCTGGCCCTCACTGCCTGCGGAGGCATGACGACGGATGACGCCAGGACCTATGTGCAGTCCGTTCTGGATGCCAGCTATAAGGCGGATTTTTCGGAGTACACAGAGCAGACCGATTCCACGGAGGAGGAAGCGCAGCAGCTCTTCGATGACAACCTGGACAACATCATGTCCATGGGCGGCTTTACGGACGCAGGGCTGTCAGAGGAGCTGTCCGCCAACTACCGCCAGCTCTTCCAGGACATGCTGGCCCAGGCGAAATATGAAGTGGGCGACGCGACAGAGGGAGAGAATGACGGATTTGTGGTAGAGGTGAGCGCAGAGCCCTTCACCGCGTTTGACGGCCTCCAGGACGAGGTGATGAGCGCAGTGCAGGCAGAGATGGCGAACATCACAGACATCTCCCAGCTGCCGAGCGACGAGGAGATCAACGAGATGGTGTTCCAGAAGATGTACGACATTTTGGTGCAGCGGGTGGCAGAGCCCACCTACGGGGAGGCTCAGACAGTAGAGATTCACGTGGAGCTGAACGACAATGTGTACTCCATCAACCAGGATGATCTGACGACACTGGACGGTATTCTTTTCCCGGCAGACAATCTGTAGGAATAGAATCATAGAATGTAAGAATGAAAGGGCGGATCCCGAGAGGGATCTGCCTTTTTTGGATTTCGGAGATTGTGAAGGGAGTGTTGCAGCCATAATGAAAACTGTGCAAATATAATGGGACTAATCTGACATATGAAGTGAATATTGAGTTGCGAGAGGAATATAATCTGTCAAAATTGCATATATAAGAATAAAAACTAAAAATTTTCTTGACTAATTTTTGACAAAGAACTATAATGGTTTCATGCATTAGTTAGTTATAATGCACAAAAAAGGTTTTTGGAGGGAAAAAGTATGAGCGCATCAACAATATTACTCATTATCATGTGGATCTTTGCCGCAGTATTTTTTGTGGTGCTGGTCAGGGATATTCTGGCCCACAGAGATGAACTGGACAAGAGCAAAATGGGGTACAATGTAATTGTCAGCATGGTAGCAAACTTTTTTGACACACTGGGGATAGGAAGCTATGCTATTGCCACATCGGCCTGGAAATTCAATAAATCTGTGCGGGACGATCTGATTCCGGGGACTCTGAACGTGGCATTTGGTATTCCGATCTGCGTGGAGGCGACGATCACAATGACCAGAATCGAGATGGACTCCCTCACGCTTGTTCTTATGATCGCAGCGGCCATCATCGGATCTATCCTGGGCGCAAAGATCATTTCCAGACTGGACATTATGAAGATAAGGGTTGTCATGGGCGTAGCTCTTATTCTTGTGGCTCTCATCACCCTGTGCAAGATAAATGCTGTGGGGCCCTTTGGTATCCTGGGAACAGCGAGAGGGCTGGAGGGCGGCATGCTGGCTCTGGGCGTGATCGCAAACTTTATCCTCGGCATCCTGATGACGGCCGGCATTGGGCTGTATGCTCCCTGTATGGCTATTGTCCTTCTGCTGGGAATGAGTGCGGACGTGGCTTTCCCGGTCATGATGGGATCCTGCGCATACCTCTGTCCGGCCTGCGGCATTACATTTATCAAGGAAGGAAAATACAACCGGGCCTCAACAATCCCCATGATCATAAGCGGAGCTATTGGCGTTTTGATCGCGGGCTTTATCGTCACATCTCTTCCTCTTACTGTGCTTACATACCTGGTGTGCGTTGTCATGGTGATCTGTGCGGTGATGTTCTTCCACGATGCGAGAAAGCAGAAGGGCTAGAGCGACGGAAACAAAAAGCAGAAAGATGGAATCATGAGAGAAAATTGAATAGAGAGGATAAAGGCCTGCGGGTATCACCGCAGACCTTTTCCGCTTTTACTCCTGATAAATGCGGTAGGTTTCTAGCAACTCCTGCGTGCCTTTGATTTCAGCAGCTACAATAGCGCTCATGCGCTGGAGATTTGCCACATGATATGGATTGGCCTTATCTCTCCACTGTTCCGTATTCTGATTTGTGAGGAGTGTCCCGATGCGAGATTATATGGAATTGATATATCAAAAGAAATGCTGAAACGGGCGAAAGCGAGTACAGACTCCTTCCATCACTATCCGAATCCCCAGCAGGCTGTGGATGAGTTCTACCGGATGTTGAAGACAGGTAAATTTTTGGTTCTCTGTGATTTCTGGAAACCGTTCCCAATACGCCAGATCATGAATATTTTCCTTCCATACAGTAATGAGGGGGATGTTAAGGTCTGCTCAAAACAGGAGATTATTCGCTTTCTGCAAAAAAGTGGATTTAAACATATTGATTATTCACAGACGGATCGTTCAGGATACTGTGTTATAGCTCAAAAGTAAATGAAAAAGCTCTTCAGCCAGAAGCTGAAGAGCTTTTTTCCTGCACCGAGTACGGATAAATCCGAACCCTCAACCTCCGCCAGTGTGATGGTCTTAGAACCGTCCTTATAGTTGAAAGTAAGGATTATCTTGTCCTCGTAAAGATACACTGCATTTACAAAGCTGTCAATCAGTCTTTGCCGCTGTTCCCGCTTTGTTACATCAAACTTGCGGAAACGGTAAATGAAAAATGCAATCTGCTCTCTGGTAAGCAAAGGCTTGTGCATCTCCTCCTGCAAAATGCTGACTTCAAGCTGGCTTTTTGTTTCTTCCAACTCGTCCAGTCTTTGCTTGGTGGACGGGGTAAAAATCCCTGCTTGAATAGCGTTGAGCATATTGTTAATACCTTTTTCCGTTTCTGCAAGCTGTTTTTTCAAAAGTGGTAGGTCGGTGCTTTCTCTTTTCTGCAATTCCATCAGCGTATCAATCAGCCGTTCCATGACTTCATCATTCATTATCGCTTTCATGGTGTAGCTGACAACTAAATCTTCAATCAAGTCTTTCTTGACCGCTTTCTTGTCACAGAGTTTCTTTTTCTTGGTATTCACACAACGATAATAACGGTGCACTTTCATGGTATGGCTTGTGCCGCTTTCCCCTACCATGAAAGAGCCGCACTTCCCGCAATACAGCTTCGTTGTCAACAGATAATCGTCCTCGGCTTTGTGACGAGCGGGAGCCTTTTTGTTTTTCGCCAGCCGTTCCTGCACTCGTTCAAACAACTCTTTCGGGACAATCGATGGAATACCGTCCTCCTTGACTACATCACGATAGCTGTATTCTCCTATGTAACGGCGGTTCTTCAAAAGATGGTTCATAATATTCAATGTGATTTTCCCACCACGAATAGAACGCATACCCCGGCTATTTAACAGATTGACAAGTTCCTGCATGGTCGCACCCTCGCTGTACTTTGTAAACATTTCCAGTACCACCGGGGCGGTCTTGGGGTCGATTTGATAATACTGCTGGTCGTCAATGTAGTATCCCATCGGGACAGTACCGCCGTTGTATTTACATTTCAGCGCATTGTCGGTCAGACCTCGGATAACCTTTTCAGAAAGCTCCGCAGAATAGTATTCTGCATACCCCTCCAGCATAGCTTCCAAAATAATTCCCTCGCTGCCCTCGGAGATATTTTCCCTTGCGGAAATGACTTTCACACCGTTCTTTTTCAAGAGATTTTTGTAGCGTGCGCTATCATAACGGTTTCGTGCAAAGCGGTCTAACTTCCACACAAGGACAACATCAAACAAGCCCTTTGCGCTGTCTTTAATCATCTTCTGAAATTCAGGTCGGTTGTCCGTTTTGGCTGATAGTGCCCGATCAATGTAAGTTCCTAAAATCGTGATACCGTTTCGTTCTGCATAATCCTTACATTCTCGCAACTGCCCCTCAATACTTTCTTCTCGTTGATTATCGGAAGAATAGCGGGCATAGATCACACCTTTCATTTGTCCACCTCCATCATTTGAAGAAGCGTCTGCTTTAACTTCTCACTCATTGGCGATTGCGGGTCAAAACACATTTCAATAAACTGCCGCATTTCCTCACTGCCCGTTGCAATCTTAGGGCGGTATTCGTACAGCTTGCCTTGGGGCTTATCCGTCCGGGCAAACAGGTAATCCATAGACACATCAAAATAATCTGCATACTTCACAAGCGTTTCCAAAGACGGAGCAGATTGTCCCTGTTCATAGCGGTTAATGCTGGACTGTTTTACTCCCAGCAAATCCGCCATCTTTACCTGTGACAGCTTCACGCTCTCCCGCAATATCCGCAGGCGTTCTCCCAATTCTTTCATAGCAGCGACCTCCCTGTTTTCTCTGTGCTTATTATAACATTTATACGTTTGGTTTTCAACCCGTATCAAGCATAACAATTATGAAAATTATTCGTATAGAGAACAGAGAAAACAGGGACAGCAGAAAGAAAATAAGCGGTCAATCTGACTGTGATGTTACAGCAGACTGAAACCGATTATTTTGCGTTTTGCGGGGAATATGGGTACACATGACCGCAAAACAGGGTTTCCAAAGGGTATCCCTTTGGCACACGACTTTGCTTGCAAAGTGTAGTGTGTTATACGCTCTGTCGGCGTTGCTACGAAAATGAAGTTGCCGGGGGAGGGCAAGTACATTTGAAGCAGCAGGAAAACAGGGCTGTGATTGCGTGGCGTGGAGCCGCAAGCGCAGGGCTGGTTTCATCAGCAGACAGGGCGTATAGGAAAGCCCCCGTCCCTCTTCCCGCGTTGGACTTCGGAACAAAATGTCCCGAACTTGTGGACACACTCACGAAAAAGCGGTCGGGTTTTTCTCTCAAAATTGAAATGGGCGGGAAGCCATTTTAAGGGCTTTCCCGCCTTGATTGCCTGTCAGCAAAGGTGGGCGAAACTGTCAACGGCGGCGCATTTATGCGCCGTTCATCTTGACCGCCCGCCGGCTCGGCTGGCTTTGCAATTTCCCATCACTTTAATAAATGCGTTTTCTTTTCAATCGCCGCTTTTACAAGCAAAACTGTTTGGGGATTGACAATCAACATTTCGTAAAACTGGCAATATGAAAACCAAAACGGCAACCGCAATAATCCCTATTCCACAAAGTAAAAACCATTTTTCTACACCAATTCGTTCTGCAAAAATACCGGAACACAGCAAACCCAGCGGCATGGCAAAGGACATCACGCTTCCGAGCAATGAGAAAACCCGTCCCAGATATTCCGGTGGAAGCTGCTCTTGAAACAAGGCGTTTTGTACTCCGTAAAATGGAGAAGTTAACCCCATGACCGTACAACAAATTACAAATATAAAAAACGCATTGGTGGGCAGCAAACCGGAAATCGCAATGCTTACCCCCATCACAAGAACCGATAGACCGATTGAAAAAATCCGGTTCTTGAATCCACCCCAAACGCTGAGCAAAATTCCCCCTGCAAGCATACCGCCTGCAAAGGCAATTTCTGCTATGGACGCATGGGTAGGTGTTCCACGAAAGTATCCCATGCTCATCAAAGGGTACAATGCACTGATAGGCATAAAGAAAAACATATATGCCGTTCCAATCCAAAGTAATGCGAACAAACCCTTGTTTTTCTTTAACTCAAAATATCCCTCCTTCATATCCCGGAAAAAGCTGTTTTGGCTTTCGCCTGTGCATATTGGCGGATTTGGAATCGACAGAACCACAACAACGCCGCAAGCCAGAACTGCGCCGATAATATCCAATAGAATAATCGTGCTTAATGACCAGACACTATATAAGAAAGCGGCAGCGGCTGGGCTAATCAGGGACACGGCGGCCTGCATGGTCTGATTATAACCGGCACACTTTGTTAGCTGGTCTTGAGGAACCATAAGCGGCGTAACTGCGCTGGACGCAGGAGAATGAAAAGCGTTGCCGATACTTCTGACAAATAAGACCAGCATAATGAGCCATATGGGCAGTTCCATAAATATCGAAACGACTGCCAGGAATCCTCCTGTTGCGGCAATCATAAGGTCTGCTCCAATCATCACTCCTTTGCGGCTATGGCGGTCCACAAAAGTCCCTGCAAAGGGGCCGATCACAGCTTGAGGAAGAAAGCCCATCAAGGTTGCAATGGATAAGACCATAGCGGAATTTGTTTTTGCTGTGAGATAGAATATAATGGACATTTGCAAAATCCCGCTTGTAATGAGAGAAACGCTCTGTCCCGCCAGCATAGTAAAATACTTCTTTTTCCAAAATTTAGTTTCTGTTGTCATATCAATACCTCCTGTTTTTGTCACATACTCTTTCCTGTGCAACAAAAAGCAGGTATATGCTCCACTATGGGCATATACCTGCATAACAAAAGGCACGACAAGAAATCCTCTATGACAATCATTGTCATAAAGAATTGACCTATGTGTTTCTCTGTACGCACGACAAAAAAGCCCATCACATGGAATGAAAAACCGACTTTTTGTTGTTTATTAGCGTACAAAAATTAACACACGTAAGCCTCCTTTCAACTTCAAACTGATTGACAGAATATCATATAACAGATAGATTGTCAATCAGTTTGAAAAATTTTTGAAGTGGATTGGTTTGTTATAACTGAAAATTTAATTTCTTTGAACCTGCAGGGAATGGCATGCTCCGCTTACTTTTTTAGCCCTAACAATTATAATATCTGGAATTTCCTTGTTAAAATAGCATTCTTCATAAAAGCCGTCAATTACAAAACCAGTGTCAAAACAAATATTAAAAATATCCTGCAAAGAACGATGATAGTAACATTGCTTTTGTGGTTGGCCTTCAATCGCAATATCATAGTAGCTGTGTGGTGTCATGTATTTATCTGTCAGTGTAACAAAGCACGGATGCTGTGTTGCAAATACGAAAACTCCGTTATCCTCAATCAGTTCGTAAACTGAGGTAAAAAGCGGCTTAATATTTGTAATATCCATGACTGCCATATTGGAAACCGCTTTTGTGAACATTCTGTTTCTTTTTAATGCCATCAGACTGATTTCATTAGTGGCATCTGCTACACAAAATTCAATTTTATCCATATTGCGTTTTCGTCGTTTCTTTGCCAGTTTAATCATTTTTTCACTATAATCAAAACCTACAACCGAAACACCTTTTTCTGCAAGATATGCCGAATAGTTTCCGTTTCCGCACGCAATATCTAAAATATAATCTGTAGGATTGGGATTTAGGAGTTCTGTGACCTTTGGACGAACCACGTTTCTGTGAAAATCATTTGATTCATCACCCATTGTATAATCCCAAAATTCAGCATTTTGATCCCATATCATTTTACTTTCTTCTTTTGAGTACCGCATAGTTCCTCCTTCAATTAGAAGTTTTCTATCTATTCAATAGGCAAATTATGTTGTTTCAAAAAGGATAGTTTATCCCAGTAACCTCTTTGAAATAAAATTTTCCCATTCACAACATGGAAAAATCCGCAGCCTCTTAATCCTAATGGGTCTCTCCATTCTAAAATTGCCCACTGCCCATCTTCAAATATATTTTCTACAATGGCTGTCATATCAGCTGTGGTAAATTCTGTTGTGAACATTTCTCTGATTGCCTCTATCCCAATCACCGGTTCATTTGTTACCTGATGATTGATTGCGTTATCATGGTACAGACTCACGATTGCCTCAACATCGTGGTCGTTAAAAGCATCTACCCATTTACATACTACTTCTTTTGGTCGTAACATCATGATTTCCTCCATCTATCTTTGTTTCCTTGCCTGCCAGTTCAATCATTTTCTTCGCCAACTGCTGGAACTGCCCGGCAGTTTCCTCGTCCATCGGAAGAAGCTGCCCGACCTGTCCGGCGATCATAGCGGTCACATCATCCATAGAAAGCGGCTCCTGCTGGTGGTTTTTCATGGCTTCCTGCATAGTTTGGAACATGGTGGCGGTAATGGTTTCTCCCGGCTGCTCGCTGCTGTCCATCTCTTTCTTAATGTCCCGCAGGATAGTAAGGAACACATTTTTGATTTTTTCAATCTCTGCTTCATGGTCGCCCATCTTCTGTGCGTTCAAGAACTGCAAGTCCTGTCTTGCTTCTGCCCGGTGTTCCGGGTGTTCTTTCATCAGATCAGACAGGGAAGCCGTTGCCATTTCAATCAGCTGGTTTCGTGCCATAATGCCCTTTGCCGCTGTGTCCTGAAAATAAATCCGTATCAAATCCATCAGCTTGGGGAAATTCCTGTGTTCCAGCAAGCGATTTAGGATCTGCACATTCACAGCACCCGTCACAAGCCCTTTGACTGCTCCCTCGGACAAGCCCAGCTCGGATATATCATAGCTTTTGCGAACGCTGATATTGGATAGCCCCAGTATGTAGTCGGTGGACACCTTAAATTCCTTTGCCACACCGATGAGAATATCGCTGCTGACTGTCCTTGTTTCGCCGCTGACAATGCGGCTCAACTGGGAAGCGGAAACGCCGATCTTCTCTGCAAGTTCTTTTTGTTTGATTTTGTTTCCGTTGCATAAATCGGAAATCCTCTGTCCGGGTGTTCCGGGTAAAGCCATAGTACGCACCTCCTCCGTATAACTCTATTATACACCAAAATTGCAAAAATGCAATTTTCAAAGTGTAAACTTCACAGAAATGCAATTCTCGCAAAATTCCGAGGATTGCATTTTTTTCGTGTAGACTTAGGGTAGTTCATCGATGAGCTGCACCTTGAAAACAGAATGACCGTCCGAAAAGGAATATTTCTCCCGGCGAAGTATCGCATTTGCGTACCAACGGAGAACACACGCCGCAGAAATGGGGCAGGAAACCTTTTCGGGGAAAACGGCAATCAGACAAAGCGGAGGACACACATGGAAAACAATCTCAAAAAGCTGCCGCCGTTGGAGCGCAAGCCGGACGGCTCTCTGCACCGCATGACCCCAGCACAGCGGAAACGGGCAAACGCCTTGATTCGCCGGGAATGTTGCAGCTATGATAGCGGCAACTGCATTGTGCTGGATGATGGCGATACCTGTATCTGTCCGCAGACGATTTCTTTCTCGGTCTGCTGCAAGCATTTCCGCTGGGCTGTCCTGCCGCTGGATCGGACGCTGGAAGCAGAGATTTTCCGGGATAAGGACGCAAAACGGTGTATTGTCTGTCGGAAAGCTTTTGTTCCCGGCTCTAATCGGGCGAAATACTGTCCCGACTGCGCCGCCAGCGTTCACAGGCGGCAGAAAGCAGAAAGTGAACGGAAAAGGAGGGCGAGCGTGGACAATTAGGGGCGAAAAAGCCTGTATTTATGGGGCTTTCCGAACACCAAACCGGGGCAGGTGGTATTCTTTATCGCTAACCCTCAAAACAGGGCTTCTAATTGTCCATAAGACACTATGACAAAGTTTATCTATCACTACCAACAGGAACGGGCACAGAGCTTCACCCAGCTTCCCAATTTCCTGTTTGAAGCACCAACCTATCAGCCGCTGTCCAATGAAGCAAAGCTGCTGTATGCCTTTATCCTGCGCCGGGCAGACCTATCCCGCAAAAACGGATGGGCGGACGAGTACGGGCGGATTTACCTGTACTATCCCATCTGCGAGGTGGTAGGGCTGCTTCACTGTGGGCGGCAAAAGGCGGTCAACACCCTGCGGGAATTACAGTATGCAGAGCTGATCGACATCAAGAAACAAGGCTGTGGAAAACCCAACCGCATTTACCCAAAATCCTATGAGGGCAGTTCCAATCCCTGACTTCTTGAATTTCCGTTTTGGTACGCCGGAGGGCTGAAAACCGTACTTGACGAGTACGAAAATCAGCCCTCTTGGAGTACCGAAATCGGACGGTATATAGAAATACAGAGATTAAAATGATTTATTTATATCGATTCCATTCCAATCCTATCAGAGCTATTTTCAGGGGGATTTTCCCTGTGGAAAACCCCGGAACGGAAGGGAAAGGAACGAGGAAAGGAGTTTATGGCACAACACGCAATTTTACGATTTGAAAAGCACAAGGGCAATCCGGCAAAACCGCTGGAAGCCCATCACGAACGGCAAAAGGAACAGTACGCCAGCAATCCCGACATTGACACCAGCAGGAGCAAGTACAACTTCCACATTGTCAAGCCAGAGGGCAGATACTACCATTTCATTCAAAACCGCATTGAACAGGCTGGCTGCCGTACCCGTAAGGACAGCACCCGGTTTGTGGACACGCTGATTACCGCCAGCCCGGAGTTTTTCAAGGGCAAGCCCCCAAAGGAGATACAGGCATTTTTCCAGAGGGCGGCTGATTTCTTAATCGGGCGGGTAGGGAAAGAAAATATTGTGTCTGCGGTGGTACACATGGACGAAAAAACACCCCATCTGCATTTGGTCTTTGTTCCGCTGACGCAGGACAACCGGCTGTGTGCAAAGGAGATTATCGGAAACAGAGCCAACCTCACAAAGTGGCAGGACGATTTTCACGCCTATATGGTGGAGAAATATCCCGACTTGGAGCGTGGAGAAAGTGCCAGCAAGACAGGCAGGAAGCATATCCCTACCCGGCTGTTCAAACAGGCGGTCAATCTCTCCAAACAGGCAAGAACTATTGAAGCCACGCTGGACGGCATTACCCCGTTCAATGCAGGGAAGAAGAAAGAGGAAGCCCTCTCCCTACTGAAAAAGTGGTTTCCCCAGATGGAGAATTTCGACCGGCAGCTCAAAAAATACAAGGTCACGATCAATGACCTGTTAGCTGAAAATGAAAAGCTGGAAGAACGAGCCAGAGCCAGTGAAAGCGGCAAGATGAAAGACCGTATGGAACGGGCAAAGCTGGAAAGTGAACTACAGAACATTCAAAAATTTGTTGACCGTATCCCGCCGGAAGTGCTGGCGGAATTGAAACGGCAACAGCGACACACAAAGGAAAGGTGATTGATTATAAGCAGATTTTTACGCCGCCCCTATGCGGCATTGTACCTTGACAACTGAATAAAGAAAGGCGAGCTATGGCAGAAAAGCACTCGGACAAAACCCCACAGCATGAGATAAATGCCCTTGCCCGGTGCTTGCTTCCCGAAATTCAGAAATTCTTTGCCAGCCCGGAGGGGCAGAAAGAATTTGAAGAATGGAAAGCACAGAGGGCAAAGGAAGCAGAACAACATAAAAGCGTATAACAAAAGCGGCGGTATCGTTATGATACCGCCGCTTTTGCTTTAGCATAGATATACTAAAAATCCGAATCCGTCCCCGATTGGAACCGGGTTCGGATTATCATGGTCTGGTGCCGCTGATGGGACTCGAACCCATATGGTTTCCCGTACGATTTTGAGTCGTATGCGTCTGCCAATTCCGCCACAGCGGCGCACATAACAGGGTCCTGGGCGCACCAAGACTGGAATAAATTATATCATATGGAAAACAGGATTACAATCATTTTTTGAGTTATGCCTTTCAAAAAATGTCAGTTTGTTGTATAGTAAATAGCAGCAGCGTCTGAATAGACAGGGGCTGACAGAAAAATGGAGAGAAAGAATGGCTGAAAAGATAGTATTGATTGATGGACACAGTATATTGAACCGGGCATTTTTCGGACTCCCGGATCTGACTAACGCCGAGGGGCTCCACACAAATGCCATCTACGGCTTCCTCAACATTATGCTGAAGATACTGGAGGAGGAGAAGCCGGAATATCTGACTGTGGCATTTGACGTACACGCCCCCACCTTCCGCCACGAGATGTACGCGGACTACAAGGGGACGAGAAAGCCCATGGCAGAGGAGCTGCGCCAGCAGGTGCCGGTGATGAAGGAGGTTCTGACGGCTATGGGCATCCGGATCATCGAAAAGGCTGGCCTGGAGGCGGACGACCTGCTGGGCACCATCGCAGGAAGATGCGAGGCCTCGGGGATGGAAGTCTCCGTCATCAGCGGGGACAGGGACCTTCTGCAGCTTGCCACGGACCACACCAAGATCCGCATCCCCAAGACGAAAAGAGGGGGAACACAGATCGAGGACTACTACGCGGCGGACGTGAAGGAGAAGTACGGCGTGACGCCCCATGAGTTTATCGACATGAAGTCCCTGATGGGAGATACCTCCGACAATATTCCGGGAGTTCCCAGCATTGGCGAGAAGACGGCGGCCAAGATCATAGCGGAGTATCATTCCATAGAAAACGCCTATGAGCACGTGGATGAGCTGAAGCCTCCCAGAGCTTCCAGAGCTCTGAAGGAGCACTGGGACATGGCGGTCATGAGCAAGACTCTGGCCACTATCTGTGTGGACGCAGATATAGACTACGACATTGAGGGGGCAAGGCTGGGAAATATTTTTACCGAGCAGGCCTATCCTCTTTTCCAGCGGCTTCAGTTCAAGAACCTTCTCGGCAGATTTGAGGTGGAAGGGCCCAAAAACGAGGTGGAGGATCACTTTCGTATAATATCCTCCAGAGCCGAGGCCGAAACCGTCTTTGAAAGGGCCCGGAAGGCGGAAAGAGTGGGAGCCGCCATCCTGAAGAATACAGCGGATGTGCCGCCTCTTTTTGCCTCCCAGGCGAAGGCCGGGGGCGCGGCGCTGTGCTTTGGAGAGGAGGAGATCTACTGCATCTGTGCCGGGGAGGAGCTTGCGGCAAAGGAGATTCTGGAAAAGCTGGGACAGACGGCGGCCGGGGCCGGCTGCTTTGCCATCTTTGGGCTGAAGGAGGCCATGGCCAGCTTTACGCCAGGCCGGCAGGACAACTGCTTTGACGGGATCATAGCGGCCTACCTTCTCAATCCCTTAAAAAGTGACTACACCTTTGAGGATGTGGCCAGGGAGCAGCTCTCCCTTCTCCTGGACGAGAAGCAGGAGGATGAGGCTCGGGCCTGCTACGAGGCCTACTGTGCCTGGAAATCCCAGCCCATCCTTGCGGATAAGCTTGAGGAGGCGGGGATGCTCCGGCTCTTTGAGGAGATAGAGATGCCTCTTGTGTTCACCCTGTTCGACATGGAGAGGAACGGAGTGAAGGTGGAGGCAGCCGAGCTGAAGGACTACGGCGACAGGCTGGCCGTCCAGATCGAAAAGCTGGAGCAGGAGATCTACCAGGAGTCCGGGGAGGTGTTCAACATCAACTCTCCCAAGCAGCTGGGCGTGATCCTCTTTGAGAAGATGGGGCTGAAGGGCGGAAAGAAGACCAAGACCGGCTACTCCACAGCGGCGGATGTGCTGGAGAAGCTGGCGCCGGATTATCCCTTTGTGGCGAAGATCCTGGAGTACCGCCAGCTGGCTAAGCTGAAATCCACCTACGCAGACGGGCTTGCCGTCTTCATAGGGGAGGACGGCAGGATACACGGAAAGTTCAATCAGACCATCACCGCCACGGGAAGGATCAGCAGCACAGAACCCAACCTGCAGAACATCCCGGTGCGGATGGAGCTGGGCAGGCTGATCCGGAAGGTGTTCGTGCCCGAGGAGGGCTATGTGTTTGTGGACGCGGACTACTCTCAGATCGAGCTGAGAGTCCTGGCCCACTGTTCCGGCGACCGGCAGCTCATAGAGGCCTACCGGGAGGAGAAGGACATCCACCGGATTACAGCTTCCCAGGTGTTCCACACACCCTTTGACCAGGTGACGGACCTGCAGCGCCGGAACGCCAAGGCGGTCAACTTCGGTATCGTCTACGGCATCAGCTCCTTTGGGCTGAGCCAGGACCTGAGCATCACGAGGAAAGAGGCAGCCCAGTATATAGAGCAGTACTTCAAGACTTACCCGGGCATCAAGGTGTTTCTGGACAACGCGGTGGCCCAGGCAAAGGAGAAGGGCTATGTGACCACTCTCTTTGGCAGGAGGCGCCCGGTGCCGGAGCTCTCCTCCAGCAATTTCGCCCAGCGCTCCTTCGGGGAGCGGGTGGCCATGAACTCGCCCATCCAGGGGACGGCGGCAGATATCATGAAGATCGCCATGATCGGCGTGGAGAGGCAGATGAAGGAGAGGGGCATGCGCTCCCGGCTTGTGCTTCAGGTCCACGACGAGCTCCTTGTGGAGGCCTGGGAGCCTGAAGTAGAGGAAGTCAGGAAGATACTGAAGAATGAAATGGAGCATGCGGCGTCCCTGGAGGTGCCGCTGGAGGTAGATATGCATACTGGCATGAGCTGGTATGAAGCAAAATAGGAGTGACAGAAGATGAAGATCATAGGAATTACCGGGGGGATCGGATCAGGAAAAAGCCAGGTGCTCACGTACCTGGAGAAGACTTATGGCGCCGCCTGCTGTCAGGCGGACCAGGTGGCAAAGAGGCTCCAGAAAAAGGGCACGAAGTGCTATAGAAGGATTGTGGATCACTTTGGAGAGGGCATACTGGACGGGGAGGGCAGGCTGGACCGGGCCGCGCTGGGGAACATTGTCTTTTCCAACAAGGCCCAGCTGCGCATCCTGAACGAGATCGTGCACCCTGCGGTGAAGGAGAAGATCCGGGAGATCATCCGGAAGGAGGAAAAGAAGGGAACTTCTGTCTTTGTTCTGGAGGCGGCGCTTTTTATAGAAGAAAATTATAATGCCATGTGCGATGAAGTGTGGTATATTTATGCAGATGAGGAGACGAGAAAAAGGCGTCTGACAGCCTCCCGGGGCTACAGTGAGGAGAAGATCGAAGGGATCTTTGCCTCCCAGATGTCCTCCTCGGACTTCTTTGCCGGCTGTGACAGAGCCATTGACAACTGCAACTCCTTCCAGGAGGCCTGCGGTGAGATCGACGATGTCATGGCGCAGATTGGCATTAAAAAAATACATGAATAACAGGCAGGAGAGATGACAGACAATGAGACTATGCAGCATAGCAAGCGGCAGCAGCGGCAACTGCATTTATGTGGGCAGCGATCACACCCACCTTCTGGTGGACACCGGCATCAGCAAAAAGAGGATCGATGAGGGGCTCCACACCCTGGGCATCAAAGGGGAGGAGCTGTCCGGCATCCTGATCACCCACGAGCATTCGGACCACATCCAGGGGCTTGGGGTGTTCAGCAGAAAGTATGGAATTCCGGTGTACGCCACAAAGGGAACGCTGAAGGGCATCATGGAGTACAGAAGTCTTGGAAAGATGCCTGAGGGGCTGCTCCACGAGATACAGACAGACACGGATTTCCTTCTGGGAGACCTCTGTGTCCACCCCTTTGCCATATCCCACGACGCCTACGAGCCGTCCGGATACCGGATCGTCTGCGGGGAGAAGTCGGTGGCGGTGGCTACGGACCTGGGAATATACGACGAGTACACGGTGGAGAACCTGAAAAATCTGGACGCGGTGCTTCTGGAGGCCAACCACGATATACATATGCTGGAGGTGGGCCCCTACCCCTATCCGCTGAAGCGCCGGGTCATGGGGGATAAGGGACATCTCTCAAATGAATTGTCAGGACAGCTTCTCTGTGATATACTGCACGATAAGCTGCAGCATGTCATACTGGGACATCTGAGCAAGGAAAATAACTATGCGGAGCTGGCCTACGAGACAGTAAAGCTGGAGGTGACGGTGGGGGACAACCCCTATAAAGGGGAGGACATTCCCATCATGGTCGCCGGGCGTGACGCTGTGTCAGAGGCAGTGACAGTGTAAGAGACTAAGGTATGGAGGACAGAAGAATGAGAAAATGTATTATCACAGTTGTGGGAAAAGACCAGGTTGGCATCATTGCGAAGGTGTGCAACTACCTTGCGGAGGCGAATATCAACGTTCTGGACATCTCCCAGACCATCGTGGACGGGTACTTCAATATGATGATGGTGGTGGACGTGTCGGCGGCAGACAGGGATTTCTCCGTGTACGCGGAGGATCTGGACAAGCTGGGCGAGAGCATGGGCCTTAATATCCGCTGCCAGAGATCAGAGATATTTGAGAAGATGCACAGACTGTAAGAAAGGACACCGGACTATGATCAATATATACGAAGTAAACGAGACAAATCAGATGATAGAGGAGGAAAATCTGGACGTCCGCACTATCACCCTTGGCATCAGCCTTCTGGACTGCGTTGACACAGATCTGGACAGACTCAACGAGAAGATCTATAAAAAGATCACCACGCTGGCGGAAAATCTCGTGTCCACCGGGGAGGAAATCGAGAAGGAGTTCGGCATTCCCATTGTCAACAAGCGGATCTCTGTGACTCCCATCGCGCTTGTGGGGGCTTCCGCCTGCAAGAGGCCGGAGGACTTTGTGACCATCGCAAAGACTCTGGACCGGGCAGCCCTGAAGGTGGGCGTGAATTTTATCGGCGGCTACTCCGCCCTTGTGTCCAAGGCCATGACAAAGAGCGACGAGGATCTGATCCGCTCCATACCGGAGGCTCTGGCCTGCACGGAGAGAATCTGCAGCTCCGTCAATGTGGGCTCTACCCGCACAGGCATCAACATGGATGCGGTGCGCCTCTGCGGCCAGATCGTGAAGGCTACGGCTGAGGCCACAAAGGAGAGAGACTCTCTGGGGTGTGCCAAGCTGGTAGTGTTCTGTAACGCGCCGGATGACAACCCCTTCATGGCGGGAGCTTTCCTTGGCGTGACGGAGGGGGACGCAGTCATCAACGTGGGAGTCAGCGGCCCCGGCGTTGTGAAGCACGCCATCGAGAAGGTGAGAGGGAAGGGCTTTGAGGAGCTCTGCGAGACCATCAAGAAGACAGCCTTCAAGATCACCAGAGTGGGACAGCTTGTGGCCGGTGAGGCATCAAAGAGGATGGGGATCCCCTTTGGCATCATCGATCTGTCTCTGGCGCCTACACCGGCGGTGGGGGACAGCGTGGCTGAGATACTGGAGGAGATCGGCCTCTCCCAGGTGGGTGCGCCAGGCACCACAGCGGCCCTTGCCATGCTCAACGACCAGGTGAAAAAGGGCGGCGTCATGGCATCCTCCTATGTGGGCGGATTAAGCGGAGCCTTCATACCGGTCAGCGAGGACAAGGGTATGATCGACGCGGTGCAGGCGGGAACCCTCACTATTGAGAAGCTGGAGGCCATGACCTGCGTCTGCTCCGTGGGACTGGATATGATTGCCATACCCGGAAAGACAAGCGCGGCCACCATCTCCGGCATCATCGCGGACGAGATGGCTATCGGCATGGTGAACCAGAAGACGACGGCTGTGCGCCTGATCCCGGTGATCGGAAAGGACGTAGGGGAGACTGCCCAGTTCGGCGGACTTTTAGGCTACGCACCTATTATTCCGGTAAACGAGGCGGACTGCACCGCCTTTATCAGCAGACAGGGACGGATCCCCGCGCCCATACACAGCTTTAAGAACTAGGCGGGTACACTCCCGCGGCGACAGCTCACAGAAGCAGAAAGGGAAGAATTCAGTATGAAGAAAGTGGCGGTCATGACAGACAGCAACAGCGGCATTACCCAGAAGGAGGCCCGTAAGCTGGGAATCCGGGTGGTGCCCATGCCGTTTTATATTGACGGTGAATTATATTACGAGGATATCACGCTTACACAGAAGGAATTTTATGAGAAGCTCTCCGGGG
The DNA here is from genome assembly GCF_000765215.1 of Eubacterium sp. ER2. Lineage (GTDB taxonomy): Bacteria > Bacillota > Clostridia > Lachnospirales > Lachnospiraceae > Claveliimonas > Claveliimonas intestinigallinarum. The sequence goes on from NZ_JPJE01000005.1 coordinate 174,637, forward strand.
ACGCGGATATTTCCACCTCCCAGCCATCCCCGGCGGATGTGATGGAGATCTGGGAGGAGCTGCTGGACGAGTACGATGAGGTGGTCCACATTCCCATGTCCAGCGGGCTCTCCACCTCCTGCGAGACAGCCATGATGCTGGCCAAGGATTTTGACGGGAGGGTGTTTGTGGTGAACAACCAGCGCATCTCCGTCACTCAGCGCCAGGCGGTACTGGACGCTCTGGAGCTTGCGGCGGCCGGGCGGTCCGGCCAGGAGATCCATGACATACTGATGAGGGAAAAGCTGGAGGCCAGTATCTATATCACTGTGGACACCCTGAAGTATCTGAAAAAGGGCGGACGGGTGACGCCTGCGGCGGCGGCACTGGGGACTGTGCTGAACCTGAAGCCGGTGCTCACCATCCAGGGGGAGAAGCTGGACGCCTTTGCCAAGGTGCGTGGGCTGAAGTCCGCGAAAAAGGTGATGAAGGAAGCCATGGAGAAAGATATCAAAGAGCGCTTCAGAGGAAAAAGGGTACACCTTGAGGCGGCCCACACCTGCACGGAAGAGGAGGCGGCCCAGTGGAAGAAGGAGCTGGAGGAATATTTCCCCGGCTATGACATCCACATGGATGCCCTCTCCCTGAGCGTTGCCTGCCATATCGGCCCGGGGGCCATGGCGGTGGCCTGCAGCAGGTACGTGGAATATTGATATAGGAAGCAAGGTATAGAACAGACCGGACAAAAAACAGACGGGAACAAAAAATGAGGGCAGCAGGCGTCAGACGATGACGACCTGCTGTCTGTATTCAGAGACAAAGGCGCGATGAAATTTCTCCGTGACCACTGACTCATACAGATCCGCGGCCAGAATGTCCGCCCTGAGCATGTCCCCGGCAAGCCCGCTCCAGGCTTTTGCGCTCTGGCCGGTTCCGGCCCTGGACCCGGTGCGGGGCAGCTTTGTGACAAGAGGGATGGAGCTGCTCTTTTTTATGGCGCCAAGGAGGGAGGATGCGTCCTTTCGAAAGCCGAGAAGGCGGGCGTAGCCGCAGCCCCCCTCCCCCTTGAAGCGGTCCATGTCCTCCCCTGTGATGCCGAGGAGGATGTGGAGCAGGGCACGGCTGATCCGGGAGTAGGTCATCTCCTTTGTCTTCAGGAGGCTGCAGAACTGGTCAAAGGAGAGAAAATCGTTCCGGCTTCCCATGATGCGGTTTGCCAGCTCCCGGCTGACGTCCGCATACCTGGTCAGGCTCTCCTTTGTCTCCTGAAGAAGCCGGTATTTGAGGAGCAGAGAAAGATCGTCTGCCCACACAGGGTACCTTGCCCGGTACGTCTCCTGCAGGATCTGTGCGGAGGAGGGGGGCATCTGTCCCTCCGGGAGGGACAGGCCCGAAGCCGCGGATGAGCAGCCTTCCTTTTCCAGCAGAAGCCGGCGGATGGCGGTGGCGGAGCTGTACCGGCCGGACAGCTCCTGGTCGTGATAGCCCGACTCCCGCCGCCGGATGGTGCAGAACTGAAGGGGGCTCCTCCGGCACAGGATGGCCTTGATATATTCCACACCCAGGATGTTGTTGGGCTCCTCCAGGACGCACCCGGCCTCCTCGTCTCCGAGAAAGGAGGAGAGGGCCTGCTGTCTGGCTCCTGGGAAGGAGAGGCCGCGGCGCAGCCCCTCTTTTAAAAGAGACTTGTAGGGCTCCGGTTCCAGGGCGGTGACCCGGGCGGCCTTCTCCAGAAGGCGGATGTCCCCGCACTCGCTCCCGAAGCAGACTGTGTCCACACATCCCAGGCGGTCCAGCAGGGAGATGGCGCCGGCGGCAAAGTATTCGGCGCTGCCGCAGGCACACCAGAGGGGCAGCTCGATGACAGCGGAGACGCCGGCCTCCAGGGCCATGCGGGCCCGCAGGTGCTTGGGCAGGAGGGCAGGGGCTCCCCGCTGCACGAAATCGCCGCTCATGACAGCAATCACAGCGTCCGCTTTGGTGGCTCTGACTGCCTCCTGCATATGGTATAGATGTCCGTTGTGAAAGGGATTGTACTCGGTGATCAGTCCGACAATTTTCATGGAAATCTCCTTGTATATCTTTTTGAAATTGATTATACTATATGAAGATGTTTACGGCAACCGCTGTAAATATGCCCTTTTTGCGCGCAATACGAAAAAGCGGCTGGCAGAATAACGGCGAAGAGAAAGGAGGATACGTATGGGAAGCACAGATGAAAAGGAAGAATATACGTATGAAAATGAAGAGCGGGAAGAGCTGACAGAAGAACGTATCCTCCAGATGCTGGATGAACGAAAATTCAAGGAGCTCAAAGAAGAGCTGGAGCACATGTACCCTGTGGACCTGGTGGAGCTGATGGAGGATTTCACCCAGAAGCAGCTCGTCATGGTGTTCCGTCTCCTGGCAAAGGAGGAGGCCGCGGAGACCTTTACCGAGATGGACAGCGACATGAGAGAGACGCTGATCGGCGGGCTGACGGACTCCGAGCTGGAGGAAGTCATGGAAGAGATGTATCTGGACGACACGGTGGACGTGCTGGAAGAAATGCCCGCCAACGTGGTGGACCGTCTTCTCATGGCCACCGACGAGGAGACCCGCCAGCAGATCAACCAGCTCCTTCAGTACCCGGAGGACAGTGCGGGAAGCGTCATGAACGTGGACTACATCGCCCTGCGCAAGGAGATGACAGTGGCGGAGTCCATCCTCAAGATCCGCCAGGTGGGTATCAACAAGGAGACCATCTACACCTGCTATGTGACGGAGAAGAGGAAGCTCATCGGCATGGTGGATGTAAAGGAGCTGCTGACCACCAGCGAATCCAAGACCATTGAGGAGATCATGGACACCAATGTGCTCTACGCCCACACTACCGACGACCAGGAGGAAGTGGCCCAGATCATCAACAAATACGGCCTCATTGCCCTCCCCATCGTGGATCACGAGATGTGCATGGTGGGTATCGTCACGGTAGACGACGCCATGGACGTCCTGCAGGAGGAGACTACAGAGGATATCAGCATCATGGCCGGTGTCAGCCCCAGCGACGACTCCTACTTTGAGACCACTGTGCTGGAGCATGTGAAGAGCCGGCTCCCCTGGCTCCTGTTTCTGATGCTGTCCGCCACAGTGACCCAGATGATCATGAACCACTATGAGAGTGCCCTGGCTGTCATGCCCCAGCTGGCGGGATTTATCCCCATGCTGACGGGCACGGGCGGAAACTGCGGCTCCCAGAGCTCCACCCTGGTGATCCGGGGAATTTCCGTGGGGGAGATCGAGTTTGGAGACCTCTTCCGGGTCATCTTCAAGGAGATTCGGGTGGCCATACTCATCAGCCTGATCCTGTCCGTGGTAAACGGCATCCGCATTATCGTCATGGGACAGGGGGACGCGCTGGTGGCCCTCACCATCGGCCTGACCATGGCCTGCACCATCGTCATCGCCAAGGTGGTGGGCTGTACGTTGCCTCTGGTGGCAGAAAAGATCGGTCTGGACCCGGCCATCATGGCCACGCCGCTGATCTCCACACTGGTGGATATCAGCACCATCAGCGTGTATTTTGCCATCGTCAGCGCCGTGTTTTCCCTGTGAGAACAGGGGGGATACCTGACAGAAAATTAACATGGATTGTACTCCAAAAGAGACATCTGATCGACAAAAGAGCCCTTGTTTGCAAGGGTTCTTTGTATTATAATGAAAACAGTGAGAAAAAATGGAAAGGAGTCTTTCAGTCATGGGATTTATAGATGAGATGAAAGCAAAAGCAAAAGCAGACAAAAAAACAATCGTTCTCCCCGAGTCCGAGGACGAGCGCACCTACAAGGCCGCTGAGACGGTCCTGAAGGAGGGCATCGCCAACGTGGTCATCGTGGGAAGCCAGGAGGAGATCGAGAAGAATAAGGGAAGCTACGATATCAGCGGCGCGCAGATCGTAGACCCGGCCACAAGCGACAAGACTGCAGGATACATCGCAAAGCTGGTGGAGCTCCGTCAGAAGAAGGGAATGACAGAGGAGCAGGCAAGGGAGATCCTCCTCACAAACTACCTGTACTACGGTGTCATGATGGTGAAGATGAAGGATGCGGACGGAATGGTGTCCGGAGCATGCCACTCCACAGCGGACACACTGCGTCCCTGCCTCCAGATCCTGAAGACAAAGCCGGGCACAAAGCTTGTATCCGCTTTCTTTGTTATGTGTGTGCCGGACTGCGAGTACGGCGAGAACGGCGTGTTCGTATTTGCTGACTGCGGACTGAACCAGAACCCGGCGCCGGAAGAGCTGGCAGCCATCGCGGAGTCCTCCGCTCAGTCCTTCAGGATGCTGGTGGGAGCAGAGCCCAAGGTTGCCTTCTTGAGCCACTCCTCCAAGGGAAGCGCAAAGCATGCCGATGTAGATAAAGTGGTGGAGGCTGTAAAGATCGCCAAGGAGGCCAACCCGGATCTCATGCTGGACGGCGAGCTTCAGCTTGACGCTGCCATCGTTCCCAGCGTAGGAGAGTCCAAGGCGCCCGGAAGCCCGGTAGCGGGACATGCCAACGTGCTGGTCTTCCCGGATCTGGATGCCGGAAATATCGGATACAAGCTGGTGCAGAGACTGGCCAAGGCAGAGGCCTACGGACCCATGACACAGGGTATCGCGGCTCCTGTAAACGACCTGTCCAGAGGCTGCTCCGCAGAGGATATCGTGGGTGTGGTAGCCATCACAGCTGTGCAGGCCCAGAACCAGTAGAGCGGACAATCTGAGAGAAAGTATACGAAAAATTCCGGAGGAGAAAAGAAGATGAATGTATTAGTAGTAAACTGTGGAAGTTCTTCCCTGAAATTCCAGCTGATCAATTACGATAACAGAGAGGTCATGGCAAAGGGTATCTGCGAGCGCATCGGCATTGACGGACGCCTTGTGTATGAGCCGGAGGGCGGCGAGAAGGAAGTGACCGAGGCGGCTATGCCGGATCACACAACAGCCATCCAGATGGTGCTGGACGCCCTTGTGAACGAGAAGACAGGCGTCATCAAATCCCTGGAGGAGATCGACGCCATCGGACACCGGGTACTCCACGGCGGCATGAAGATCACCAACTCTGTTATCATCGACGACGAGGTTATCAAGGTCATCGAGGACTGCGCGGACTTGGGACCGCTCCACAATCCCGCCAACCTGATGGGGATCAACGCCTGCATGAAGCTGATGCCGGGCGTTCCCAATGTGGCTGTCTTTGACACCGCCTTCCATCAGACCATGCCTCCGAAGGCTTATATGTACGGAATTCCGAAGGAATACTATGAGAAGTATGCCATCCGCAAGTACGGCTTCCACGGCACATCACACAAATACGTGTCTGCCCGGACAGCCGCCTTCCTCGGCAAGGACATCAAGGATCTGAAGATCATTGTGTGCCATATGGGCAACGGCGCTTCCCTGTCCGCTGTGAAGGACGGGAAATGTGTGGACACTTCCATGGGACTGACACCTCTCGAGGGCGTGATCATGGGTACCAGGTCCGGTGACATTGATCCGGCCTTTGTAGAGTACCTGTGCAATAAAGAGAACCTGTCTGTGTCTGAAGTGCTCAATATTCTCAACAAGAAGTCCGGTATGCTGGGAATGACAGGCATCTCCAGCGACTACCGCGATGTGTCCGCCGCCGCTGAAGCGGGCAACCAGGACGCCATCAACTGCCTGGAGGCCTACGCCTACCGCATCATCAAGTACATCGGCTCCTACATCGCAGCCATGGGCGGCGTGGACGTGATCACCTTCACGGCAGGTCTCGGCGAGAACGCCATCCCGCTGAGAAAGACAATCTGCGAGGCCTTTAATTTCATGGGACTCGTGTTTGATGATGAGGCAAACAACAGCCGCGGCAAAGAGGTGATCATCACAAAGCCGGAGTCCAAGATCACAGCCTGCGTCATTCCGACCAACGAGGAGATCGCAATCTGTGAAGAAACCGTAGAACTGGTAAAGAAAAACCTTGACAAATAATGGTTGAAAAGATATACTTTATAAAGTGTGGTTAGGAGAGCGTTATGCTGATTGAACTGACAAAGGTTTTAGAGCAGGATGACAAGGTCATCCGGCAGGAAGCACACCTTGAGATGCAGGACATGAGAGTGTCCGGCAGGAAGTACCGGCTCGAGGAGCTGGAGACACCTGTGTTTGAGATCACCAATCTCGGAAAGAAGCAGGTGCAGGTGAAGGGCAGTGCCAAGATAAAGACCGTTGTCCCGTGCGACAGATGCCTGGAGGATGTGGAGCAGATCTTTGATCTCGCCTTTGAGCGGGAGGTAGATATGAAGCTCGACGAGGAAGGGCGCAGACAGTCCGACGAGGAGTACAGCTTCATGGACGGAACCTGTCTCGACACGGATGTGCTGATACGCAACGAGCTCCTGGTCAACTGGCCAATTCGGGTGCTGTGCAGGGAAGACTGCAAAGGTCTGTGCAGCATTTGTGGTGCTAATCTCAATCATGGTGAATGTGGCTGTGACAGAGAGGTATTAGACCCGAGGATGGCAGCCTTTCAAGATATATTCAGCAAGTTTAAGGAGGTGTAAAGTATGTCCATCTGTCCAAAGAATAAAACATCAAAAGCCAGAAGAGATAAAAGAAGAGCTAACTGGAAAATGAGCGCACCGAACCTGGTAAGATGCAGCAAGTGCGGCGAGCTGATGATGCCCCACAGAGTATGCAAGGCATGCGGTTCCTACAACAAGAGGGAGATCATCGCTCAGGACTAATTACAGCTTAGTGAAATGAAGGAGATCAGTAATGGTCTCCTTTATTTTTTTGCGTTTTGTGACTGAAAATGATTGACAATGACCGATATTGAGCGTATTATAGGGGTAAAGATGACTGAAAATGATTGAAACGTGATTGAAAATGACTGAGACGGAGAGGAAGGAGCACATATGCTGGCAGAAGAGAGAATGAACGAGATACTGGCCATCGTGGGCGACAGGGGGACTGTGACCGTGCAGGAGCTGACCCGGATCCTTGACACCTCCGAGTCCACCATACGCCGGGATCTGACGGAGCTTCACAGGCGGGGCAGCCTGGTGAAGGTCCACGGGGGAGCGGCCGCTGTGGGACTTAAGAGTATGACCAAGGATCCCTCCCTGAGCCTTCGGCAGGAGCTGCACAGGGAGGAGAAGGAGAAGATCGCCGCCAGGGCTGCCCGGCTGGTGGAACCGGGAGATTTCATCTACGTGGACGCAGGAACCACCACAGAGCTCTTCGCGGGGAGGATCAGGGGCAGGGACGTAGTCTGCGTCACCAACGCCATCAGCCATGCCAGAGAGCTGATGAAGCAGGGGGCCCGGGTCTTCCTTCTCGGAGGGGAGCTGAAGGCGGTGACAGAGGCCATCGTGGGAGCCGAGGCCGTGGAGTGCCTGAAAAAGTATAATTTTACAAAAGGATTTTTCGGAGCAAACGGGGTCGACCGGGAGAGAGGGATGACCACTCCGGACCTGACAGAGGCCCTGGTGAAGGCGGAGGCCTTCCGCAGGTGCAAAGAGCGCTATGTGCTGGTGGACAGCTCCAAGCTGGGACAGATATCCGGCGTCACCTTCGGGGAGGCGGATGAGGGGATCATCCTGACGGCCAGCGCCGCGGGAACTGAGTTTGAAGGCAGAGAAAATATCATGGAGGTGGAATAGACAATGATCTACACAGTCACATTTAACCCGTCCCTGGACTATGTGATCTCCCTGGATAAACTTGAGAAGGGGCAGATCAACCGGACCAGGCAGGAGCATATTTACCCGGGAGGAAAGGGCATCAACGTGTCCGTCATCCTCTCCAATCTGGGGTACAGCAGCGTTGCCCTTGGCTTTGAGGCGGGATTTACCGGGAAGACGCTGCGGGAGATGCTGGATCAGTTCGGATGCCAGACAGATTTCATCCACCTGGATGAGGGGATGACAAGGATCAATGTAAAGATCAACGCTGGGGAGGAGACAGAGATCAACGGCCAGGGCCCTGCCATCCCGGAGAGGGCGGTGGAGGAGCTCTACGGAAAGCTGGACGCGCTGCAGGCGGGGGACTACCTCGTGCTGGCGGGCAGTATTCCGGACTGCCTCCCCTCAGACATGTATGAGCGCATACTGGAGCGCCTGGAGGGAAGGGGCATCCACTACATCGTGGACGCCACAAAGGACCTGCTCCTGAATGTGCTGAAGTACCACCCCTTCCTGATCAAGCCGAACCAGCACGAGCTGGGCGACATGTTCGGAAGGACACTGACCACGGAGGAGGAGATCATCGCCCACGCCAGACTACTCCAGGAGATGGGAGCCCGCCATGTGCTGGTGTCCATGGCGGGGGACGGAGCCATCCTGGTGCCCGAGGACGGGGAGGTGATCCGGGAGCGGCCGCCAAAGGGAGAGGTGAAAAACTCTGTGGGGGCCGGGGACTCCATGGTGGCCGGCTTCCTGGCCGGATATCTGGGCACGGGAAGCTGCGAAAAGGCCTTCCGCCTGGGCCAGGCGGCCGGCAGCGCGACAGCCTTTGACTACTGGCTGGCGGACAGAGCCAGCATCGTATCCCTTTTGGGAGAACCAGCGGACAGCTATGGACTGTAGAGGAGTGTGGAAAAGATGAAGATTACAGATTTACTGAAAAAAGAGAGCATAGAGCTGAACGGAAACGTGCAGACAAAGGAGGAGGCCATCAACCAGATGGTGTCCCTCATGGTAAAGGGTGGAAATATCCAGGACGTGGAGATCTACCGGAAGGGCGTTTTTGCCAGAGAGGAGGAGGGCACCACAGGCATCGGCGAGGGGATTGCCATTCCCCACGCGAAATCGGACGCGGTGAAAGCCCCCGGCCTGGCCGCCATGGTAGTACCGCAGGGCGTGGACTATGAGGCGCTGGACGATGAGCCGGTACACCTGATCTTTCTCATAGCCGCCCCCAACACAAAGGACAACGTGCATCTGGACGTGCTCAGCAGGCTGTCTACCCTCCTCATGGACGACAGCTTCCGAGAAAATCTTTTAAAGGCGGAGACGCCGGAGGAATTCCTGGGCTATGTGGACCAGGCGGAGAAGGAAAAGTTTGCCGAGGAGGAGAGAAAGGCGAAGGAAGAGGAGGAGACGGCAAGGACCACCGGCTTCCAGATCCTGGCCGTCACCGCCTGTCCCACAGGCATCGCCCACACCTACATGGCGGCGGAGAGCCTGGAGAAGAAGGCGAAGGAGATGGGCTGCACCATCAAGGTGGAGACCAACGGCTCCGGCGGTGACAAGAATGTGCTGACAGCGGAGGAGATCGCTGCCTGCCAGTGCATCATCGTGGCTGCGGACAAGGAGGTGCGGATGGCCCGCTTTGACGGGAAGCCGGTCCTTGTGACCAAGGTGGCGGACGGCATCAATAAGCCGGAGGAGCTGATCACCAGGGCACTCAGCGGATCCGTCCCCGTGTACCACAGCAAGGGAGGAGAGGAGGAGACCTCCTCTGTAGAGGGCGAGAGCCTGGGAAGAAAAATTTATAAAAGCCTGATGAACGGCGTTTCCCACATGCTGCCCTTTGTCATCGGCGGAGGCATCCTCATTGCCCTCTCCTACCTGGTGGACGGGGCGAACGCCGGTACGGCGGACTTCGGAAACGGCACCCCGCTGGCCCATTTTCTGAACCTGGCGGGCAACACCTCCTTCAGCATGATGTTCCCCATCCTGGCCGGGTTTATCGCCATGGCGGTGGGAGACAGGCCGGCTCTGATGCCGGGTATCGTGGCAGGTCTTCTTGCAAAGGCCGGAACCTCTGTCTTCCTTCCGGAAGACCAGTGGATCGCCTCCGGATTTTTCGGGGCCCTGGCAGGCGGCTTCATCGCCGGCTACCTGATGGTCCTGATCAAAAAGCTGCTGGAGAAGCTGCCCAAACCCCTGGAGGGGACGAAGCCGGTCCTTCTCTATCCGTTCCTGGGGCTTCTCGGCATCAGCGCCATCATGATCTTCCTCATCAACCCGCCTCTTGGAGCCTTCAACACCTGGCTCAACAACAGCCTGGCGGGGATGGGAGAGTCCAGCAAGATCCTGCTGGGGATTGTGCTGGGCGGCATGATGTCCATCGACTTTGGCGGCCCCTTCAACAAGGCGGCCTACGTGTTCGGGACAGCCTCCATCGCGTCAGGACAGTTTGACATCATGGCGGCTGTCATGATCGGCGGCATGACCCCGCCTATCGGCATCGCCCTGGCAACCACCTTTTTCAAGAACCGGTTTACAAAGAGTGAGCGGCAGACAACCGTCACCAATTACATCATGGGACTGTCCTTTATCACAGAGGGGGCTATCCCCTTCGCCGCATCAGATCCTTTAAGGATCATCCCTCCCTGCGTGGTGGGCTCAGCGGTGGCGGGAGCTCTGTCCATGGCCTTTGGCTGCGGATCAAGGGCGCCCCACGGCGGACTCTTTGTCATCGGTATCATCGAGAACGCGCCCATGTTCCTGGTGGCTCTGGTGGCCGGAGCCGTCGTCACCATGATCGGCATCGTGCTTCTGAAGAGGCCGCTGAAGGAGGAGGCGTAGCCTCGTTGCAGGAAAATTTTTAAAAATCCCCTTTTGAAAATTCGGGAAAATTTCATTATAATATAAGTACAACGAGTGGCTTTCAGGCGTAATTCCAGTTGCGCCTGAGGGCCACTCGTCATTTTCAGAAAGAGAGGTAGGACAAGTGAAACGAGTAAAAGCCGCCTGCATCTGTCAGACACTTCACTTCATGCTTATGGTGAAGATCATCAAGCAGTACAATTCCAGCCCGGTTGGAAATTATCTGGACTAAGTGAAAAACCTCTTTCTTTTTTGCGAGTTAAACTGCTAAATTGTTTGAAATTCCGCGAAAGTAGTGTATAATAAAATCAGAATACGTGAAAATTCTAACCAACAGCAAAAGCAAGAAAGAAAGAGGGTTCCATCATGGGAAGATATTATCGGTTAACAAAAAAGATCTCGGACGAGATGGCGCAGGAAATCCTGAAAGAGCTGCAGGAGCTTGAGAATGTAAAAAGCGTAGGCTTTTCAGAGGACCTGTCATTGCTGAAGGTTGAGACAAAGAACGGTCTGTTCCCTGAAGTTATGAACCGGGCAGTCAACATCTGCCGGCGCATAGGAGGAGGCTGTGACCTGAGCTTTGCCGGATTTGTCTGCTAGGGAGCCTGAAGGATCGATTTGCAAAGTGAAAACGGTTGAAACCGAAATAGGATTGCGCCTGGTGCGCAATCTCTTTTATAACCAAAATGTTATAGTATGAAGTATACAGATAACAATTTGGGTGGTTCCGCTTCGCGGAAAATACAGACAAGGCGGGAGGACAGGATATGGACAGCGCATGTGTATCTGAAAGGACCAGGACAATTCTCTGGCCCGATTTTGCGGCCCACTTTAAGAGCGCCACAAGCCGGGCTTCCTACTGGAGCGACCTGTGCGAGTTTTCCAGGATTGCCGGAAAGGACATCACGGAGGCCGGTTCGGCGGATGTACAGAGATACTACGACATCATGACGGAGAAGACGAGGAGGGGAGAGCTGCAGCCCGGGACGCCGGCGAAGAAGTTCCGGGAGCTCCACTCCATTGCGGATTTTCTCAGCCGGGAGAGGGAGCGGTACGGCCTGCCGGAGACCTTTCAGGACTATTTCTATCCCTACCTGCCGCGCCTGGCCAGGCAGGAGAAATACGCCCGGGTCATCCCGGTGGAGGATGTGGACAGGCTTTTTAAAGCCGCGGAAGAAGACCGGATGGCCTACACCATTTTTGTGCTCATGTACCGGGTGGGGCTCTCCTCCACAGAGATATGCGGCCTCTCCCCGGGGGATATAGGGATTTACGAGAACGGAGCCTTTGTGGAGCCGGAGGGGAGGCGCAGCGGTGTGTATGTCCCCGACGACGCCCTGGCCGTGCTGGAGAGCTACATGGGGCAGAGGGAAGAGCGGCCCTTCCTCTTCTATAACAGGAGGGGCGGCCGGCTGAACACCATGTATATTTCCAGACTTATGAAAAAGTACACTGCCCTTGCGGGCATACCGTCCTACAGCAGCCAGATGCTGCGCAGCGCCTGCGCCTACAATCTGTTTTCCTACGAGGCCAGCCCCGGGCAGGTGGCGGCCCAGCTGGGGACGACGGACACCCACGTGAAGCGGTACAGAAAGATGGCCTACAAGGAGGAGCTGTCGCGGGCCGCCGGGAGCCTGGTGAAGATCCGGGTGGAACGGCCTCTGTAGGTCTTTTTCCCTTTCCGCGAACATCCCGTAAACAAATTATTGATTTTTGGGATAATGTCTAGTAGAATATTTCTAGTAGTTATGGAGGAAAGAAAAATGGCAGAACTTACAAAAATTGTCCTTGACGCCATGGGCGGGGACAACGCCCCGGTGGAGATGGTCAAGGGCGCGGTTGATGCCCTCTCCAGGGAGAAGAGCATCAAGGTGTATCTTGTAGGACAGGAAGAGGTTGTCAGGAAAGAGCTGGAAAAATATACGTTTGACAGGGACAGAATAGAGATTGTGAATGCCACAGAGGTTATCGAGACGGCAGAGCCCCCGGTCAACGCTATCCGGAAAAAGAAGGACTCATCCATTGTGGTGGGCATGAAGATGGTCAGATCCGGCGATGCCGACGCCTTCGTGTCGGCCGGAAGCTCAGGAGCTGTGCTGGTGGGAGGACAGACCATAGTGGGAAGGATCAAGGGAGTGGAGCGGCCGCCCCTTGCGCCCCTCATCCCCACGGAGAAGGGAGTCTCCCTTCTGATCGACTGCGGCGCCAACGTGGATGCCCGCCCTTCCCATCTGGTCCAGTTTGCCAAGATGGGCTCCATCTATATGGAGCATGTGATGGGCGTGAAGAATCCAAAGGTTGCCATCGTCAATATCGGAGCTGAGGAGGAGAAGGGCAACGCCCTGGTGAAGGAGACCTTCCCCCTCCTGAAGGCGGCAAAGGGCATCAACTTTACCGGAAGCATAGAGGCAAGGGAAATTCCCCACGGCCAGGCGGACGTCATCGTCTGCGAGGCCTTTGCCGGGAACATTATCCTGAAGCTGTTCGAGGGTGTGGGAGCTGTGCTGATCAGCAAGGTGAAGGAGGGCATGATGAGCAGCCTCCGCAGCAAGATCGGCGCCCTTCTGGTGAAGCCGGCCCTCAAGGAGACGCTGAAGGGCTTTGACACGAGCGAGTACGGCGGAGCGCCGCTGCTTGGGCTGAAGGGGCTCGTGGTGAAGACCCACGGAAGCTCAAAGGCGAGAGAGGTATCCAACTCCATCCTCCAGTGCCTGACCTTCCGGGAGCAGAGGATCAATGAGAAGATCCAGGAGTGTATTCAGGCGGATGACTCGTCCGATGAATAGATATAAAGCAATATAAAGGAGATGAAGAAAATGGAATTTGAAAAATTACAGGAAATTATCGCTGATGTACTTAATGTGAACGCAGATGAGATCACAATGGAGACAAAGTTTGTGGATGACCTGGGAGCGGACTCCCTGGATATTTTCCAGATCATCATGGGGATTGAGGAAGCATTTGACATTGAGATCGACAATGATGACGCAGAGAAGATCGTGACAGTGGGAGACGCTGTAGAGCAGATCAAAAACGCAACAAACTAGGCAGAAAGGAGAAAAAGCCCGGATGCGGGCTTTTTCTTTTATGAGGGTTTATATGAGTCGGAAATTAAAAGAGCTGGAAGAGCAGATCGGGTACACATTCCAGGATCCCAAGCTCCTCCGGCGGGCCATGATGCACAGCTCCTACGTGAATGAGAAGCATCTGCCCAAGTACGAGTGCAATGAGAGACTGGAATTCCTGGGGGACGCGGTCCTGGAGCTGGTGTCCAGCGAATTTTTGTTTCACGAAAATGAAAGGATGCCTGAGGGAGAGCTGACGAAGACAAGGGCGGCTATGGTCTGCGAGCAGGCGCTTGCCTTCTGCGCGCGCCAGATCCATCTGGGCGAGTATCTTCTCCTTGGAAAAGGGGAGGACATGACAGGCGGAAGAAAGAGGGACTCTGTCACATCGGATGCCATGGAGGCGCTGATTGGAGCCATCTATTCAGACGGTGGTTTTGCTAGTGCAAAAGAGTTTATACACAGGTTTGTTCTGAACGACCTGGAGCACAAGAAGCTCTTTTATGATAGCAAGACTATCCTGCAGGAGCTGGTGCAGGCCGCCTTTGAGCAGCCGGTGGCCTATGAGCTCACCGGGGAGGAGGGGCCGGATCACGACAAGACCTTCCATGTGGAGGTCCACATCGGGGAGGAGGTCTACGGCGCCGGAAGCGGGAGGACCAAGAAGGCGGCCGAGCAGGAGGCGGCCTACAGGACTATCCTGCTCCTGCACAAAAGGAATATAAAGTAGGTGTTACATGTATTTAAAAAGTATCGAGATACAGGGCTTTAAATCGTTTGCAAACAAGATCGTATTCGATTTTCATAACGGGATTACCGGGATCGTGGGCCCTAACGGAAGCGGGAAGAGCAATGTGGCGGACGCTGTGCGCTGGGTTCTTGGCGAGCAGCGTGTCAAGCAGCTGCGCGGCGGCAGCATGCAGGATGTCATCTTCTCCGGGACGGAGAACCGCAGGCCTTTAAGCTACGCCTCCGTGGCCATTACCCTGGACAATTCGGATCATCAGCTCCCTGTGGACTACGAGGAGGTCACGGTCACAAGAAAGCTGTATCGGTCCGGGGAGAGCGAGTATCTCCTGAACGGCAGTCCCTGCCGTCTGAAGGACATCAATGAGCTGTTCTACGACACCGGCATCGGCAAGGAGGGCTACTCCATCATCGGGCAGGGCCAGATCGAGAAGATCCTGAGCGGCAAGCCGGAGGACAGAAGAGAGCTCTTCGACGAGGCGGCGGGCATTGTGAAGTTCAAGCGCAGAAAGAATATGTCCGTCAAGAAGCTGGAGGATGAGAGGCAGAACCTTCTCAGGGTAAACGATATCCTCGCCGAGCTGGAGAGGCAGATCGGCCCCTTAAAAAAGCAGGCCGAGGTGGCAAGGGAGTATCTGCAGAAGAAGGAGCAGCTGAAGACATTTGACATCAACATGTTTCTTCTGGAGACAGAGCGCCTGAAGGAGCAGATCAGCGAGACTGAAAAAAAGCTGTCTGTTTCCCGGGAGGAGCTTCAGGAGGCGGACGCTTCCTACAGCGCCATGAAGGAGGAGTACGAGGCCATCGAGGCCCAGGTGGACGAGATCGACGACTCCATCGAGAAGGCCAAGGGCCAGTTAAATGAGACCAATCTCCTGAAGCAGCAGCTGGAGAACCAGATTGAGCTCT
This sequence comes from Eubacterium sp. ER2, assembly GCF_000765215.1. Taxonomy (GTDB): domain Bacteria; phylum Bacillota; class Clostridia; order Lachnospirales; family Lachnospiraceae; genus Claveliimonas; species Claveliimonas intestinigallinarum. The sequence continues at coordinate 189,891 of NZ_JPJE01000005.1, forward strand.
TAAAGGAGCAGATCAACAGCGCCCGGATGACGGACGAGCATTTCGGACAGCGATACCAGACCATTCAGCATGAGATCCAGGAGAGAAAGGATCAGCTCCTTCAGTTCCAGAAGGAGAAGGAGGAGATTGCCGGGGAGCTGCGGGAAAAATCCGCGGCCAGAGAAAGGGCCAGGGAGCGTCTCATCGAGGTGCAGAGCCGCATCGCCGGACTGACGGACCAGGTGGAGAAGAGCAAGAATGACATCATAGAGATCCTCAACAGCAGAGCCTCCACCCAGGCCAAGATCCAGCGCTACGATACCATGATGGAGCAGATCCAGGTGCGCAAATCCCAGATGAACCAGCGGCTCATCAGGGCCAGAAGTGAGGCTGAGGAAGAGCAGAGGAACGCGCAGGAGCACAGGGAGAAGCTGGAGGAGATCTCGGAGAAGATCCGAGGCCTTTCCGATGAGAACAAGGCCTGTGAGCAGAAGATAGAGAGACTGCAAAGGGAGCTCTCCGGACAGACGGAGAAGCTGCGGGTGGGGCAGACCGCCTACCACAGGGAGGAGTCCCGCCTGGAGTCCCTGAAAAATATCACCGAGCGGTATGACGGCTACGGCGGCAGCATCCGCAGGGTTATGGAGCAAAGAGAAAAGGAAAAAGGCATCCTGGGCGTGGTGGCGGACATCATCAAGGTGGACAAGGAGTATGAGATTGCCATTGAGACCGCCCTTGGAGGCAGCATCCAGAACATTGTCACAGACACGGAGGAGACGGCCAAGAGGATGATCGATTTCCTGAAGAAGAACCGGTATGGGAGGGCTACCTTTCTCCCGCTTACAGGCATCGGGGGAGGCAGGGGCATATCCCGGCCGGAGGCGCTGAGGGAAAAGGGGGTTGTGGGCCTTGCCAACACCCTCGTAAAGGTGGAAGAGCAGTACCGGGGCCTGGCGGAGAACCTGCTCGGCAGGACGGTCGTGGTGGACAATATCGACCACGGCATCGCCATTGCCCGGAAATATAGGCAGACCCTCCGCCTGGTGACTCTGGAGGGAGAGCTTTTGAACCCCGGGGGCTCCATGACAGGAGGAGCCTTTAAGAATTCCAGCAATCTTCTGAGCCGAAGAAGAGAGATCGAGGAATTTGAAAAGACCGTCCGCCGTCTGAAAAAGGAGATGGAGGAGATGGAGGCCTCTGCGGACAGCATCCGGAAGGAGAGGGCTGCCTGCTATGAGACGATAGATGAGATCCAGCAGAAGCTCCAGAAGGCCTACGTCATCCAGAACACAGCCAAGATGAACCTGGATCAGTCCCAGGAGAGGATACAGGCTGCCCTGGAGACTTCCCGGGCCATCCAGAGAGAAAGCCAGGAGCTGGATCAGCAGATCACGGACATCAGCAACAACCAGGAGTCCATCACGGTGGAGCTGGATACCTCCACAGCTCTGGAGCAGGATATCACCCGGAAGACGGAGGAGGATCAGCGGCTTCTGGAGCAGGAAAAGGAAGAGGAGATCCGCTGCCAGAAGGCCTCCGAGGAGGCGCAGCTGGCCTTTGCGGGTCTGGAGCAGAAGCACACCTTTATCCTGGAAAATGAGGAGCGTATCCAGGAGGAGATCGCCAAGTTCGAGGAGGAGCAAAGAGAGCTGGGCGAGAACAAGGAGGACGCCTCCCGGGAGATCCAGGACAAGGAGGAGCAGATCCGAAAGATACGGCAGACCATTGAGGACTCAAAGGAGCTGTTCCAGGAGATCGAGGAGCAGATCCAGGAGAGCGTGAAGCAGCGTGAGGAGCTGAGCCAGAAGCACAAGTCCTTCCTCGGGATGCGGGAAGAACTCTCCAGGCACATGGCGGACCTGGACAAGGAGATCTTCCGCCTGGAGAGCCGGAAAGAGGGCTTTGAGGAGGCCTCGGAAAAACAGATCAACTACATGTGGGAGGAGTATGAGATCACCTACAGCCACGCCATGGAGCTGCGGGACAAAAACCTCACGGACCTGGCCTACATGCGCAGGCAGATCCAGACTCTGAAGAGCGACATCAAGGGCCTTGGCTCTGTCAATGTGAATGCCATTGAGGACTACAAGGACGTGTCCGAGAGGTACGAGTTCCTGAAAGGGCAGCACGAGGACCTGGTGGAGGCGGAGGCCACTCTGGAGAAGATCATCGCGGAGCTGGACGAGGCTATGCGCAGGCAGTTCACAGAGCAGTTCGCACGTATCGCCCAGGAGTTTGACAAGGTGTTCAGGGAGCTCTTCGGCGGCGGCAAGGGAACGCTGGAGCTGATGGAGGACGAGGACATCCTGGAGGCGGGCATCCGTATCATCGCGCAGCCGCCAGGCAAGAAGCTGCAGAATATGATGCAGCTCTCGGGAGGCGAGAAGGCGCTGACTGCCATTTCCCTTCTGTTTGCCATCCAGAACCTGAAGCCCTCCCCCTTCTGTCTGCTGGATGAGATCGAGGCGGCCCTGGACGACTCCAACGTGACCCGGTTCGCCCAGTATCTCCACAAGCTGACGAAGAACACCCAGTTCATCGTCATCACCCACAGGAGAGGGACTATGACAGCGGCGGACAGGCTGTACGGTATCACCATGCAGGAGAAGGGAGTCTCCACCATGGTTTCTGTCAGCCTTCTGGAAAATGAACTGAATGAGATGGAGAAGCAGCATCAGCAATAAAGGAGAGGCGGCATCAAAAAGAAAAAGGAGCAGGAATATGGCAGAGGAAAAAGGATTTTTCAGAAGACTCGTCTCCGGACTCACAAAGACGAGGGACAATATCGTGTCCGGAATGGACAGCATTTTTCACGGATTTTCCCATATTGACGAGGATTTCTACGAGGAGCTCGAGGAGGTTCTCATCATGGGGGACCTGGGAGTTGCGGCCACAGAGGACATACTGGACGATCTGCGGGCCAAGGTGAAGGAGCAGCATATCAAGGAGCCCTCTGACTGCAGGCAGATCCTCATCGACAGCATCAAGGAGCAGATGGATGTGGGCGAGACGGCCTATGAATTTGAGGAGCGGACCTCTGTGGTCATGGTAGTGGGGGTCAACGGCGTCGGCAAGACCACCACCATCGGCAAGCTGGCGGGCAAGCTGCGGGCTCAGAACAAAAAGGTCATCCTGGCGGCGGCAGACACCTTCCGGGCCGCTGCGGGAGAGCAGCTCAGGGAGTGGGCAAACAGGGCCCAGGCAGAGCTCATCGGCGGCCAGGAGGGCTCTGACCCGGCGGCTGTCGTCTACGACGCGGTGCAGGCGGCCAAGGCGCGCCACGCGGATGTGCTGCTGTGCGATACAGCCGGCAGACTGCACAACAAGAAGAACCTGATGGAGGAGCTGCGGAAGATGAACAGGATCATCGACCGGGAGTACCCGGAGGCCTTCCGGGAGACGCTGGTGGTGCTGGACGCCACCACCGGGCAGAACGCCCTCCAGCAGGCGAAGGAATTCAAGGATGTGGCCGACATTACAGGCATCATCCTGACAAAGATGGACGGGACGGCCAAGGGCGGTATCGCGGTAGCCATACAGGCTGAGCTTGGCATCCCGGTGAAATATATCGGCGTGGGTGAGACCATTGACGATCTGCAGAAGTTTGACGCGGATACATTTGTGGACGCGCTCTTCGCGGTTTCCCCGGACAGGGAGGAAGAGCAGTAGGCGGCGACCTTGTTGTGATCATATAATCGATATACAATAGACAATAAAAGAGAAAGGCAGGAGATTAGGATGGACAAACTGACACTGGAAAATTTTGAACAGGCAAGCGAACTCGTAAAGAAGGTGACCCTTCCCACGGATCTTGTTTACAGTGAGTACTTCAGCTCCCAGACAGGGTGCAAGGTATATCTGAAACCGGAGAACATGCAGTACACAGGAGCCTACAAGGTAAGAGGAGCCTACTATAAGATCAGCACCATGACAGAGGAGGAGCGGGAGAAGGGACTCATCACGGCTTCTGCCGGCAACCACGCCCAGGGCGTTGCCTTTGCGGCCCAGAAGTTCGGCTGCAAGGCCACTATCGTCATGCCCACAGTGACCCCGCTCATCAAGGTGAACCGCACAAAGAGCTACGGCGCCAATGTGATCCTGCACGGAGATGTGTACGACGATGCCTGCGCCTATGCGCTGAAGCTGGCCGAGGAGCAGGGCATGACCTTTGTCCACCCCTTTGACGACCTGGATGTGGCGACAGGGCAGGGAACCATCGCCATGGAGATTGTCCAGGAGCTCCCCACAGTGGACTATATCCTTGCTCCCATTGGGGGCGGCGGCCTGATCACAGGCGTGGCCACTCTGGCAAAGATGCTGAACCCCAAGATCAAGGTAATCGGTGTGGAGCCCGCGGCCGCGGCCAGCATGAAGGCAGCTCTGGAGGCAGGCGAGCCCGTCACCCTGCCAAGCGCCAACACCATTGCCGACGGCACGGCCGTGAAGCGGGTGGGCGAGAAGGTGTTCCCCTATGTGCAGGAGAATGTGGACGACATCATCACTGTGGAGGACGACGACCTGGTAGGTGCATTCCTGGACATGGTGGAGAACCACAAGATGGTGGTGGAGAACTCCGGACTCCTCTCTGTGGCCGCCCTGAAGCAGCTTGATGTGAAGAATAAAAAGGTAGTCTGCATCTTAAGCGGCGGCAACATGGATGTGATCACCATGTCCTCTGTTGTGCAGCACGGGCTGATCCAGAGAGACCGCATCTTCTCCATCTCTGTTCTCCTTCCGGACAAGCCGGGCGAGCTTGTGCGTGTGGCCACAGCCATCGCTGACGCCCAGGGCAATGTCATCCGGCTGGAGCACAATCAGTTTGTCAGCACCAACCGGAACGCGGCTGTGGAGCTGCGTATCACGCTGGAGGCCTTCGGCACGGAGCACAAGCACCAGATCATGCAGGCTCTGCGGGAGGTTGGATACGAGCCCAGGGAGATCGGGGCAAAGCTGTATTAGAATTTGATGATGTAAGATAATATATATTTGAATAAAAGAGAGCCATATCTAAGAAAAAAGATTATTTTTTCCTTGGATATGGCTTTCTTTCATCTGTGATACCAACTAAGTAATCTATACTGACATTATATAGTTCGGATAAATGAATGAGGAAATCAACAGGAATCTGTCGGGTGCCCTTTTCATATCTGCGATATACTTCTCTTTGACATCCTAGAAAAGAGGCGACATATGCCTGCGTCAAATCTTTATCTATTCTCAAATTTTCCAAACGTTGAAAATACATATAGTTTGTCACCTCATTGTGATGCTACCAAATAATTGCTTTTTTTTTACATTTATGCTACTATATGGTTGCACATAAACAGTGGATGCTGAGTATATGACACAAAATATAGTTGTTGTGGAAAGGAATGTGAGTGAATGTATGTATCGTAAGCCCTCGGAAGGCTGGCTGAAGCACTGGGATTTTATGTGTCTGGATCTGTTCTTTTTGCAAGCGGCGTATGTGATTTCTTATATAGCCAGAAATGGATTGCAGAATCCATATAAAATACAGCTGTATTTAAATATGGCGATTGTGATTTGCCTGATTGATCTGTGTACGGTTTTTTTTGCAGAAGGATACAGCGGTATTATGAGGCGGGG
>NZ_JPJE01000045.1 GCF_000765215.1 Eubacterium sp. ER2
TTCTTGATAAAAACCGGAAGGATCATTGAAATGTTGATAACTACAATAGAAAAGCCCCGGGGTAAACCGGGGACTTTGTCTACAGTCTGAAATGCCTGTTTTTACAGGCATTTTCTTTTTTTGATATTTTTGCAGGCATTGTCCGAGAAATTATTCATTGAAACAACAACAATAAAAAAGCCCTCAAACGGAAAACCGTTCCCATTTTCAACTTGCGTTGGTGACTTCCAAAGCCTCAAATGTTCAGCTGTCCGCATTTTTAAAGTAGATCGGTTGTTATCTTCCAAAAGGGGCCAGCATCTTTGCGGCAAAGGACCTGGTCAGCTCATAAATCGAGCAGTGGGTGTAATCCACATGGGCCAGCCGCATCGCTTCCAGCTGTTTTTCCGTATGTGAAGTATAGGGGTAAATCCCAAATAGAAACGGGAAAAAAGCATAGAGGAACTCCTGAATATTGTTTGCTGTCATATCGGGAAAAAACTTTTCCAGACAACAGCTGATGGTTCTTAACGCATTTGCGTATTCCTTTTTAAAAGATACCAGGTTTTCAATCCGGCTGTTGCATTCCATATCATACAGGTTCATGCACATCAGCTTCAGCATACAGCCTCTCTTTTCAAGAGTACGGGCTAATGCGTCTGCAAATGCATCGACAGATAAAGAACGATTTGCCCTGGTGATTTCCTCCAGATCTGTTATCCACAATCTGTGTTCCCGTTCCAGAAGTGCCAGAAAGATTTCTTCTTTTGTTTGAAAATAGTTATAGATTGAGGTGCGTGTAAACGAGGTTTTTTCGCCTATATCCCGGATTGTAATATCCTTAAATCCCGTCGTTTCATAAAGGGAAGCACAGGCGCCTATGATTTCTTCTTTTCTTGCATTTGTTAATTCTTCTGAGCCCCTTGGCATAACGATTCCTTCCTTCCTCATCAGCCGTTCCATTTTTAACTGCGGAGAACGGCAAATTCTGTATTGTATTATAGTCTTTTTCTGACACTGCGTCAAAGAAAAACCACTGTTACCACATGAAAAGCAGGTACCGGAAGAAACCGTTTTGCCGGATTTAGGAAACTCATGCTCCAATCATTCGTTTTGCCCACTCTGCCGCTCCTGTTCCGTTCAAAAGCTGACCCTTTTTCCACACTGCATTGGGGCAATGTTCCTTCAGGCTCTTTTCGGCCTTCCCAATTCCGCTTCCACCGGAGGTGGCAAATGGGATCAACGTCTTGCCGGAAAAGTCATAGCTTTCAAGGAATGTATCTACGATGCGGGGCTCCACATACCACCAGATGGGGAAGCCGATCAGAATGGTATCATATTGTTCCATATCCTTTACCGGCTGTGCGATGGCAGGGCGGCAGGACGAATCATTCATTTCCAAAGTGCTGCGGCTATTTTTATCCATCCAATTCAGATCTGCGTCTGTATAGGCTTCTGCTGGACAAATTTCATATAAATCAGCTTTTACCGCCTTTGCCATCTCCTTAGCTGTGCGGGCGGTAACGCCGCTGGCGGAAAAATATGCAACTAATATTTTTTTCATCACAAACTCTCCTTCAAAATCTTAACAATTTCATCATGTTCCAGAACTTTATATCCGCCGGGCAGGATGATCGTGCCGTCGGCTATGCCTTCCAGCATATCCTCTGTGGCTCCCAGGTCAGAAATGTTCATCACCAGCCCCAGTTCCTTCATCCATGCCTCCATGGCATTCAGACCCTCCGCGGCAATCTGCTCATCAGTTTTGCCTTCCGGATTTACATCCCATACATTGATGGCAAACTTTTTAAACTTTTGTACGCCGTAAGGAAAGATGTAACGGTAGTAGGGGAGAGAGACAGCTGCCAGTGTCATGCCATGGGTAGCGTTGGTATATGCTCCTACCGACTGCCCGATCATGTGTACCATCCAGTCTGTGGATTTTCCACGGGAAACCAGGGTGTTCAGTGCCCAGGTCGCTGCCCACATCAGATTGCTCCTTGCCTCATAATCCTGCGAATTCTCTATTCAAATCGTTCAGGGACTCATTGCCAAAGTACAGTTTCGTGGGGTTGCAGAATGAAAAATTACCCAACATAATCAAAACCTCCTATTCTTTGATCCGTATTGCTTTGCCATTTACATCAGCCAGCACGATCGATGCGCCGGATTCTGCAAAAGACTTTGCTGTTGTTAAGGCCATATCAGAAGCAGTTCCTGCTTCTTATTCTGACGCCGCGTCAGCGCCTTTAATATAGCACCGTTCTGACACTGTGTCAATATACTTTTTACTTATGGAGTGTAGGAATAAAAAAAGCCCTCAAACGGAAAACCGCTTGAGGACTGGATTTTCTGACGGAGACGGAGGGATTCGAACCCTCGTACCGGCGATAAAACCGATAAACTGATTTCGAGTCAGCCCCGTTACGGCCACTTCGGTACGTCTCCAGAAACATGCTGCCCGTCTTAAAAGCGCTGAACAGCACAAATCATTATAGCATGTTCCAAAAAAATAGAAAAGATTTTATTTGGATTTTTTTCTGCGGCCGAACAGCCCTTTCTTTCCCTCGCGCTCTTCCTTGCCGATGGCCAGAAGTTCATCGTAGGCCCGGCGCATCTCCGTCTCACGCTTCTCGCGCACAGCCTTGGGCGGGATATTGGCGTACTTGGGATAGTGTTCCTCCTCTTCCTCCTGTGCCTGTGGAGCCTTCTGCTCCGGCAGGCGGTATTTTTTCCTGCAGGTATCACAGAGACCAAATCTGGGGTCTTTCCTGCTGATTCTCAATTCGTTTCCACATCTGGGACAGTTCATGGTTGTCCTCCTCCTTGAATTTGCTGTGGCCATTATACCATATTTCTGAAAAAATTTCACAAAAGGAACATAGAATACTGCTATAATAGTGTAAAATGGAAGCGGCAGGAGGTAATTTTGATGGAAAAGCTGAAAATACTGGTGGTCGATGACGAGAGCCGCATGCGCAAACTGGTCCGGGATTTCCTGGAGAGAGAGGGATTTCTGGTGCTGGAGGCCGGGGACGGCATGGAGGCCATGGATATTTTTTATGAGAATAAAGATATCGCGCTTATGATCCTGGATGTCATGATGCCGAAGATGGACGGATGGCAGGTGTGCAGAGAAGTGCGCCAGTCTTCAAAAGTGCCCATTATCATGCTGACAGCCAGGGGAGAAGAGCGGGATGAGCTCCAGGGCTTCAGCCTGGGAGTGGACGAATATATATCTAAGCCCTTCAGCCCCAAGATCCTGGTGGCAAGGGTGGAGGCGATCCTGAGGCGTACCCGGGACGGGGAGGCGCAGGAGACGCTGGAAGCAGGCGGCATTGAGCTGGACAAGACAGCCCACATTGTGAAGCTGGACGGGGAAGTGGTAGAGCTCAGTTACAAAGAGTTTGAGCTTCTCACCTACTTTATGGAAAATAAGGGCGTAGCCCTCTCCAGGGAAAAGATCCTGAACAATGTGTGGAACTATGACTATTTCGGCGATGCCAGGACGATAGACACTCATGTGAAGAAACTGCGGAGCAAGCTGGGAGATAAGGGAAATTACATCAAGACAGTCTGGGGCATGGGTTATAAATTTGAGGTGGCATAGATGAAGCATTCAATACGCAGGCAGATGATCGCCATATTTGTGGGACTGATCGTCTGTATGCTGGTGATTCTCCTTGTACTGGTTGGCGCCGGCCTGGAGCCCTACTATGTCAGGGAAAAGGAAGAAAATTTTAAAGAACTATACAAGGAGATAGAAAGCCTGGCGGAAGGAGAAGAACTGACAGAGGACGAGGTCAGCCAGATCAACCGCACGGCAGAACGCTACAATTTCTACTATATCGTGTGGAATTTTTCCAATGAGAATGGTTTTTCCAATCTCCACGACAGCCAGATGCTGCTGGTGCAGCTGGGCGGCGTCCTGTTCAATAAGATCGACAGCCGGGTGATGGAGAGAAATGACAATTACCAGGTGGTGGAGTTCCGGGATAATACCCAGCAGGTGGACTATCTCGCCCTCTGGGGAACAGTGGGGAACTCCTACAATATCTTTATCCGCAGTCCTCTGGAGAGTATCCAGGAGACCATGGGACTGTTTTTCCGCTTCCTTCTGATCGTTGGTATCGCTGTGATCGCAGGGGGAATCCTGTTTGTCTGGTACTTTTCCAGACGGCTCACGGAGCCTCTGCGGGAGCTGGCTGTCCTGTCTGCCAGGATGGCTGACCTGGATTTTAATGCCAAGTACACCAGCGGCGGCGGTGGCGAGATCGGTGTGCTGGGAGAGAACTTTAATATCATGTCCCAGAAGCTGGAAAACACCATCTCAGAGCTGAAGAATGCCAACTTCCGCCTGCAGCAGGATATTGAGCAGAAAGAAAAGATGGAGAAGATGCGTACCGACTTCATGGGGAATGTATCCCATGAGCTAAAGACGCCTATCGCCCTCATTCAGGGCTACGCAGAAGGGCTGAAGGAAGGAGTCAGCGATGATCCGGAGAGCAGGGAATTCTACTGTGACGTGATCATGGATGAGGCCTCCAAGATGAACCAGATGGTGAAAAACCTCATGACTCTGAACCAGCTTGAATTCGGAGATGAAAATGTGGAGTTCCAGCGGTTTGACCTGACGGAACTGATCCGTGGCGTGCTCCAGAGCATGGAGATCATGGCCCAGCAGAAGGAGGCCAAGGTCCAGTTCCGGCAGAAAGATCCGGTCTATGTGTGGGCGGATGAGTTCAAGGCGGAGCAGGTTGTGAGAAACTATGTGAGCAACGCGTTTAACCATCTGGACGGAGACCGGGTAGTGGATGTGAAGATCATCCCCGCCGGGGACAAGGTGAAGGTGACCGTGTTCAACACAGGCACCCCCATTCCGGAGGAGGATGTGCCCCACATCTGGGAGAAGTTTTACAAGGTGGACAAGGCTCACACCAGGGAGTACGGGGGCAACGGCATCGGGCTTTCCATTGTGAAGGCCATTATGGACTCCTTCCACCAGGAATATGGTGTCAACAACTACGATAACGGCGTGGAATTCTGGCTTGAGCTGGATGTGAAATAGAAAATATGGTAGACTGGAACTGCGTACAGACTGTGACACATACAGAAAGGAACCGGGAAGACAGATGATAGCGATTATTGATTATGATGCGGGAAATATAAAAAGTGTGGAGAAGGCGATGCATTACCTGGGCCAGGAAGTGGAGATCACAAGAGACCAGGAGCGGATCCTGGCGGCGGACAAGGTGATCCTGCCGGGGGTAGGGGCTTTTGGAGATGCCATGGAGAAGATCCGGCAGTATGACCTGGAGGGTGTGATCCGCCAGGTGGTGGACAGAGGCACCCCCTTCCTTGGCATCTGCCTGGGACTGCAGCTTCTTTTTGAGGAGAGTGAGGAGAGCCCCGGCGCGAAGGGACTTGGCATACTGAAGGGGAGGATCCGCAGGATCCCCGGAGGAGAAGGACTGAAGATTCCCCACATGGGATGGAATACGCTGGAACTGTCGGGAAACGGACGCCTGTTCAGAGGAGTGCCGGAAGAACCATTTGTGTATTTCGTACACTCCTACTATCTGGAGGCGGAAGAAGAGGAGATCGTGAAGGCGGTCACCTGGTACGGGAAAAAGATCCACGCCTCAGTGGAGAAGGGCAATGTGTTTGCCTGCCAGTTCCACCCGGAGAAGAGCAGCTCCACAGGGCTTCTCATGCTGAAGAATTTTGTAGAACTATAGACGGAGGTACATAGAAGATGCATACAAAACGGATCATTCCCTGTCTGGATGTGAAAGGCGGAAGGGTAGTGAAAGGCGTGAATTTTGTGGATCTCAAAGATGCGGGAGATCCGGTCGAGATCGGAAAGGCCTACGACGAGGCCGGTGCGGATGAGCTTGTGTTCCTGGATATCACAGCTTCCTCCGACGCCAGGGCTACGGTGGTGGATATGGTCCGCAAGGTGGCGGAGACCGTCTTTATCCCCTTCACGGTTGGGGGAGGCATCCGCACGGTGGAGGATTTCCGGGCGCTCCTTCGGGAGGGGGCGGACAAGATCTCCATCAACTCCTCTGCCATACAGACGCCGGAGCTCATCTGCGCGGCGGCGGACAAGTTCGGCAGCCAATGCGTGGTGGTGGCCATTGACGCCAAGAGGCGTCCCGACGGTACGGGCTGGAATATCTATAAAAACGGCGGCCGGATCGACGTGGGGATCGACGCCCTGGAGTGGGCGGCAAAAGTGGAGAAGCTGGGGGCAGGGGAAATCCTCCTGACCAGCATGGACTGCGACGGTACCAAGGCGGGCTATGACCTGGAGCTTACCAGAGCGGTGGCGGACGCCGTGTCTGTCCCGGTCATCGCTTCCGGGGGAGCCGGCACACTGGAGCACTTTAAAGAGGCCCTGACAGAGGGCGGCGCAGATGCGGCCCTGGCGGCTTCTCTTTTCCACTATAAGGAGCTGGAGATACGGGAAGTGAAAGAATACCTCCGGGGCGAGGGAATTCCCGTGCGCCTGTGATCCGGCTACAAAAGATTAAAAGGAGATAAAACCATGGCAGCGATTTCCAATGACTGGCTGGAAGCTCTCCGGGGAGAGTTTAAAAAGCCCTATTACAGACAATTGTTCGAGACCGTGAAGAAGGAGTATGCGACCCATCTGGTCTTCCCGCCGTCGGATGACATTTTCAATGCGTTCCACCTGACACCTTTGAAGGATGTAAAGGTGGTGATACTGGGACAGGACCCTTACCACAATGTGGGGCAGGCCCACGGCCTGTGTTTTTCAGTTCAAAAGGGAGTGGCTATCCCGCCCTCCCTTGTCAATATTTATCAGGAGCTCCACGATGACCTGGGATGCTCCATACCGGATCACGGCTATCTGGTGAAATGGGCCCGCCAGGGTGTGCTGATGCTCAATACCGTGCTGACAGTTCGGGCGCACCAGGCCAACTCCCACAGAGGGATCGGCTGGGAGGAGTTCACGGACGCGGCCATCAAAGTGCTGGATGAGCAGGACCGGCCCATTGTGTTCATCTTGTGGGGGACGCCGGCCCAGCGTAAGAAGACCATGCTCCACAACCCGCGGCATCTTGTCCTGGAGGCGCCGCACCCAAGCCCACTGTCTGCGTACAGAGGTTTCTTTGGCAGCAGGCCTTTCAGCAAGACCAACGCGTTTCTTGAGGAGAATGGTGTGGAACCTATTGACTGGCAGATTGAGTAGGGGGGATATTTATGAGAGATACGTATGATCTCGTGATCGTGGGCGCAGGGCCGGGAGGCTATGTGGCTGCCAGAAAGGCGGCCAGTTTGGGGATGTCAGTGGCCCTTATCGACAGGGGACCCGCAGGAGGAACCTGCATCAACCGAGGATGCATCCCTGCCAAGGCGCTGCTTCACGCGGCCACACTGTACAGGGAGATGACAACCTGTGAGAGGTTCGGCCTGCACGCAGAGGGGATTTCCTTTGACCTGCAGAAGATCTATGAGTACAAAGATATGGCGGCGGACCGCATGAGAGAAGAACTGGAGGAAGAATTCCGGCAGCTGGATGTGGATCTGATCCGGGGCAGCGCGGTGATCTGCCGGGACCGGAAAGTGCGGGTGACGGACGAAGTGGGAACGACTTTCGTCTGCCAGGGAAAAAATATCCTGGTGGCCGCTGGGGCGAAGGCGAACCTTGCGGACTTGCCCGGCATGGATCTGCCCGGTGTCATGACAAGTGAGGAGCTTCTCACCGCGGACGCCCACAAGTACGACCGGATGCTGATCCTGGGCGGCGGCGTCATAGGGCTGGAGCTGGCCACAGTCTTCCAGTCTCTGGGTACGGAAGTGACGGTGGTGGAGATCTCGGACCGCCTTCTGCCGAACATGGACCGGGAATTTTCTGATGCGCTTGAGCGCATCCTGACAGGCAGAGGCATCCGGATCTGCAAGGAGAGCATCCTGGAGAGGATCGAGCAGGAAAAAGAGAGCGGCAGGCTGGTGTGCCGGTTTGTCTGTGACGGCAGGAACAATAAAGAGGTCGTGGATGCTGTGCTGGTGTCGGTGGGGCGCAGTCCCGCCACGGAGGGACTGTTTGAGAGCGATGTGCCGGTAAAACTGGAGAGAGGCCGGATCGTGGTGGACGATTTCTTCCGCACTAATATCCCGGGCGTTTACGCGGTGGGGGACGTGACAGGCGGCATACAGCTGGCCCATGTGGCCTCAGCCCAGGCTGCCTATGTGGTGGAGAGGATGAATGGCAGGAAGCCGTCCGTCATCATATCCATGGTTCCAGGAGGACTTTTTACGCCGGTCTCCATTATCCCCAGCTGCATATACACAGACCCGGAGATCGCTTCCGTGGGGCTGACAGAAGAGGAGGCCCGCAGGAAGGGCGTGCCGGTGCGGTGCGGAAAGTACGTGATGCAGGGGAACGGGCAGTCCATCATCACAGGCGAGGAAGAGGGATTTATCAAGGTGCTGTTTGCGCCGGACAGCGATGAGCTGCTTGGGGCGCAACTCATGTGCCCCAGAGCCACGGATATGATCGGCGAGCTGGCCACAGCTCTTGCCAATGGGCTTACATCCACCCAGCTCCTCTACGCTATGAGAGCCCACCCCACCTTCAATGAGGCCATCTCCTGTGCGGTGGAGGACAGCAGAAAAGACTTCCCGGTATAGAGAGTGTGCAGAAAAAAGAGAGCGTTTGCTCTCTTTTTTTTGCTTATCCTATTGACATGTGTGCCGTTCTGTGCTTATATTAAAGCATGAACATATGAACAATCATTCATATATTACGACATACACAGGAGGGAGTACAATGCTTACTGAAAAGAGAGAATCAGAACACACCCATGAGCACCACCATGAAGCCTGCGACTGTGGCCATGAGCATGGTCACGACCATGAAGCCTGCGGCTGCGGGCACGAGCATGACCACAGCCATCATTCCCACGAGGAGGTGCACCACACGGGGCGGGAATTTGACGGCGTATCTGCCGGCGTAGAGCAGAAGGTCTACATTCTTGAAGGACTTGAATGCGCCAACTGCGCGGCCAAGATGGAGAGACAGATCCGGGAGCTGCCGGGCGTGGAGATGGCTACCATCACCTTTGCCACAAAGCAGCTCCGGGTGGCGGCGAGTCACCAGGAGGAGCTTCTGCCCAGATTCCGGGAGATCTGCGCCTCCATAGAGGAGCAGGTGACAGTCACTCCCAGGGAGGAGATACAGCCATCCGGGAAGGCGCAGAAGAAGAGTATTTTCCAGGAAAACAGAAAGGAAATCCTTATCATTGCGGTGGGAGCAGCCCTTTTTGCCGCAGGGGAGATTGCAGAGCATATGGGGGCGGCGCCTCTGTGGCCCTCCGTGGGCTATGTCATCGCCTACGTGCTGCTGGGCTGGGAGATCGTCTGGACTGCTCTCAGGAACCTGGGGAAGGGCCATGTGTTTGACGAGAACTTCCTCATGAGCGTAGCTACCCTGGCCGCCTTTGCCATCGGAGACTTTGCGGAGGCAGTAGGCGTTATGCTGTTCTACAGAGTGGGAGAGCTCTTTGAGGACGTGGCTGTGGCGAGGAGCCGCTCCCAGATTATGGAGGCCGTGGATATGCGGCCCGAGGTAGTGGGACGCCTGGAAGGCGGGGAAGTGCATGAGATTCCGGCAAAGGACGCAGCGGTGGGAGACATCCTCCTTGTGCGCCCGGGAGACCGCATCCCTCTGGACGGCATTGTGACCGAGGGGGAGAGCCGGATCGACACCTCCCCGGTGACGGGAGAGCCGGTCCCTGTGACCGTGCGCAGAGGCTCCAGGCTCATGTCTGGCTGTGTCAACGAGCAGGGAGTGCTGCAGATGGAGGTGGAGAAGCCCCTCTCCGAGTCCATGGTGACCAAGATACTGGACTCCGTGGAAAACGCCGCCGCCAGCAAGCCCAGGCTGGACCGGTTTATCACGAAATTCGCCAGGATCTACACTCCCATTGTGGTGTTGGTGGCTGTGGCCACAGCTATCATACCGTCCCTCATAACCGGGAACTGGCGGGAGTGGATCTACACGGCCATCACCTTCCTTGTCATCAGCTGCCCCTGTGCCCTTGTGCTGAGTGTGCCACTGGCCTTTTTCTCCGGCATCGGCGCGGGCTCCAGGGAGGGCATCCTCTTTAAGGGCGGCATTGCCATCGAAGCGCTGAAAAATATAAAGGCCGTTGTGATGGATAAGACCGGCACCATCACCAAGGGGGAATTCCAGGTGCAGAGCGTGATTCCCTTTGGAAGAGAGAGCATGGACGCGCTCCTTGAGATGGCAGCCCGGTGCGAGCTGGGATCCACACATCCCATCGGGACCAGCATTGTGGAGGCTGCCAGGGAGAAGGGCATGACCCTGGAGCGGCCGGAAAAGGTGGAGGAGATCTCCGGAAAGGGGATCCACGCCGTCACACAGAGGGGAGAAGTCCTCTGCGGGAACAGGGCCCTCATGGACATGTTCCACGTCAAGATGGACCGGTACGAGAGCGGCCAGTATGGCACGGAGGTGCTCCTTGCTCTTGACGGGAAGCTGGCGGGCTGTATCGTTATCGCGGACTCTCTGAAAAAGGAGGCAAAGGAAGCCATTGCCATTATGAAAAAGCAGGGCCTTGTGACTGCCATGTTTACTGGGGACGGACAGGAGAGCGCCCGGGCGGTGGCAGGTGAGGCGGGCATCGACAGGGTATTTGCCCAGCTCCTTCCCCAGGATAAGCTGACCCATCTGCAGGAGATGCGCAGGGAGAACGGGGCGGTCATGTTTGTGGGAGACGGCATCAACGACGCCCCTGTGCTGGCCGGAGCGGACGTGGGGGCGGCCATGGGAAGCGGCGCCGACGCGGCCATAGAGGCGGCGGATGTGGTCTTTATGACCTCCCAGGTGACCGCGGTTCCTGAGTCCATTGCCATTGCCAGGAGAACCGGGCGGATCGCTATGCAGAACGTAGTCTTTGCACTGGCTGTGAAGGCGCTTGTCATGATCCTTGGCTTCGCGGGCATGGCAAACATGTGGATGGCTGTGTTCGCGGACACGGGAGTGGCCATGCTCTGCGTGCTGAACTCCATCCGGGCCCTGTACGGGAAAACCGTGTTACAAAAGTATTAAGTTTCCCCGATTTTCCGGGAAAAGGTTGAAATGCCGGGCTTGTTTTGGCATAATTAACAGATGAACTGATATTCATATGAACAAGTCCGGCAGAACGCTGACTTCAGAAAGGGTGACTGACGATGAAAAAGACAGAGGCAGAATGCTGCGACGTGGTGGCGGCTCATACAGATATCATCCGGGAAGTGCGCGGCAGGATGCCTGGGGAGGAGACGATCCGGGAGCTCGCGGATTTCTACAAGGTGTTCGGAGACGCCACCCGCATCCGTATCCTCTGCGCCCTTCTGCAGGCTGAAGTGTGCGTCTGCGATCTGGCAGAGCTGCTGGGCATGAGCCAGTCGGCCATCTCCCATCAGCTTCGGATCCTGAAGCAGATGAAGCTGGTGAAGAACAGAAGAGAGGGAAAGACTGTCTTCTATTCGCTGGCCGACGGCCATATCCAGACCATTATCAGCCAGGGCATGGAGCATATCAGCGAATAAAGTCTAAGGAAAACAAGAGGGGCAGAAGCGATGGCGAAGGAAATCAAGATACAGGCAGGTACACTGGCGGCGGGCGCGGCTTTGTTTATTGCCGCCGTCATTTGGTCGGGGCGGGCGATGCTGGAAAACGAGGTGCGCTTTGCCCTGTTTCTTGCTGTGTATCTTGTCGTCGCGTTTCACTCCTTTTACAGTATCAGCAGCAGCCTTGCCCGGAAAAAGCTGGAGAAAGAACATCTGCTCATGGTGATCGCCACAGTGGGAGCCCTGGCAGTGGGACACTACGCGGAGGCTGTGGCCGCCATGCTTCTGTTTCAGATCGGCTGTATCCTTGAGGCCGTGTCTGTGGACAGGACAAAGAGGACCATTGAGAAATTCATCGATATACGCCCTGCCTTTGCCACGAGAAAAGAGGAGAGCGGCGAAGTGCAGGTGGAGCCGTCCCAGCTTGAAGTGGGAGATGTGATCATTATCAAGCCCGGCGAGAGGGTTCCGGTGGACGCGGTGATCCAAAGCGGAAATACCAGTCTTGACACAAAGGCCCTGACAGGTGAGGCCATGCCCGACAGTGTGGGCCCTGGCAGCCGGATCTACAGCGGAAGTATCAACATGACCGGTGTGGTGGAAGCCGAGGTGAAGAAGCTCTACAAGGACTCTACCGTGTCCCGGATCATGGAGCTGGTGGAGGGAGCCCAGCAGCAGAAGGCGGACAGCGAAGGCTTTGTGAGAAAATTTACCCGGATCTACACGCCTGTGGCGGTGCTGGCGGCTCTCCTTATCATGGTCTGTCCGCCTCTCTTTATCACAGGGAGCGGCTGGGAGACCTGGATCTACCGGGGGATGATCGTGCTCATCGCCGCCTGCCCAACGGGACTGATCCTGTCCGTGCCCATCGCCTTCCTGGGGGGGATCGCCTCGGCGGCCCGCCAGGGCATCGTGGTAAAGGGCGGCAACTATCTGGAGATGCTGGCGAAGGTAGATACATTTGTTTTTGATAAAACGGGTACACTGACAGAGGGAACCTTTACTGTGACCCGGGTGCGCCCGGAGGGGCTCACGAAGGAGGAGCTGCTGGAGATCACGGCTCACGTGGAGAGCTATTCCAACCACCCCATCGCCCAGTCCCTCATGAGCGCCTACGGCGGCACGTACGATCCGGAGAGGGTGACGGATGTGGAGGAGATGCCCGGCTATGGGATCAGCGCCAGCTACAACGGCAGCAGGGTACATATCGGAAATCTCCGGATGATGGAGGAGCAGGGCCTTGCGGTGGAGCAGGTGAAGACCATCGGGACGGTCATCTACGTGGCCCGGGAGGACCAGTATGCCGGATATATTGTCATCGAGGACCGGATCCGGGACAATGCCAGATGGACCATGAAGATGCTGCGGGAGAGGTACAATGCGGTTCTTGTCATGCTCACAGGAGACAGCCGTGCCGCCGGAAATGCGGTGGCAAAGGAGCTGCAGCTGGACTACACCTACACGGAGCTGATGCCGGAGGATAAGCTGGAGCAGATGGAGGAATTCATGCAGTACCAGTACGAGGCAGAGAGAGTGGCATGTGTGGGAGACGGGATCAACGATGCCCCGGTGCTCGCCCGGGCGGATGTAGGAATCGCCATGGGGGCTCTCGGGTCTGACGCGGCTATCGAGGCGGCTGACATCGTTCTTCTGGAGGATGAGCTGCCTAAAGTTGTGGATGCGGTGCGGATTGCTAAGGAGACTGTCCGGGTGGTGAGCCAGAATATCAACTTTGCGCTGATTATGAAATTTGTCGTCCTTCTCCTTGCGGCGGCGGGCTATATCACCATGTGGGAGTCTGTGTTTACGGATGTGGGGGTTATGATCATCTCCATCATCAATGCGGCGGGAGTTGTGAAATATTCAGTATAACATGCGGGAGAGTATAGACGAAGGGAGCTTGAATATGAAAAGACAGGCAGGAAAATGTGCGGCGGTTCTTCTGGCCGCCCTGATGCTGACGGGCTGTGGCTCCAACCTTCTGGAGGATGGAACTTCCCTCCTGGAGGAAGGAAATTATGAGGAGGCGGCCGCTGCATTTCAGGAGGCTGTGGACGAGGACAGCCAGGATGCGGAGGGCTGGAGAGGCCTTGGCCTTGCAAGGTGGGAGCAGAAGGACTACGAGGGGGCCCTGGAGGCCTTTCAGTCTGTGCTGGACAACGGGGGAGATAAGACCGGGGAGCTCTACAATCTCATGGGGTGCTGCGCCATGCAGCTGGACAATCCCACGGAGGCCTTGAACTATTTCCGGCTGGGCATGGAGGCGGAGGATGTCAGCGAGGAGATGATGCAGGAGATGCGCTTCAACGAGATCGCGGCCTACGAGCAGTCCGGGGATATGGAGAGCGCCAAATCCAAACTGGAGGACTACACAGCCGACTATCCGGATGACGAAAAAGCGGCAAAAGAGGCAGAATTTCTTGAGACCAGATAAGGAGTCTTGCGCGTATGTATGAGACAGCGGAGAAAAAAGAGCGGGTTATCCTTGTGGGGGTAAGCCTGGCGGACAGCGACGACGCGGAGCAGTCCCTTGATGAGCTGGAGGAGCTGGCCTGTACCGCGGGAGCCCTCTGTGTGGGGCGCATCCTGCAGAAGAGGGAGCAGATGCACCCGGCCACCTACCTTGGAAGAGGAAAGACGGAGGAGCTGAAGGAGCTGATCTGGGAGACTCAGGCCGATGGCATCATCTGTGACGACGAGCTGTCGCCGGCCCAGATCGGCAATCTGAAGGATGAGCTGGATGTGAAGATCATGGACAGGACCCTTCTCATCCTGGACATCTTTGCGGCCAGAGCCTCCACCAGCGAGGGAAAGATCCAGGTGGAGCTGGCTCAGCTCAGGTACAGACAGTCCAGACTCACCGGCCTTGGCACCTCTCTGTCCAGGCTGGGAGGGGGCATCGGTACGAGAGGGCCCGGGGAGAAGAAGCTGGAGATGGACCGACGCCTCATCAAGGGGCGGATCTCCCAGCTCACAAAGGAGCTGAAGGAGGTAAAGCGGCACCGGCAGCTCACAAGGGAATCCCGCGCCAGGAGCCGGATCCCGGTGATCGCCATTGTGGGCTACACCAACGCAGGGAAGTCCACCCTCTTAAATTATCTCACCGGCGCTGGCATCCTGGCGGAGGACAAGCTCTTTGCCACTCTGGATCCGACCACCAGAAATCTGAAGCTGCCGGGGGGCCAGGAGGTGCTCCTGACAGACACGGTGGGCTTTATCCGCAAGCTGCCCCACCACCTCATCGAGGCCTTTAAAAGCACCCTGGAGGAGGCGAAGTACGCGGACCTTCTCCTCCACGTGGTGGACGCGTCCAATCCCCAGATGGACCAGCAGATGCATGTGGTCTATGAGACATTGAGAGAGCTGGAGGCGTCGGATAAGCCGGTGATCACGGCCTTCAACAAAAGGGACAGGTTTGAGGGGGAGTACGCGCCCAGAGATTTTCAGGCGGAGAGGACAGCCTTCATCTCGGCAAAAACGGGAGAGGGCGTGGATGCGCTCCTCTCCTGTGTGGAAGATGTGCTGCGGGAGCAGAAGGTGGAGATCGAGCAGATTTACCCCTACAGCGATGCGGGGAAAATACAGCTCATCCGAAAATACGGGGAGCTGGAAAAGGAAGAGTACACCCAGGATGGAATCTATGTCAGGGCCTATGTGCCTGTGGATGTCTACGGGAAGCTCACCCATGATCCGTCAGGAGGAAGATAATATGGCATTGAAATTTATTTTTGGGGGTTCCGGTTCCGGGAAGTCCCATTATCTATATGAGAGGATCATAAAGGAGGCCGGGGAAAATCCCGGCCTTTCCTATCTGGTCCTTGTGCCGGAGCAGTTTACCATGCAGACTCAGAAGGATCTTGTGATGATGAGTCCTGCGAAGGGGATTATGAATATCGACGTCCTCAGCTTTGTGCGCCTGGCTCACCGGATCTTTGAAGAGACAGGCAAAGGGGGCTTTCCTGTGCTGGATGACGAGGGGAAGAACCTGGTGCTGCGCAAGATCGGCGGGGACCTGGAGGAAGAGCTGACGGTGCTGAAGGGCAATATGCGCAGGCTGGGTTATGTCAGCGAAGTGAAGTCCGTCCTCTCTGAGTTCATGCAGTACGACGTGGGGGAGGAGCAGCTCGCTCAGGTTATAGCAGGGGAGAAGGAGGACTCCTACCTGTCTTTTAAACTGCGGGACTTGAAGCTTCTCTACAGAAGCTTCCAGGATTACCTGAAGGAAAAATACACCACAAAGGAGGAGCTCCTGGACGTGCTGGCAAAGGTGGCGGGGGAGTCTGCCCTTCTTGGGAAGAGCACAGTGGTGCTGGACGGCTACACCGGGTTTACGCCGGTCCAGAACCGTCTGCTGGGGGAGCTCATGACGATCTGCCGGGATGTGGTGGTGACAGTGACCATCGACGGGAGGGAAAATCCCTACGCCTGCGATCACCCCTATCAGCTCTTTGCCATGAGCAAGAAGACCGTCACCTCTCTGGTGGAGATTGCCCGGGAACGCCGCGTGCCGGTGGAGGAACTGAAATTTTTGCGGCCCCAGGTGCCTCCCAGATTTCAAGAGAGCCCGGCTCTGGCTTTTGTGGAGAATCATCTTTTCCGATATGGAAATATGGTCTTTGAGGGTGGGCAGGACGGTGTGGAGATCCATGTGGCAGCCGGCCCGGACGAGGAGGCGGAGGCGGCCGCCAGAAAGGTGCGGTCCCTTGTGAGAAAGGAGGGATACCGGTACCGGGAGATCGGCGTCATCGCCAGCGACATGGAGGTGTACGGAAATTATCTCAGAAAGGCATTTGCCCGCTATGAGATACCGGTCTTCATGGACCAGAAGAGGAGCATTCTTCTCAACTCCTTTGTGGAGTACATCCGCAGCCTTCTTGCCATGTCCAGGGAGAGCTTTACCTGCGACAGTGTGTTCCGGTTTCTGCGGACTGGCTACACCTCCTTTTCCAGAGGTGAGCTGGACGATCTGGAGAACTACTGCCTGGCTCTGGGCATCCGGGGATGGAAGAAATGGCAGCAGCGCTGGATCCGCCGGACGGAGGGCATGGACACTGAGAAACTGGACCGGCTCAACCACATGAGGGTTCTTTTTGTGGAGAAAATGGAGCCTCTCCTTTTCGTGCTCCGCCAGAGACGGAAGACGGTCCGGGACATCACAGAGGCCCTCTACGATTTCCTGGCAGGGGAACAGATGCAGCTTGCCCTGAAAAGGCAGGAGGAGGCATTTCAGGAGAGGGGCGAGAACGCCCTGGCCCGGGAGTACGCCCAGATCTACGGCATTGTCATTGGCCTTTTTGACAAATTTGTGGAGCTTCTGGGGGAGGAGCAGGTCTCCCTCCAGGAGTACTGCGATCTGCTGGACGCAGGCCTTGCGGAGGCAAAGGTGGGGGTTATCCCGCCTGGTATCGACCAGGTGGTGGCTGGAGATATGGAAAGGACCCGCCTGAAGGGGGTGAAGGCCCTGATCTTCGTGGGGGCCAACGATACCTTTCTGCCGGGCTCCCTGGTGAGGACAGGCCTTCTCTCCGAGCGGGATGTGAAGGCCTTTGAGAAGGAGCGGATCGCCCTGACGCCGGGAAGCCGGGAGCAGGCCTATGTGCAGAAGTACTATCTCTATCTGAACCTGACCAAGCCCTCCCGGAAGCTCTGCGTCTTCTACAGCAGGGTGTCCGCTGACGGGAAGACCATCCGGCCCTCCTACCTGGTGCAGGAGCTGGAGAAGCTTTTCCCGGAGCTGGCAGTCATCGACGAGGATGCCATTCTCTTGAAAGACCGGGAGCTCTCTTCGAGGACCGGGCTGTCTGAGCTCATTGAGGGCCTGCGGATGAAGAGTGAGAAGGCGGGGGGTGCCTGGATGGAGCTCTACACCTGGTATAAGAGGAACCGGGAGTGGGGAGACCGGATCGGCGCCATTCTGGAGGCGGGATTTTACCGGAGACCCCAGGACGCCATCACCCGGGCCGCGGCAGAACGGCTGTATGGGAACCGGCCTTTGGAGAGTATCTCCCGGATGGAGAAGTTCTCCGCCTGCGCCTTTGCCCATTTTCTCGATTACGGGCTGCGGCTGAAGGAGAGAGAGACCTTTGAGTTCCAGGCTGTGGACATGGGAAATGTGTTCCACGGCGCTATCGAGCGGTACTCCCGGAAGGCCTCTGCCAGCCAGGGAGGGTGGACCGGCCTGGACCGGGAGGCTCAGAAGCGGCTCTGCCAGGAGAGCGTGGAGGAGGCGGTGACAGACTACGGTAACTCCGTCCTTTACAGCTCCTCGAGGAACGCCTGGCTCATCACCCGCATCGAGCACATGATGGAGCGGACGGTGTGGGCACTGACAGAGCAGCTGAAGGCCGGGGATTTTCAGCCGGAGGCCTATGAGCTGAAGTTCGGGGCAGGCAAGATCGACCGGGTGGACACCTGTGTGGGGGATGACCGGGTCTATGTCAAGATCCTGGACTACAAGACCGGGCAGACTGCCTTTGACCTTTCCCTTGTCTACGGGGGACTGCAGATGCAGCTTCTGGTCTACATGGAGGAGGCGCTGAAGATTACCGGAAAGAGGTATCCGGGCAGGGAGCCCGTCCCTGCCGGAGTATTCTATTACCACATCCAGGATCCCTTTACAGAACCGAGGGAAGAGGAGAGTCAGATCCAGGAGAGCCTTTTGAAGAAGCTCCGGCCGGATGGTCTGGTGAGCCTGGAGGGGGATTCCCTCCGGCATCTGGAGCACAGGACACAGGGGGAGTCTCTGGCCATTCCGGTTTCCTTTAACAAGGACGGGGCCCTCTCCGCCAGGTCGAAGGCGCTTTCAGGGGAGCGCTTCCGCATGCTGGGAGCGTTTGCCAGGGCAAAGGCGGGGGAGCTCCACAACCGCATCGCCTCCGGGGAGGCGAAAGCGGAGCCCTACAGGTACGGGGGGCGGACCGGCTGCGATTACTGCGGATACCGGCATATCTGCGGCTTTGACAGCTCCCTGCCAGGCTACGGCTACCGGGACATCAGCAGCATGGGGCAGGAGGAGGCGCTGCTGCGCATCCAGGCCTACAGCGCCGGGCCTGATACAGAGGAAGGAAGACAGGAGGGACAGTCATGAGCGTAAAGTGGACAAAAGAACAGCAGAGTGTCGTTGACTTAAGAGACCGCAGCATCCTTGTGTCCGCGGCGGCGGGCTCCGGCAA
Organism: Eubacterium sp. ER2; assembly: GCF_000765215.1. Classification (GTDB taxonomy): domain Bacteria; phylum Bacillota; class Clostridia; order Lachnospirales; family Lachnospiraceae; genus Claveliimonas; species Claveliimonas intestinigallinarum. The sequence continues at coordinate 18,759 of NZ_JPJE01000045.1, forward strand.
GACGGCCGTGCTGGTGGAGCGCATCATCACCATGCTCACCAGGCAGGAGGATCCGCTCTCCGTGGATGAGCTCCTCATCGTCACCTTTACGGAGGCGGCTGCCGCGGAGATGAAGGAGAGGATCCGCCGGGCCATCGAAAAGAAAGCCCAGGAGGATCCCTTTAACGAGCACCTGCGGCAGCAGGCCACTCTCATCCACAGCGCCTCCATCACCACTATCCACAGCTTCTGCCTCTCTGTGATCCGGGAGAATTTTCATGTCATTGACCTGGACCCTTCCTTCCGCATCGGCGAGGAGGGGGAGCTGAAGCTGCTGGAAAGAGATGTGCTGCAGGAGCTTCTGGAGGAAAAGTACGGGGAGGGACAGGAACGCTTTCTGGCTTTTGCGGAGAGCTATGCGTCGGGAAAGAGCGACCGAAGGCTGGAGGAGATCATCCTGAAGCTGTACGAATTTTCCGGGAGCTGTCCTGACCCGGAGGGGTGGCTTGCGGACTGCGTCCGGGCCTGTCAGGTACAGACAGGCGAGGAGCTGGAGAAGACGCCCTTCTTTGCTTTCGTCCGGGAGGAGGTGGACCACGCCATGGAGACGGCGGTCCGCCTGAAGGATCAGGCGCTGGCCCTCTGCCTGGAGCCGGATGGCCCCTACATGTATGAGGAGATGCTGGAGAGCGACATGAAAAACGTGGAGCGGTTCCGGCAGGCCGCCACCTACGCCCGGTACCGCCAGGCGTCTGAGCAGATTTCCTGGAAAAAGCTGGCCCCTAACAGGGACAAGGCTGTGTCTAAGGACAAGGCGGACCGGGTGAAAAAGCTTCGGAAAGAGCTGAAAGATGAGTTTGACTTCCTGGCCAGGCAGTATTTTTCACAGACAGAGGAGGAGCTCCTCGCAGGCTTGGCAGTCTGCGCTCCTATGATGGCGGAGCTTAAGGATCTGACAGAGGCCTTTGCCGCCCGCTTTGAGGAGAAGAAGAGAAGCCGCGGCATGATCGACTACTCGGATATGGAGCAGTACGCCCTGCGCATCCTCACGGAGAAGACGGAAGAAGGGCTTCGGCCCTCCCCCTGCGCCCGGGTGTACCAGGAGCAGTTCCGGGAGGTGATGATCGACGAGTACCAGGACAGCAACCTGATCCAGGAGGCCATCCTGACAAGTGTGTCCCGCACCTGGCAGGGGAGGAACAACATTTTCATGGTGGGGGATGTGAAGCAGAGCATCTACCGGTTCCGCCTCTCCAGGCCGGAGCTCTTTATGGAAAAATTTGACACCTACCGGATCTATGAGGGGGAGGACACGGACAGTCGGACTCAGAGGATCGATCTGTTTAAGAATTTCCGGAGCCGCCCGGAGGTCCTGGAAAGCGTCAACGCCCTTTTCCGTCGGATCATGATACCGGAGCTGGGAGGCATCACCTACGACGACAGGGCCGCCCTCTGGCCCGGCGCCTCCTACCCGGAGAGCCGGGGCAATGACACGGAGCTGCTTCTCGTTGACGGCAGCCTGGACGAGGAGCTGGAGGAGGCGGCGGGAGAGAAGCTCTCCGCCAGAAAGCTGGAGGCCAGGGCCGTGGCAGACTGCATCCGCAGGATTTTAAAGGAGCAGCTGGTGACGGACAAGGAGACAGGGGAGCTTCGGCCGACGCGCTATGGGGATATTGTCATCCTGACAAGGAGCATCAAAGGGTGGAGCGACGTGTTCATGGAGGTGCTTCTGGAGGAGGGAATCCCCGCCTGCGCGGGGACGAAGGAAGGGTATTTTGAGACGAGGGAGATCGGCGTGCTGCTGGATTACTTCCGGGTACTGCAGAATGAAAAGCAGGATATCCCCCTGACAGCCGTCCTCTCCTCCTGGTTTGGACAGCTCACCGACGAGGAGCTGGCCAGGATCCGCATCGCCTGTCCCGACCGCCGTTTCTGTGAAGCGGTGCAGCAGTACAGAAGCCAGGGGGAGGATCCGGCACTTCGGGAGAAGCTGGCTGCCTGCCTGGACAAGATGGATTATTTTCGGGAGAAAGCCTCCTACACAGCCATTCATGAGCTTCTCTGGGAGATTCTGGATGACACCGGATACGGAGACTATGTGGCGGCCCTTCCCGGCGGTGAGCAGAGGAGGGCCAATGTGGATATGCTGGCTCAGAAGGCCATGGCCTTCGAGAGTACCAGCTACCAGGGGCTTTTTAATTTTATCCGCTATATCGAGCAGCTGCAGAAGTACAACGTGGACTACGGAGAGGCTTCTGTCAGCGATGAGAACGCGGACACGGTGCGCATCATGAGTATTCACAAGAGCAAGGGACTGGAGTTCCCTGTGGTGATCGCGGCCGGAATGGGAAAAGGCTTCAACACCCAGGACACAAAGGGGAACATCCTCATCCACGCCTCCCTGGGAGTAGGCATGGATGTGGTGGATCTTAAGTATCGCACAAAGGCGCCCTCCTTCTACAAGCAGGTGATACAGAGGAGGGAAAAGCTGGAGAACTTAGGGGAGGAGCTGCGTGTCCTCTATGTGGCCCTGACCCGGGCCAAGGAGAAGCTGATCCTGGTGGGAACTATGAAGGATCCGGCGGGGAGGCTGGAGGAGCTGCGGGCTTTAACGAGCGCAGAGGAGGAGCTGGAAGCCCTACGCCCCCTCTCTTTCGGGGAGCTGTCCCGGGCCTCCAGCTATCTGGACTGGATTCTGCCGGCTGTGGCCGCGGCAGACGGAAAGGCTCACATGCAGGTGGAGATCCTGACTCTGGAGGGGCTTGTCAGAAGGCAGGTGCAGGAGGAGGCAGAGGGCATCTTTACAAAGAAGGCCCTGGAGGACTGGGATACAGAGAAAGTGTACGACGGGGAGATGAAGGAGAGCTTGGAGGAGCAGTTTTCCTACAGATACCCTCATCCGGACCTGGAGGGGCGGAAGCTGAAATTCACGGTCTCTGAGCTGAAAAAGAGGGAGTATCTGAGAGAGCTGTCCCTGGAAGAGCCAGGAGACGCAGGAGAGATGCCCTTTGAGGAGCCGGAGGTGGTGCCTCTGATCCCCAGGTTCCGGGCCGGGGAGGAGGAGCTCACCGGCGCCTCCCGGGGAAGCGCCTACCACCGGGTGATGGAGCTTCTGGACTTTACAGAAGAGTACACCCAGGAGAGCCTGTCCCAGGCGGTCCGGTCTATGGAGGAGAGCGGCCGCATCGCTCCGGAGATGGCCCGGTGCGTCCGTCCCGGGGATATTCTGGAGTTTACCCGCTGTGAGAGTGGAGGACGAATGCGGGAGGCGGCCAGGAGAGGACAGCTCTTCAGGGAGCAGCCCTTTGTCATTGGAGTGGACATGGCGGAGGTGTACCCCGACAGCGCCGGCAAGGAAGAGGACAAAATCCTTGTGCAGGGGATCATCGACGCCTGGTTTCAGGAGGAGGACGGGATTGTGGTGCTGGACTACAAGACAGACCAGGTGAAGACCGCGGACCAGCTTGTGGAGAAGTACCACGCCCAGCTTGACTACTACGCAAAAGCCCTGGAACAGCTTCTGGGCAGACCGGTCAGGGAGAAGATCATCTACTCCTTCACTTTACAGGAAGAAATTATTCTGCCGGGATAGTGACCGGCAAAAAAGAGTGAAAGAACAGCCCCGCTCTGGCAGTAGGACATCTGGTCCCTGTCAGGGCGGGGCTGTGTTTTACATTTGGGAAATAAAGCTCTCTATACTGTCTGCTCTGGCGGCAACCTTCAGCCATTTCTTTAAGAGCTCCAGATCGGTTGTCTGGGAAATCTGTGTTTCTACGTCTTCCGGCACAGGACCCAGATCCCGCAGAAGATCCAGTATATCTTCGGATTTTCCCTCGGCTTTACTGATCCTGCGGGTCTCCTGGACATCGTACGCCTCAAAATGTTCAAACAGCACTGAAAAATCCCTCCTCTCGATGCGGTCGGTGAACTCGGCCACCTCTTCTTTTGGAACATTCAGCTTTAGGAGCAGGACGGATATGACTGTTCTCATCAGCTTCAGCACAGACTCCGGTGAATTCCGGCCCAGATTTTCAAAATATTCATCAGGGATATTCCTGAGAAATTTGAAGTCCGAGGAGCTGCGCAGCTTGTCGATCAGCAGGAGCAGGGAGAGCTCGTTGTTTTTGCCGATCAGATCTTCGGCGGAGTAGCAGGAGAGAGGGACCACGATATATTTGAATGAGGGGATATACTCTCCCAGGATCTCATTGAGATATACCTTGTCTCTGAAATCCGCCGCAGCAGTCCAGCTTCCCGGCCCGTCATAGAAGATCACCGGAAGGACAGGCGGATAGCGGAAATCCTTTCTGGCCGTGATGCGGGGCTGCCTCTTTTCAGCTTCCGCGGCATAATCGGTCAGTATGTGGGTGATATACCGCAAAATGCGGAAGGGCATATCGTAGTCCACGGATGACTGATGCTCGATCATGGCGATCAGGAACAGGGCGTCAGGCCCGGCTGTCCCGCTCAGATGGATCTTCTTCACGCAGTCTGAGTCTCTGTTTTCCTGCCACATGGACAAAAAGCGCTCGGAGATATCTTCAATGTCCTCCGGCTGAACATCCTTTAAAATGTCTACGTTCAGATAGTCCCTGATGAACTGAGCGCAGAGGACGGGATTGTCAAAGATCAGCTTGGCGCCGCTGTCCCTTGGCCTTGTGTTCCGTATGGTATGTGTTTGTGTGCGTTTGTCTTCGCTGTCTGTCATGCAGTTCTCCTTTCGTGAAGGCGAGAATACATAAAAGACAGGATCTATGCTTATTGTAACAGGCAAATATGTAAAATACAATCGCTCTCATGTATTCTCTTTGTTGTTTTGCTGTGTGATCCCAAAGGGTATTTTCCGGCCGAAGGGCCAAGAAATAAGGATGAGAGCCTCTGAAAAAAGAGCTCTCTGGCATTATTATATTTTTGTATAATATTTATTGACAAATAATACTATACAACATATAATATAGCCATGAAAATAATATTGAGATTTTGACAATATCAGTGCCGGTGTTGGAGCGGCACTGTAAGGCAGGGAGAAAAGGAGTGATTGTATGGTATTTAACACCGGAGCTGCCCTCCTTGACGCGATCGTCCTGGCGGTTGTCTCAAGAGAAAAAGAGGGGACGTACGGTTATAAGATCACCCAGGATGTAAGGAAGGCCATCGAGGTGTCGGAGTCCACCCTGTACCCCGTGCTGAGGAGACTGCAGAAGGACGACTGCCTGGAAGTTTACGACAGGCAGTATGACGGGAGGAACCGACGATATTACAAGATTACGCCGAGAGGTGAAGCGCAGCTGAATTTGTATCGATCCGAGTGGAAGAGCTATTCGGAAAAGATCAGCGAAATATTTGAGGGAGGTGCTATCTTATGAACCGTATACAGTTTATGCTTGAGCTGGCGGCGCTCCTGCAGGATATATCCGTGGAGGAGCGCACAGAGGCAATGAAATATTACAATGACTATTTTGACGAGGCGGGAGAGGAGAACGAGGCGGAGATCATCCGGGAGCTGGGAAGCCCCGCCAAGGTAGCGGCCGAGATCAAGGCGGGCCTGGGAGGAAAGGCCGGGGAGGAAGGAGAGTTCCGGGAGACCGGATACACAGATCCCCGATTTGAGCGCAGGGAGTCCCCCGCAAGACCGGGCGGCCCGGGCCCGGACAGTCAGAGAGGCGGCACGGGGTACGGGACTGAAAATGGCGGCCCATCGGCGGGGTATAGCTCAAACGCCGGCAGTTATGGCCAGCCCCGCGGGAGCCGGACCTGGAAGATCATCCTGATCGTGCTGATTCTTCTTGTCTGCTCACCCGTCGTGGTTCCGGTAGGGTTCGCCCTCCTCTGTGTTGTGGCGGGGCTTGCCATCGCTGCGTTTGCCGTCTTTTTTGCCTTTGCTCTTGCGGCTGTCGTGGTGGCTGTCGTAGGGGTCGTCCTCTTCTTTGCGGGGATGATGGCCCTGGTGCCGGACCTGCCAACAGGGCTGGCTCTGATTGGAAGCGGCATGATTTTGGCGGTGATCGGAGCGATTCTGACCGTGGCGGCCGTAAGGCTCTGCATCATCGTGCTGCCGGGACTGTTCCGGTTTTTTGTAGAACTCTGCAGACGTCCGTTTCACAGGAGAAAGGCGGTGGGTTAAATGAAGAGGGGATGGAGAAATTTCTGGATCACCTGCGGCGTGGTAGCCGGTATCGGGTGCGTATGCCTGGTCAGCGGGAAAGTGATGGGAGCTACCCTGACTGTCATGGATAACTATATTCCGGACTGGATCGGCCCGGGAAGAGGGGAAGTGGATGTGTCCTACGATTACGGCGACACTCCCCTGGAGGCGGACACGGATGAGACTTACTATGATGTCCGCTCCCTGAAGCTGGACACAGAGGGACTCCATGTCCAGATCCTGAAGGGCACCGGCGACGGCATCACCGTACAGACGGAGGACGTCTACTCTGCCCTGAAATTTCAGGTGGCAGAGGAGGACGGAGAGCTGACGGTGGAGACCACGGCCCGCCGCTTCCCCTGGCGGATGAACAAGGGAAATTACGGCAATGTGTGGATCTATGTTCCGGAGGAGCTGCAGCTTGAGACAGCGGATCTTCAGCTGGGCATAGGTGAGCTCTATGTGGAAAATATAGACGCCGGAGAGCTGAAGCTGGAGGTGGGCGCCGGCTCCGCCGCCCTGGACTGGTTCACAGCGGATGAGCTGGACATAGAGGTGGGCGTGGGCACTGTTGAAGTGTCCGGCGATACCAGACAGAAGGCGGATCTGGAGTGTGGCGTTGGCAGCCTTGTCTACACGGCGGCGGGAAAAGAGACAGATTTCAACTACAGGCTGGAGTGCGGTGTTGGAGAGTTGAATATTGGAGAGAGCAGCTACTCCGGACTTGGCGTAGAGAGGACAATCGACAACAGGGCCCAGAGGACAATGGATATTTCCTGCGATGTGGGAAGCACAGAAATTTATTTTGAAGAATCGTAGAAAGGAAGGATTGATTATGGATACAAAGAGACTTTACCGTTCCAGAAGAGAGCGCATGATCTGCGGTGTGTGCGGAGGCGTGGCCGAGTATTTCGGTATCGACCCGACCCTTATAAGGCTGGCCTTTGTCCTGTTTGTTTTTGCGGGAGGAAGCGGGTTCCTGGCCTATCTGATCGCGGCCATCATCATACCGGATGATCCCCGTCAGTAAAAGAACTGTATAAAACAGCCCATCCTGTCAATACTTCCAGATAGCAATCTATTTGGAAAGGGGCAGGCATATGGGAAAGAAAAAAGAAAAGCCGGTGGATCTGAACACACTTACAGAGGAGGAAAAGCTGAAGTACGAGATCGCGGAGGAGCTGGGGCTGCTTGACAAAGTCATGGAAACAGGGTGGAAGTCTCTGTCGTCCAAGGAGACGGGCCGCATCGGCGGCCTGATCACCAAGAAAAGACGGCAGAAAACCCAAAAGTGACAAAACTGTTAAAAATATTACGAAGTGTGAAGATTTAGTGTCAAAGGTTGAAAAGGACAGGTCATTTTGTTATAATCGACAGCCAGAGGGAATTGCGGGTGATTATCAATGAACGGAAAGATCCATGTGCTGAATATTGACATAGATGACTGTACCGCCAAGGAGGCCATGAAGCAGACTGTGGCATATATGGGGACTGAAGCGATCAATGTGATCGAGATGGTCACGGTGGATACCTTGATGTATGCCTCCGGCGATCCTTCCCTGCGTGAAAATATAGAGAAGATCGATCTCGTGATCCCAGGTGAGAAGGAGATCCTGGAGGGTGTGGATGTGCGCGAGAAGAGACAGCTCCAGGAGATCGAGCAGAGGACTTATCTGAAAATGTTCCTTCGCTTTCTTCACAAGAACCATTCCAGAGTCTTTCTCCTGGTGGAGACAGAGGAGGAGGCGGAGGGCTTTTACCGCTTTCTCGAGGAGGACTACAGCGGGATCCAGATCGCCGGTATGGCGAAGGTGTCGCCCGCAGATGAGGCCGACGACCTGGTGGTCAATGCGGTCAACGGGGCTGAGATCGACTGTGTTATCGCTTCTCTGTCTTCTCCGGGCCAGGAGGAGTTCATTGCCCGGAACAGGCTGCTGCTGAACGCGCGGGTCTGGCTTGGAGTGGGGAAGAGCGAAAACCCTATCTACAGAAGACGGGGCAGGCTGGAGCGGATCGTCCAGTTTATCAACCACAGGCTTTTCCGCCACGAGGTGGAAAAAAACAGGAAAAAAGAGCTGGAGACAGCCTCGGAGCACTGACATTTTCAAGGCAATTTGTATAGCCCCTTGGGGTGGAAAATTAAAGAAAATAGAGGAAGAAAATTGAGGAAATTAACAAAAATGTGTGATTTCCTCTTTCTTTTTTTGTGAATTTATATTAGTATAGAAAAGAGTAATATGCAAAAAGCGGTAAATGTGCGCAAATACATTGTGGAAAATGCATATTGAAATGAGTGGAGGAGATGGAATATGATATCTAATCAAATACTACAAAATACCATCGATGGCTTAAAAGCGATCACGCGGATCGATCTGTGTGTCATGGATACAGACGGGAAATCTCTAGCAAGCACATTTGCCGAACAGGAGAATTATGAGGCATCTGTACTTTCTTTTGTGGAGTCGCCGGCGGACAGCCAGGTGATCCAGGGCTATCAGTTTTTTAAGATTTTTGACGAGCACCAGCTTGAGTACATCCTTCTCGCCAACGGCGGGAGCGACGATGTCTACATGGTTGGGAAGGTCGCGGCGTTTCAGATCCAGACTCTTCTGACTGCCTACAAGGAGCGCTTCGACAAAGACAATTTTATAAAAAATCTCCTTCTCGACAATCTGCTGCTGGTAGATATTTATAACCGTGCAAAAAAATTACATATTGACACAGAGGTCAGACGTGTTATCTTTATAGTGGAGACTGCCCGGGAGAAGGACAGCAGCATGCTGGATCATGTGCGCAGCCTTCTCGGCAACAAGACAAAGGATTTTGTCACCGCAGTCGACGAGAAAGATATTATAATCGTAAAGGAGCTGGCGCCTTCAGACGGTCACGCGGAGCTGGAGAAGACAGCTGAGACCATACTGGAACTCCTGAAGGGAGAGGATGATGACGATATCCGCATTGCTTACGGAACTGTGATCAATGACATCAAGGAAGTGTCGAAGTCCTACAAGGAGGCAAAGCTTGCCCTGGATGTGGGGAAGATCTTTTTTGATGACCGGAAGGTCATTGCCTACAGTACACTGGGGATCGGGCGTCTGATCTATCAGCTTCCCATTCCGCTCTGCAAGATGTTTATCCGTGAGATTTTTGAGGGGAAATCGCCGGATGAGTTCGATGAGGAGACACTGACGACGATCAACAAGTTCTTTGAGAACAGTCTGAACGTGTCCGAGACATCGCGGCAGCTCTATATCCATCGCAACACGCTTGTCTACAGGCTGGATAAGCTGCAGAAGAGCACGGGGCTTGACCTCCGTGTGTTTGAGGATGCCATCACGTTCAAGATCGCGCTGATGGTAGTGAAGTACATGAAATACATGGAATCACTGGAGTATTGATAATTAGGAGGAAAATATGATTGAACTGAACGAAGTAACGAAGGAATACTCGAAGGGAGTCGCGGCGCTAAACGGTGTGACTCTGAAGATCGAGCAGGGTGAGTTTGTCTTCATCGTCGGAGACAGCGGATCGGGTAAATCCACGCTGATCCGTCTGATCATGAAGGAACTGGAACCGACTTCCGGTACGATCGTCGTGAATGGACAGAATCTGGAGAGGCTGAAACACAGACAGATCCCTATGTATCGCAGGGGTCTGGGTGTCGTGTTCCAGGATTTCCGTCTTCTGAAGGACAGAAATATATATGAGAATATTGCCTTTGCCCAGCGTGTCGTGGAGACATCGCCCAGGATCATCAAGAAGAAAGTGCCTGCGGCTCTTTCGCTGGTTGGTCTTGCCCAGAAATATAAGTCTTATCCAAAGGAGCTGTCCGGAGGTGAGCAGCAGAGGGTTGCCATCGCGCGGGCTATCGTAAATGAGCCTGCCATCCTTCTGGCCGATGAGCCGACAGGTAACCTGGATCCGACTAACTCCTGGGAGATCATGAAGCTCCTGGAGGAGGCCAATGAGAGGGGGACGACTGTCCTGGTCGTGACACACAACCAGGAGATCGTGAACGAGATGAGAAAACGAGTAGTGACAATGAAAAAGGGAGTCATTGTCAGCGACGAGCAAAAAGGTGGGTATAATAATGAAGATTAGTACAGTCGGATATTCGACAAAACAGGGGTTTAAGAACATTGCCCGTAACAAGCTGTTTTCCATTGCGTCCATTGCGACGATGGCGGCGTGTATTTTTGTGTTCGGTCTGTTCTTTGCAATTGTCATGAACTTTAACTATATTGTGCAGAAGGCCGAGGAGGGAGTTGCCATCACCGTCTTCTTTGACGAGGGGCTGGATCAGTCCCGGATCGATGAGATCGGCGATGAGCTGAGATCCTGCGACGGCGTGCTGGATGTGGAGTATGTATCGGCGGACGACGCGTGGGAGTCTTTCCAGAGTGAGTATTTCGGAGAGGACTCCAGTCTGGCGGAGGGCTTTAAGGATGACAACCCTCTTGCCAACTCAGACAACTACGCAGTCTATATGGAGGACGTGTCCAAGCAGGAGAGCGTGGTAAGCTTCGCAGAGAGCTTGGATGGCGTCAGAAGGGTCAACAAGTCGGACGTTGTGGCGGATACGCTCAGCAGCGTCAACAGACTGATCACCTACGTGTCCATCGCGATCATCGCCATCCTGCTGGCTGTGTCCATCTTCCTGATCAGCAACACGGTCACCATGGGTATCACAGTCCGGCGCGAGGAGATCGCCATCATGAAATATATAGGAGCCAAGGATGGGTTTGTCCGGGCGCCCTTCGTCATAGAGGGTGTGGTCATCGGACTGATCGGAGCGATCATACCGCTCGCCCTGTTATATTTTATGTATGGGAAGGCGGTTTCATACATCCTTCAGAGATTTAATCTTTTAAATAATATTCTGGATTTCCTTCCGGTGACAGCAGTCTATAAGGTTCTGCTTCCGGTAGGTCTTGCCCTCGGTGTGGGCATCGGATTTGTGGGAAGCTTCTTCACGATCCGCAAACATCTGAAAGTGTAGCAAACAGGCGCGGAGACGCCTGTCTGTGATAGATTACGGAACCAGAAAACAGACACAGGGGAAACAAAGGGGTACAAAGTAAGGGAGAAAAAAGCTATGGTTAGGAAAAGGTTAGTCAGTGTTTTATTGGCGGGAGCGCTTGTGGCAGGAATGGGGCTGCAGGTGAATGTGACAGTGAAGGCGGATGATCTGCAGGACGCAAAGAACAAGGCCAGCGAGCAGCAAAGCCAGATCGACGCTGCACAGGCGGAGAAGAAGGAGCTGGTGGCTCAGCTTGACGGCATTGTGGCGGATATGGAGCAGACCCAGGCCGACATTGAGGCAAAGCAGGAGGAGATCGCCAAAAAGGCAGATGAACTTGACGCCGCTAAAATTGATGAGAATAATCAGTATGAAAGCATGAAGCTCCGCATACAGTATATGTATGAGAACGGGAACGGACAGTTCCTGGAGACACTGCTGGAGTCCAAGAGTATTGCCGAGTTCCTCAGCAATGCGGAGTATATTACGCAGATCTCTGAGTACGACAGAAACATGCTGGTGGAGTTCCAAAATGTTGTGGATAAGGTGGAAAAGCAGCAGGAGGAGCTGGAGCAGGAGAACGCAGAGCTGGAGGAGATGCAGAACAGTCTCCAGAGTCAGCAGACAGAGCTTCAGTCTCTCGTGGACAGCAAGAGCAGCGAGATTGCCAGTCTTCAGTCCGAGCTGAGCGCTACAAACGCCAAGATCTCCGAGCTGCAGGCGGCTGCGGAAGAGCAGGCGAGACTGCAGAGGGAAGCTCAGAATTCAAATAATAATAATAACAATAGTAATGATAACGATTATACACCAGGGCCATCCTATACGCCTTCCGGCGGAACAGGGAGACTGCAGAACCCCTGCCCGGCGGCCTACATCAGCAGTGAGTTCGGCGGACGTCAGTCTCCGGGAGGCATCGGAAGTACAAACCACAAGGGACGCGACTATGCTGCGGCATCCGGCACACCGATCTATGCTGCGGCATCCGGTACAGTTACAACCGTATCCTACAGTGGCGCCAGGGGAAATTATGTGATTATCAACCATGGAGATATTTCCACCCTCTATCAGCATTGCAGCGCTATTTTTGTGAGTGTAGGACAGTCGGTAGGGGCAGGTGCTAATATTGCGGCAGTCGGTTCTACGGGTAATTCCACCGGACCTCATCTCCACTTTGAAGTGTGGGTGGGCGGTACACCGGTAGACCCAAGATTATATCTGTAGAAGACGAATAGATGGAGAACAGGACTTCATATATGAAAAATCATAGTTTTTTAAAGGGGGCGCTTGCTGGCGCCCTCGTTGTGTTATTGGCAGGGGGAGTTGTCTCCTGCGGGATTTTGAAAAGTGAAGAGGGACGGAAGATGGATCTTCTGAACAGCCTCATCGACCAGTACTATATCGGCGATGTGGATGAGGCGGAGCTGTCTGAGGGAGTCTACAAGGGCTATATCGAGGGGTTGGGAGATCCCTACTCAGTCTACTACGACGAGGAGGAGACAGAGCAGATGAACGAGAGTTTGTCCGGCGAGTTCGGGGGCGTGGGCGCCCTCATGAGCCAGGACAGGGACTCTGGCGTCATCACGGTGCTCCAGGTGTATGACGGCTCCCCGGCACAGGAGGCCGGCATGCGGGACGGCGATACCCTCTACAAGGTGGAGGGGGAAGAGGTGATCGGGGAGGACCTGTCCGATGTGGTGAGCAAGGTGAAGGGAGAGAAGGGCACCCAGGTGACCCTCACAGTCCTCCGGGCGGACACAGGCGAGGAGGAAGAGCTGACCATCACAAGGGATACCATCCAGGCCCAGACGGTCTCCCACGAGATGAAGGAGGACAATGTGGGCTACATCCGCATCGCGGAGTTTGACGCCGTGACCTATGACCAGTACAAGGAGGCGCTGGAGGATCTGGAGAGCCAGGGCATGGAGAAGCTGATCGTGGATCTCAGGAGCAATCCTGGCGGCAACCTGGATACTGTCTGCGATATCCTGGATCTGATGCTGCCGGAGGGACTGATCGTCTACACCGAGGATAAGAATGGGGAGCGGGAGGAGTACACATCTGACGAGGAACATCAGTTTGACAAACCACTAGTGGTCATGATGAACGGCTACAGCGCCAGCGCCTCGGAGATATTTGCAGGCGCTATCCAGGACTACGGCCTGGGGCAGATCGTGGGGACCCAGTCCTACGGGAAGGGCGTTGTGCAGAGCATCTTTGACCTGCAGGACGGCACAAGCGTGAAGCTGACCATTGCAGAGTACTTCACCCCCAACGGCCGCAGCATCGACGGTGAGGGCATTACCCCGGACGTGGAAGTGGAATACCAGTATGATGAAAATGATCCGGAGGCTGACAATCAGCTTGACAGGGCCATGGAGGTCCTGGCGCAGCAGTGAGCGGCAGTCCCTGCGAAAGAGGTGGAACGGGAAATTTCCCGTTCCATTTCTTATAGTGGTATGATAAAATGTTGCCAGGATAGATGTAAAAGAGATTTAGAAAGGAATACAGGCTATGACGATTTTAATTAAAAACGGACATGTGCTTGATCCCGGGACAGGGCTGGATGATATATGTGACGTGCTGATCGACGGGGATCGGATCACAGAGGTGGAAAAGAACATTGAGACAGAGAGCGACCGGGTCATCGACGCCGGCGGATGCTGGGTGATGCCGGGCTTTACCGATCTCCACGTGCACTTCCGGGATCCCGGACTGGAGTACAAGGAGACACTGGCAACAGGCGGCCGCGCGGCTGTCCGGGGAGGCGTCACAACAGTGTGCGCCATGCCCAACACAAAGCCGGTCATTGACAACGGCGTGAAGGTGCGGGAGGTCATGGAGAGGGCCAAGAGAGAGTCCCTCACCAACGTGATCCAGCTGGGGGCCGTGACGAGAGGACAGAAGGGCGAGGAGCTGGCTGACATTAACGGTATGGCGGAGAACGGCTGCCATGCCATCAGCGAGGACGGGAAATCCGTCATGAACGCTTCTCTCTACAGAAAGGGCATGAAGGCGGCCAAAAAGGAAGGCATCGCCGTGTTCGCCCACTGCGAGGACATTACCATGGTGGAGGGCGGTGTCATGAACGCAGATGAGAAGGCCAGGGAGCTGGGGCTTCCGGGCATCACCAACGCGGTGGAGGATGTGATCGTGGCCAGGGATATCCTGCTGGCCAAGGAGACCGGTGTGCAGCTCCACCTGTGCCACTGCTCCACAGCGGACAGCGTGAAGATGCTGGCGCTGGCAAAGGAGGAGGGGCTTCCCGTGACCGGGGAAGTGTGCCCCCACCATTTCATCCTCTCCACAGACGACATCAGGGAGGACGACGGCAACTTTAAGATGAACCCGCCCCTTCGTAGCAGGGAGGATGTGGAGGCCTTAAGAGAGGCCCTGAAAAATGACGTGGTGGACGTCATTGCCACAGACCATGCGCCCCACGCAGAGGCGGAGAAGAACCGCTCCATGAAGCTGGCGGCCTTCGGCATCGTGGGCCTGGAGACCTCCGCGGCCCTGACTTACACAGAGCTGGTGGAAAAAGGCGTTCTCACCCCCATGCAGATGGCGGAGAAGATGAGCTATAATCCGGCACGGATTCTGGGGCTTTCGGACAAGGGCTCTGTGAGCGCAGGCAAGATCGCGGATGTGGTGATCTTTGACCCGCAGAAGGAGTATGTCATTGACAAGAACACATTTTTATCTAAAGGGAAAAACACGCCCTTCCACGGCAGGAAGGTGAGAGGCGAAGTGCGCTGCACCATCGTGGGCGGACGGATCGTATACGAAGGAGGAAAGACAATTGATTAATCAGTTAGTAAGCAATATCAAAAAGACAGGGGCTCCCATTGTGGTGGGACTGGATCCCATGCTCAGCTATATCCCGGAGCAGGTGCAGAAGAAGGCTTTTGCCGAGTTCGGAGAGACGCTGGAGGGAGCCGCAGAGGCTATCTGGCAGTTCAACAAAGAGATCGTGGACAAGACATACGACCTGATCCCGGCTGTGAAGCCCCAGATTGCCATGTACGAGCAGTTCGGCATCCCGGGACTTACAGCCTTCAAGAAGACGGTGGACTACTGCAAGGAAAAGGGGCTGGTTGTGATCGGCGATATCAAGAGAGGGGACATCGGGTCCACCTCCGCCGCCTACGCTACAGGGCACATCGGGAAGGTGCAGGTGGGCGGCAACACCTTTGCTCCCTTTGACGAGGATTTTGTGACGGTCAATCCCTATCTTGGCTCTGACGGCGTGAAGCCCTTTATCGATGTGTGCAAGAAAGAGCAGAAGGGCCTCTTCATTCTTGTAAAGACATCCAACCCCTCCAGCGGGGAGTTCCAGGATCAGCTCATCGACGGGCGTCCGCTCTACGAGCTGGTGGGCGAGAAGGTTAATGAGTGGGGCCAGGAGTGCATGGGCTGCTCCTACAGCTATGTGGGCGCAGTTGTGGGCGCTACCTATCCGGAGATGGGCAAGGTGCTGCGCAAGATCATGCCCAAGGCCTACATCCTTGTGCCAGGCTACGGCGCCCAGGGCGGCCAGGGAAAAGACCTGGTGCACTTCTTCAACGAGGACGGGCTTGGAGCCATCGTCAACTCCTCCAGAGGCATCATTGCCGCCTACAAGCAGGAAAAATACGCTTCCTTTGGAGCGGAGGCCTTCGGCGACGCCTCCAGGGCAGCGGTGGAGGACATGATCGCTGACATCAGAGGCGCACTGGAGAACCGGTAAGCAGAGTCGGCGCAGGTATCCGCCGGAAGGGCGGATACAGCAGAAAAACAGGAGAAGGAAAAAGATGACAAGGAAGAAAGAACAGGTACAGATCATCTCCCAGGAGCAGCTTGCGGAGGGGATCTTCAGCATGTGGATACAAACGGAGGCGGCGAAGGCAGCAAAGCCCGGGCAGTTTATATCCATGTATACAAATGACGGGACAAAGCTGCTGCCCCGACCCATCAGCATCTGCGAGATCGACAGAGAAGGCGGCGCGCTGCGGGTGGTGTACCGGGTGACAGGAGAACATACCGGGACAGAGCAGTTTTCCCGGATGAAGGCAGGGGATAACCTCTTCATTGTTGGCCCCCTTGGAAACGGCTTCCCGCTGGAAAGGGCAAAAGGGAAAAAGGCCTTCCTCATGGGCGGCGGCATCGGCGTGCCTCCCATCCTGGAGCTGGCAAAGGAGCTGGACTGTGGGAAAAAGCAGATCATTGCCGGGTACAGGGACGCGCAGACCTTCCTGCGGGAGGAATTTGAAAAGAGCGGAGAGCTCTACATCTCCACAGAGGACGGAAGCGAGGGCGTGAAGGGAAACGTGCTGGACGCGGTGCGGGAGCTCGGCCTGGAGGCGGATATCATCTACGCCTGCGGCCCTACACCCATGCTCCGGGCGATCAAGCAGTACGCGCAGGAAAGGGGAACCAAGTGTTACATTTCCCTGGAGGAGAGGATGGCCTGCGGCATCGGCGCCTGTCTCGGGTGCGTGTGCCAGACAAAGGAGAAGGACGCCCACAGTAATGTGAACAATAAAAGGATCTGCAAGGACGGACCGGTCTTTTTAGCGACGGAGGTGGAGATCTGATGGACATGAGAGTAAATATAGCGGGTGTAGAGTGGAAGAACCCGGTGACCGTGGCTTCCGGCACCTTTGGTTCCGGTGAAGAGTTTTCAGAATTCGTGGATCTGAACCGTCTGGGAGCTGTGACCACAAAGGGCGTGGCAAACGTGCCCTGGAGCGGCAACCCGACGCCCCGTGTGGCGGAAGTGTACGGCGGTATGATGAACGCCATCGGCCTGCAGAACCCGGGGATTGAGCTGTTCTGCCAGAGGGATATCCCCTATCTGAAGCAGTTTGATACAAAGATCATCGTGAATGTGTGCGGCCACGCGCCGGAGGAGTACCTGGCAGTGGTGGAGCGGCTTCAGGACGAGCCCATCGACATGATGGAGATCAACATCTCCTGCCCCAATGTGAACGCGGGATTTCTGGCCTTCGGGCAGGATGCGGGACATGTGGAGGAGCTGACAGCGCAGATCAAAAAGATCGCAAAGCAGCCGGTGATCATGAAGCTGACTCCCAATGTGACGGATATCACAGAGATTGCGAAGGCGGCGGAGGCGGGCGGCGCGGATGCCATCTCTCTTATCAACACACTGACCGGTATGAAGATCGACATCAACCGCAGGACATTCGCCCTGGCCAATAAGACCGGCGGCGTGTCCGGCCCGGCAGTCCACCCCATTGCCGTGCGCATGGTGTACCAGGCGGCCCAGGCAGTCCGCATCCCCATCATCGGTATGGGAGGCATTGCCACGGCGGAGGATGCCATCGAGATGATCCTGGCCGGGGCCAGCGCCGTGTCGGTGGGGACAGCCAACTTCCACGACCCGGCCGTGACCTTGAAGGTCATTGACGGCATCGGGAAGTATATGGAGAAGTATGGCTTTGAGACCGTGAAGGACATGGTGGGAGCTGTGAGATAGAAGGCAGTCGGCGAGGCGGCCCGGCAGATGGTAAAGGTGATCCTGGAAAAATATATTCCTGTATTCGCAGAGCTGCGGGAGAGGATAGAGAAGGATTACGGGGAGCTTGTTTCGGACCTCTGAGAATATGTGCAGTGCAGAGCAAGCGCGGTGTAAAAAATAAAAACAGTTCCGTAATATGCGTATGATCGGGAGAGCATATTGCGGAGCTGTTTTTGTTTGAGAAACAGGATAGAGATATTGCCCCAACAGACCGATTGAAAATACATCCCACCTATGTTAAAATTGAAAAGAAAAATTCATGTTAAATACTCACAGATCACAGGAGGCTTTATAGATATGGAAGGATACAAGCAGGAATTTATCCGTTTTATGGTGGACAGCGATGTGCTGAAATTTGGAGATTTTACTTTGAAGAGCGGGAGAAAATCTCCATTTTTCATGAACGCCGGCGCTTACGTGACAGGCTCTCAGTTAAAGAAGCTGGGAGAGTACTACGCAAAGGCTATACACGACAGGTACGGGGATGATTTTGACGTTCTCTTCGGGCCTGCCTACAAGGGAATCCCCCTGGCAGTGGTGACAGCCATCGCCTACAGTGAGCTCTACGGAAAAGAGATCCGCTACTGCTCAGACCGCAAGGAGGAGAAGGACCACGGCGCGGACAAGGGAAGCTTCCTCGGCAGCAGTCTGAGGGACGGCGACCGGGTTATCATGATCGAGGATGTGACTACTTCCGGGAAATCCATGGAGGAGACTGTGCCCAAGGTGAGAGGCGCGGCGGATGTGACCATTGTGGGCCTCATGGTGTCCCTGGACCGGATGGAGGTCGGAAAGGGTGGCGTGAAGAAGGCCCTGGACGAGGTGAAGGAGCTGTACGGGTTTGACACAGCGGCCATCGTCACCATGGCAGAGGTGGTGGAGTGCCTCTACAATAAAGAATGTGATGGAAAGGTTGTCATCGACGATACATTAAAGGCGGCTATCGACGCATACTATGAACAGTACGGAGCAAAATAGGAGGAAGTTGCTATGAATGAGAAAGCATACAGATCTATGGCGTTTGCGGGAACCGGAAATATAGCTATCGGCATTGTGATGATCGTGGTGGGCACAGTGGCAGGCATCCTGGCCATCATAAGCGGGGCCAGACTCCTGAAGGAGAAAAATGGCCTGATGTTTTAGAGAAAGCAGTCTGCGCGGCGGACTGAACGGAGGAGTAGAAGACAGATTTTGAGTTATAAAAAAGGCAGGGGAATACGTATACTGGGGAAGATCCTCTTTATCCTGTATATGGCATTTATCGTGTATTTTCTGCTGTTTTCTGATCTGTACGGGCGAACTGGCCCGGCCAGCGAGTACCACTACAATCTGGTCCTGTTCCGGGAGATCAGGAGGTTCTGGACGTACAGGCATCAGCTTGGCACCTATGCCGTGTTTTCCAATCTCTTTGGAAATGTGCTGATCTTTATGCCTTTTGGGTTTTTCCTGCCTATGGCGAGCCGGTACAGGAGCTTTGCCGCAGCCGTGCTGTACAGCTTTTCGCTGAGCCTGATGGTGGAGACCTTTCAGCTCTTGACGAAGGTGGGCAGCTTTGACGTGGACGACCTGCTCCTGAACACCATAGGAGGAGCGGCAGGATACATCATATTTATCATATGCGCAGCGATAAGGAGACACCATGCTTCTAAGAAGAATAAGAGAAGCCATTGAGGAGATGGCGGAGGGAAGAAAAAAGAAAAAAATTGAAAAAGAAAAGATGAAAAGGCGCAGCCGGAAATACGGACAGGCGCAGCTGAAGCACTCCAGAAGGGGAATAAGAGCCACTTTCCTGGCAGTGTGCTGCCTGTTCCTTCTGGTGCTGGCTTTTTCTGCATCATACATAACCAGAGGAGATGTGGGGCTCCTGATCGGCGTCGTAGGTCTCTTTGCCCTTGTCCTGGCCATCGTCGGTCTGAAGGACGCTGTCCAGGGCTTTAAGGAGCGGGAGAAGAACTACGTGACCTGCAAGGTGGGCGCGGCGTTGAACGGCCTTCTTCTTCTCGGGCTGATCGCAATATTTTTAAGGGGGCTGTTTTAGATGGCAGAGCTGACAGAAGAAAGATATGAACTTGCAATAGAAAGAATTTCGCAGATCCCGGATGAGAGGGCGGCAGGAGAGAGGTTCCGGCCCTGGTTCCGGCGCACTGCGGAATTTATTCTTTTATTGGACAGATTTTACCGATGCGTCCGGTCCGGGGAATACCGGAGATCCTCTCTGGAGGAGCTGAAGGAGTGGAATAGGCGGCTGTACGAGGACATTTTGCCGGAAAATTACGGGACCAGCTTTGGAAATCCAGCCTGGGCAGTGGACCAGCTGGGGGAGGAGTACGGCCAGATATTAAGCTTTCTCTACGCTGAGATACGAGGCGGCATCCCCTACGCGGCGGAGGAGAAGACGGAGTATCTGGATATTCTGTACGAGCTCTTCATTGAGATTTACAACTGCTTTGAGGAGGAAGAGGAGCCGTCGGTGCACACCCTGCGGGACATCATCTACTGGTATGCCAGCGACTACTGCGATGTGTTCGTGGCGGACCGGACCTTGGATCAGATCGACCCGGAGAAGACATTTGCCCTGGACATCATAGAGGGCAGTGACCTTGGGGATCCCAGATACCTCTATTTCTTCGGGGAATATGTAAGTGAAAATGAGCTGGGGACGGCCGCGTATCTGGCCTCCCTGCCGGAGGAGACCATCCGCAGGATGGCGGACGTGTACACAGAGGGCTACCGGGTGGGCTTTGTCAACACGGGAAAGGATCTGTCAAAGAAGAGTACAGTCAACATTCGCTACACCCTGGGATTTGAACGGGTGGTGAAAATGGCGGTGGAGAATTTCGCCCGGATGGGGCTTTCGCCGGTGATCTACAGGGCGGCAGCCAGCGC
Organism: Eubacterium sp. ER2; assembly: GCF_000765215.1. Classification (GTDB taxonomy): domain Bacteria; phylum Bacillota; class Clostridia; order Lachnospirales; family Lachnospiraceae; genus Claveliimonas; species Claveliimonas intestinigallinarum. The sequence continues at coordinate 39,303 of NZ_JPJE01000045.1, forward strand.
TCTGACAAAGAGGGGAGCCGGGCGTGTGGGCTACCACGGCGGCATTCCCAACATGCAGTACGACTACGACCACAGGAATGACCAGGGCCTTTTCTTCAACAAGCGTTTTATGGAGAGAAAGCTGGAGGTTATGCATACCTTCTATGAGAGAAATAAAAAGCTGGCCCTGGGGCTTGCCGGGCCGGCCGTCATGGAGACCTTTGGTGAGAAGCCCTTTGCGCCGGAGCCAAAGCAGGAGGCGGTGGCGCTGACGGCCAAGCAGGAGGAGCTGATGCTCCTCTACGACAGCCGTTCCTCCCAGATGACCAACCAGTACATCCCGGGGGATGAGAGGAGTTTCACCATCATCGCCTGGCCGGTTCCTGAGATTGGGGAGAAGTATCCGGAGATTTTTGACGAGGTGATCCGGATCAATACCCTGGACGCAGAGCTCTACGGAAAGGTTCAGCAAACGCTCATCAATGCCCTGGACCAGGGAGAGTATGTGCGCATCCTCGGCAGAGGCGGCAACAGGACGGACATGACCGTGCAGCTCTTCCGGCTTAAGGATCCTGCAAAGGAGACCATCTTTGAAAACTGCGTGGCGGATGTGAACATCCCTGTGGGGGAGGTCTTTACCTCCCCGGTGCTGGAGGGCACCCGGGGTACGCTCCACGTCAGCCATGTGTACCTGAATGGTCTGCAGTTCAAAGACCTGGAGCTGACCTTTGAGGATGGCATGATCACCGGCTACCGGTGCGGGAACTTTGCGGACGAGGAGGAGGGGAAGAAGTATATCTATGACAACATCCTTTTCCGGCACGAGACTCTGCCTCTGGGAGAGTTTGCCATCGGAACCAACACCACAGCCTATGTGACGGCCAGAAAATATGGCATCGGGGACAAGATGCCCATTCTCATCGCTGAGAAGACAGGCCCCCACTTTGCGGTGGGCGACACCTGCTACAGCTGGGCGGAGGACATCAAAGTGTATAACCCGGACGGCAAGGAGATCGTGGCCAGGGACAACTCGGTGTCTGCGCTGCGCAGGGAGGACGTGTCAAAGGCTTACTTCCACTGTCATACGGACATCACCATACCCTATGAGGAGCTGGGCCGGATCGCGGTGGTGACAGGGGACGGACGGGAGATTTCCCTCATCGAAAATGGAGAATTTGTGCTTCCCGGCACAGAGATTTTAAATGAACCATTGAAAAATACGAATAAATAAGCTATGATTTATCTGCAAAACTTATAAATAAGCGGAAATCATACAAGCGGAAAGGATGGAAACTATGCCAAAAGTAGGAATTGTAATGGGCAGTGACTCTGACATGAAGGTCATGAGCAAGGCTGCCGATATGCTGGAAAAACTGGGGATCGAGTATGAGATGACGATCATCTCCGCTCACAGGGAGCCAGATGTGTTCTTTGAGTATGCAAAGAGCGCGGAGGAGAAGGACTTTAAGGTGATCATCGCGGGAGCAGGCATGGCTGCCCATCTGCCGGGTATGTGCGCTGCCATTTTCCCCATGCCGGTCATCGGCGTGCCCATGTCAGGAAAGAACCTGGCCGGAGAGGACGCGCTTTTTTCAATCGTACAGATGCCGCCCGGAATTCCGGTTGCCACAGTTGCCATTGACGGAGGCATGAACGCGGCCATCCTGGCAGCGAAGATCCTGGCTACCTCAGACGCGGCTCTTCTTGAGAGACTGAAGGCCTACACACAGGAGATGAAAGAGACCGTGCAGGCAAAGGCGGCGAAGCTGGACGAACTTGGCTATAAAGAATACATGAAACAGATGTAGTGAGGAGAAAAGTATGGATTACAAGAATGCTGGTGTAGATATTGAGGCGGGTTACAGATCCGTGGAACTGATGAAGGAGCATGTGAAGAAGACCATGCGCCCCGAGGTGCTGGGGGGGCTGGGCGGATTTTCCGGCGCCTTCTCACTTAGCAAGATCAAGGAGATGGAGGACCCGGTCCTCCTGTCCGGCACAGACGGCTGCGGCACAAAAGTGAAGCTGGCCATGATCCTGGACAAGCATGACACCATCGGTATCGACGCGGTGGCCATGTGTGTCAACGACATTGCCTGCGCAGGCGGGGAGCCCCTGTTCTTCCTGGACTACATAGCCTGCGGAAAGAACTATCCGGAAAAGATCGCTGACATTGTAAAAGGAGTGGCGGAAGGCTGCATCCAGTCTGAGGCGGCTCTCATCGGCGGCGAGACGGCGGAGCATCCCGGACTTATGCCGGAAGATGATTATGATCTGGCCGGATTTGCAGTGGGCGTCTGTGACAGAAAAGATATGATCACTGGGGAGAACCTGGCAGAGGGAGATGTGCTCATCGGCATGGCTTCTTCCGGTGTGCACAGCAATGGATTTTCCCTGGTGCGCAAAGTCTTTGAGATGACAAGGGAGTCTCTGGATACATATTATGATGAGCTTGGGAAGACCCTGGGGGAGGCTCTCCTGGCCCCTACGAGGATTTATGTAAAAGCCCTCAAGAGCGTGAAAAACGCAGGAGTCAAGGTAAAGGCCTGCAGCCACATCACAGGGGGCGGCTTCTACGAGAACGTGCCCCGTATGCTGAAGGAAGGCACCCACGCAGTGATCGAGAAAGACAGCTATCCGGTGCCGCCTATTTTTGACATGCTGGCAAAGCAGGGCCATGTGGAAGAGCAGATGATGTACAACACATTTAACATGGGTATCGGCATGGTTGTGGCAGTGGATCCGAAGGATGTGGACGCAGCCATGGAAGCCATGAAAGCGGCAGGAGATACGCCTTATGTGATCGGCCATATCAAAGCCGGAGATAAAGGAGTCACATTATGCTAAGAGTACTGGTTCTTGTGTCCGGGGGCGGCACTAACCTGCAGGCTATCCTGGATGCGGTGGACGAAGGGAGCATCACCAACACAGAGATCGTGGGGGTGATCAGCAACAATAAAAATGCCTACGCCCTGACAAGAGCCAGGGAGCACGGGGTAGCGGCTCAGTGCATCTCACCGAAGGATTTTGCCACGAGAGAGGAATTTAATGAGAAATTCCTGGAGGCAGTGGACGAGATTGGGCCGGACCTCATCGTGCTGGCCGGATTTCTTGTGGTCATCCCGGCTGAGATGATCGCAAGATACAGGAACAGGATCATCAACATCCATCCATCCCTCATCCCGGCTTTCTGCGGGACAGGCTTCTACGGGCTGAAAGTTCATGAAGCGGCCCTTAAAAGAGGGGTGAAAGTGGTGGGAGCTACCGTGCACTTTGTGGATGAAGGTACGGACACAGGCCCCATCATTTTACAGAAAGCTGTGGAAGTGGAGGAGGGGGATACCCCCGAGATCCTTCAGAGGCGCGTGATGGAGCAGGCAGAGTGGAAGATCCTGCCACAGGCCATTAACCTTATAGCAGGCGGCAGGGTGACAGTGGAAGACGGAAAAGTCAGGATCCGGTAAAGCCGGGAAGACAGGAGGAAGACCAATGAATGTATTGATTGTAGGAAGCGGCGGAAGGGAGCACGCCATCGCGTACTGCGTGGCGAAAAGTCCCAAAGCGGAGAAGATATACTGCACACCGGGCAATGCGGGTATCGCTGAGTACGCACAGTGCGAGCCCATCGGCGCCATGGAGTTTGACAAGATCGTGGCTTTTGCAAAGGAGAAAGACATTGACCTTGTCATTGTGGGCATGGACGATCCTCTGGTAGGCGGCCTGGTGGATGAGCTGGAGGCGGCAGGCATCCGCACCTTCGGCCCCAGGAAGAATGCAGCCATCCTGGAAGGTTCCAAGGCATTTTCCAAAGATCTGATGAAAAAATACCATATCCCCACAGCGGCCTATGAGAATTTTGACGATCCGGACAAGGCCATCCAGTATCTGAAGACAGAGGCGAAATTCCCCATCGTCCTCAAGGCGGACGGCCTGGCTCTGGGAAAGGGAGTTCTCATCTGCAACACCCTGGAGGAGGCGGAGGAAGGCGTGAAGACCATCATGCTGGACAAGAAATTCGGAGCTTCCGGCAACACCATGGTCATTGAGGAGTTCATGACCGGCAGGGAAGTGTCTGTCCTCTCCTTTGTGGACGGCAATATTGTAAAGACCATGACAAGCGCCCAGGACCACAAGCGGGCCGGGGACGGAGACACTGGCCTTAACACAGGCGGTATGGGTACATTTTCTCCGAGCCCGTTCTACACAGAAGAGGTGGATGCGTTCTGCCAGAAATATATTTTCCAGCCCACGGTTGACGCCATGAAAGCCGAGGGGCGCCCCTTCAAAGGCGTGATCTTCTTCGGCCTGATGCTGACAGAGGAAGGGCCGAAAGTGCTGGAGTACAATGCCCGCTTCGGGGATCCGGAGGCCCAGGTGGTTCTGCCCCGGATGAAGAACGACATCATCGACGTGGCGGAGGCCTGCATCGACGGCACCCTGGATCAGATCGATCTGCAGTTTGAGGACAATGCGGCTGTCTGCGTGGTGCTGGCATCGGAAGGGTATCCTGTCTCCTACGAGAAGGGACTTCCCATTACAGGGCTGGATGAATTTAAGAAACACGAGGGTTACTACTGCTTCCACGCAGGGACAAAAGAGGCGGACGGACAGATCGTCACAAACGGCGGCCGCGTTCTTGGTATCACGGCCAAGGGAAAAGATCTGAAGGAGGCCAGGGCCAACGCCTACGCGGCCACAGAGTGGGTGCAGTTTGACAACAAGTACATGCGCCACGACATTGGAAAAGCCATTGACGAAGCATAAATAAAAAGCGAAAGAGAAGCTCTCTCTGGAGGGAAATTCCAGGGAGGGCTTTTTGACTTCCGGGACAGACTTTTAAGGAAAGGGGATGGGGAAACATGCAGACAGCGGCAGTGCTTCTTGTGGAGGACGATCCCTCCATCGTGGAACATCTGACGGAATTTCTGGCAGGAGAAGGTTTTGCGGTGAAAAGTGCGTCGGGGCAGGAGGCGGCACTGGATATACTGGATGAGAACAAGGTGGATCTTGTGCTTCTTGATATTACCCTGGCCCAGGGAAACGGGTTTTCGGTCTGCGCCAGGATCAAGGAGGAGTACCAGATCCCGGTGATCTTTCTGACAGCTATGGACGACGAGTATTCGGTGGTGGCCGGCCTGGACATGGGTGCGGACGACTATATCAGCAAGCCTTTCCGGCCCCGGGAGCTTGTGTCCCGCATGAGAAATGTGCTGCGAAGGAGCGGCCGGGCGGAGCGGGCGGCGGTGATCGGGGATCTTACGGTGGACACAGATCGGGGCGTGGTCCTGCGTGAGGGCCGGGAGCTGTACCTGTCTGCGCTGGAATACCGGCTGCTGCTTGTGTTTTTAAATCACCGGGGACAGATTTTAAGCCGGGATGTGCTGATGGAGGAGCTCTGGGATATCTCGGGAGAGTTTGTCAATGACAATACGCTGACGGTCTATATCAAGCGGCTCCGGGAGAAGATAGAGCTGGATCCGGGGAACCCTGTCATCCTGCGGACGGTCCGGGGGCTGGGCTATCGCATGGAGTAACCGGAAGAGAGAAGGAGGAAAGAGATGGAGTTTTTCAGAAACAGGGATATCCGGCAGCAGTGCCTGCTCTTTGCTGTGGTTCTTCTGGCGGCCACCGGGGCGGCGTTTTCTGTCTCCCGGCAGGCGGCGCTTCCGGTCTTTCTGACAGGAGCAGTTTTTGCGGCCATTTCCCTTTTGTTTACATGGAGGAGGACCAGGGATGTGCAGTGCCTGGCAGAGGAGCTGGATGGTTTTCTCCACATGGAGACAAAAGGCTCCTCCTCCGGCAGAGGTGACATGCAGATGCAGCATTTCCGGGAGGGGGATCTGGAAGTGCTGCGGGATGAGATTGAGAAACTGCTGGTCCGCTTAAGCCGGCAGTCGGCTCTTCTTATGGCGGACAAGCGTCAGCTCTCGGAAGCGCTGGCAGATATCTCCCACCAGATCCGCACGCCTCTTACGTCTCTTAATCTGCAGGCGGAGCGGCTCCGCAGTTCCGCCCTTACAGAGGACGAAAGGCGGGCCCTGCTCCGGGAGATGACGGGCATGCTGTCACGCATCGGCTGGCTGGTGGAGACGCTCCTTAAGCTGTCAAAGCTGGAGGCAGGGACAGTGGTGATGAGAAAAGAGGAATTTCCGGCCGGAGAGCTGGCAAGGGAGGCCCTTAAGCCCTTTGAGATTTCCATGGAGATCCACGGGCAGGAGTGCATCTTCGACCTGTCCGGGGAGCCTGCCATACGGGGAGACTATACCTGGACGCTGGAGGCGGTGCAGAATGTGATCAAAAATGCTCTGGAGCACACGCCGGAAGGGGGCTGCATCTGGATCAGCCTGCGGGAGACCCCGCTTTTTGCGGAGATTGTCATTACCGACTCCGGGGAGGGGATAGCGGATAAGGATCTGCCCCATGTGTTTGAGCGGTTTTACAGAGGGCAGAACGCGGCTGCCGGGAACTTTGGCATCGGCCTGGCGCTGGCCAGGTCCATCCTGGCCGGAGAAAACGGGGTGATCCTGGCCGGGAACAGCAAGGGCCGGGGCGGACAGTTTACCATGCGGTTTTACAGGTGACGGATTTTGCGGATGACGGGTCTGAAAGTGACAGATCCGTCATTTTTCTGTCACGGTCCTGTCATGTGGGCGGGCTATACTGACAGTGAAAGAAAAACCATGCAGGAGGAACAGTGACATGAAAAAGACAGGGGAGATCCTTCGTGTTGAAAATCTGACAAAAATATACGGGGAGGGGGAAAACGCCGTGCGGGCTTTGGACGGCGTGTCCTTCTCCGTGCAGAAAGGAGAGTTTGTGGCGGTGATGGGGGCCTCCGGCTCCGGCAAATCCACCCTGCTCCATCTGCTGGGCGGGGTGGACCGGCCCACGGCAGGGAAAGTCTATGTGGGCGGCGTGGATGTGTACGCCCAGAAGGAGGAGGAGCTGGCCGTGTTCCGCAGAAGAAAGGTGGGGCTCATCTACCAGTTTTACAATCTGATCCCGGTGCTGACGGTGGAGGAGAATATTGCCCTGCCGGTGCTCATGGACGGGAGAAAGGTGAATAAAGAGCGGATGGAAAATCTGCTGAAGATCCTGAAGATGGAAAAGCGGCGTACCCATCTGCCGGGGCAGTTGTCCGGCGGACAGCAGCAGCGGGTGTCCATAGGCAGGGCGCTTATGAACGCCCCGGCGGTGGTGCTGGCGGATGAGCCCACCGGCAATCTGGACTCGGAGAACAGCCGGCAGATCGTGGAGCTTCTGAAATACTCCAACCGAACCTACGACCAGACCATGGTGGTCATTACCCACGACGAGGATATCGCTCTCCAGGCGGACCGGGTCATCGCCCTGGCGGACGGGCGGATCGTGAAAGACGAGGTGATCCGGTAATGAGAAATATTTTTTCAGAGATCACAAGAAGGACCATGGGACAGAACCGGACCCGCACAGTGGTCACCATCATCGGCGTCATTCTCTCCACGGCCATGGTGACGGCGCTGGCGGTATTTGCAGGGAGCATGCAGCATTTTCTTGTGCAGCATACTATTGCCACGGAAGGAGCGTGGCATGTGGATATAAGCGGGATGACCAGGGAGGAGCTGGCCGAGGTCCTGGCGGATGATCGGGTGGAGAAGGCTTCTGTGCTGTATGAGCTGGGGTATGTCCCGGCCCGGGAAGAGGACGGGATCTGTCATCTGGTGGCCAGCCGGGATGAGACGGCCTGGGAGGAGCTGCCGGTGGAACTTGACGCAGGGCGGCTGCCGGAAACAGAAGACGAGATCTTGATCCCCTACGACGGGATCTGGATCGCCGGGCGGGAAGCTCACGTGGGGGATGTGCTTGCCATTCCCATGGGCAGATATGTCTCGGAAACCGGGGAGACGCAGAAATCCTGGGAACTCGTCCGGGAAACCTCCGAGGAGGCAGGCAGGGCTGGGCAGTATGTGGAAGGGCAGACCCAGAGCTTTACGGTGACAGGCGTTTACAAAGAGATGGCGGAGATGGATTTTGGCAGCGCCAGGTTTGACGCCGGGTACATGCTTCTGACAGGGGGGCGGGATATCCCGGATCAGGACGAAAACGGGCTGTACTGCCGCGCTTTTCTGGAGATGAAAAAGCCGGGCCAGGCAGACGGATTTATCGCGGACTGGGTGGATCCTTCCGACGGCAGAAACAGGCTGGAAGGGGTGTCCTGGTCCCGGCACGACAGTCTCCTCAGATGGCAGGGCGTGTTCCGCAGTGAACGCTATATCCAGTTTATCGTGGGAATGCTGGGGACACTGCTGGCGGTGATCATGGTGGGGTCAGTCTCTTTGATCTACAACTCATTTTCCATTTCCCTGCGGGAGCGGACAGCTCAGTTCGGGCTTCTTGCTTCTGTGGGAGCCACCCGGAAGCAGCTTAGAAAATCCCTGCGATTTGAGGCGTTTCTTGTAAGCGGCGCGGGGATCCCTCTGGGACTTCTGGCCGGGGTGGCCGGGAGCGCGGTCACGCTGCATTTTATCGGAGGCGGGCTGACGGCATTTATGTACGGGTATGAGGGAGAGATACCGGTGCAGATCTATCCGGCCGCGCTTCTTCTGGCGGCGGCTTTTGCCTTTCTTATTGTGCTGGTGTCTGTGTGGATACCCTCCCGGCGGATCCGGAAGATTTCTCCCATGGATGCCATCCGTTCCACAAAGGACATCCGCATCCGTCCCCGGGATGTAAAAAGCGGGAGACTGACAGGGAAAATGCTGGGGCTTCCGGGGATGCTGGCCTCCAAGAATTACAGGAGGGACCGGAAGAAATATAAGAGCACGGTGGTTTCCCTTACGGTCAGCATGGTACTGCTTATGACAGCGGCGCTGTTTACCATTTATCTGACCCGTGCAGGCGGCACGATCCTGGATCCGCCTAAGTATGAACTGAAGTACACGCTGTTCCTGTCCGGCGGCCAGGAAGATGAGCAGACCACCGGGGATGTCCGGAAACTTCTGGAAAATGAGCCGGGTGTGGAAGAGGTGTGGATGTATAAAAGCATCTATCTTTCCATTCCTGTGGAAGAGAACATGCTGAATGAGGAGTACAACCGGGTAAATTCCTGGAGCGGGGATGATCATCCGGACGGGAAAGTGCCCTTTACCTGCCCCGCGATTGTGCTGTCAGATGATGAGTACCAGGAGTTCCTTAAGGAGCGGGGGCTGGAAGAGCCGGATGCGGGTGCTGCAGCAGACGGCGCGGACGGCACAGACGATACAGTTCTCAAGGCGGTTTATTATGACCAGATGCAGGTGTATGATGAAGAAAATGAGACCTACAGTCAGGTTCCGGTTCTGTCAGACGAGGTGAAGAAAAGGCCCCTGGCGGCTGGGATATACCGGGCGGAGGAGACGCCGGACGGTGGACAGGAAATGACGTTTGAAGAAAAGCTCCAGGTGGAGTTTGATCAGGAGACGATGCAGCTCCCCGAAAAATATGACGCCCAGGGAAGAGTGGATCCTATCATGATCCTGTCGGAGAGACAGTTTGAACAGTACAGGAGCCTGATGAGTGACGGGACGGAAGGGGAGTCCTATTTTGCAGAGTTCAACATCCGGGCTTCGGATTACCGGACGGTAGGGGCAGACCTGCAAGAGAAACTGGAAGAAAAAGAAGAGTGGGACGGCATTTTCTATACGCCGGCTGCGGATGCAGAGATGAACAGGCAGGCGGTGGCGGCCATCCAGGTTCTGTGCTATGGATTTATCACTCTCATCTCCCTTATTGCACTGACAAATGTGTTCAACACCATGTCCACAAACCTGATGCTGAGACGACGGGAGTTTGCCATGCTCCGTTCCGTGGGGATGACAGGCAGATCCTTCCGCCTTATGCTGGGATACGAGTGCGTCATCTATGGCCTGCGCTCCCTTGTGTACGGCACCATTTTGTCCCTGCTTATCAGCTTTGCCTTCTGGCATTTCACTTCCCGGGCCGGAGGCGGGAATGAATTCATCTTCCCCTGGCCCTGGTTTGCGGCGGCTGTGGCAGGCGTGCTCCTCATCGTAGGCATCACCATGGCGTACAGCATAGGCAAGATCCGCAGGATGAACATCATCGATGAATTGCGCAAAGAGTAGAATACAAAATACACAATAACGCACCAGATATGTTAATTCCGGACGTAATACTTTTTAAAAGTATTACGTCCGGAATTAACTTTTCGCGATCAATAATTACCCAATTCGCCGAGATATCTGTCGATTTTCTTGAGCCTTTTCTCAATCCCTTTGGCCTTATGGCTCAGTGTCTCCAGAATGCCCTCTGCGATGAACTGCGGACCCACCATGCAGTTGAAGAAAGCGTTGCTGTCTACTGGGACTGTGAAGAGGACAGTAGCGTACTCGGCCAGGAGGGCGCTTGGTTTGTCGGTCACAACGATGATCTTTGCGCCGGACTCCCTTGCCATCTGGGCGCAGATCTTATCCTCGGAGGAGTACCGAGGGAAGCTGAACATGATCAGGCAGTCATCCTTTGAAATGTTGCACAGGTGGTCCACCGGACTGATGGCCGAGGAGCTGGTGGTCTCCACGTTGGGGACCATGTGCTTCAGATAGAGGAGAAAATAGTCCCCCAGGGAGGAGTTGCCTCTGGAGGCGGTGATGTACTTGTGTCTGCTTGCAAGGATAATGCTGGCTGCCTCCTCGAAGGAGTCCGGGCTGTTGGATGTCAGTGCGCTTTCCAGATTCTGTGCGGCATTTTTGAAATGCCGGTTGATGTAGTCGGATGTGCTGGTGAGCTGGGCCCGTTTGGCGATCCTCTGAGATGGGATGGTGATGGAACTGGAAATGCTCAGCACTTTGTCCTGGTAGTCCTTTCGCAGGTTTTTTTGAAAATCCATAAATCCTTCAAATCCCAGTGACCGGCTGAAGCGGATGACAGAGGATTCGCTGACGCCCAGTTTCAGGGCGATTTCTGTGGATGTCATGAAACAGGCGTCGGCAGAGTTGTCCAGTATATATTTTGCAATGATCTTCTGTGTCTTGGTAAGCGGGGTCTTACTGATAAGGTCCCTCAATTCTTTCATATTCTTCCCTCCGGGTTTGGCAATAGTATGTTTGTATTCTACAATAAGATTTAAGCATGGATTGAGAAAATATTCAAGTCAATTGTACATGCAAATGAAAGAAATGTTGATAAATAAAAAGTTTTGTGAAAAAAATAACTTTTATTGAATGTTGAAGGGTGGTGTGCTATTATGATTTTAGAAACAAATGAAAAATATTCTTCAAAAAAATAAGAATTTGAAGAATATTTTTCGCCGGGTATCTGCAGGCCGTGCAGGAGCAGGCTGCAGCCCGAAATAAGAGAAGGCAGAAGAGCCGGAAAAATATTGACACAGGAGGTAAGAAAGTTGAAAGTAGGATGCGTAAAAGAAATCAAAAACAATGAGTTCCGTGTAGGTATGACACCGGATAACGTAAAGAGCTATGTGGCAGCAGGCCATGAGGTGTATATTGAGAAAGGCGCTGGTGTTGGATCCGGGTTCCAGGATGCTGAGTACGAGGCAGCAGGCGCAAAGATGATCGACACTGCAAAAGAAGTGTGGGATACAGTAGAGATGATGATCAAGGTAAAAGAGCCTCTTCCGGAAGAGTATCCGCTGTTCCACGAAGGACTGATCCTCTATACATATCTTCATCTGGCGGCAGACAAACCGCAGACAGACGCTCTCTTAAATGGAAAAGTTAAAGGTGTTGCCTACGAGACACTGTATGATCCGAAGCAGGGCGGACTTCCCCTTCTTGCTCCTATGAGCCAGATCGCAGGACGCTTAAGTATCCAGGAAGGAGCTAAATACCTGGAGCAGACATTCGGCGGCGAGGGCGTTCTCCTGGCAGGCGTTCCGGGAACACCGAAGGCAAACATCGTAATCCTTGGAGGCGGAAATGTAGGAACAAACGCCTGCAAGATTGCTGTTGGAATGGGCGCAAATGTAACTATCCTGGATATCAGCCTTCCGAGACTTGCTTATCTGGACGACATTTTTGGAGCCCGCATCCAGACACTTGTATCCAATGATGCAAACATTGAGAAAGCTGTAAAAGAAGCAGACCTTGTGATCGGATCTGTCCTGATCCCAGGAAAAGCTGCTCCAAAGATCTTCAAAAAGAAATATCTCAAAGAGATGAAACCAGGCGCTGTATTTGTAGACGTTGCTGTTGACCAGGGCGGCTGCGGCGAGACCACAAAAGTGACATACCACGATGATCCGATCTTCATCGAGGATGGCGTTGTTCACTACTGTGTAGGAAATATGCCGGGTGCTGTTCCGAGAACATCCACCATCGCTCTGACAAATGCAACTCTCTCCTACGGTCTCCAGATCGCAAACAAGGGACTTGAGAAAGCATGCGCAGACAACGAGGTGATCTACTCAGCCATCAACACATACGATGGCAAGCTGACATGCAAGAACGTGGCAGACAGCTTTGACTGCTATGAGTACACAGACATAAGAGAAATCTGCAAATAAATTGTAAAGTCTATAAAAATTCACAGCTTTTATAAACGAAGGCATCCCCGACGGGCAGAGAAAGACAGTCCGGCGGCGGATGCCTCCGTCTTTTTAGTTTGCAGAAACCGGAAGCTGTGGTAATATATCAGATGTAAATACGGAAGAACTTATAAAGTTTTAAAGGATTATTTAAAGGATAAGGAGTGCGGATCATGGTTGAGATTAATAAAGATTTGTGTGTGGGATGCGGCGCCTGCGTCAGGGACTGTCCGGGAGAAGCGCTGCAGATCCAGGATAAAAAGGCGGAGTATGTGCGCAAATGTATTCAGTGCGGACACTGTGTGGCGGTCTGTCCCACGGGAGCTGTGTCCATACCGGAGTACGACATGGACGAGGTGGAGGAGTACGATAAAGACACATTCTGTGTGGATCCGGAACATTTTCTCCACGCGGTGAAATTCAGAAGGAGCATCCGGAACTTCAAGAGCACGCCCATAGAGCGGGAGAAGCTGGAGCGCATCCTGGCGGCAGGCCGGTACACGCCCACGGCGAAAAATACCCAGGGATGCAGGTTTGTCCTGGTGCGGGACGAAATGAAAGCGTTTAAAGATCTTTTCTGGAAGGAGCTGCCCGGCATCCTGGATGTCCTGAAGGAGGAGGCGCCTCTGTATGAGCGCGTTTTCCGCGGGTTCTATGAGAAATATAAAAAAGATCCAAAGGACGATACCTTTTTCTTTAACGCCACATCCTTCCTGGTGATCACCTCCAAAAATCCTCTGGACGGAGGATTGGCGGCGGCCAATATTGAAAACATGGCTGTGGCTGAGGGAGCCGGCGTGCTGTTCAGCGGCTACACCAAAGCGGTGGTGGAGAACAGCGATGTGCTCAGGGAGTGGCTGGGCATCGGGAAGCGCACCGTGGTCTGTTGCATGCTCATGGGGTACCCGGCTGTATCCTATAAAAGGACTGCGCCCCGGAAATCCGGCAATATCGTGATCCGGTAGAGTTGTTTTTCTTGCGGGAATTGTGTAATATGTGCTAATGTATATATAACAAGAGAAAAGGCTCTTAGTGAGAAGGGGATACTATGTTGATAGAAATTGATTTTAACAGTGACGAAGCGATTTACATGCAGGTGCGCAACCAGATCATCCTGGGGATCGCTACCGCCGAGATCCGGGAGGGAGACCCGCTCCCCTCGGTCCGGCAGATGGCCCAGGCGGTGGGGATCAATATGCACACAGTGAACAAGGCCTACAGCCTGCTTAGGCAGGAAGGATTTATTCAGCTTGACAGGCGCAAAGGCGCTGTGGTTGCACTGGATATCGACAAGATCAAGGCAGTGGAGGAGATGAAGCAGCAGCTTCGGATCGTGCTGGCTCAGGGCCGGTGCAAGGCTATATCCAGGGAAGAAGTGCATGAGCTTGTGGATGAGATTTTCGACGAGTACGCTTAGGAAGAAAGATCCGGCAGAGACGGGAAAATGGAGAAAGGAGCGGGAAGAGGAGCAGATTCTTTTTCCCTGATAGGACATGAACTATACCGAACAGGCAAAGGAAGTATTGAAAATTGCAAAGACTGTGGCAAGAGAGCTCCGGCACCCCTACATCGGGACGGAGCATCTTCTTGTCGGGCTGAAAAAAGTTTACACCGGGGTGGCCGGACAGGTGCTGGCCCTGAACGGTGTCAGTGAGGAGAATATCCGGAAGATCATAGATGAGCTGGTATCCCCCGGGGAGGGAGCGACGGTCACAGGCAGTCCTCAGATGAGCCCCCGGCTTACGTACATCCTGGAGGAGTCCAAGGAGGAGGCGCTGCGCCTGCGCTCCGATGAGGCGGGGACGGAGCATATGCTCCTTGCTATCCTGCGGGATGTGGACTGTGTGGCAGCCAGGATCCTGCTCACGCTGAATGTGAATCTTCAGAAGCTGTGCCAGGATATCCTGGTCAGTGTGGGCGCAGACCCCAAAGAGTACATGGAGGAGATGCAGGAGGACGGGCGGAGGAAAAATTCTGTCCTGGAACAGTATGGTACAGACCTGACACTTCAGGCCGCAGAGGGGAAACTGGACCCTGTCATCGGCCGGGAGAAGGAGATCGAGCGGCTGATGCAGATCCTGAGCCGCCGTACGAAGAACAACCCCTGCCTTGTAGGAGAGCCGGGCGTCGGAAAGACGGCGGTGCTGGAGGGGCTTGCCCAGCGGATCGCCAGAGGCGTGGTGCCGGAGACAATGAAAAACCGGCGCATCGTTACTATGGATCTGGCGGGGATGATCGCCGGGTCCAAGTACAGAGGCGAATTTGAGGAGAGGATGAAGCGGCTGATCCAGGAGGTGAAGGCTGCCGGCAATGTGATCCTCTTCCTGGATGAGGTCCACACCATCATCGGCGCCGGCGGCGCGGAAGGCGCCATGGACGCATCCAATATACTGAAGCCTTCCCTGGCAAGAGGGGAGCTGCAGCTCATCGGAGCCACCACCATTGTGGAGTACAGGAAATATATAGAAAAGGATGCGGCCCTGGAGCGCCGGTTCCAGCCGGTGACAGTGGAAGAACCGACCAGGGAGGAGTGCCTGGAGATCCTGAAGGGACTTCAGGAAAAATATGAGGAACATCACCGCGTGTCTGTCCGGGAGGAGGCGCTGGAGGCTGCGGTCTCCCTGTCGGAGCGCTATATCAGCGACCGCTTCCTGCCGGATAAAGCCATAGATGTGCTGGATGAAGCCTGCGCCAAGGTCAGCCTGAAGGGATTTAAAGTGCCGGAAAATATGGAAGAGCTGGAGAAGGTGATCGAACAGCTGGCTCGTGACAAGGAGGATGCCATCCGTTCCGGAGATATGAAGGAGGCCTCCCTTCTCCACAAGGAGCAGCAGGAAGCTCAGAAAAAGCTGGAGCAGCAGAAAAAGCGTTTCCAGAGAAACAATGCCCGCCGCCAGGTGTGTGTCACGGCCGATGACATAGCAGGCGTCGTGTCCGAGTGGACGAAGATTCCTGTGCGGAAACTGGCAGAGTCTGAGAGCGCCAGGTTGAAAAGGCTGGAGCAGACTCTTCACAAGAGAGTAGTAGGACAGGAGGAGGCTGTGACTGCGGTGGCGAAGGCGGTGCGTCGTGGAAGAGTGGGCTTGAAAGACCCGGGCCGCCCCATCGGCTCTTTTCTCTTTCTCGGTCCTACTGGTGTGGGAAAGACAGAGCTCTCAAAGGCACTGGCAGAGGCGCTCTTTGGAAATGAGGACTCTATGATCCGGGTGGATATGTCCGAGTACATGGAGAAGCACAGCGTCTCTAAGATGATCGGTTCTCCTCCGGGATATGTGGGTCACGAGGACGGAGGACAGCTTAGTGAACAGGTGCGCCGTCACCCCTACTCGGTTGTACTGTTTGACGAGATCGAGAAGGCGCATCCGGATGTGTTTAACATCCTTCTGCAGGTGCTGGATGATGGCCATATTACGGACTCCCAGGGCAGGAAGGTAGATTTCCGCAACACCGTGATCATTATGACATCCAATGCGGGCGCCCAGGCGATCATCGATCCGAAGCGGCTGGGATTTGTGACAAAAGAAGACGAGGCCGGAAACTACAAGCGGATGAAGTCCAATGTGATGAATGAAGTGAAGTTGCTCTTCCGGCCGGAGTTCTTGAATCGTATTGATGAGATCATTGTGTTCCATGCTCTGAATCATGATAATATGAAGAAGATCGTGGGTATGATGTGCAAAGAGGTGTGTACGCGGGCAAAAGAGCAGCTTGGCATCATGCTCCATGTCCGGGATTCTGTGAAAAAGTATATTGTGGAGACGGGCACGGATCAGAAATATGGAGCCCGCCCGCTGCGCCGCGCGGTGCAGAACCTGCTGGAAGATAAGCTGGCTGAGGCAGTGCTGGACGGTACCATAAAAAGAGGCCAGACAGTAGAGGTCGGCATGTCTAAAAAAGAAATAAAATTTATTCCAAAGACTACAAATTGAAAATTTTTTGAGATATAATGTGGATACAAAAGAAGAACCACTAGGAGGACATATAAAATGGCAGTAGTAAAAGAGCTGTTGCGGGCAGAAAACGATGGGACACTGAGTTTTGGAGATTACACACTCGGCTCTAAGACGAAGCTGGAGGGCTTTGAGTTCCAGGGAGATATCTATAAGGTAAAGACGTTTGCCGAGATCACCAAACTGGAGAAAAACGGCATGTTTGTATACGAGTCCGTTCCCGGGACAGCGGTGGAGAATTTTAAGACTGGGGACGGCGTTGTTTCCTTTAAAGTATCTGCGCCAAAAGATGCACAGTTTACACTTGAGCTGGAGGCGGACAGTGAGTACACTGTCTATCTGGATGATATGAATATCGGTGATATGACGACAAACTTAAGCGGCAAGCTGAGCGTCAGTGCAGAGCTGGAAGAAGGAAAGAGCATAGAAGTGAAAATTGTAAAGAAATAATTCCGGGCTGCAGGGATTTCCCCTGCAGCTTGTTTTTGTTGGTGTCAGACAGATCGTCTCGTTCCTTTTAATGAGAAATGTCTATGGAGAAAGTGGAAGAAAAAGGAGAAGAACAGTGGCGAAAGCAAAGAAAAGTATTTTTTTCTGCCAGAATTGCGGGCATGAAGAGAGTAAATGGCTGGGGCAGTGCCCGGTATGCAGACAGTGGAATACATTTGTGGAAGAGAAGGTGACTACGGCAAAGGCCGGGGGGCAGATGAAAAGTCTGAAAGAGGCTGAGGTGGTTGCTCTTTCCAGTGTGCGGACGGACATAGAGGAGCGGGTTCGCACTGGTATCGGCGAGTTGGACCGCGTGCTGGGAGGCGGAATTGTGCCAGGCTCACTTGTGCTTGTGGGCGGCGATCCGGGAATCGGGAAATCTACCCTTCTTCTGCAGGTGTGCCAGAGATTGACGGAGCGCGAACAGAAGCTCCTGTATATTTCGGGAGAGGAGTCCCTGAAGCAGATCAAATTGCGGGCAGACCGCATGGGAACATTTACAGATAATCTGCTGCTTCTGTGTGAGACAAATATAGAGACCATCCGCGGTGTGATTGAGAGGGAGGACCCTTCCCTTGTAGTCATTGACTCCATACAGACCATGTACAGCGAGGAAGTGGCCTCTGCCCCCGGGAGTGTCTCGCAGGTTAGGGAGGCTACCAACATATTCATGCAGATTGCTAAAGGGATGGGGATTTCTATCTTTATAGTGGGACATGTAACAAAGGAGGGGACGGTGGCCGGGCCCAGAGTACTGGAGCACATGGTAGATACGGTTTTGTATTTCGAGGGGGACCGCCATGCGTCCTACAGAATCCTGCGCGGGGTAAAGAACCGTTTTGGCTCTACTAACGAGATCGGGGTATTTGAGATGAGACAGGATGGACTCCGGGAGGTAGAAAATCCTTCCGAATTTATGCTGAACGGAAGACCGGAAAGTGCCTCCGGTTCAGTGGTGGCCTGTTCTATGGAGGGAACCCGGCCGATTCTTCTGGAGATCCAGGCTCTTGTATGCCGGAGTAATTTTGGCATGCCAAGAAGAACTGCCGCGGGAACAGACTACAACCGTGTGAATCTGCTGATGGCGGTGTTGGAAAAAAGGTTGGGCCTTCCCCTCTCGAATTATGACGCCTATGTCAATATCGCGGGCGGTATCCGCATCAATGAGCCTGCCGTGGATCTGGGAATTGTGTTGGCTCTTGTGTCCAGCTATAAAAACAGACCTGTACCGGAAGATGTGCTTGTGTTCGGCGAAGTGGGACTAAGCGGTGAGGTGCGTGCGGTCAACATGCCGGAGCAGAGAGTCTCTGAGGCGAAGAAGCTGGGATTTCAGACTTGTATTTTACCGGCGGTATCCCTGGGGGCTGTGAAAAACATTCAGGGGATCAAACTTCTGGGTGTGAAATCCATCAACGAGGCGATTGATTTTATATAACTATATAAAAGAAGGTGGATGGTCAATATGTCCTCGTAGGAGAGGATGGGAGGAAGATGAATTGTGTAAATTGTATAAATAAAATAAAAAATAAAAATAACATTGACAATTCAACTTCTCCTGTGCTATTATATCAAAGCTGTCACGTGAGACAGCGACAACAACGAGACATTTTCTTTCAATCCGGGAGGATACAGAAAGAAAAAAATAAAAAAGTTGTTGACAAACACGAAGCGACATGATATGATATAGAAGTTGTCGCTGAGATGCGAAAACAAAGAACCTTGATAACTGAACAATAGACAACGACCCTGAAAATTTCTAAGAGAAATATTCAGAACGGAAATCAGATCGAGCGAAAGCGAAGATCTGATGCCAACAGTAAATAACGGGATAGGAAAGCTAGTAGTTTTCCTGGACCGAGAGAGAACTTTTTTACGAGAGTTTGATCCTGGCTCAGGATGAACGCTGGCGGCGTGCTTAACACATGCAAGTCGAGCGAAGCACTT
>NZ_JPJE01000046.1 GCF_000765215.1 Eubacterium sp. ER2
CTGTTCATGGTCAGGCTCTCGGTTTTAGTCAGAATCACATTGTTCTGGAACACCGGGTCGATGTAGGGTGCGATGTCCTCATGGGTGCCCCATGAAGCGTTTTGTCAAGTGCTTTTTTGAGTTATTGACGCAAATTCTTGTGAAAGTGCGAAAGTGCAAAGTGCAAAGGGTCTGCGTTTTGCACTTTCAGCTTGCGGGTTCGGGTGGCTGCTTCTTCTTGATGAAGTTATACCATTGACCGCCGACACGCCTTGCGCCTAAAATACCGCCCATGTTGCGCTTGGCGTTCTGTACCGTCCTCTCGGATATTCCGGCTTCGGCTGCGGCCTTTACAATGTCCTCGCTGGCAAGTTCTTTCCCGTCTGCAAGCAGGTCAAGTATCAGCTTCTCGGCTTGCTCGGTCTTGGTGGCGGTGTTCCCGCCCGCGCCGGATAGCAGCTCGTCGGCGGTTATGTCATATTCGCCTATCCATGAAAAGCCTGTTTCCGGGTCAAGGCAAAAGGCAACGGGCTTGCCCTCCGGCGCAAGGGAAGATTTGTCATGGACGATAACGCGCACATTCGGCTCCCGCTTCACGCGCCCGATCAGCAGGACGCTCCTTGCTGCGGCGCGGAAGTCAATAGAACCTAAGCCCCGGTATGCGCTCTGTCCTCCGGCGGCTTTGTTCAAGTGTCCGATAAGGATAACAGCACACCCGGTACGCTCGGCAACATCGGCAAGGCGGCGGAACATGGGGCGCACTTCATTTGCCCTGTTCATGTCGGTCTTTTCGCCCATGTACGCCTGTATGGGGTCAAGGATAATCAACCGCGCCCCGTTCTGCGTGATTGCCTTTTCTATGCGCTCGTCGGAGAGGGTAAGCTCCCGCTTGGCTTCATCAATCACAAGCACGCGGTCAAGGTCGGCTTCGGCTTCTATCAAGCGGGGCTTGACGGTATCGCCCAGCCCGTCCTCGGCGGTCTGGTAAATCACTTGGAATGGCGGCAGGGGCTTCATTCCCGGCAGCGTTCCCCCAGTGGTGCAGGCGGCGGCAAGGCGTAGGGCAAAGGTGGTCTTGCCCTCGCCGGGGTTGCCTTGCACAATGGTTACTTTCCCAAAGGGGATATACGGCTCCCATAGCCATTCAACGGTCTGTGTGTCAACCTCGCTCATGCGGATAATCTCGACGGTTTCTTCCTGCGGCGGCTCTTTCAGGCCGTAAACCGCTTCCCGGATATACTTCCCGTCTGTGATTTCTGCCCGGTGCTGCAATACCTCGTTCCAGTCCTTAAACAGCGGCACAAGGCGGTGGACGGTATATCCCTCCGGCACAAGCTCCGCAAGGCGGCTGCAAGCGTCGCTTCCGGCTTGGTCGCTGTCAAGGCATAGGTAAACGGTCTTGATGTTCGGACGGTCAGAGAGGAAACGCAACAGGGCTTTTTCTCCCACGCCGCCCAATGACAAATAGCTCTGCTTCTGCCACGCCTTTTTGAACAGGCAGAGGAAAGAGAGCAGGTCAACGGGGGCTTCAAAGACAAAAAGCCTGTCGCCCTCGCCCCGGTAGCAGAAATTAAAGGCTTTGTCGCTGCCTTTCACATCAAGCCGGAAGTTTCCCGCCGTTCCCTTGCTGTGGGCGTAGCGCGGTATTCCGTCCTCGTCCCGCCCCACAAATACGGCGTTGTGGTGGGCTGCGTCCTCGTAAATATCGCCGCGGGCAAAGAAAAAGCTCGTCACATCATCATCAATGCGGCGGGCTGCTGTGAGGTAGTTCCTCGCTATTCTGTTGTCGTTGTTTGGGGGCGGTAGCCGGAAGTCGGATAGGGATGCGGGGCAAGGTCTGTCCGGCGGTGATACGGCTCCCTTTTCTCCTGTGAGAAGTTCCACGGCTTCGGTAAAGCTCTTGCCGAAAAACTCCATGACAAAATCAACGGGGCCGCCGCCCTTGCTCTGGCTGTGCCTGTACCATTTGTTTCCCCGGACGGTCAAGCTGTCGTGCCGTTTCCAGCGGTATTCATTCCCGGCGCGGATAAGCTGCTCGCCCTGTGATTGCAGGAAAGAAACAAGGTCGGCTTGGTTCGCTCGGTCTATCTGTTCTTGGGTGTAATACATGATTGATACCTCGCTTTCTGCGGTTGAATTGTTCATAGTTTTCCAGTACAATGAAATCGACAAATAGTGATTTGAAAAAAGGGGGGTATTCAATGAAAAACATAATGCTTGCATTGAGTGTGTTATTTATCGTTTTGACTTTCGTTGGGGCTGGATATGTTCTATATAATGCAGGTAATGTAAATGCGGGATATGCTGTTATTCCGATGGTTTTAGCACTTGTCTGTATCGCTTTTTATCGTAAAGCAAAGTAGCAATTTCCATTTATCGGGGAGTTAATAGGACGGACAAGCCGGACAGCTTGCCCGTCCTTTTCCTTATCGCTCCTGTTCGTGCCGCTTGGCGCGGGTCTGCTCCGGCTGGTCGGCTTTCAATGCAATATCAACGCACTTGCGGATATTGTGCAGCTCGGCAACCTCGGCGCGGGTTTCTTTCAGCTTGGTATATTCCGCTGTTCTCTGCCCGCTGAGGGTGGCATACTCTTTTTCCCATTCAGAAATAGGCAAGGGGGGCTTTGTCCCTTTCGGCAGACTTGCATGGAGATAGCGGCTCGCTGCATTCCATAGGGTAAGCTCGGCGCGGTGGGCTTCCTCGTACTTGTCGCGCTTGCTCGTCCAGCCATTTTTCAGCTTTTTCAGCTCGTCGTGAATGGGCTTGTACTCTGTGTAGTTCCTCCCGTATTCAATCAGCTTTTGCAGTTCTTTCATGCGCTTCTCGGCGGTTTTCATGCCCGCCCGGATAGCGTCGGCCTGTTCGCTGACAGAGGAAAGGGCTGCGTCCAGCTCGTCAAGGGTAGAGATACCATGCTCGGAAAGGTAGTTGACCGCCGCCGCTACGGTTTTCAGTTCGTCGGCTGTGTGCTGTTGCTGCCAACGCTGCGAATACTTCCGGCTCTTTTCTCTCTGAACGCTTAAATACTTCATCAGCAGATTTGCAAGGCCGGGGGATTGCGGGGGCTGCTCCGGGGCGGTTTCCCGCGCCTTGAACAGTTCGCCAATCCATTCTTTGAGCTTCCCAACCTGCGCCCGGATTTCCCGGATAAGGCGGTTTGCCTTTTGGATATTCCGGTTCAGCTCGCCTTTCTCGGTGGCTATGCCTTTCTTCTCCATTTGGCAGGCCGCTACGCCCATGTGGACGGTGGGCAGCTCGTCAATGCCGCGCTCGGCGTTGCTGCGGTGGTCGATACGCTCCGGGGTTCCGGCGCGTTCAAGGTAGGCGTTTGAAATATCCGCCCATGCCTTACGCCATAAAAGTGCGTTGCCCTTGTCGTTCCAGCCTGTGAGGTCAACTTTGTGTGTCTTGTATCTGCCGCTTGGTAAGCGTATGCGTTCGCCGTTTTCATCAAGGTCATATTCCTTTTGGGACTTCGCCGCCCATGCGCCGCGCTCGTCAAGGGGGCGCATGGTAAGCATGATGTGACAATGGGGATTGCCCTTGCCGGTGTCGTGAATGGCAAAATCCACGCACATTCCTCTGGAAACAAATTGAGAGGAACAGTATTCCCGGACAAGCCGGATCTGTTCCTCTCTGGATAACTCTATGGGGAGTGCCGCGTCAATCTCTCTGGCAAGCTGGGCGTTCCCGGCTTTCTCGTAAAGTTCCACGCTGTTCCACAAGGTTGAACGGTCAGAGAAAGAGGGCGGGGCGTGGGGCGGCAGCATGATTTCTGTATGGACAACACCGCCTTTGCGGGTGTAGTCGTGGGTCATTCCGTCCCACTCGTTTGTCAGCTTTTCTCCGCTTCGGTAGGCGGCTGCGGCAACGGCTGATTTGCCCTTGCCCCGGCTGACAATGCTGATATTACAATGGTAAATGGCTATGGGTATCACCTCCCGGATAGGATAACAAAACCCGCAAAAATGGCACAGACGCCAAAGGCGGGTGTGCCGTTTTTGTGGGTGTGCAGGGATAGCCGCGTAAGCGGCGCAAGGGGTGCAGCCCCTTGTTGCGGCAAAGCCGCCAATGTCGGTCAGAGAGGGAAGCAAGCGGCTTTCTCTCTGTGCCGACAAGCCCTCGGCAGAGCGCACGCACCCGTAAGGGTGTATAAGTGCGCCCTTTGTGCCAAAGGGATTATTCGCTTTTCCCGCCCTTGGTGCGTTTTTTCAGATAAGCCCGCGCTTCCTCGCTCGTCAAGGCAAGCCGGAGAAAGGCGGCGGCTTCCTCGTCGGTCATGGTCTTGGCTTCTGGCACAATGCTCTCAAAGACCGCACCCCGGACGATCAGCCGATGGCTGCGCGTCCTGCGTTCCTCTTGGGATAACTTTTGCCGCAACACCTTTTCCCGATTTTCAAGCTGCCGGATTTTCTTCTTCCCGTCCTCAATCTCGGCTTGCAATTCCTCGCGGTTTTTTTCTCTCGGTTTCGTCATGGGTGGTCACTCCTTTCTACCTGTCGGCATAGAAAAAGGACAGTCGATTTCCTCGGCTGTCCTTTTGATTAGGGTGTTTGGTTTACTCCGTTCTGCTCAATAAATGGGAATATTAAATATCAATACGCCCTTTAATACATTCCTATTAAAACATCAGCTTCGATTGTCAAATGTGTGAGAGTACACCAATCAACGCAATCTTTTTCAACGCAAAAGAGAAGCGGCGTCATTTCAATAAACGACATTCTTTGTTCTGATGACAACTGTACGGTGGCTGAAACCGTTTCTCTTGAAATGGTTTTAAGATATTTCTCAAAATATTCAACGACAGACTCATTTGAATAATCTGGATTTTTCAAGTGTGCTTGCACTTTAGTCCTGATTTCCCTCAAATGATTTTTCGTAGGAATTACTTTCACAACATATCCGTTAGGAGATAGCAATCGCTGAAATTCTTTGTAGTGTGCAGGCGAAAATATGTCTAAAATACAATCCATACTTCCGTCTTTCAAAGGGATTTTTGATAAGTCAGTAACAAACCACTTCACTGCTTTGCGCTTGTCTTTTTTTGATGCAATCTGTATTGCCTCCCTTGACAAGTCAAAAGCAAAGATGTTTCGTTCTGTTCTTTGCTGTATCTGCCTTGCATAGAAACCCTCGCCGCAACCAACATCTAAAATGTTTCTTATAGATGGCGTATCAGAAATAAACTGTATGATTTTCTCCAACACAACATCATACATGCCATACTCCAAAATTTGGTGCCGGTTGTCAAAAGACCGCTTGCTGTAGTTGGTTTTGGGCGATGATTTTAACAACAAATTTACATACCCATATCTTGAAATATCAAAGCAATGTCCATGTCTACAAATTAGGCTATTGCCTTGTATATCCATTGATTTTGTGCAAATTGGGCATTGAAAATAAACCTTGCTGTCTGCAAAGCGTGATAAATTATTATTCATTTGTTTTTCCTCCGTAATTACATCTCTGCTTCAATAAGCGAGTTATGCAGTACGGATAACCGCAACATAACTCGCGGTTTTATCTTAATCTCATAAATGTAACCATTGTGTTGTCCTCCAATCAATTCCGCAGTATTACTCTGCTTTTAGAAAAAGTATAGCACAAAACTATGAACATTTCCACTCTATTTCAGCCTGTCGGCGGCGTTGCTCTCTCTGGCGTACCGCCGCGCCGCTTCCCGCCGTTCCTCGCTGTATGGGGCGGTCAGACGGAAAGAGAAGCGGCCTTTCTCAATGTCAAACTCCATGCAGCCCGTTTCCGGGTCTGCGTCGGTCTGGCGGCACACATCGGGGTGCTGCTCGGCATAGGCGGCAAGCCGCTTCTTCAAGTCGGTGTTGTGGGTACGGATATGGATCAACGGGTCTTTCTCATCAAACCAGATGTCTGTGGTCTTTTTTTGCTTGGGAAGCCCTGTTCGCATAAACTCTCCTTTCTGCGCCCCTGTTACGCAATAGGGGCATTTTTCGGGTGTTTTCTCCGGCTCTTGACTTGGAGAAAACGGCGTTTTTGACGATAAAAACCGCCCGGACGGGGAATGTATCGTCGGGGCGGCTGTTATCGCAAGATTTCCGATTTTTCCGGCTCTTGACCGTTAAACATAGATTAGCTCATGCATTACGATTTCCTCGGCTCTCGCCTTGCAATTGTTCATCAAACCTACCCATTTCATCGGGTCGGCGGCTTTAAGGGCTTCGGTGGCTCCCGCTTCTCTGGCAAGGCGGGGCATGAGGTAGTCCAGCATATCCCGCGCCGCCTGGTCTGTTTCCGCAAGGTGGGGATATAGCTTCTCGCTGGCTACAAGGGCAGTATAAAGGCGGTGGCGGTATTGTTCCAGATAGGCTTTCCGCAGCCGCCCATAGTGACCGATATGGGGCTTCGGGGTAATAGGGCGGTTCCCATTGTCAATCAATCTTCTCATGCGATTTGTTCTCCTTTCTCGTCCTGCTTCTTTTTGTGGTAGTTCTCCCGCTTTGCAGCAAGGAAGTTTTCATACCGGGCTTGGGCTTCGGGATTTCCGGCTGCGGCTTCCTCGTACATCTTCTGACGGGATTTCTTGGTAGCTTCACTATGGTATGCCCGCCGCCTTGCAAGCTCGGCGGCTGCGGCGGGGTCGGTTTCCGCTTGGGCTTTCAGTTCTTGGTATGCGTTCTTCTTCCGGCTCCGGCTGGCTTCAAGGCGTTCCGCTTCCTCTGGCGTGAGTGGCTGGCCTGCGTCCTGCGCGGCGGCAAGCTCTTTCATCGTCCGGGGCTTGGGCGGCTGTGCCACTTTCTGCCGCTCATACCATGCCTTGTGCTGGCGGTTTTTCCTCTCCCGGTAGGCGGCAAGACGCTCTGCTTCCTCCGGCGTGAGGTCGGCTCCGGCCTTTTGCAGCGTGGCAAGCTCCTTTAAGGATTTTGGCTTCGGTGGCTTGGGCGGCTCGGCGGCTTTCCGCTTCTCCCGCCATTCCTTTTGCCATGCCCGGTTATGGGCTAACCGCGCTTCGTCTGCCGCCTGTTCCTCCGGGGTCAGCAAGCCCGCTTTCTTCCTCGCGGTAAACTCCCGTTTCTCTGCCTTGCGCTTTTCTTCCCGCGCCTTGGCAAGCTCCTTTGAATGGGCTTCCTTTGCGGCCTGTTCCTCCTGCTGGCGGCGTTGTTCCTCGACTTCCATTGGGGTAACGATATGGGCGGGGACTTCAAACGCGCCGATGAAGTTGAGGTAAATATCTATCCGCTGACGGCGGCTGTTCCCGCGTCCCTCGCCCTCATGGACAACGACTTTTTCGATAAACTCGTTAAGCATGGGCGTTGTCAATTCGGAAAAATCAGTGTAGCGGCTCACAAGCTCGATAAACTTATCTGTTTTCAGCCTGTCGGCGTTCCAGCTCTCGATTGCTTCCTGCCATTGTGCGATAGCGGCTTCCAGTTCGGCCTGTTCCTCATCGTACTCGGCAAGCAGACGGGTAAAGTGCTTATCGGGTATCTTGCCTGTGGCGTTGCCCTCGTATAGCTTCTTTACAAGGCCGTCCAGCTCCTTACACCGCCGCTGTGCCTTGCTCACTTTCTGCCGGTACTCCTTGACAGCGTTCTCTTGGTGCTGGTCGGACGCTTCCCGCACACGCTCGATAAACTCCGCTTCATTGTGCCGCACATACCAGCTCACGCGCTGGATTGCGGCAAGAATGGCGGCTTCCATTTTCGCGGTGGGGATATAGTGCATGGTACAGTCGCGGGTAAGCTGGCGGTAGCTGGAACATACAAAAGCGTCGTCCAGATACTTGCCTTGCACAAGGCTGCTGCGGTGGGTCAGCTTCGCGCCGCAGTCGGCGCAGTAGAGAAGCCCGGTCAGGCGGTTTGAGGTGTTCTGCCGCTTGGGGGCGCGGCGTTTTGTCCCCATAAGCCGCTGGACGGTGTTCCATGTTTCCTCGTCTACAATGGCGGGTATCTCCCCGTCAAAAATATACTGTTCCTCCGGCGCGGTCTTGCGGGTGCTTTTGGTCTTGTAGTTCTCGCAGACGGTTTTCCCTAAAACCTTGCGCCCCGTGTACTCCGGGCGTTTGAGGATATAGCTGATAGTTGTTGTTGACCATGCGTAGGGGTCTGTGTACTTCACCGCCCGGACGGGTGCGCCTATCCGCTTCCAATGCTCGGACGGGATAGGGATTTTCTCGGCGCGGAGTGCCCTTGCTATGCTGGCGATACTCTCCCCGGCAACAACGCTGTGGAAGATACGGCGCACAACGGCTGCGGCTTCCTCGTCGATTACCCACTCGCCCTTGTTCTCCTTGGACGCAAGGTAGCCATAGCTGACGCTGCCGGAGCAGCGCAAGCCCTTTTCCATTCTCGACTTGAAAACGGTCTTGATTTTCCGGCTGGTGTCGGCAACATACCACTCGTTTATCACATCTCGGAAAATTGACATTATATCAAAGCCGTTGGCGGTATCAAGGTTGTCATTCGCCGCAATAAAGCGTACATGGTACTCGTCAAAGGTGCGCTTCAAAAGCCCCACTTCGACAACATCACGGCCAATCCTGCTTTGGTCTTTGATAATGACTGTAGCCACATTTCCCGCCCGGATTTCTTCCAGCATAGCGTCCAGCCCTGGACGCTTGAAAGTAGTTCCCCGCACTCCGTCATCGGTGAAGTGCCGGATATTCGTAAAGCCGTTCTTTTGGGCGTAGTCCTCCAAAATACGCTTTTGGTTTTCTATCGACACGCTTTCCCCGGCTCGCTCATCGTCATGGGAAAGACGCTCGTACAGGGCTGTGATTTTTCCCTTGTCCGGCTGTTTCTTCATGGGGTGTAACCTCCTTTCTTGAGGGTTCGCGCTCCCTTTATCCTTATTGTAAATTACCATTTGGGTCTGTCACCACATAGGAGCTGTGCATCTGCATCAGGTTCGGTTTCAGCCAGAAGCGGGTCTTGCCGGAACCGGAGCCACCGATCAC
>NZ_JPJE01000047.1 GCF_000765215.1 Eubacterium sp. ER2
TACCGGCACATCCAGGGACACCATTATGTCCCCGTCTTCCAGAATCACTGAATATTTCTCATACTCCTCTTTACACTTTATCTGTAGCATGTTTATTCCTCCTCTTTTTGTGCAATCTCTTGTTGCTCCTCATCGTATCAAGGTAAACCGCCAACAGGATCAGGAGACCTTTTATGATGATCTGCCAGTACGATGTGACATGCAGCATATTCAGTCCATTATTCATAAATCCCATGATCAGCACACCAATCATAACTCCGCCGGCCGTTCCGATCCCACCATTAAAACTCACACCGCCAAGCACGGCTGCCGCTATGGCATTACACTCAAATCCTTCTCCTGCGTTCGGCTGTCCAGAATATACTCTAGATGCAGCAATCACGCCAGCAAGGGCACTGAACATCCCCGTGATCACAAATACTGTTGTAGTGATTCTTTTTACTTTTATCCCCGCATACACAGCGGCATGCCTGTTTCCTCCTATAGCATACATGCCCCGTCCAAATTTTGTCCTGTTGAGCAATACGCACGTAAATAGAAGACAGATGACAATGACAACTGCCAGGATTGGTACAGGACCTATATATCCTGTTCCGATAGCATTAAAATGGTCGTCATAGCACATGATTGATTTTCCATTCGTCATCAAAAAAGATGCCCCGCGGAAACACTGCTGAGTCGCCAGTGTGATGATAAAACTCGGAATGGTCGTAAATGTAGCAACCAGACCATTAACCAGGCCACAGAAAGCGCCAAAGCAAAGTGTAATCAGTATAGCCACTTCAGCTGGCATACCTGTGTTGATCATAGTCACACAAATGCAGCCACTTAATGCTAAGACACTCCCGACCGACAGATCTATCCCTCCAATAATCAGAACCATCGCCATTCCAAAGGCCAGTACTGAGTCTACACTGATCTGCCGCATGACAGACAAGATGTTGTCTACTGTCAAAAAGGTATCTGTAAAGATAGCCAAGACAAGTACTAGCAGCAGAAGCGCCACCAAAATCATGGAGTTCCTTTTTAGGAATTTATTCATGCCTTTGTTTTCTAACAAATTACCGGTTATATGTTTCATGCTTAAAACCTCCTGTTGCATAATGCATGATGATCTCCTGCGTCACCTTTTCTTTATCCGGTTCAAATATCTTGACCATCTGTCCTTCACACATAACGCCGATCCTGGTACTCATATTCATGACCTCAGGAAGTTCTGAGGAGATCAGAATGATCGCGACACCCTGCCTGGCAATATCACAGATGAGATGATAGATGTCTGATTTTGCGCCTACATCAACACCTCTTGTAGGCTCGTCCAGTATCAGGATCCTAGGATGAGCTGCCAGCCATTTGGAGATAACGATCTTCTGCTGGTTTCCTCCGCTAAGTTCTCCAGCAAGTTGTTCCGTATCAGCCATTTTAATCTCCAGTTGCCCAATATACTCATCAAAGATACTTTTTTCTTTCTTTTGATCGACAAAAACACCTTTAATAAACTCTTTCATGACTGTGATCGTCATATTAAAAGCAATCGTGTTCTCCAAAAAAAGGCCACTTGTTTTCCGATCCTCAGGGACAAGGGCTATACCCCTGTCAATAGCTTGCCTAGTAGATTTAGGAAGGTCCTTTTTCCCATCAATGAAAATTTCGCCAGACTGCACATGGTCTATCCCAAACAGCGCATTTGCCAGTTCAGTCCTTCCTGCTCCCATCAGACCGATCAAGCCGAATATCTCCCCCTCGGCCACAGAAAACGTAATGTCCTGCACCTTTTCTGTCGTGAGATTTCGGACTTCAAGCAGCGTTTTTCCAGGAACAGCCTTATAGTCGGGATAGTAATCTTCTATCTTATGTCCCACCATACTCTGGATGATCTCTTCATAGCTGATTTCCAATAATGGTTTTGTAACCACATGGCATCCATCTCTCATGACAGTCACACTATCTGCAATCTTAAAAATCTCATCCATCTTATGGGAAATATAGATGATCGCTGTACCTTTTTCTTTTAAAGAACGTATCTGTTCAAACAAGAACTCCACTTCCCTGTCCGTCAGAGATGACGTAGGCTCATCCATGACCAGGATCCCTGCATTCATTGAAAGTGCTCTGGCTATCTCTACCATCTGCTGTCTGGATATGCTCAGTTCCCTCACGATCGTATCCGGGCTTACATCATCAAGCCCAATCCTGCCAAGCATTTCCGCTGCTGAGGCATTCATCCTGGGATAATCAATAAAACCTGCCTTGGTCTTAAACTCTCTCCCAAGAAAAATATTTTCTGCCACTGTCATATCCTGCACAAGGACGATCTCCTGATGGATTATAGCAACGCCTGCCTTCTGCGCCTCTTCTACAGAACCCTGCGTCAGTTTCTCACCATCTATCCATATCTCTCCGGAATTACAGGTGTAAATCCCACCTAATACTTTGATCAGGGTGGATTTCCCTGCCCCGTTTTCACCTGCAAGAGCACGGACCTCCCCCCTATCCAATCCGAAATCTACATCGTGCAGTACCTGTACTTCGCCAAAGCTCTTGTTGATCTGTTTCATCTGTAATTTTTTGGCTTTTTCCATAATCCTTGCCCCCTGTAAATTTCAGACTACTCGATTCCCCAATATTCCTTATATGTGTCAATATTGTCTTTTGTGCAAAGATTAAACTGCATGTGGGGATCCTCATCACATGAACCAGTCTCCAACACCTGAATCGCACGATCGGCTGCCTCTATTGCCATCTCTTTCATCGGATAAACAGCTGTGATATCCAGTGCACCATCTTCCATATTTCTGATATCTCCAGAAAGTCCATCTACGTTTGCCACCAAGATGTCGTCTGTTTTTCCT
Source organism: Eubacterium sp. ER2 (assembly GCF_000765215.1). GTDB lineage: Bacteria > Bacillota > Clostridia > Lachnospirales > Lachnospiraceae > Claveliimonas > Claveliimonas intestinigallinarum. The sequence goes on from NZ_JPJE01000047.1 coordinate 2,853, forward strand.
GCTGCTCTGACTGCAGCCGCGATGCCAATACCACAGTTTGAGTTGTTTCCGAAGATAGCAGAAATATCCGGATACTGCTGTAGCCAATCCTCTGTCTTCTTCATAGCTTCATCCTCCGTACAGACGCCATCAAAAACTTCCAAAACATCGATATCATCGTATTGGCTGATCGCATCCTTAAATCCATCCCCTCTTTCCCTGCACACAAAAGCAACATCATATGTCAGCATAGTCAGTGTCCCTCTGTAATCCAGGGCTTCTGCAACTGCCTCGCCCACAGCATAACCGGCTTCATAGTTATCTCCAGTAACAGATCCCACCGTCATATCCAAGAGAGAGTCATCCAATACCTGATTCACACTCAACACTGGGATATCAGCCGCATTACAAAGTTCAAATGCAGATTTAACTCCAACAGAATCGCATGCCTCTACAACGATGAGATCCGCTCCCTGACTGATAAAATCTTCTACGTCTTTTGTCTGCTGTGCCTGATCCGTATCTGCATCTTTGATAACAACTTCATACCCTTCTTTTTCCAATCTTTCCTTCATCGTATCACACAAAAGTGTCAAGCCTTCATTGGTATACATGGAGGTCGTGATCCCTACAAATCCTTTACTTTCTCCTCCTGAAGATTCATTGCTGTCTTTTTTCCCTTCACTTTCAGAACCACAAGCAGCTAATCCTGACATCATTAATACACATAACAAAACACTGATGATCTTCTTTTTCATTTTTTCTCCTTTCACTTTCGTTTCTTACATAGTTTTTATTGTGCTCGAGCACGTTTTGTAATTATAAATTACTCTACATGTGCTATATTGTCAAGTTTTTTTTGATTTCATTTGAATTATTCACTATTTTTCACAAACACTCTTTATAACCTACGCAAAATATGTCTTTTTTTTCGCTATTTTTCACATATTTTGCTCTTGAATAAAATCCACTAACAGCTTTTCGTATAAAATCGAGTAGGGGAGATTTTCTCTCCCCTCTCACACCACCGTACATGCCATTCGGCATACGGCGGTTCAACATAACTTCAAAGCATGACGCTCAGTATAATAGTCAAGACTGCTTATAAGCCCTGCTTTGGCTAATACATCTTTAGAGATTGCCCTGACAGCGCATGTCTTAGTCGCTACCCAGTAATAACGATCTCCACAATACGCTGTCAACCTTGCAAGGTCTTTCCCGACTCCCAGTTTCTGCAAGCCCCATTGTCGCTTCCCTGGAACTTTCCACTGTTTCCAGATGATGACTCTGAGTCTTGTCCTTAAATGTGCGTCTATCTCTGTCATTGCTGTTTTCATGGAACCAAGGGCATAGTAGTTAATCCAGCCTCTTGTCACCTGATTGACTTTCTCAATCTTACTCGTGACTGTTCCCACCATTTTCCTACAAGTCAGTTCTTTCAATCTGCCTTTGAGCTTTTTCACTGACTCCTGATGGGGCCTGCACTTCCATTCTTTCGTCTTGCTGTCTTTGTAGAACCCGAAACCAAGATATTTCAGTTTTGTCGGCCTTGTGATGTGGCTCTTTGTCATGTTGACCTTTAACCCAAGTTTCCTCTGTATCCAGTCCGACACCGTCCGCATTACTCTTTTTGCACTCGATTCGCTTTTGACCTCTATTACACAGTCATCTGCGTATCTTGTAAATCGGAGTCCTCTTGTTTCCAGTTCCTTATCCAGTTCATTCAGCATGATGTTTGACAGCAGGGGGGACAGATTTCCGCCCTGCGGGGTTCCCAGTTTTGTTTCCTCGTAGCCCTGCGGCGTCATAACTCCTGCTTTCAGGTACTTGCGGATTAGGGATTCTGTATCGCCATCATTGATTATGTCGTGAACCAGACTCATCAACTTGTCCTGCGGTACATTATCGAAAAACTTCTCCAGGTCAATATCTACGATCCATTCATAACCTTCGTTTAAATATACAAGCAGTTGTCTGATTGTCATTTCACAGCTTCGGTTCGGTCTGAAGCCATAACTCCACTCTGAAAACAAAGGCTCACACATGGGGCTTATCACCTGCACGATACCTTGCTGGATCACCCGGTCCATTACAGTCGGAATTCCCAGTTTTCTTACTCCACCATCCGGTTTGGGGATTTCCACCCTCCTGGCCGGCTGTGGTTTGTACTTCCTGTGCCTGATTTGATTCCTGATACTTTCCCAGTTCTCTTTGATATAATCGCCGAGTTCTTCAATCGTCACCTCATCTACTCCTCCTGCACCTTTGTTGGCACAGACCTTTTTGTATGCAGTGTTCATGTTGTCTTTGGACAGTATCTTTTCCAACAGTTCTGACATTGCCTTGTGTGCTTTCTCCTCGTTCTCACGGATTCGCCCTAAGCTATGCAGTACCTGCTCATTTACGTTTCGCCATTCCTGCCGTTAGGTATTCCATGAGGCATACATTTGATTACACGGTTACATTGTTCGGTCCTTCGGCAACGCTCATTTCAGAGCTTTGCCTACTACGACTTCTGCTGACTTCTCACAGTTCGTTGTTACTACGGTATATCTCCGTCTGTGAGACCTCGCGGGATAAGCCTGCCAGTCTTTCCTCGTCTACCCGCCTGATTTACGCACATGGGTTACGGTTGCCTTTAGGACTTCGCTATCTTGGGCCAGCTTATCCGCCATGTACGCCTTATATCAGGTTTCTGTTCGTCAGGCTACGATTTCGCTATCCCTTCTTCTCGTCCACACCTCGCGATGTAAACCTTGGGAGTCACTATGGGGTTCGTTGGCAACTACGCCCCTTGTGGACTTTCACCACAGACTGACGGCATGCCCGTCATACACAAAAAAATCTCAGTATCATTTCCAATACTGAGATTTTCCTTTATAGTCTTATATAGTGTCATTTAAACGTCTGCTTTTTTCATGAGCTTTTTAAACTCCCTGTAAAACAAAGTAGACGTAGTCAGCACCGCAATGGCGTCCGCCACCGGCTCCGCCAGGAACACGGCGAACACCTTATCCTCCAGAAGAGCCGGGAGAATGTAGATCAAGGGGATGAGCACGATGATCTTCCGGAAAATAGCCAGGAAGGCGCTGACTCTGGAATTGCCCAGGGCGATGAAGGACTGCTGGCAGGAAATCTGGATGCCCATCAGGAGCACGGAGCCCATGTAAATCCGCAGGGCCCACTTGGTCAGCTCCGCAAGCTGGGCGTCATTGGTAAAAATGGCCACAAAGAGTCCCGGCACAAGCTGCACTGCCGCCCACAGCACAAAGGCAAAGGTAAAACAGCAGATCGTCTGGATCTGGAAGGCCTTCTTCACTCTGGCCATGTTTCCCGCGCCGTAGTTGAAGCTGATGATAGGCTGTCCGCCCTGGGTCAGGCCCTGCAGGGGCAGCATGGCAAACTGCATGACGCTGGACAGAATAGTCATGGCTCCCACCGCCAGATCCCCGCCGTACTTCAGCAGAGAAGAGTTAAAACACAGAAGCAGGATGCTCTCCGTGGACTGCATGACAAAGGGCGCCACGCCAAGGCCCACGCAGGGCATGAGAAGAGACCGGCGGATGCGCAGGTTTTCTTTTTTCAGCCTGAGCACGGTCTTTTTTCCGCACAGGAACCAGACCGCCCACACGGCGCTCAGCGCCTGGGACAGGATGGTGGCCAGGGCTGCTCCTGCCACGCCCATGTCAAACAGGAAAATGAACACCGGGTCAAGCACAATGTTGGTGACCGCCCCGATCACCACGGTGAGCATGCTGATCTTGGAAAATCCCTGGGCAGAGATAAAGGCGTTCATGCCCAGCGTCAGCTGCACAAAGATGGTTCCAACGGCATAGATACTCATGTACTCCTTGGCGTAGCCTATGGTATCGCTGCTGGCGCTGAAAAGATAGAGGAGGGGTTCCTGGAAGAGGAGCACCGCCGCCGTCAGGATGACAGCTATCACGATCAGGGCCGTAAAACAGTTCCCCATGATCTTCTCCGCGGTTTTGTTGTCCTTTTTTCCCATGTAGATACTGGCTCTGGGCGCTCCGCCCATGCCGATCAAACTGGCAAAGGCGGATATGATCATGATCAGGGGGAAGCAGACCCCCACTCCCGTCAGAGCCGTGGAGCCGATCTCCGGTATGTGCCCGATGTACATCCGGTCCACCATGTTATAAAGCGCATTCACGAGCTGGGATGTGATGGCCGGCACTGCCAGCGTCATCAGAAGTCGCCCTATGGGCTCCTCTCCCAGATTCACTTCTCTCGATATCTCCATCTTCATTGTCTATCTCTCTCCTTTTTCTGTAAATCTGTCAAGAATTTTCGTCATAGTCGCCTCCATCTGGTCGATCTCCTCCTGGGAAATCCCCTCCAGAAAGGCTTCATTGATCTTTTTTATCTCCCCCTGCAGTCTGCTGACAAGAGGCGCTGCCAGCTCTGTCAGACAAATTCTCTGAATCCTCCTGTCCCGCTCATCCTGCCGGCACTCCACCAGTCCTTTGGCGGCCAGGGACTCCAGGCTCCGGCTCACAAGCCCTTTGGAGACGCCCAGGATGACCCGCAGCTGGCTGGCCGTGTCAATGGTCCGGTTGTTGGACAGGAGAATGAGTATGGAAATCTCATTGGGTGAAAACCGCTCCTCCTCGAATTTCCTGTTCAGTTCATTGGCATACACCTGCCGGATCTGGTTAAAATAGCCAAGCATGGCCTCCACTGTTCTCTGCATGTCTCTTCCCCCGCAAGGTCACTATAGTTTACTTGTAAACAATATGTAGTGTATAACAAAAGGCGGCATCTGTCAATGCCGATGTTGTCATCAGGAGACGTTTCCGGTATAATAGCAGATACACGACACATATGCGCATTTTCTGAGAGAGGAGGCATCCACGTGAGGCTTTGTATTGCAGCTGCTCCGTGCAGAGTCTGATCCCGGGCGGGACTGACACGGAGCTTTGTCAAATGGAAAATACTGCCGTCCGGAAAGGGCTTTGCACTTTTGATCTGTTTTATCAAAAAAGAGAAAAGGAGCAAAGTCATGATACAAAAACTGAATACTTTATTTAATGGATTACATACATTTATCATCCTCTGGGCCACCCAGGGATTCTCAGCCCTTGGCAGCTCCATGACGAGCTACGCCCTTGTCATATGGGCCTACCAGCAGGAGAGGTCGGCTCTGGCCTCCTCCCTTCTGACTGTGTGTTCCTACGCCCCCTATGTGCTGCTGAGCATTTTTGCGGGAGCCTTAAGCGACCGCTGGAACAAAAAGCTCACCATGCTGGTGTGCGACAGCTTTGCGGCCCTGTGCACGCTTTCCGTCCTGGCCCTCCTTGCGACCGGACGCCTGGAGCTTTGGCACCTCTATGTGGTCAACGCCTTGAGCGGTCTTGGGAACACCCTGCAGCAGCCCGCCTCGGATGTGGCGGTGAGCCTTTTGACTCCCAGAGAGCAGTACCAGAAGGCAGCGGGGATGCGGGCCTTTTCCAACTCCCTTGTGACTATACTGGCGCCGGTTTTCGCCACAGCCCTTCTGTCGGCCCTGGGCATTTACGCGGTCATCGCCTTTGACCTTCTCACCTTCACGGCAGCCTTCCTCTGTCTGGTCTTCTTTGTGAAGATACCGGAGCGGGATCTGTCCAAAGGCTCTGAGGGACAGTCGTCTGTGCTGGTGGCTGCCGGCCAGGGCCTGCGCTACCTGGGGGAAAACCGGGGGATCCTGGATCTCATCCTCTTTCTGGCCTCCATCAACCTGGTGGCCTCGGTGTACAATGCGGCCCTTCCCGCCATGCTTCTCTCCAGAAACGGGGGAAGCCAGGGGGCTCTGGCATTGGTATCCGCATGTACAGGCCTGGCAAATGTGGCAGGCAGCGCCATCGCCACCTTCCTGCCGGCACCCAGGAGCCGGGTCAGAGCCATCTGCCTCTCCCTCCTCTTTGCCATGAGCACGGAAAACTTTCTTCTTGCTCTTGGACGGAGCACCCCTGTGTGGTGCCTGGGAGCTGTCCTTGGCTGGCTCTTCATCCCGGTCATGAACACCAACATGGATGCCCTCTTCCGCACCCACATACCCTTGGAGATGCAGGGGCGGGTCTACTCCGCGAGAAATACTCTGCAGTTTTTCACCATACCTGTAGGCTATCTGCTGGGCGGTGTTCTCGTAGACCGGGTCTTTGAGCCCTTTATGGCAGGCCAGGACAGGGGCAGCATCCCGTCCATCCTGTTTGGCACTGGAAAGGGATCAGGCGCAGCCTTTCTGTTCTTTGTGATCGCATTTGCAGGCATACTGGTATGCCTCTACTTCCAGAGAGACAGGCATATATGGGAGCTGGAGGGCAAAAGAAACGATTAAATTTACACCAATAAAATGTGCAGGCGCAGACTTCTCGGTCTGCGCCTGTATGCCATACATTTCCAGGAGGAAACAAAATGAACGGATTTATACTGCTGCTTCCCTTTTTCTTTATCAGGTTCGTCGTCCTGGCATTTCTTGACAAAGCCTCTCTACAAAGAGCAGCCATGTTTGCACCCCTGAAGGGAAACGAAAAACCAGCTTATTACATATATCAGTTGACAAATGCAGGAATTATTCTCTATCCTTTCTTCCTCACAGTAAAGCCGGCTCTGTCCCCATTCTTCCTCCTTGGGCTCATCTGCTATCTTCTGGGACTGCTCCTCTGTCTGGTCACGGTGGCGGCCTTCGCCTCGCCGGATGAAAACGGGCTCAACACTGACGGAATTTACCGCTTTTCCCGCAATCCCATGTATGTCTCTTACTTTTTCTGCTTTCTTGGGATAGCGCTGCTGACTAGGTCACTGCTCCTGCTCGGGGTCGTCCTCCCATTTCAGGTCAGCGGCCATTTCATCATCCTCTCCGAGGAGAGATGGTGCCGCGAGAAGTTCGGGGCGGCATATGAGGAGTACTGCCGGAAAGCGCGGCGGTATATATAAATATATATGAGTAAGGTCAGCTCCTGCGGCCAAACAGGCAGGTCTCCTCTCATTCCCCCTGGTATTCTGTCAGGGAATACCTCTCTCCTTCCGCTTCAAACACCTCTTCAAAGGGCAGGCCCTCCCGGTAGATCCATCTCTTGATGTAGACCGGGCTCATCACAAACAGCCTCTCGTTTTTCAGGCCGGAATACCTCTCAAAGGAGCCGGGAAAATGCTTTCTGTACAGTCCGGCAAATCTCTCATTTTCCATGGGATGTCCCAGCTCCCTGCAGACGCCCTCAATCTGTATATTGTCCATGCACAGAGCCGCCTTCTTATTCTCCGCAAGCTGCCTGTACTTGAGGAAGGTTTGGTCTGTCTGAAAATACAGAAGCCCCTCCATCTGGATAATGCTCATCATCCTGGAGGAAACTCTGTCTTTCGCGGCAGTGGAGAGCACCATCTTCTTCGCCTCGCCAAAGGCTGCCCAGAAAGAGCTCTGCTGCCTTCGAAACTCATTTTCATGGTTCCTGGCGTACTGCAGGAGCTCCGGCGTCCCGGACCAGTACCGGACGCCCCAGTGTTCAAAATCCCATTCCTCCATATAGTCGTTGCACTCATAGTCAATATAATATAAGACGCCCTCCCGCAGGATAAAGTTGGTGGGAAAATAATCGATGTTAAGTCCTGCCGTGCCGAGGCGGAGGCACATGTCTTCGACCTGCTCCTGGCAGATTTCCGGCAGCACACCTCTAAGCACGAGGTCATACACGGTCTCTCCCTCTATGAACTCCTTGACGATCCTCTCCTTCTCCCGATCCACGTCCAGCAGCTCTGGCATGGGAATTCCAATATTTCTCAGTCTTTTATAGTCCTGCAGCTCCGACTCCAGCTTATCCCCGAACTGGTAGTAATCGCAGGGCTCATGGTGGATCTGCTTTAAGACCACGTAGTTTCCTCCCGCAAGGGCCAGGTAGGAATAGCCGCCCTTCCCTTTCCCCAGAAGCTTCAGAATAGTGTACTTTGTTCCGTTTACAATGACTGTCTGTTCCACGCTTTCTCTCCCCTTCAATCGTATTTCTCAATCTTCACCGTCCCGATGGCCGACAGATCCGGCTCCCCGGTGACAAGGTTCTGGGGCGAGGGCACAAGCATCATAAAGCCCTCCTCCCCGTATCTTTTCGCATAGCCCTGGGCGTAGTCCTCCTCCACGGACATGTGCTCCACTTTTCCGATGACCATGGCCGCCATGCCGGCGCCGCTTAAGTCCTGCACGTCCCGCAGAGTGCACTCCATGGTCAGGAACGCCTCCCTTATCACCGGGGCATGGATGGACCTGGCCTCCTCCAGAGTGAAATTCCCTGGCTGAAACTCATCGCTGTCGTACTCGTTATGGAAAATAGTCTCTGTCAGCCTGTCATAACAGCTGATGGGCAGGAAATTGACGCAGAAGCATCTCTCCCGCAGGATGTTGGCGTAGGTGTGGGTGTGCTGGTACAGATTGCCCATGACCGCGAAAAAGGCGGTCTTGTCCCCGTGAAAGCAGCTCCAGCTGTGGAGGCACACATTGGGCTTCCCGTTCTCCTTCCATGTAGTGATGGCAAAGAGCGCGCCGGGGACAGCGGCGGTCGTCTCAAAGTGGGAGAAAAGCTGGAACTCCTCCGGGTACAGGGATTTGAAATATCCGGGGAACTCTTTCCCAATCTCAATCTTCATGTTCTGCATCCTCCTTCTTAAAAATCAGGATTTTATAAATGACTATACGCGGTTGCCCCCGGCTATATCCGGTGGTCACTCCTGACAAAGGGCTCCTCCGATCCGGCCTGCAGGATACACATGTCTCTTGAGCCCGGAAGCTCCGGCAGGTACGCCACCCCGTCAAAGACGGTGGAGCCCCCGTTGCAGTCCGGTACTGTGCCCGGGTAATTGCAGGTACAGATGGCCGTCATGTTCTCAAAGGCCCTGGCCCGGATCTGGGAGAGCCGGTTGATCTCCATGGGACAGGCGTTGGGCACGAGAATGAGCTCCGCCCCCTTCAGCATCAGAATTCTGGCGCTCTCCGGAAATTCCCGGTCATAGCATATCATGGCTCCGGTCTTCACCGGGCCCAGGGGCGTGTCCAGGTCTGCCACATAGAAATCCTCTCCCGGCAACAGGTCCGCCTCCGCCCCGAACTCGCAGGTGTGCACCTTTGCGTAGGTGAGGACCCTCTCCCCGTTCCGATCAAATAGTGCCAGCGCATTGCGGCATCCCGCTCCGCATTTTTCCAGAAATGTAATGCCGATGGCCATGGAAAGCTCCCGGGCCAGCTCGCCAAAAGCCCGGACAAAGGGGCCATCCGCCGGAACCGCCTCCTTTTTCCACTCCTCATAGTTCCTGCTGCCTATATCGTAGCCACAGCTCCACATCTCCGGAAAAAGGGCGATGTGTGCTCCCATCTTTTTCGCTTCTTTACAGTATTCTATCCCCTTCTTCAGATTGCCCTCCAGCGTGCCGCAGGGGGCAATCTGGAGGAGGGCTGTCCTCAACAGCTCCATATCCTTCTCTCCTTCCATTTGCCTATACTATATCTGTCTTTCAAAGTCCTGACAAGTATCATCAGCATCTTGACGCAATGTCAACAAAAGAATATAATAATATTGCTGACACAGTGTCAGCATTTCATGTAAACAATACGGGAGACAATCAGATTGGAGGAATGTAAATGAAACATGTTTTAATTCTTTCAGCAAGCCCGAGGAAAAACGGAAACTCGGACATTCTCTGCCGCCAGTTTATGCGCGGCGCTCAGGATGCCGGGCACAGGACAGAGTTAATCTCTCTGTACGATAAAAGCACTGAATTCTGCCGGGCCTGCTACGCCTGCTTCACAACAGGCAGAGGCGTCCTCAGGGACGATATGGAAGAAATTCTCGATAAAATGCAGCAGGCAGACGTCATCGTTGTGGCGACGCCCACCTATTTCTACTCTATGAACGGAAAGCTGAAGACAGTGATCGACCGCTTTCTTCCCAGATGGCAAAATCTCGGCGGACATGATGTCTATCTGATCATCACCGGACATGACAGAAAAGAAGGGCTGAAGCTCGTGGAGGAAGAGCTGAACACAATCTTTACCGGCCTGGGAAACCAGGTCAAAGGCTGTATCTGGGGAGAGGAAGTCTGGCAAAAAGGTGAAGTGGAAAACACAAAGGCTATGGACGAAGCCTATCAGGCCGGCAGTCACATATAATTTGGATAAGGAGGAAACAAAATGGAATACACAAAACTTGGGAACACAGATATAGAAGTGTCAAAGCTCTGTGTGGGCTGCATGAGCTTTGGAAAAGCCGGCACAATGCATGACTGGACAGTGGATGAGTCCGCCACAGAAAAGATCGTAAAACACGCCCTGGATCTGGGCATCAATTTCTTCGACACAGCCAACGGATATTCAGAGGGCACCAGCGAGGAATACCTGGGCCGCGCGCTCAAAAAGAATATCGCGAGAGACAAGGTCGTCATCGCCTCAAAGGTCTACTTCAATCCGGGAAGGCTTTCTTCCGAGGCCATCCACCGGGAGATGGACGGAAGCCTGAAGCGTCTCGGCACGGATTACCTGGATCTGTATATCATCCACAGGTTTGATTACGAGACGCCCATCGAGGAGACCATGGAGGCACTGAACGATCTTGTGGTGTCCGGAAAGGTGCGGGCCATCGGGGCCTCGGCCATGTACGGATACCAGTTCTACAATATGCAGCTGGCCGCCAGGGATAACGGGTGGACACCCTTTGTGGCGATGGAAAATCACTACAATCTGCTCTACCGGGAGGATGAGCGGGAGCTGATCCCCATCTGCCGCCAGATGAATGTATCCCTCATGCCCTACAGCCCTCTCGCGGCGGGACACCTCACCCGGCCGGAATGGAATTCCGACTCTCTCCGCAGCAAAACCGATCGGGCAGCGATGGGAAAATATGACAGCACCCAGGAGCAGGATATGGAGATTGTCCGCCGCGTCCACTCTCTGTCGGAAAAATACGGCGTGAAGATGCAGCAGATCGCGCTGGCATGGGAGTGGGCCAAGGGTGTGGCGTCTCCCATCATCGGAGCCACAAAAGCCGCGCATTTTGACGATGCCGCAGGGGCATTTTCCGTAAAGCTCACCAAGGAAGACATCGCTTTTCTGGAGGAGCCCTATGTGCCCCACAGGATCGTGGGAGCCATTGACCATAATCCGGCAGACGGCGTCATGCTGCTGGACGAAAAGAAATAAAATCCTATCAATTTCAGAGAAGCGAGGTATATGAAATGAGCATCACAATGAATTTATATTATACAGGCGAGAGCGGCAATGCGCGCAGGTTTGCCGAGGAGATGGAGAAAAGCGGGACAGCCGCGCGGATCCGGTCAGAAGCCGGGAACGAGAAATACGATTACTTCTTCCCCATGAAGGATCCTGAGACAGTACTGCTGATCGACAGCTGGAGAGATCAGGAGGCACTCGACGCCCATCACGCCTCACCTATGATGGAGACCATCGCTCAGCTCCGGGAGAAATACGATCTGCATATGAGAGCGGAAAGATACGTGTCTGACAGCGAAGGGATTTCCGCTTCAGACTCAAAATTCATCAAAAAATAGGGTTAAAACAAAGAAAATCGCTGAGGCCGCAAGACTTCAGCGATTTTTTTGAAATAACCGTCCTTCTATTTCATTTCCTTTTCCCAGTAACGGATCACATTCACCTGTGCCCCATCACCAAGTTTTTCCAACGTCTCGATCTCTTCCGCAGTGAGCTCTATTTCCGCTGCTTTCACAGCGTCCTCCACCTGATAGACCTTCGTCACACCAATGATCGGCAGTGTCCCTTTGGCGATTGCCCAGGCGACCGGGATCTGCGCGATTGCCGCGTGATGGCGGTCCGCAATCTCTTTCAGCCCCACATTCAGCTTCTCCAGCTTCGGGAGCATGGGATTATATGTCCTTCCCCGGTCTGAGTCCGCCGGGAACGGATGCTCTGTGTCGTATTTTCCTGTCAGTGCGCCCTGCTCCAGTACCATATAGGAGAAGAAGATAATGTTATTTTCTTTGCAGTAGTCCAGAATCCCGGAGGTTTCGGAAGACCGGTTCAGAAGGCTGTAGTGGTTCTGGATCGCGGAGATCTTCAGCCCCTCTTTGGCAAGGATATCCGCTGCCTCTTTGATTTCCGCCAGACTGTGGTTTGAGAGACCGATCTTCCCTATCTTTCCGCTCTTTGCAAGGGGGATCAGCTCTGTCACCCATTTTGGCGCGTCCACAGGGTTGTGTATCCAGTAAAAATCCATATAATCTGTCCCCAGCAGCTCTGCGCTTTTTTCATACAGTGCGGTCACTGCATTTTCTGCTGCTGGATCCGCACACTGCGGGGTAAATTTATCTGAGATCAAATAGCTGTCTCTTGGGATTGTTCTGAGGAAATCCCCCAGCACCTTTTCAGAGGTTCCCATCCCGTACGCATACGCGGTATCCCAGAGATTGAGTCCTGCTTTCATCGCTGCGTCAAATACAGGCCTGAGAGTTTCCGGCGCAAGGTTTCCTCCAAATGTACCGTCATTTCCCCACGCCCATGCCCCAAGAGCAATCCTGGGAATATCTTTTATTTCTGCCATGTTATTTCCCTCCAATATTTATTTAATTTCTATAATTATTATAAAAAGCGTTCCCGCTTAAGTCTAATACCTGTCAATCATCATTTTTCATGCCCCACATGTATAATTCTGAGCAGCGGATACTTTAACGGCTTGCCATCCCATCCAGGCACAGAAAATATCCTGCTACTCACTTAGGTTCATACATTTCCCGATCACGTCCCCTGTGGTAAGATACTCATACGTCGGCATTTCAAAAAGAACCGGCTTCAGTGTGCGGTAATCGATCTTCCCGGCTTCGTTCAGCACGCTCTCCTCCGCATAGACCCCGTCGATCCTGCAGATGAAGCTCTCAAAGCCTTCTGTCTCGTAAATGTCGTCTACAGTGCAGTCCATGACAACCGGAGCCTCGTCGATGACCGGCGCGCCCGTTCCCTCTGTGCGGTAGGCAAACATCCCGGATTTATCCACCTTGTTTCCGCTGACGCATCCGGCGCGATCCGCTTTCTTCAGCATTGCCTTGTCCACGATATTTACCGTCAGAGCCCTCGTCTCTCTAATACCCTGATTAGTATAGTGGGCTTTCGCGAGGCTGACCATGATCCGGTCATGTCCGATGATCCCCACATGTCCCACCAGAGCATAGTTCGGTTTCCCGTTCACCATCGCTCCCACCACGACAAGGGGCGTGGGATAGAGCGCAATACTGTCTCCAATATGCTTTTTCATCTGCTTTTCCTTCCTTTCATTTTCCACTTATTTTTTATCGTCCTATATATAGCAAAGATGTCCGCTCACAGGATCCGATCTACTGTCAGCCCGATCACCAGGGAAATCAGGATTACATAGCCCAGATAGAGGACAAATCTTTTCGCCCCCAGCACGATCTTCAGCGCTCCCAGGTTCGTGATCTTGGTAGCCGGTCCAGTGACCATAAAGGCCGCCGCGAAGCCCATGCTCATCCCCGATGCCAGCCACTGCTGCAATAGAGGGACCGTGCCTCCGCCGCAGGCGTAGAGAGGCACTCCGATGGTGGCAGCCAGCAGCACGCCGAACCCCTCCTGCTCCCCGAAAAGCTTTGCAAATGCATCCGCGGGAACGTATCTCTGAAACAGTGAGGAGAGCAGCACCCCCACAAGAAACCAGGGCGCCGTCGCCCGGATATTCCTGCCCAGGCTCTTCAGAAACCGCATGGCCGGGTCTGGATCTGTGTCCCTGTTTTCCGCTTCTGAAAACCCGGTAAAATTAAAATAGCTCCTGCCTTTATAAAAAAACCGCACGCAGAGTCCCGCGCCCAGCCCGCCCAGAAAGGCGGACAGAAATCTCACGGTCACTGCCTCCGGGCCGAGGATCCCGCTTGTGATCAGCAGCTGCGGGTTCAGAAGGATGGAGCTCATCATAAAGGCCGCAAGGAGGTCATCCTTCATCCCCTTCTGAGAGAAGGACGCCGCAATGGGGATGGTGCCGTACATGCACAGCGGGGAGGCGATTCCAAGGAGGCTGGCCGGAATAAGACCCAGGACTCCCAGCCTTTTTTCTCCAAGAGCCCCAAAGGCGGACTGGATCTTCCCTTTGCCGAACACAGAGATAGCAGAGCCGATCACCATCCCCAATACCCAGTAAAAGAAAACCTGCTCCAGCTGGATGCTGAAATAGTACCATATGTAAATAAATTCTCTTCTCAAAATCTCCATGCCGTCCCGCCTTCCGCCGTCTCGTCTCTAACCTTCTATATTGATCAGCTCATATGTCCTGCTGCCAAGTCCTATTTCCTCCGCGTGCTCCAGCGTGTGCAGACCGTTTCTGGATTCAATCCTCTCCACCATAGAGTCCCCGTCCCGCGCGCTGTAGACCAGGTTAACACAGGCCTGATCCAGGGCCACCGGGTCATAGGACGCGAGTATCCCGATATCGTGCATGTCAGGCTGAGCCGGGTTACCGTCGCAGTCGCAGTCCACAGAAAGACGGTTCATGACATTGATATACAGGATATTCCCATCCAGGTAATCCACAACAGATTTTCCTGCCTCCGCCATGGACTCCAGAAAAGCGTCCTGGTCTCCGCCCCACATGCTGCCGCCGGTGCCGCCGCTGTGGATATGGGCCTTTCCCTCCGGGGAAGCAATACCGATGGAAATATTTTTTATAGCGCCGCCGTACCCTGCCATGGAATGGCCCTTGAAGTGCGAGAGCACTACATAGTAATCATAGTCCGCAAAATGGCTGCCCACATAGTTTTCTTCCAGATTAGCGCCTCCCGTCACAGGCAGCGTCATGGAGCCCTCCTCGTCCATGATGTCCACATCCGCTATCTCCGTATAGCCGTGGTCTTCCGCCACCTGATAGTGCATGGCCGTGCTGACCCGGGAACCACCGTATGCTGTGTTGCACTCCACGATGGTCGGATCATCAAAGGACTGCACCAGATCCCCGATCAGGTCTGTCCGCAGATAATTGCTGCCCGGCTCCCCTGTGGAGAGCTTGACCGCAAGCTTTCCCTCCGGGGAAGCCTGAAGGGCCTCATAGACGGCGATCAATCCATCTGAGCTGATGTCTGTTGTCATATAGACCGCCGGGGAACCGGCGGCAGCGCCCGGACTGCCTGTGCCAGCGGCTTCATCGCCGGACGAGACCTCTGTCTCTGGTTCCTGTGTCCTGCCGCATCCGGCCAGCAGGCCTGCAAAAGTCATGGCAGCGACCAGTGTGATCACAAATTTCTTTCTCATAAAACCACCTCGTTTCAAGCTTTCTGTTTTCTGTGCTTCTGAAGAATTCTGGACAAATAGTAGGCGATCCAGATAAACAGCCCCATCATTGCCGCGTAATCTATATAGAAAGTGATCGGGGATTCACTGTAATCCAGGAAAACAAATTCTGTCCTAAGAAACATATAAGTTTCCAAATCTCTTCTCACAAACGCATACATCCCATAGCAGGCGATCCCCGCGCCCAGAAGCCTAATGACCAGGGCTCGGATCCCGGGAGACGCTTTCTCTCCTGAGCCGCCACCCGGCATCTCTCCTGATGTCTTTCCCGCTATCTTTTCCGACATCTTTCGCGCCCCTGCCAGCGCCATGCCCCAGTGGAGCCCCAGATGCAGCGCCATCAGCACAAATCCCCAGTAGCAGGCTGCCATGTGCATCAGCCTTGCCGTCCCCATCCCACTGTCGATGGGAAGGAACGCAAACACATGCCGGGACACCATGATGCCGCTTGCCAGCAGGCAGAGCATCACAGCCAGCAGTACAAGGTCCACCGCGGTGACCAGCGCTCTCATCCCTGTATATTTTCCGCGGAACAGATTTCTGTGCCAGCCCGGGTTCAGCAGGTGATGGGCTATAAAGAGCACGAGCATGCCTGTCCCCGCCCATTCATGGGCCTCCTCTCCCCAGAGCTGATATCCCATCAGGAACAGGAGCGCCAGAGTCATGAGAAGGTCCACTGCCAGCCTGATTTTGGACTTTGTTTTCATTTTTTTCTTTTCTTCACTCATGACCATGCCCTTTCAATCTTTCGGAAAATTCTGTTTCAGCCACGTCGAAATCCTGCCCTGCAGGTCACCGCTTCCGTTTTCCAGCACATACAGACTGCTCCCTATCTTCGCGCCCGGGCAGAGTTCCCTGACGGCCTGCTCCATCCCTCTGTCCTCCCCTCCGCAGTGGCTGAAAAATGGAAGAACGGTCTTCCCTGCCAGATCATTTTCACTGAGCCAGGACGCCAGAGGCGGAGCAATCGTCCCGCACCAGTTGGGCGTGCCGACAAAGATCACATCGTACGCATCCGCCTTGTCATCTACGGGGAGCAGCAGAGGCCTGGTCCGCGTCCGGATCTCTTTTTTCACCTGGGTCAGAAGCCTCTCAAAATCTGACGGATAGGGCTGTCTTGGATAGATCCGGCCAAGACGCCCTCCTGTCTGTCTCTGTATCACTTCCGCGATCCTGCGGGTTTTCCCTGAATAGGAATAACAGACAATCAAAACATTTCCCTGCATATGGCGGCCCTCCTTTTCGTCCATTATCCTATGGCCGCCCCGTTCTGTCTAATACTTGTCCGGTATGGGAAATCATGCTTTCCCCGCATGGCAAAAAATGGCTGCGGCATCAGACTCGTAAGCCGATGCCGCAGCCATTTTCAATGCTCCTGTATTGTCTGTACAAAAAGAGACGCCGCCTGGGAAAACAGATGATTTTTCTTCCAGAGGATCACGCTCCTTGTGACATGCGCCGGGTGGATCTGCCGGAAGCAGAGCTCCGGATCCGCATGGATGGACAAAGCTCCGTCCAGGCAGACCGCGCACCCCATCCCGGCCTCCACCAGAAGAGCCGCATTGGAAAGGATATTGTAGTAAGCCGGGATATCCAGATGGCGCTCCTCACACTGCATCCAGTGGAGGATCTGCTCCTTCGCGTTTTCCCGCCCCGGCATGATCAGGGGATACTGCTTGATGTCCTCCGCTGTCACGGTCTCCTTTTTCGCAAGCTGGTGATCCCGTCGGACGAGAATTCCCCAGGTCTCCTTCTGGGGCATCCTCACATACTCAAATTTTGCGGTGTCAATGGGCTCCATCACAAGGCCAAGGTCAAGCAGGCCGTGCTCGATCATCTCTTTGATATTGTCCGCCATTCCATTGTAGAGTTCAAACTGAACGCCAGGATATTTTTCACGGAATTCTTTCATGCAGACAGCCAGTGTGCGCCCGCCCACAGCCTCCGTGGCGCCGATCCGCACAGTGCCGCAGATGATGTCCTTCTTGTCTGTAAATGTATGCTCCAGCTTGTCCGCCAGCTCTACAATGGTTTCCGCCTGCTGCCTGAACAGGAAGCCCTCATCCGTCAGCGTGACAGAGCGTTTCCCCCGGATCAGCAGCGCCGTCCCCATCTCGTCCTCCAGCTCCTTCAGCTGGCGGCTGAGTGTGGGCTGGGTCACATGAAGAATATCGGCGGCTCTCGTGATATTCCCCTCGGCCGCCACTGTCAGAAAATATTTCAGCACACGCAGTTCCATCCTGATCACTCCTGTAGGTTTTCTTACTATCCGGTTTCTTTTTACTTCTAATTTACCAGCTATTCGGTCAGAGGGCAAATGCTTATATTTTATAACAGGATATCAATGTCAGGCATAGGGCTCATGTGAGAGCGGGCAGCAGAATCAGCTGACTTGAAATTTTAAATTCCAGTGCAGAGTTAAATTCCACATGCCATTAAAAATTCATTGCTATTATAAGTTTTTTGATGCTGAAATCTTCAATAACTGTTATAATGAGATTGACTTCTCAAAGAAATTTCTGTTTTTGGGCATGGCAAACAGGCCACTGGAATTCTGTGTGCTAGACTAAATTCCACTGACCGTCTTTAAAAAATATGAAAAGTATACTTCCATTCCGACAGCAGATTTTTGAGATGGTTTTTAATGGTTAAAGCGGATCAGCTTAGGCGTCAGATTGACATGGTCAGGATCAATCGGCCTAAGCTGAAATGCGTTTAAGACTTCTTTTCCAAGTGTTTCCAATGCCATACTATACGGCGTCCTTCCGCCCAGACATTCTCTGGGAGTGGAATTGATATGGTTCACGATCAGGTTTACGTCCCATTGTGTAAGGAATTCAAAACTGGTTCCTTTTGGGAGGATCATCCGCAGCATCGTATGAGCCTGTTCCAGCCCGCCCTTCTGCCCGCTCTGCATGGGATCACAATAATAAATGCTGGAACGCTGTATTCCGGTCACGCCAGTTTCCAGAGCATCCGGGTCACCGAATTCGGAGCCGCGGTCCGTCAGAATGTATTCAAACACAGAGGCGAACTCGAAGGTGCCCATACGTTTTTCCAAACGATCAAAAATAAGACGGACAGCGCCTTTGGTGCAGCGGTTCATCAGGAATGCAAGAAAGAGCTTTTCTCTTGTAAAAAACATGGTCAACAGCGTTTCCTTTGACTCTCTCGAAGAATGGACAGTATCCATTTCAACGTGCGCTGTAAGATCCAGGGCGCAAAAATCGCTGTAAAGTCTGCCGGAAAAAACAGCTCTGTTCGTGATCTGTGTTTTGTGACATTTCCTTGGCTTAAAACGAACTTTCCGCTTCAGATCGACATTCCTTGCGGTGAAAAGTCCCTGATCAAGATAAGAATACATGGTGCGGACAGACATATCTAATTCCGGATGATTCGTCAGGATATGATAAGGCGACTGTCCTTGTTCAATTAACGGGGAAATGATCTTATCTTTTTGATGCAGCCCCCGTTTGGTCATGTTGATCCCGGCTCTGGAATCTCGAAGCTTTTCACGATATTTTCTGTCGGCAAATCGGGCATTATAGTTGTACTTATGGGCGATTGTACAGTGAGTGATCTTTTTATCACAGCCATTGCAGACATAAGGTGCCCGATCAAGCCTTGAGCAGCGCTCCTTTACAAAGTCTTTGCATGTTTGGTTACAAGTAGGGCAGGATGTACATTTAATGCCACACAGAACGATTTTCCCACAGGCATTGGTTTTCCTGCAATGATAGCGGTGAACACAGAAGTTTTTGGCATTATAAAATGTGCCTTTGTGATACCAGTCGGAAAGTCGGTGAGCCCTTACCTCTTTTGAGATAGTAATTGGGTCCTTGCACAGGAATCTGGCAATATCCTTAAAGGATGTTCCCTTATTCAATTCATTTTCGATGTAAATACGGTCTTCAAGGGTAAGGTGTTTCTGATTACCTGGAATATATTTACTCATTGGTATTATTCCTCCTTCTACTGCTGTCAGAAGGAGAGATAAACATAGCACAGCTATATGAAAGAGTAAATACCAACTGTGCAGGAGTAAACTCTACACTTTATTAAAGGAGTGGAATTTAAAATTTCATTTTAGGGGCAGCAGAATCATTCCTGTTCCCCTCTTGACACAGCTCCCGAAATCGTCTATAATCATAACAGTGTTTCAAAACAATGTTATAAATTAGTTGAAAGGAAGCAGATCTGGTATGGCAAAGCAGATAGAAGGCGTGTACGAGGCAATCCTCTCCTGCGCCAAAAAGGAATTTTTAGAGAAGGGCTACAGGGATGCATCCCTTCGGGTCATCGCCCAGGCGGCCGGCACAAGCACAGGCTCCATCTATACCCGCTTCGGGGACAAGGAGGGGCTATTTGAGGCGATCGTCGGTCCCGCCGCCGACCAGCTCACGGAAATGTTTTTAAAGATACAAAAAGATTTCCACAATCTGAGTGAAGATACACAGCGGGCCGAGATGGGACAGTATACGGCAGACCATCAGATGCGGATGCTGGACTGCATTTATGAACATTTCGATGAATTCCGGCTTCTCCTGGACTGCGCGGAGGGCACCCGCTTCTCTGCTTTTCTGGATAAGCTGGTAGATATCGAGGTGGACTACACCTACAAATATATGGAAGTCATCGGGTGCGAGAGCGTAAAGTCCGGACTGATCACCGAGGAATTTATCCACATCGTCACAACCGCCTATTTTAACGGCATGTTCGAGGTGGTGCGGCACAGGATGGAAAGGGCCGATGCGGACAAATACATCCGGCTTCTCAACCGCTATCACATGCAGGGCTTCACCACCATCTTCAACCCGGAATAGAGGGCTTTCAAAGCTCACTGGTAATCAGGCTGTTTCCTGTCCGGTACCGCAGGCGGCAGCCTTATTGTAAAATCACCGGTTAGTGTTTCCTAACCGCCAAAAAGGAGGAATTCTTATGCAGCAAAAAAGTCCTATGCTCCGTCTGTGGGAGCTGGGAGAACAATATCACGGCGGACTGATACGGGCGGTCCTCTCCGCCTCCATCGGCGTCCTGTGCGGGATACTGCCGTATTTTGCGGCAGCGCAGATCATCATCGGACTCATCCATCGGGAGCAATACGCCTCATATTATCTGCTCTGGTGCGCCGCGGCCCTGGGAGGCTACGTCCTGCGGGCAGTCCTTTATGCTCTCGCGCTTTCCATGTCCCACAAGGCCACCTTCTCTATTTTAAAAGAAATCAGGGAGCGCATCCTTGCCAAGCTGCCAAAGCTTCCGCTTGGAACAGTCATGGACACCCCCAGCGGACAGATGAAGCAGATCATCATGGACCAGGTGGAGAGCATGGAACGGCCCCTCGCCCATCTTCTGCCGGAGATGACGTCCAACATCCTGGCGCCGGTGTGCATCCTGGTCTATCTTTTTGTCCTTGACTGGCGGATGGCTCTGCTCTCCCTTGTCTCCATCCCTGTGGGAATGGCGTTCATGATGGCTGTGATGGCCAATTACGGGAAGCAGTATGAGGGCTCCGTCAAGGTGACACAGGAGATGAACTCCACCATCGTGGAGTATATCGGCGGCATCGAGGTGATCAAGGCATTTAACCAGGGGAAACATTCCTATGAAAAATTGTCCCAAAGGGTGCTCGCAAACGCATCCTACTTCTATCACTGGATGAAGAGCTGCCAGCTGCCGGTGTCCATCTCCCGGACGCTGGCCCCCACCACCCTGATCACCATCCTTCCCGCGGGCTGGGCCCTGCATCTGGGCGGCTCTCTGGACATCGAGACCTTTGTTACCGTGATCATCCTCTCCCTTGGCATTGCAGGCCCCCTGCTCGCCGCCATGGACTTTGTGGACAGCCTGGCAAAGGTGGGGACTATCGTAGGCCAGGTGGACTCCATCCTGAACAGCAAGGAGCAGCAGCACGGCATGACGCCGGTATCCTTCGACTCCATGGATATCCGCCTGGGCCACGTCTCCTTCGGCTACCATGCGGATCAGGAGGTCCTGCACGATGTCTCCCTGGCCATCCCCTCCGGGACTGTGACCGCCTTTGTGGGCCCCTCCGGCAGCGGGAAGTCAACCATCGCCAAGCTGATCGCCGGGTTCTGGGATGTGAAGAAGGGAACGATCACCCTGGGCGGCCACGACCTGAGGGACATTCCTCTCTCCCAGCTCTACGAGCAGACGGCTTTCGTCTCCCAGGACAATTACCTGTTCAATGAGTCGGTAAGGGAGAACATCCGCATGGGAAAACCCGGGGCCAGCGACAGGGAGGTGGAGGCCGCGGCAAAGGCCGCAGGCTGCGACGCCTTCATACGGAATCTGGAGCAGGGCTACGACACCCTGGTAGGCGGAGGCGGCGCTCATCTCTCCGGCGGGGAGCGCCAGAGGATTGCCATCGCCCGGGCCATGCTGAAAAACGCGCCCATCATCATCTTTGACGAGGCCACGGCCAACGTAGACCCGGAAAACGAAGACAAGCTCCAGAAGGCAATGGAGGAGCTGACGCGGGACAAGACGATCATCATGATCGCCCACCGGCTGAAGACCGTGCAGAAGGCAGACCAGATCCTCGTGCTGGATGAGGGCGTCATCGCAGAGAGGGGAACTCATGCCGAGCTCTCGGAAAAGCCGGGACTGTATCGGGATTTCCTGAACGCGAGAAAAGAGGCGGCCGGCTGGAAGCTGGCATAATGAACGGCCGAAACAGCTTCAAATCTGTTTGATAGGTTGCTTTTTCCTGCGGGATAGGATATACTGATCACATGTAAGTTAGTTATTTCTAACTCACTGATTTGCTTACAAGTGAAAGGAGACGGTTCAAATGAAGCAAGATCACGTTCAACAAAGGGCAATCCGCCTTGGGACTCACGGAGAGGATTACGGAAGCTGGATGTCAAACCCTGTTTTCTATGTGGCAGGCGCCCTTTTGACACTGTCCACGGTGCTGACTGTGCTGTCCTTCACAGTATTCCATATCACGGCGCTTGGTGCGGTATTCGTGATCGCCGCACTTCTTCTGCTGGCGCTGCTGGGCTGGATCACCTGGATACGGCGGCAGTACGCCTTTGGGGGCGGCGGCACGATGGGGCGGACCCACCTGGCTGTCCTTTCCCATCTGGATTTTGACGGGCAGGGGCAACTTCTGGACGTGGGCTGCGGCTCCGGGCCCCTGTCCATCCGGGCGGCCCTCACCTGGTCATCGGCGCGAGTGGTGGGCATTGACTATTGGGGCGTGGACTTCGGCTACAGCCAGGCCATGTGTGAGAAAAACGCCGCCAGCGAAGGCGTGGCCGCCCGGTGTCGTTTTCAGCACGGGGACGCCAACAAGCTGGACTTCCCGGACGAGAGCTTCGACGCCGTGGTGAGCAACTACGTCTACCACAACATCAGGGGTTCGGACAAGCAGGCATTGCTGCTGGAGACCCTGCGGGTGCTGAAAAAGGGCGGTGTGTTCGCCATCAACGACAACATGAAGCCCCGGATGTACGGGGATATGGAGGCCTTCGCCCAGGAGCTGCGGGACATGGGCTATGAGGATGTGCGGCTCATCGACACGACCCGGGAGGCTTTCGGCTCACGCCGGCGGGCGGCCATGATGATGCTGGGCGAGTCCCGGATGCTGGTGGGGCGGAAATAGAGGGGGGATCAGAAGCTGGTGAAGCTTTCCTATCATGCCCCTTTCACGATCCACGCCTTTGCCTTCTCCTGCTCCTGCACCATTTCGTAATAATGCCCCTGTTTTTGCATTAGCTCCGCATGGGTCCCCCTCTCCTCAATGCGCCCCTTATCCAGTACGATTATCTGGTCGGCATTTTGAATTGTATTGAGCCGGTGAGCGATTACAAATACTGTTTTCCCTTTCATCAACCGATCCAGGGCCTGGTTGATTTTTGCCTCATTGTCTGCGTCCAGCGATGCCGTAGACTCATCCAGGAGCAGGATGGGCGCGTCTTTCAGAATGGCCCGCGCGATGGCGATCCGCTGCTTTTCACCGCCGGAAAGCGTATTGCCTCCTTCGGAGAGATGGGTCTGGTAGCCTTCCGGAAGCTTCATAATGAAATCATGGCAGTGTGCCGCTTTTGCCGCAGCAACAATCTCCTCTTCCGCCGCGTTTTCCCGTCCGGCTTTGATGTTGTTGTAGACCGTGTCAGACAGCAGTGTGTTATCCTGGAACACTTCACTGATATAATGCAGAATTCCATCCGGGTTCATTTCCTTTACATCACGGCCGCCAATACAGATCCGCCCATTTGAAGCATCCCAAAAGCGGGCAATCAGATTGGCAATCGTGGATTTTCCTGAACCAGAGGGTCCGATCAATGCAGTTGTGCTGCCTTCTTTCGCATAAAAGCTGATGTCGTGCAATACATCAGTTTCTTTGGTATAGGAAAAATCCACATGTTCAAAAGAAACATCGAAATGCGTCAGCTTTACATTTTCCTCCTGATACGGGAGAGGCTTGGTATCATACGCTTTTTCCAGATTGACAGCAGCCAGCTTCAGATCCTTCAGCATATTGTAGGAATGTTCAAAGGAAATCAAAAGCGCTGAGAGGGCAAGGCTCAAAAGCATAAAGGCTACAAGCTGATCCGGCTCAATCGTACCGCCGAGAAACAGATAGCTTCCCGCAAGGACAACCAACGGGAGGAGAAAGTTCGCAACAATCGAATACATACTTGTCGGCGCTGCTGTTTTTACTTCGGCTTTCACACTGACCCTGCGGATTTTCTCCAGGGTATCGGACATCCTGGAAAAATGGGAGCTTGTCATATTATGAGACTTAAATACCTTCATGCCCTTGATGTATTCAAGAACAATCGAGATCATCCTGGCAGTAAGCTCTCTCTTTTGCGCTCCATACGTTTCTACAAGACGATTTCCCCACGCAAGGATGGGCGCGGCAATGATCAACACGACACATTCCGCCAATGCCAGCCTCCAATTTATAAAAAATGTACCGATCAACACTAAACCAGCCATCACGATTGTCTTTACGACAGACGGCAGTGCGTGGGTGATCACCGCTTCAAAGTTGCTCAAATCCCTCGTTAATGTGCCAAGCAGATACCCGCTGCTGTTCTGATTAAAATAGCCCAGACTTAGGGATCGATAATGGTTGGCCAGATCAAGGCGCATCTTCCCGCACATTTCCGCGCCCCTGACAAAGCAGAGATAATAAGCATTCCGATAGATCACCAGGCGAATGATAACGCTGACCAGACAAACCGCGGTAAAGACAGCAATCCGCTGTGCTGTCAGAGCGCTGTCCAGAAGATGGATTACCGTCAAATACAGAATAAAGTACAAAATGATACTGAAGACTGCATCCAACGACATAAGCGCAATGGGGAAAGCCAGCTGCTCTCCTTTTTCTCCGAGAAGCTTTTTCATGATACGCAGCATTTATACCGCCTCCTTTCCAACCGTGGTCTGTGTATAAGCATCCCACATCTGACTGTACACGCCGCCTTTGTCAAGCAATTCTTTATGGGTACCCTGTTCGGCTGTCATGCCGTCTTGAAAGACCACAATCTGATCCGCATTTCGTATCGTATGAAGCCGGTGGGCAATCATAATGGTTGTCTTGCCTTTCAGAAGGTTTTGAAGGGCAACCTGTATCTTATGCTCATTCTCAATATCCGAGTAGGAAGTCGCCTCATCAAACACAACAATAGGCGCGTCTTTGAGGATTGCCCTGGCAATGGAAATACGCTGCTGCTGTCCGCCGGACAGCTTGACGCCCTCATCGCCAATCCTTGTGGCATAGCCTTGAGGCAGGCTCATAATAAAATCGTCAATCTGTGCCGCCTGCGCCGCCTTGCGGACCTGCTCTTCTGAGGCATCAGTCCCCATACGGATATTCTCAAGCAGCGTATCCTCAAGCAAAAAGACATCCTGAAACACAAAGGCGGTCAGGTCCATCAGGTTTTCCGTTTTCAGATCTGTAATCGGGACGCCGCCGATCTTGATCGCTCCGGCCGTGGTATCCCAATATCGCCCCAGTAATTGAACAGCCGTTGTTTTGCCTGCGCCGGAGGGACCGACAAACGCGTTAATGCTCCCGGGTTCCAGATGGAGATCGATTGAAGTCAGGGCTTCTTTTTCCCCCTCCGAGTAATGGAAAGATACATTCTCATAGTCGATTGCATAGCAGCCATCTTTCGGCAAAACGGCGCTTCCGCTTTCCATTTTGTCCATGCCCATGATCTTCCGGATATGATCAAGCCCGCTTCCCAGTTCCATGGACTGCATAAAGATGGTTACCATGTTCAGGAACGATGTAAAGAAACACATGGTGAGCAGAATAAACAGCAGATAGGCTGCGATCCGCAGGGATCCCCGCAGAAACAGCCAGCCGCCAATTGGCAATGTAAATAAGATGGCCGAATCCAGTACAACCAGCGCAATAGATAGTGGGTAGCAGGACGATACGCACATCTTTTTCCAGCAGGCAGTGTAAAGCTTTAGGGCATTTCGGTATTGTTCGAACTTCTCCGCAGTCAGATGATACATCTTGATCACCGGCATGGCAGTGATAAATTCGTTTGCCGACGCATTCAGATTTTCCGTATTCCCGGCAAATTCCTCGGTCATATCCGGATACCTCCCCATCAGCATCATGGGGACTGCAATCCCCAAAATCATAGGGATCAGCATGACAAGCGCCATTCCCCAATGCAGACGAAGCATAAAGATAAACATCATAAGAGGGACGACAGCAGCCTGCGCCAGTTCCAGTGAACTGTGAGCCAGAAACTGCTCAATCCTGTCTACATCGTCAAACAGTGTCGTTTTGATCTGCCCCGGCGCGTGTTCCTGAAAAAATCCCAGGTTAAATCCGGACATATGTTCCAGTACCCTCACTTTGATCCTGTGCATGGTATTGAACGCCGCCGCATGGGAGCAGATGCCTGCGATGGACATGAGAAGCGCCTGCAATATGGCTGCCGCTATCCCGATACATGCCCACATCGCCATTGCCCCAAAGGTCACTTCATTCTCAATAATTAAGAGCAGTATCCGGTATACCACCAGATACGGAACAAATGAAAGCGCGGAGCAAAAAACGGCAAGAGCCATTCCCATACCCAGCTTTCCAAGCTCCTCCCTGGCGAGCGTAAAAACATAGGACAATCCGGTTCGTTTTTGTTCCATAATAAACGGTACCCCTTTCTCTGTATTTTTGGTTAGCTATCACTAACCTTGACAGATTTCATTTTACCGCTTAGAATGAAAAATGCAACAGCCACTACTTTTTTTACCCGGATTTTATTTCTCTCAAAAAATCCTTTTAATTTCAGGGGTTTTCAGCATTTTCCATAAAATATTTTTGTAAAATCGTGACTGAAAAATGTTGGATTATAACCTTTTATACAGGACTTCAAAGGTGACGTCGTATAATACGATATCAGAAAGGAAAAGGACATAGAAAATGGATATGACAATTGCGGATTATTTCTTACAGCTTCCGGAGAAGATGCATTTTGCTGAAGTACAGGAGCTTTCTGATGGCGGGACAAAATACTACCGGATGCTCTCTGATTACGGCAGCGGCTCTTTTCAGTTAATTCGTTTTGATGATGACCTTCTTTTCATTTTGATCGCTGATTTTACGCCAAAGGAAACCTTTGAGAAGGTTGCGGCCATTTCGGAAGAATACATCGAGATCAGCCAGTTTGAGACAGACAGCAGCACATTCAAAATCGGCAGACGAAAAACGCAGCCTGTAGGCAAAGGGATATTCTGCTATGTGAATACGAAGAAGACAACATATGTATACTGCGAAAAAGGAAAACCCGTGCGGTTTACCAAAGTCATCCTGACGCGGAAATACTTTGATACCTTTTTCCGTGAATACTATGGGCAGGACTATGAGCAGTCAAAATCCGCACAGGAGTATCTTCTGCGCAACCCCAATCTGCCGGAACTGAATTTTGTGTTCCGGCAGATCCGGGACTGCCAGGCCACAGGAAATCCCCTGCGGCTGTACCTGCAAAGCAAGGTCCTGGAACTGCTCTCGCTGGTTATGAAGGGGATGGGAAACGAAGAGGAGCATATTCCTGTCCGTCTGGACTATAAAGATATCCGCGGGCTGAAAAAATCCGTGGCATATATGAAGAAAGATCTGGCCACATATCCGTCAGGAGTAAAGCTGGCTCAAATCGCCGGGATGAGCGCCACACGATACCAGCTTGCTTTTCGGAAGTACTTTGGGACAACCCCCTATGAATATCTCAAAGAAATGCGGCTGAATCAGGCGTTGCTCCTGCTGAAAAATTCAGACTGCGGAATTGCCGTGATCGCCGCAAAGGTCGGATATCACCATTCAGGCCACTTTGCCAAGCTGTTTAAAAGTGTATATGGAATAGGGCCAAGAGAATACAGGCTTGCTTCTGCCGCAGTCTCAAGGCCAATCTACGATCATATCTAAAAAAATTTTTACATCAAATGCTTATCCTGGCAAAGCCAGATACTCGTCCGCATCCTCTCTTCTCCGGAAGATATGGATATCTCTGCCGTCTCTGTACTTCTCCAGCATGTCGTAGATCCTGGGAAGCTGATCATTTGGAAAGTCCACGATCCACTGGCGGAATTCCATGTCAAGCTCTGTCTCCACCCAGGGCAGATCCTCCCGCTTTTTCCCGATCCGCTCCCCGGCTCCTGCCAGGCAGAGCTCCAAAGGATAGTCCAGGAGAAAGACGGTATCGCAGGCCGCAAGCCGCATTTCCAGGGTGCGCAGATAATTTCCGTCGATAATCCACTGTTTTCCGCATATGATCTCTCCCAGCTTCCTGTCAAATTCTTCCCTGGGGATATTTGTGCCGTCAGCCCTGTGCCAGATCATGTCCAGGTAATATAAGGGCAGCGATGTCCTGTCCCGCAGCTTCCGGGCAAAGGTGCTTTTCCCCGCGCCGGGACAGCCTATCACGATCGCCTTTTTCATCCTCTTACCTGCTCACCGGATCCCACAGGTCCCCGTATCCGTAGGAATCCACGATGTATTTCATTCCGTCTACGACCTCGTCCTGGGTAAAACCGTGCTCCTCCAGGAATTCCTCGCTCTTGCACCCCAGCTTCTCATAAAAGCGCAAAGCCATCTCAAAGTAGGACTGGCTGTCCGGATCCAGCTCATCCAGGAGTTGATTTTCCGCCTCGTTGATCTGCCCGTCGTCTATCATGGCGGTCAGCTTTTTAAACTGCCGCAGTCTCTCCACAGAAACCGGGAGCTCATCCTCCTTGTCAATATCCCTGCCAAATATCAGTCTTATGAGCATGCGCGCGATCTCGTGGGTGAGGCGCATGATATAGTCCTTGTCCTCAATCATCTGTCCATCCTCCTTATAGTCTGTTGATCCATCCCTGGGCCCACAGAAGCAGCCTGTCCGACATTTCCTCAAAGTCCGCCTGTCCGCCTTCCTTCAGGGCCAGAAACGTTTCCACAATATTCTGTTCCTCTTTCCCGGCTATGTCAAGCAGATCCCTCTGTTTTTTCGTATATTTTCCTGTCTGCCTGAAGCAGATGGCCTGCACCACAAAGGATGCCGACTTGTACAGGCCCTTTAGGATCTCCTCCTGCCTGTCGTAGAGCATATTGTGGACGCAGCCATGGTAAATATTGCACACACCGATCTTTATCGCCCGCCGCACCGCCTCGTCGTCGATCCGCTCCAGCAGTCCATCCAGGCTTCCCACAATGGGCCTGGTGTCATAGTAAAACTGAAAGAGATCCGACGGCTCCCATCTGAGCAGCTCCTCCTTTCCGGATAGAAAGCCGCAGACAAGCTCCCGTTCCGGCAGCCTGTCCAGCATCCCCTCGTAGATCCGCACATCCGCAGGTGTCAGCTTATCAAGGATCACTACCAGGTCGATGTCGCTGCCTTCCGTCTCCTCTCCCCGCCCCCGGCTTCCCTGAAGGCCCGCGAACCAGATCCGTTCCTCAAAGGTCTCCTCCAGCGCCCTGATAAAATTTTCTGTCCAGCTCTTTATCTCGATCATGCTTTCCTCCTCACTCTGCTATGCTGTATCCGTCCTCCTTCAGCACAGAAAGCGCTCTTCCAAACTGTTCCTTCTTGATCAGCACATAGTCCGTGTTGTAGGTAGACACCGCAAAGATACTGATTTCTCTGTGCGCCAGGAGATCTGCGATCTTCGCCAGTATCCCGGTCAGAGAAAAGTCCAGTACGCCCTTCAGCCGGAAGGCTCTCCATCCGTCACGCTCCTTTGGCCCTTCCAGAAGAACCCTGCTGTCTAAAAGTAGAACACAGGCCAGGTTGCTTGTCAATATTTTTATTTTTCTGTTGCTATTCCCCTTCTTTTTATGTATAATGTAAACCAATCACCGGGAGAATTCTTTCTCTCAAAGGCTGCGTGTCAGCCGCTCTTATTTACATCATCCGGCACGTGTCCGGGGCGGTTTCCGCCAGAACATTTCCTTTTATTAAGTTTGCAGACGTCTAAAAGGTTGCAGTCTGTTGTCTTTATGTCTATAATGGAGGTATAACGATTTATGTGTATAACCAAAAAAGTAAATATGGATCGCTCAGAATATCCCACTGCGGACCGGGAGTACAAGGACCGTCTCTTCCGCTTTGTCTTCAACAACAGGGAGGACCTTCTGTCTCTGTACAACGCTGTGGCCGGGACCAGCTACACAGACCCGGACAGTCTTGGGATCAACATTGCGAAGCTGTACGAGAAGATCATTGCCCAGAACAATATCAACATCTACAGCTCGGGAGCCAAAAAATTCCCCTTCCCCCAGCACATTGTGTTCTACAACGGCACCGACAGCCAGCCGGACCAGACAGTCCTGCGGCTTTCCGACCTCTTTGAGGGACAGGAGGACGGGAAAACGCCGGCTCTTGAGTGCGTTACCGTGATGCTGAACATCAACTACGGCCACAACCGGGCGCTCATGGAGAAATGCCGCCGTCTGGAGGAGTATTCTATCTTCATTGACAGGGTACGAGGAAGGCTGGCAGAAAACCTGCCACTGGAGGAGGCCATCATGGCAGCCATCGACGACTGCATCCAGGACAGTATTCTAAAGGATATCCTGATCCAGCAGAAAGCGGAGGTAGTGCAGATGATACTGGAAACATTTGACAAAGACAAGTACGAGAAAGCCATCAAGAGTGAGGCCTATGAGGATGGGTATACAGAGGGCAGAAAGGAGGGCTATGACCTGAGGCTCCTGGAGCAGGTGCAGAAGAAGCTGGCCAGAGGAAAATCCGCAGAGGAGATTGCCCAAGACCTGGAGGAGACGCCGGAGACCATCGCCGGTCTGATCTCCCGGCTTCAGGAAAAGTAAGTCAGCTCCCGTTGTATTTATAGCCAAAGCCTGTGATGGTTTTTATGGTTTCATGCCCGCAGGTAAAAGGCCTTAGCTTTTTCCGTATCTGATAGACGGTATTTTCCACTGCGTGGCAGGACTGATTGGAGGGCTCCTGCCACACAGTTTCGTATATGTTTTCTTTTGTAAAAGAGATGTCCGGATGGGACCAGAGAAGATACAGGACCGCAAATTCCTTTTCTGAGAGATAGATTTCCCGGTCTCCCAGCACTGCCTGGCGTATGGAGGCGTCCATCGTCAGCCTGCCGGCCAGGGGCACTTCCATCCCCCAGAGTCTTCGTATCTCCAGACAGTCCTTTTCTATCTGCGCAAGGAGCAGGGAGGCGCTGTCAAAGCTTCTGACATCCCGTATTTTTCTGTACAGGCGTAGAGTCGCCCTGCTGCCGAATATTTCTCTTTGAAAGTCCAGAATATGGATTTTGACGAGCACAGCCTTGTCGCTGTCCATGGTGGGGCAGGGGCCGATGTGTACGGCGCAGCAGTACCTCTCACTTTCTCTCCCTGGATCTTCCCCGCAGCTTTCCCCACTGTACAGAAGGATTTTCCCCGCATATACGCCTGTCCCGGGCAGCTGTGTGCCCTGATCCGGCCGCAGATCCGCGGTGGGCATCCCCACAAGCCGCCCGATACCCCTCTTGTGTATGATTTCCCCTCTTATCTCACCTGACAGCAGCTCTTCCTCTGCCTTCTTCTCTGTCATTTTCATCCCTCACTGCTCCCTTCCGGATATCTGTCTCACATCATTCCATTTAATACAAGGATCAGCATAACACAGGTAACGATCACCGCTGCCGCCAGCAGGAGGAGACCCCTGTGCCGTCCTCCGCCCCTCTGTTCCGCTCCCTCTATGTAGCCGCTCTTTCTGAGGGCAGTGACCACCGGCTTGTAGAGCAGAAAGGTAAATGCCGCGTTCAGGCCGCTTTTTAGCAGATTGAAGGGGAGAAAGGCCGGCAGGAGAAGCTGCGCCACCGCCTCCCGCGGGTAGCCCATGTAAATGGGAGTGACCAGGTAGTTCCAGAGCAGCATCACCGCTGTCATGGCCACGCAGGCCGCTCCCAGTGCAGCCAGCGCCCCCTTCAGGCTGCGGAATTTCCGGTAGATGACCGACGCCGTGCAGGCAAAGGCACAGGTGGACACAATGTTCATAACGCATCCTATAACCCCCGTATCGCTGACCGTCACCATCTCGATCACGGATACAATGACTGACACGGCGAAGGCGGTCAGCGGTCCCCAGATCAGCCCTCCCAGAGTGATGACAATATCTTTCGGATCATAGCTCAAAAAGAGCACAACCGGGATGCGCCCCAAAGCCATGACCACATAGGCAATGGCAGACAGCATGGCGGCTGCCGTGATTTTCTTTGTCCTGTCGTCCATACAGCTTTTACCTCCAGAGAAAATGAAGCACCCGGAAGGGATCCCCCCTCCCGGATGTTATAAAGCATACACTCCGGAGGCATCCGCGGCAAGACTACGGCCTGATTTCGGAAACAATTCGGAACTGCCGCCTAGTATGTATTGACCAAATACCTGGCCCTTTCCAGATCCTTTCTCAGAACAAAGATTTCATACTCATACATAAGATCAATCGAACTTCCCACGCTTCCAAAGCTTCCACGGGCCGTGCCATGGCCCATCCATCGGTTTCCGCTGCTCCTCGTCCTGTAGGTATAGGGAATTTTCTCCCTCTCCAGCGCCTCCCTCATCTCGTTAAAACGCTTCATGTCTCTTCCGATCCACAGGCTCTCCCTGTTAAAAATTGTGATCATAGTCCCCCTCCTCTTCAGTCCTGACAAAGTCCGGCCATTCGATATACATATACAATTTTCACAACACTCACAACAACCAGCCCAATCCCGCAGGCCAACATTGCGATCACTCCCGGTAAAAACAAAAGGGCACTGCAGACAGTACCTCCCGCAAATCCTGCCAGCATGCCCACATACCACTGACGCAGCCTGAGCCACTTTTCACTCAGTATCACATCTCTGTCGTGGACAAATTCAGCATGTCCCGCAAATTCCTGGTACTCTCCTGCTATATCCACAGCGGCTGATGCAATGACCACCAGAATGATAAGAGTGACCAACAGGCTGCCATCCAGAAAATAGGACACGGCAGAAGATAGGACTCCTACTACTGCCGACGCGGCTTTACAGAACCCCGCCATTCTGAAGTGAGCACTGAAATGTTCCATCTTAAGCAGGACGGCTCCATAAACCACTGTCGCCAGGATATTCACAAACCACAGCAGCGTGTAGAGCCTTCCGTCCCCTTCCCCATTAGAAATGGTCCTTGCAACAGTACATACGATTAGAAGCCAGAACAGACTCTGGTACCATTTTCCACTTATCTCACTCATTTTTTCTCTCTCCTCTCTCCTCCACATCCGCCAGCTTCAGCAGCTCCCCGTACCGAAAACAGTCTCTCTGATGGTCGTTTATTATGCCGCAGGCCTGCAGATGGGAGTACACAGTGACAGGTCCCATGTACTTCAGTCCCCGCTTTTTGAGGTCCCGACTGATCCTGTCGGAGAGCTCGTTGCTTGCCGGCAGCCCTTCTGTCTGATGGGAGGGATAAATGTAGGTCTTCCCCCCTGTAAAGCTCCACAGGTAGGCACTGAAGGATCCTGCCTCCTGATGGATCCTCTGAAAGCACCGGGCGTTGTGTATAACAGCCCGGATCTTCCTCTCCGATCGGATCATGCCCTCTGTCTGCAAAATCCGCTCCACATCCTCCTCGCCGTAGCCTGCCACCTTGTCAAAATCAAAGTCGTCAAAGCACTGCCGGAAAATCTCCCTCTTCTGTATCATCATGTTCCAGTTCAGGCCGCACTGCATGACCTCCATCATCAGGAACTCAAACTGTTTCCGGTCGTCATGGAGGGGCACGCCCCACTCCTCATCATGATACCGGATCATCTTCTCATTGCACATGCACCACTGACATTTCTCCAAGCTCTGTCCCTCCTCTCTCTGACACACCGGCTTATCCCCTTGCGAACCGATACGCTGCCTTTTCCTCTCTGGCTGACGCTCTACCTCGTGTAGTAAAACATATTGCCGTCATACTTTTCATCCAGTGTCTGTCGGCTTGTGAACACGCACTGCACCCCATCCACAAATGCGCCGAACGGATCGTGTCTCTCCACAATGGCGTCCATCTTTCTTCTTATACTGCCGCACACGCCGTCGGCCTGGTGGCAGTCTCTTTGCTCATCTGTCTCAAAAAAGACGTGTACCCTGTCGAAAAGGATTTCCATCCGCCAAATATCCGGGGCCTCTATACTCCTGATCTCCCCGGCGCACCTTTGGAGCACCCTTTTTTGTATCTCGTCCCTGAGCGTGTCATAGGTCACAAGGAAGTCCCCGGGCCTTCGGTAAGCGGGATGTGTATTATGCCTGACACACAAAGCGGCAAATTTCTCCGCTGTGCGTCTCTGCTTCCGCTCATCTGGGTTTGCCCCCTTTTTCATCTTCCCGGCGCAGTCCCTGTCCCACAGGAGCAGGCGCAGTCGGGGCCGACCTGCGTTAGTCCGTTCACAAAAATAATTGTAAACCCGCAGGCTGTAGGTCTCCTCAAACCACTGCTCCAGCTCCGTAAAAAGAGGGTCTTTCTCCTCCCTGCCGGCCAGGACCGCCACTGCATGGCTGTACTCTTCTTCTCTCAATAGCATGCCGTCATCCTCTGCTCTGTTTTTCTGTTATTCCGCTTCGTTTTTTTCATTATAATACATATGGCGGGCTTTTTACAAAAATATTAGCGCTATCGCGTGCAAAATATACTTAAAAATGTACACAACAAAAGCCTGCACGAATTCTTATAAATCCGTCAGGCTTTCATTCTTTTACATACACTATCAATTCTCCGATTTCACACTCAAAATAACTGCATAATTTACATATCAGGTTTGCGTCCAATCTCTGAAATTCATTCCTGCAATATCTGTTAAAATTTGCCCTCGGTATATCCAACTCACGGCAAATAGTATTTTTACTAATACCTCTTTCTTTTAGCAATTCTTCTATGCGTAATTCCAAATGACCATATTCCATTCGCCTCACTCCCTACACAAAGTATATTTGATAAATCTTCATGTAGTAATTCACTATATAGTGAGGTATTATATAGTTATCCCCTTGTATTTTAAATTGAGGAGCAAAATAGTGAACCGAAAAATAAAAGCTATATGCACTGCCTTGTGCTTATTTCTGATATTCTCTTATTGCGTAAATCTCCCGGATTACTCTGTTGTAAATAGTATGTCCTTTAGCAGTGCAAATACACGGGAAACAGAAATAAAAGTAGTTGTATACAAATACTGGAATTTGAACGAAATTATCAAATCTATAGAGCAGGAACATAATAAAATCAATGGAGTACCAACTTCTTTAGAAATCAATCTTTATTACTCTCGTTGGCATATCAGACACGGTATAGGACCTTTTAAGACAGTGGTTTTCCATTATAAACAAAAATAGCGGACAATTCTGCCCGCTACAACTCTTAATTTGACGATTTATCAGTCATGACAATGCAATATAAATTATTGTAATTTCTACCAGAAATATAAAAAAGCACAAACTGCTTACAATCCAATTATACTGAAAATCATTTAAAAAAGTCCGTGAATGTGTAAGGCAATATTTGATTTTTTCTCTTCCGGTAAGAAACATTATCATTAATTGTATTAAAGGGAAAAGGAAAATCTGAATTTTATTTGAATAGTCATCAGCTATTCCACTAGCATTAAAGTGCATTGGTATTTTTAGCGGTAAAAACCCAAAAGCTACCAGACTTACCAGAATACCAAGTCCAACAATAGTCCATGAAAGTTTCCTATCGTTTATAAAATCTTTGAATTTCATTTCTCATGACGCCTGCCATTCCTTGATTTCCAATTTTTCTATATCTCTGATTGTACTCCTCGCGTTTCACACCCACAAGAATCGGATAGGGGAGATTTGACCCTCCCCTTCCACACCACGTAGCGTACCGTTCAGTACTACGCGGTTCAATAGTTTACGCGTACTTTCAGA